>NZ_JBITJM010000052.1:0-1104 GCF_044460025.1 Streptomyces sp. NPDC050161 | reverse complement strand
CTAGGGCGCGTATTGGGTCGTGATCAATGGGTGGTCCGGGTGAGGTCTTTGATCCAGATCATCGAGGCGCGCAGGTGTAGGCCGGCGAGGTAGCTGTCCGGGGTCTTGTCGTATCGGGTGGCGATGCCTCGCCAGGCCTTGAGCTTGTTGATCAGGCGCTCGACGGTGTTCCTCTCCTTGTAGAGGTCGGCGTCGTGGCTGACGGGCCGACCGCCGCCAGAGCCTTTCTTCCTGCGGTTGGCGGCCTGGTCCTTCTTCTCCGGAATGACTGCCTTGATGCCGTGTCTGCGCAGGTGGGCCCGGTTGCTGCGGGATGAGTAGGCCTTGTCCCCGGCGACCGCGTCCGGCCGGGTGCGGGGGCGGCCGACGGGACCGCGGACCCGTATCTTGCGCAGCACGGGGCTGAACTGCGGGCTGTCCGCGGCCTGGCCTGCGGTCAGCACGAGGGCCAGCGGGCGGCATTCGCGGTCGGCGGCGAGGTGAATCTTGCTCGTCTGCCCGCCTCTGGACCGTCCCAGGAGGGCGGCCTTCAGCCGGAGTTTTCGCTGACGCCGGATGCGTCGTCGCTCCTCCCGCTCGGGATCAGTCCCGGTGTCCTGCCCGTTCTGTTCTTCGAGGCTGCCCCTTTTGACCTGGCTCTCTCCGCCTCGGCGGCAGCCTTCTCCAGGGCGGCCAGGACGTTCTCGTCCAGGTGCATCCCGGCAGCGTCGTGGTGAGCGCGTGCGGTGGTGGAGTCGATGCTGACTAAGGACAGATCCACCTCGCCCCGCTTGGCGGCTTCCGCGATCAGGCCCTCCAGCAGGGCCTCGAAGACGCCGGCGTCACGCCACTGCCGGAAGCGGTTGTGGACGGTCGACCAGGCGCCGAACTCCTTCGGCATCTCCCGCCACTGTCCGCCAGTCCTGAACCGCCAGATCACACCCTCGAACTGCTGCCGCAGCCGCTCGGGGTACGGACCGTACTCGCCAACCGGCAGGTACGGTCCGATGAACTCCCATTCCAAGTCCGTCAGTTGCACTCGTGTCACGCAAGACGGTCTATCGGATCGCGCCCCGCCGCGAAGGCACATCCCGCAAATTGATCACAACTCAATACACGCCCTAG
>NZ_JBITJM010000050.1:0-4248 GCF_044460025.1 Streptomyces sp. NPDC050161 | reverse complement strand
GTCACCGTCCTCGGACACCCCACGTACTACCCGCGCTTCGGCTTCACCCGCGCCTCAACCCACGGCATCGGCCTGACCATCGACGTCCCGGACGAAGCCATGATGGCCCTCACCCTCGACGAGACCCACCCGCTGCCCAGCGGCACCGTCCACTACGCGGCACCCTTCGGGATCTGATACCCGGGCTCTCCGTGCGCGGGGGCGTCCCGCTCCTTCGCGCGGAGAGCCACGATCTCCTTCGCCGTGATTCCGGGGGTACGGGGTACAGGGTCGTGCTAGCCACACCCCCCGCTCGGGTGCCCCCACCATCGCGCGGCCCCCTCCAGAACACGATCCTGGAAGGGCCACGGCAGGGCGCAGCGCGGGACGGGGCGCGGGACGGGGGAATGACAGGACCGCAGCCGCGCCGCCCTGCCGTCGGCGGCAGCAGACGTGCGAATCGGGGGCGAGGACGGGATGGGCTGGGGCATGGGGACGGGCGAGGGTGCCGGGGCGGGTACGGCCGAAAGCGCGGAGCGGGAAGCCCGGTTGGCCAGGGAGCAGCGGTCGGTGCGGCGGTCGGCGGCGGTGGGGGCGCTGGTGATGGCCGTCAGTCTGATCGCCACCTCCGCCGGGGCGTCCGCGGGGGCGGCGGACGGGACACCGGCCGGGGCGCCGCGACCGGCCGCGACGCGGACGAGCGCGCCATCGGCCGACTCGGCCCGCCCGGCGCCGAAGGCCGTCCGGATGCACCTGCCGGCCCCTACGGGATCCCACCGAGTGGGCGTGGTGTCCCTGCAGTTGACCGACCACGAGCGCCGCGACCCGTGGGTTTCCGGGGAGCGCCGCGCGCTGATGGTGAGCGTGCGCTATCCGGCGGGCGCGGACGCCGGGCGGTATCCGCGTGCGCCGCAGATGCTGCCGGGCGAGGCGGCCGGGTTCGACGCGATGAACGCCTTCTCCGAGTACGTGCCGCGGGGCGCCGTCGACTGGGCGGCCACCCGTACCGCCGCACACCGGGGCGCGCCGCCCGAGCGGTCCCACGGGCGGCTGCCGGTGCTGCTCTACTCCCCCGGCGCGGGCGATCCGCGGTCGCTCGGCAGCACCCTCTGCGACGAACTGGCCTCCCGTGGCTACGTGGTGGTGAGCATCGACCACACCTACGAGGCCGCGGCGGTGCAGTTCCCCGGCGGCCGGGTGGCCCGCAGCGTGATACCCGCCGAGATGGCCCGCGCGCAGAAGGCGGGGCGGATTCCCGAGCTGCTGAAGAAGGTGACGGATGTGCGGGTGGCCGACACCCGTTTCGTGCTGGACGAGTTGGCGCGGGCCGACGGGCCGTCCGCGGCGGGCGGCGGGCTTCCCGGCGGGCTGCGCGGCGCGCTGGACCTCGACGCGGTCGGCATGTTCGGGCACTCGGCCGGCGGTTTCACCGCGGCGCTGGCCCTGCACGACGACCGGCGGATCAAGGCGGCGGTGAACATGGACGGCGTCATGGGCTACACGCAGGAGGACGACGATCCCTCGCATCCTTCGCGGGTGGGAACCGACGGCGTGGACCGGCCGTTGATGCTGATGGGGAAGGACGGCGACAGCCGTCACACGGTTGCTTCGTGGGGCGCCGCCTGGGAGCACAGCCGGGGGTGGCACCGCGGAGTGATGCTGGAAGGGGGAGCACATGCGAGTTATACGGACGCCGAGTCGCTGATACCGCAGGTCGCCGCGGCACTGAAGCTGCCGGGGAAGGACGTCGCGGAGATGGTCGGCACGGTCGATCCGGGGCGGGCGGTCGCCGCGCAGAAGGCGTATGTGTCGGCGTTCTTCGACAAGTGGCTGCGTGGCCGGGACGACGGCGGGCTGCTGGACGGGCCCGCGGCGCGCTACCCGGAGATGCGGTTCGTCCCGTAGGGGTGCGGGGCGGGGCGTCCCGGGGTCAGGGTGTCCCGGTGTCAGGCCGTCTCGCCGTCAGGGTGTCCCGTCCGGGTCCTGCGGCGCGGGCTGCCGGGTCAGGTGGGTGAACGCGTCGAGGTTGCGGGTGGATTCGCCGCGGGCGACCCGCCAGGTGTACTCCTTGCGGATCGCCGTGGCGAAGCCCATCTCCAGCAGGGTGTTGAAGCTGCCGTCGGCGTTCTCCAGGACCGTGCCCAGGATGCGGTCGAGCTCATCGGCGGTGACGGCCGCGAGCGGGAGCTTGCCGACGAGGTAGATGTCGCCGAGCTTGTCGATCGCGTAACTGACGCCGTAGAGGCGGGTGTTGCGCTCCAGCAGCCAGCGGTGGACGGCTTCGTGGTTCTCGTCGGGGTGGCGGACGACGAAGGCGTTGATGGACAGGGAGTGCTTGCCGACGACGAAGGAGCAGGTCGTGGAGAGCTTGCGGGTGCCGGGCAGCTTGACGACGTAGGTGCCGTCGACGGGGCTCTCCCAGTCGAGGCCCGCGTCGTCGAGGGTGCGCGCGATCACCGCACCTGCCGTCGCCGTCGGGTCCGCCGCCCGCTCCTTCGTCCTGTCGTCACCCATGGAGTGATCGTAGGTGACGGCGGCGTTCCTGTATCGCGGCGGAGTAGACGTCGCCGGTGGCCGTGGCCGCGGTGTCCCAGCCGAAGGACTGGGCGTGCCGGGCTGCCGCGGCCCCCATCCGGGCGGCCTGCGCGGGGTCGGCCGCGAAGCGGGCGAGCGCGCGGGCGTAGTCGGCCGGGTCGTGGCCGCCGATGAGGTAGCCGCTGACGCCGTCGCGCACCGCCACCGGCAGGCCGCCGACCGCAGCCGCGACGACCGGGGTGCCGCTGGCCTGCGCCTCTATGGCGACGAGCCCGAACGACTCGCTGTAGGACGGCATGACCAGGACGGACGCGGCGCGGTACCAGTCCGCGAGCTGTTCCTGGCCGACCGGCGGCCGGAAGCGTACGACGTCGGCGATCCCGAGCCTGGCGGCCAGCTTCTGGAGCCCTTCGGGCTTGGCGAGACCGCTGCCGCTGGGCCCGCCGACCACCGGGACGACGATGCGCGAGCGCAGCGCGGGGTCGTCCTCCAGGAGCACGGCGACCGCGCGCAGCAGGACGTCGGGCGCCTTCAGCGGCTGGATGCGGCCGGCGAACAGCGGGATGACGGCGTCCTGCGGCAGTCCGAGGCGGGCGCGGGCGGCGGCCCTGCTCTCGGCGACGGCGGCCTCGCCCGCGGCTCCGGCGAGCCCGGATCCGGTGGCGCCGGTGGGCCGGAAGCGGTCCAGATTCACGCCGGGGTGCACGACGGCGACCCGGCCGGGCTCGGCCTCGTAGTGCCGCGCCAGCTCGTCCGCCTCTTCGGATGTGTTCGCGATCAGCCGGTCGGCGGCGCGGACGACCTGGGTCTCGCCGATGACCCTGGCCGCGGGCTCCGGGGTGTCGCCGGCCGCGAGCGAGGCGTTCTTGACCTTGGCCATGGTGTGCATGGCGTGCACGAGCGGCACGCCCCAGCGCTCGGACGCGAGCCAGCCGACGTGCCCGGAGAGCCAGTAGTGGGAGTGCACGAGGTCGTAGTAGCCGGGGCGGTGGCCCGCCCAGGTCTGCATCACGCCGTGGGTGAAGGCGCAGAGCTGGGCCGGCAGCTCCTCCTTGGCCAGCCCTTCGTAGGGGCCCGCGTCGACGTGCCGGACGAGGACGCCGGGGGCCAGCTCGACGGAGGGCGGGAGGGTGCCGGTGGTGGCACGGGTGAAGATCTCGACCTCGATGTTGATCGCGGCGAGCTTCTTGGCGAGTTCGACGATGTAGACGTTCATCCCGCCGGCGTCGCCGGTGCCCGGCTGGTGGAGCGGGGAGGTGTGCACGCTGAGCATGGCCACCCGGCGCGGTCGCCGAGCGGCGCCCATGCGCAGCCTGGCCGGGCCCGGGAACGGGCCGTGCGGACGGCTGCGGAGCCGGGACACGTATGAGCTCACTGCGAGCTACCTCCTACTGGGCGGGCTGCGCGTCTCCGACCCCCTCTAACAACGGAATATGGCCGTCCAATTCCTCCGGGCGCCCCGTGTGCCCGGCTTTGCCAAAGTGTGACCAAGTCGTGGACGGAATCGAGCCACGGCATGATCACCGGCGGCTCCGGGATCCGGCCCCCGGGCCCGGCACCGGCAAGCGGCGCCCCGGTCCGGCACCCGGCAGACAGCGCCCCTGACCCGGCCGCCGGACGGGCCGCTCCCGGCCGCGGCTTAGAAGTCATCTCATTTGGCGAGTCTGCGGTAGCAGATGAGGGTGCAGGCGATGCTGGTGAAGGCGAGGAAGTGGTCAGCCTTGCGCTCGTAGC
>NZ_JBITJM010000049.1:0-11580 GCF_044460025.1 Streptomyces sp. NPDC050161 | reverse complement strand
CGCCCGGTTACATTTCGAACCCGGAAGCTAAGCCTTTCAGCGCCGATGGTACTGCAGAGGGGACTCTGTGGGAGAGTAGGACGCCGCCGAACAATCTTTCAAGGACCCCTGGTCCCAGCGTTCACGCTGGGACCAGGGGTCCTTTTTGTTTTGCCGAAGCGCGCCGAACTGGTCGGTGCGTGAGAATGAATGCAGTCCGAAGACAGGAGTCACGTCGATGTCCACCAACTCTTCCGACGATCGTTCGGAGCGCCGGCCTCAGCGGCGCGACGATGGCGACCGCGGTGGCTTCCGGCGTGACGACCGGGGCCCGCGGCGTGACAACGACCGTGGCGGGCGCCCGTCCGGCGGTGGCTACGGGCGGCGTGATGACCGCTCTTCCGGCGGTGAGCGCGGCGGTGACCGTGGCGGATTCCGTGGGGGCGACCGGCGGGATGACCGGCCGCGCGGGCCTCGTCGGGATGACCGTCCGGCCGGTGGCGATCGCGGTGGGTTCCGCCGTGACGACCGGCGGGACGACCGTCCGTCTGGTGGTGACCGTGGCGGGTTCCGGCGTGATGATCGTCGTGATGAGCGGTCGTCCGGTGGGGATCGTGGTGGGTTCCGTCGGGATGATCGTGGTGGGGACCGTGGTGGGTTCCGGCGTGACGATCGTCCGTCCGGTGGGGACCGTGGTGGGTTCCGTCGGGATGATCGGCGTGATGAGCGGCCGTCGTTCCGTCGCGATGACCGGCCGTCCGGTGGCGAGCGTGGGGGATTCCGCGGGGGCGACCGGCGGGATGACCGGCCGCGTGGGCCGCGTCGCGATGAGGGCGACCGTGGGGGCTTCCGGCGCGACGACCGGCGGGACGAGCGCGGTGGTGACCGCGGTGGGTTCCGGCGTGACGATCGGCCGTCCGGTGGTGACCGGGGCGGCTTCCGGAGGGATGATCGTCGTGATGAGCGGTCGTCCGGTGGGGACCGTGGCGGATTCCGTCGCGATGATCGTGGTGGGGACCGTGGTGGGTTCCGGCGCGATGATCGGCGTGATGAGCGGCCGTCGTTCCGTCGGGATGACCGGCCGTCCGGTGGCGAGCGTGGCGGGTTCCGTAGGGACGAGCGCGGTGGGGACCGTGGTGGGTTCCGGCGGGATGACCGTCCGGCCGGTGGCGATCGCGGTGGGTTCCGGCGCGATGACCGGCGTGATGAGCGTCGGGATGACCGGTCGTCCGGTGGGGACCGTGGTGGATTCCGTCGGGATGATCGTGGCGGGGACCGTGGTGGGTTCCGGCGGGACGACCGGCGCGATGAGCGTCGGGATGACCGGCGTGGTGGGTTTCGGCGGGATGATGAGCGTGGGGGGCGGCGGCCGTATGGTGCGGGGCGTGGCCGGGATGAGCGGCGGGACGATCGGCGTGATGACCGGCGGGACCGGGAGCCGATTCGGCGGCTGCCGATTCCGGAGGACGTCACCGGTGACGAGATCGACAAGGACGTGCGGCAGGAGCTGCTGAGCCTGCCCAAGACGCTCGCCGAGGACGTCGCCAAGAACCTGGTGATGGTCGCGAAGATGCTGGACGAGGACCCGGAGAAGGCGTACGGGTACTCGCGGGTGGCGCTGCGGCTGGCTTCCAGGGTTGCGGCGGTGCGTGAGGCGGCGGGGTTCGCCGCGTACGCGGTCGGTAAGTACAGCGAGGCGCTGGGCGAGTTCCGGGCGGCGCGGCGGATGACCGGCGGCGTGGAGCTGTGGCCCGTCATGGCGGACTGCGAGCGTGGTCTCGGCCGGCCGGAGAAGGCGATGGCCATGGCCGGTGAGCCCGAGGTGGCGAAGCTGGACAAGGCGGGCCAGGTCGAGATGCGGCTGGTCGCGGCCGGTGCGCGGCGGGACATGGGGCAGGCGGATGCGGCGGTCGTGACGCTGCAGAGCCCCGAGCTGGCGTCGAACGCGATTCACCCGTGGACCGCGCGGCTGCGGTACGCGTACGCGGACGCGCTGCTGGAGGTCGGGCGCGAGGGCGAGGCGCGGGACTGGTTCGCCAAAGCGCTGGAGGCGGACCAGGGCGGTACGACCGACGCGTCGGACCGGCTGGCCGAGCTGGACGGTGTGGAGTTCACCGACGCGCTGGACGAAGAGGCCGATGCGGAGGACGGCGATGAGGCCGGTCGTGCCGGTGCGGTCGACGAGTCCGGTGCGAAGGATGCTGCGGACGAGGTCGATGTGGCCGATGAGGCTCCGGTGCACGACGACGAGCGGGACGAGCGGGGCGACCGGTTCGAGAAGGGCTCCGAGTAGGGGTGGAAACGTGCGAGCGCCGGTCACGGCCGCAGGTGTGTGGCCGGTGAGTGCGCGGTGAGCTGAGCGCGGTATGACGAAGGGCGGGATCCCAGCCGGGATCCCGCCCTTTCGCATATGTGGGCTCAGGGCGCGTAGGGCGCGATGGGGTTGTGGAGGGTGCCGACGAGCTGGAGGGCGCCGGCCGGGTCCTGGAGGTCGACCATCTGCTGGTTGTTGCGCAGCTGGAGACGGTTGAGGCAGGAGAGGGCGAACTCGTCGGCGAACATGTCGTACTGGCGGAACTTGTCGGCGAGGTGGGGGACCGACTTCTGGTAGTCGGTGACGCACTCGGCGACCGTGCGCCAGAACGTGTCCTCGTCGAGGACGCCCAGGTCGGCGAGGGTGCCGTTGAGGAAGCGGAAGAAGCAGTCGAAGACGTCGGTGAAGAGGGAGAGGAGCTTCTTGTCCTCGGGGACGTCCGCGCGGATGCGTTCGACGGTGGGCGGCAGTACCGCGTCCGGGTCCATGACGGCGATCTCTTCGGCGATGTCCTTGAAGATCACGCGGGCCACTGCGCCGTCCTCGATGACGAGGATCGCGTTCTCGCCGTGCGGCATGAAGACCAGGTCGTAGGCGTAGAAGCTGTGCAGGACCGGGGTCAGGTACGCGTCGAGGTAGCGGCGCAGCCAGGTGGCCGGGGCCAGGCCGGATTCCTCGATGAGGGCGGCGGCGAAGGAGTTGCCTTCGTGGTCGACGTGGAGGAGTGAGGCCATGGTGGCCAGGCGCTGGCCGGGCTCCAGGGTGGGGACCGGGCTCTCGCGCCAGAGGGCGGCGAGCATCTTGAGGTACGGGGAGCCCTTGGCGGTGGCGGCCTCGTACTGGCGGTGGTGGTAGCCGATGGCGGCGCGTTCGCGGATGATCGAGAAGCGGGCGGCGCGGAAGACGTCGTCGCCGGAGATCAGGCGGGCCAGCCAGTCGTTGATGGCCGGGGTGGCCTCCATGTAGTTCGCGGACAGGCCGCGCATGAAGCCCATGTTGAGGACCGAGAGGGCCGTTTTGACGTAGTGCTTCTCGGGGGCGCTGGTGTTGAAGAAGGTGCGGATGGACTGCTGGGCGAGGTAGTCGTCGTCGCCGGTGCCGAGGCAGACCAGGTGCTGCTGGGCGACCTCGGCGGCGAAGGTGACCGACAGCTTGTTCCACCACTGCCAGGGGTGGGCGGGGATCAGGTGGTAGTCGGCGGGATCCAGGCCGAGGCCGGTGAGGGTGGCGGCGAAGCGGTCGAGGGTGGCCTGGCCGAGTTCGTCGCGGACGAAGGATTCGTAGTCGAGGCCGGCGCCCGCGGTGAAGGTGGAGCGGTCGCGGCGGGCGGCGAGCCAGATCAGCTGGACGGGGGTGGCGGCTTCCGGGGCGTACGCGTGGTACTCGTGGATGCCGAAGCCGAGGCGGCCGTTGTTGGCGACGAAGCAGGGGTGGCCCTCGGTCATGCCGGTCTCGATGGCCTGGAAGCCGGACGTGGCGAGGTCGGCTGCGGTGAGCTGCTCGGCGGCGAGTTTGTAGGCGGTGCCGGAGAGCGTGGAGCTGATCTCTTCCAGGTAGACGGGGAGGATCGTTTCTCCGAGGCCCAGTGCGTCGCGGAGTTCGATGAAGAACTCCAGGGCGTCCAGGGGGAGTTGGTCGTCGCCGCGATGGCGGGTGATGCTGTCGGCGTCGACCAGCCAGTGGTCGAGGGCGCGCCGGCGGGCGGTGAAGCGGTACTCGGTGGTGCCGTCGTCGCTGCGGACGGTGTAGTGGCCGTCCTGCGCCAGGGGCTCGGGGGTGAGCAGCCGCTCGTGGGCGAACTCGGCGAGGCCCTTGCGGACGAGGAGCCGGTTGGCACGGGACCACAGGGCGGGGGTGAGGTGGGCGACCGCGCCCTGGGCGGTGCCGGTGGAGGGGTTCGGCATCAGTTCTCTCCTCGGGCGGCCAGGTACTGGTCGCGGGTGCAGGTGCTGAGGTAGGCGTCCTTCGACGGCAGCGAGACGGTGCGGAGGATCTCGAAGCCGACGGCCTTGTTGAGGGTGTGTACGGCGGTGTTGCGGGTGTCCGGTTCGACGACGACGCGGCGGGTGGCCGGGTCGTCGAAGAGCATGTCCATCACGGTGGTGAGGACGGCGCGGGTGAAGCCGTGCACGGGGGTGGCGGTGGGGGCCGTCAGGAAGTGCATGCCGACGTCGCCGGGTTCGGCCGTGTGGATGCCGACCAGTTCGCGGTGCGCGGGGTCGTAGCGCTCCATGAGGAAGGCGGGGGTGCCGTTGTGCAGGCCGAGGAAGGCGTCGTGGTGCGGGTCGGCGGCTATCCGCGCGAACTCCTTCTCGACGTCCGGCAGATCGCAGTCCTGCATCAGCCAGAAGACGGCTTTGGGGTGGGTGACCCAGCCGTGCAGCAGTGCCGCGTCGGCGATGGGGCCTCCCCTGCTCGAACGAAGTTGAGAGCTTGGGGAAGGGTCGACCGGGCGGAGCGCGAAGGTGCCGAGGGCGGCGTCGGTGCGGGTGAAGAGCGGGGCGTCGGTCATGCCGGGATCTCCTGGGGGTGGTGCGGGCCGGCCGGGGCGGCGAACTCCTGGAAGGCGATGGCCTTTTCGACCGGGTAGTACTCGCGGCCGAGCAGCTCGCGGATGATGCACGAGTTGCGGTAGGCGGCCATGCCGAGGTCGGGGGTGACGAAGCCGTGGGTGTGCAGTTCGGCGTTCTGCACGTAGATGCCGTGGCCGCTGGTGTCGATGCTGTAGTTGCGGCCGACGTCGTAGCGGCCCTGGTCGTCCCAGGCGATGCGGTCGCGTACCGGGGTGAGGAAGGCCGGGACGTGGTAGCGGTAGCCGGTGGCGAGGATCAGGCCCTGGGTGTCCAGGGTGAAGTCCTTGCCCTGTTCCTCCTGGCGGAGGCCGAGGGTGTAGGTGCTGGAGGTCGCGTCGTAACTCGCGTGCTCCAGTGAGGTGTTGGTGAGCAGCCGGGTGCGGACGGGGCCGCTGAGGTTCTTCTGGTAGAGCAGATCGAAGATGTCGTTGATCAGCTCGGAGTCGATGCCCTTGTAGAGGTTCTTGTGCGAGGCGTTGAGCCGGTCGCGGGTGGCCGGCGGGAGGGTGTGGAAGTAGTCCACGTACTCCGGCGAGGTCATCTCCAGTGTGAGCTTGGTGTATTCGAGGGGGAAGAAGCGGGGCGAGCGGGTGGCCCAGGTCAGCTGGTAGCCGTGGGTGTCGACGTCCTGGAGGAGGTCGTAGTAGACCTCGGCCGCGCTCTGGCCGCTGCCGACGATGGTGATGCTGTCCTTGGTCTGCAGGCGGGCCTTGGAGTCGAGGTAGTCCGCGTTGTGCAGCAGGTCGCCGCCGAGGCCGCGGCAGGCGTCCGGGATGTGCGGCGGGGTGCCGGTGCCCAGGACGAGCTTGCGGGCGCGGTAGGTGTGGCGGTCGCCGGTGGGGGTGTGCTCGGCGTGCACGACGTACAGCTCTTCGCTCTCGTCGTACTCGACGGTGGTGACCTGGTGCGCGAAGCGGATGCCGGCGAGCTTGCCGGCCGCCCAGCGGCAGTAGTCGTTGAACTCGGCCCGCAGCGGATAGAAGTTCTCGCGGATGTAGAAGGAGTACATCCGGCCCGATTCCTTCAGGTAGTTCAGGAAGGAGAAGGACGAGGTGGGGTCGGCGAGGGTGACGAGGTCGGCCATGAACGGCACCTGGAGGTGGCTGCTGTCCAGCATCATGCCGGGGTGCCAGTCGAAGGACGCCTTGTTGTCGAGGAACAGGCCGTCGAGTCCGTCGATGGGTTCGGTCAGGCAGGCCAGGCCGAGGTTGAACGGGCCGAGGCCGATGGCGATGAAGTCGTAAGGGGCGGACACGAGGTCTCCGTGATGTGGTCGGCTGTGGGGAGGGTCAGCGTGTGCTGAGAGCCGGCTCGGGCTGCTCGGCCAGGTAGGTACCGGCGTGCTCGGCGATCAGGTCGAGGACGGTGGCGATGTCCTCCAGCGTGGTCTCCGGGTTGAGCAGGGTGAACTTGAGGTAGTGGCGGCCGTCGACGACGGTGCCCGCGACGATGGCGTCGCCGGAGGCGAACAGGGCCTCGCGGGCGTGCAGGTTGACGCGGTCGCTCAGCTGCGGATCGAGGTCGCCGCCGGGGACGTAGCGGAAGACCAGGGTGCTCAGCTGGGGTTCGGTGACGACGTCGAAGCGGGGGTCGTCGTGGAGGAGCTTCCAGGCGTCCGCCGCGCGGTCGATGACCTCGTCGAAGAGGCCGCCGAGCGCGTCGGCGCCCATGGTGCGCAGCGTCAGCCAGAGCTTGAGGGCGTCGAAGCGGCGGGTCGTCTGGATCGATTTGTCGACCTGGTTGGGGATCTGCTTCTCGGCCATCCGGCGCGGGTTGAGGTAGTCCGCGTGGTAGGTGACGTGCCGCAGCGTGGTGTGGTCGCGGACCAGGACGGCGCTGGAACTGACCGGTTGGAAGAAGGACTTGTGGTAGTCGACGGTCACCGAGTCGGCGTGTTCGATGCCGGACAGCAGTGCGCGCCTGCGGGAGATCAGCAGGCCGCAGCCGTAGGCGGCGTCGACGTGCATCCAGGCGCCGTGCCGTGCGCACAGGTCGGCGATCTCGGGGAGCGGGTCGATGCTGCCGAAGTCGGTGGTGCCCGCGGTCGCGACGACCGCCATCGGTATGAGCCCGTCGCGGTGGCAGCGCTCCAGTGCGGCGGCCAGCGCGTCGGTGCGCATCCGCTTGGTCGCGTCGACGGGTACCGGGAGTACGGCGTCGGCGCCGAGGCCCAGGAGCGTGGCGGCCTTCTGGATGCTGAAGTGGCTGACCTCGGAGGTGAGGATGCGCAGCCGGGGGAGCACGTCGGAGTGGCGGGTGTCCGCCGGGAGGTCGTCGCGGGTCAGTTCGCGGCGGCACGCCTCGTCGCGGGCGAGCAGCATGGCCTGGAGGTTGGACTGGGTGCCGCCGCTGGTGAAGATGCCGTCGGCCTGTTCGCCGAGGCCGATCCGGCGGGCGGTCCAGTCGATCAGGCGGCGCTCGATCAGGGTGCCGCCCGCGCTCTGGTCCCAGGTGTCCAGGGAGGAGTTGACGGCGCTGAGGACGGCCTCGCCGACGAGCGCCGGGATCACCACGGGGCAGTTGAGGTGCGCGAGGTAGCGCGGGTGGTGGAAGTAGACGGCGTCGCGGAGGTAGACGTCTTCGAGTTCGTCGAGCGCCGCGGTGGGGTCGTGCAGCGGTGCGTCGAGGTCGATGCCGGCCAGCGTGGGGGTCAGGCCGTCGACGGAGATGCCGGTGAACGGCCGCCGGGTGGTGGCGATTTTGGCGCCGACCCGGTCGACTCCTTCGGTGACCGCCTGGCGGTACTGCCGGGCGGTGCCGTTGCCCAGCAGGTAGCTGCGGCCGTCGGCGGGTTCGGGGACCGCGGGGGTTCCGGTCTCCGGTGTGTTCGTGGCGTGCGGTGTCGCCCCGGGGGTGGGGTGGGGCGACGGGTCCTCGGCGGAGTGCGCGAGGAGGCTCATGAGGGGGTCCTCCCAGATACGGACATGACCACGCCCTGTGCGGTGGGGGCGGCGTGGTGACGTCGCGGCAGGAAGGACCCGCCGCGACGAAGTGAGGTAAGCCTAACCTAACTGTTTCGGCCATCAGGGAGGGGGTGCCGGGGCGCCGCCCGGAGCGGTGGGCCCGGGGCGCGCGGAGTGCGGACGCGCAGGTCGGACCCGTTCGTGACGTGGCGTCCTGGCGGCGGGGGAGCGGTGCGAAGGTGCCCTACGCGTCCAGGGTGCGCAGAATCAGGCCACTGGCCGGCTTGGGCCCGAAGGACGTCGACTTGCGGGGCATCATCACGCCCTCCAGGGCGAGTTGGCGGACCGTGTCCTCCGACGCCGCGCGCATCAGGACGGCCGTACCGCCGTGCCGGGCGGCCTGTGCGACGGCGGCCCGCGCGTCATGGAGATAGCTGATGTCCGACGGGCGGTCGGGGACGCGCCACACCGCGTCCAGGAGGACGGAGTGCAGCACCGTGGCGTCCAGCCCGCGCCAGCTCTCGGGGCGGTCCCCGCGCACCGTGCGGGCGAGCAGCTCCGGGTCGGGGCGGTCCAGCAGATGGAACGTGTCCGGGCCGCCGGCCAGGACGAAGGCGTTGCCTGCGGCGTCGTCCAACGCCGCGAGCGCCGCGGTGAGATCGGCCGGGAGCGGCCGGGCGCGGAAGGCCCCGCCGAGGCCGGTGAGGGCCGCCTCGGGTGTCAGGTGCGGCAGCACGCGGTGGATGGCGCGCACCTGGAGCGGGTAGCGGGCGGTGTCGACCAGCAGCACGAGCCCGCAGGCCCAGGGTGAGGCGGGGGTGGCGCCCGGCGTCTGCTCGTACAGCCGCTGGTACGTCGCCCAGCGGTGGTGGCCGTCGGCGATCAGGGCCTGGCGTCCTGCGAGGTCGGCGTCGACCGCGGCGAGGTCGGCGGGGGCGGTCACGGCCCACAGGCGGTGCGCGAAACCGTCCTCGGTGGTGGTGGCGAGCAACGGAGGGCGCCGCACGGTGCGTTCGATGACGGCGGTGGCGCCCGTCGCGGTGCCCCGGCCGCGGTAGGAGAGCAGCAGCGGCTCGAAGTTGGCGGCTGCCGCGCGCATCAGCTGCGCCCGGTCGTCGACGACCTCGGGGATGACGTCCTCGTGCGGCAGCACCGGCCCGTCCAGCCGCAGCGCGCCGATCAGACCGCGTTGCAGCACGTCGCCCGCGCGCTGCTCGTACACGTACAGCGCGGGCTGCGGATCCGGGGTCAGGACGCCGTCGGCGCGCCAGCGTGCCAGGGTGTCGGCCGCCTGGCGGTGGCGCGCCGAGGGGTCGGCGGCGTGCGGCAGGATCAGCCGGACGATGTTGTAAGGGTCGGCGGTCTCCAGGTACCGCACGCCGTCCGGCCTGACCACGACGTCGTACGGGGGAGAGGTGACCGCGGTGAGGCTGCTGACCCGGTCCGGGGCGTAGCGCAGTCCGCGGAACGGGAGGAGGCGAAGGCCGTCGGTGCTGGTCATTGGGAAATGCTATTCCGCTGGTGGGGTGAGGGATGATCGGGGGAGAGCCATGATGTGGCTGGATATATCGGTAGGCGCGGCGGGGCGGACGCGGTGCGGCGCGGCGGATCCCCCGGGGGCCCGTGTGCGGGGCGCCGCGGCATCCGTACGGCGTGTCGCGGCGGTCCGCGCGGTGCGTGGGCGGGTGAGGAGCAGGACGGCATGACGGAGCAGGTTCGCAGGCGGCCCGGCGGGTGTGAGCGCCCGCTGAACGAGGCGTACGACACGGCGCTGCTCGATCTGGACGGCGTCGTCTACGCGGGCGGCGCGGCCCTCGCGCACGCCGTGGACTCGCTGGTCACGGCGCGGGACGCCGGGATGCATCTGGCGTATGTGACCAACAACGCCGCCAGGACCCCGCAGACGGTCGCCGACCAGCTGACCGGGTTCGGCCTGCCGACCGGCGCGGCCGACGTGATCACGTCGGCGCAGGCGGTGGCCCGGCTGATCTCCGAGCAGGTGCCGCCGGGCGCCAGGGTGCTGGCCATCGGCGGCGAGGGGCTGCGGGTCGCGCTGCGCGAACGCGGCCTGGTGCCCGTCGATTCCGCCGAGGACGATCCGGCGGCCGTGGCGCAGGGCTACGACCCGGCGATGGACTGGGGGCGCCTCGCGGAGGCCGCGTACGCGGTGCAGCGCGGTGTGCCGTGGTTCGCCTCCAACACCGACCTCACGATTCCCAAGGAGCGCGGGATCGCGCCGGGCAACGGCGCGTTGGTCGAGGTGGTGCGGACCGCGGCGGGCGGGACGCCGCAGGTGGCGGGGAAGCCGCAGCCGCCGATGCACCGGGAGACGGTGCTGCGGACCGGCGCCGAGCGGCCCCTGGTGATCGGGGACCGGCTCGACACCGACATCGAGGGCGCCTGCAACGGCGGGGTGGACTCGCTGCTGGTACTCACCGGCGTCACCACCGCCGCCGAACTGCTGACCGCCACGCCGCCGCACCGCCCGACGTACGTCGACGCCGACCTGCGCGGGCTGCTGACGGCGCAGCCCGCGGTGGAGCCGGCGGGTGAGGGCTTCGGGTGCGGCGGCTGGCGCGCCGCGGCGGACGGCGGGACGCTCACGCTGGACGGCGCGGGCGAGCCCCTGGACGGGCTGCGGGCGCTGTGCGCGGCGGCCTGGACGGCGGCGGGGGACGGCAGCTGTACGGCGGACGCGAGTGGCGCCCTGAAGCGGTTGGGGCTGGACGGGCGGTGAGACGCGGGGCGGCCGGTCCCCGGGCCGGCCGCCCGTCAGTCCTGGTCCGCTGCCGCAGCCGCCGCCGTCAGCTCCGCGATCAGGTCCTCCTCGGTGGCGCCGCGCCGCCAGTAGCCGGTGAACTTCACGGCCCTGCGGTCGAATCCGCGCTCCTGGACGAGGTGCCTGCGCTGTGCCTTGACGGATCCGGCCTCACCGGCGATCCAGGCGTACGGCGTGCCCGTGGGCAGGGTGGCCGTGCGCAGGGCGTCCACCACCGCCTCGCCGCCGGGGGCGCCGGCGTGGTCGCGGACGATCCAGGTGATGTCGGCGTCGGCGAAGCTGGGCAGGTACCGCCGGTCGTCCTCGTGGTCGATTTCGAGGAAGACCTGGGCGTGGGTGCCGGGGGTCAGCCAGGCGAGGATGCCGGCCACGGCGGGCAGCGCCGTACCGTCGCCGGTCAGCAGGATCCAGTCGGTGCCCGACGGCGGCCGGAAGTCGACGCCGCCGTTGTCCTCGACGGTCGGTGCGAGCACGGACAGCCGGTCGCCGGTCCTGGCCGCCGCCGCCCAGCTGCTGGCCGGGCCGCTCGCCGGGGCGTGGCCCGCCGCGTCGGCGCCGTGCAGGACGAAGTCGACGTCGAACTCCTCGGGATCGTGGCGCTGTTCACGGATCGTGTAGGTGCGCATCACGGCGCGCTCGGCGGGGTCCTGGACCCGCCAGGCGGCGTACCAGCCCTCGCCGGTGTCGTCGAAGACCGGCCTGCTCTGGTGCGGCTGCGGGAGGAAGAGTTTGAACCGCTGGTCACGACCGCCGGAGGCCATCTCGGCCAGCCGTTCGCCGCCGAAGGTGATCCGGACCACGGAGGGGCTGCGCCGTTCGGTACGGACGACGTGCACATCGAAGAAGCGGAACGGTGCGGTGGCGGGGGCGGCGGTGGTGGTCATGCGGTGAACCTCCTGTGGCCGTGCGGTGGTTGTCCGGTGGTCCGGTCGGTGGGGGCGGGGGGGGGGGGGCCGGGGGGGGGGGGCCCCCCCCGGGGGGGGGCGCCCCCGGAAATAGGCGCGAGGGGGGGTTGGGGTCCCCCCCCCGAAG
>NZ_JBITJM010000048.1:0-14765 GCF_044460025.1 Streptomyces sp. NPDC050161 | reverse complement strand
TCCTGCCCTCGCCCTTCGGGCCTCGTGGGCGGCTGAGCGCCGGTGGTCGCTCCCTGTCCTCGCCCTTCGGGCCTCGGGGGGGGGGCTAGCAGGGGCGCTTGCGGAGTTCCATCACGTAGTCGTGGGGGGCGCCTGCGGATTCGGCGGCGTCGGCGATTTCGCCCAGGTAGCGGGCTGAGGGGAGGCCGCCTTCGTAGCCGTTGAGTACGTAGATCCAGGCGGCCTCGTCGCCGTCGAGGGTGTGTACGCGGACCCGCATGCGGCGGTAGATGTCCAGGCCCACGCCTTCCCAGCGGTCCATGGATTCCTCGTCCATCGGCGCGATGTCGTAGAGCGCCACGAAGAGCTGGGAGCGGGGGGCCTCGACGATGGTCGCCAGCGCGCCTTCCCAGCCCATCTGTTCGCCGCCGAAAGTGAGCCGCCAGCCGTTGAGCCAGCCGGTGCCGCGCAGCGGCGAGTGCGGTGCGCGGCGGGACATCAGCCGCGCGTCGAGGTTGCCGGCGTACGCGGCGTAGAGCGACATGGCTCCGAGGGTACGGGAGCGTGGGGCCCGGCTCCTGGTGGCGGAGCTTCGTACCGGGGTATGTGCCGTGCCCGGCCCCCCGCCGGGAAGCGCGCGGCGGCGTGCGGGACAATGGAGTATGTGACTCGGATCGTGATCATCGGTGGCGGACCCGGCGGATACGAGGCGGCCCTGGTGGGCGCCTCTCTCGGCGCGGAGGTGACCGTCGTCGACTGCGACGGTCTGGGCGGGGCGTCGGTGCTGACCGACTGCGTCCCGTCGAAGACTCTGATCGCGACGGCCGAGGTGATGACGACCTTCGATTCGTCGTACGAGGAACTCGGCATCATCGTCGAGGACGGCACGCCGGATCCGGAGCGGCCCGCGCGGGTCGTCGGCGTCGATCTGGGCAAGGTGAACCGACGGGTCAAGCGGCTGGCGCTGGCGCAGTCGCACGACATCACCGCTTCGGTGACGCGGGCCGGCGGGCGGGTCATGCGGGGGCGTGGCCGGCTGGAGCCCGGTCAGTCGCCGGACGGTTCGCGGCGGGTCACGGTGACCGCTGCCGACGGTTCCGAGGAGACGCTGACCGCGGACGCGGTGCTGATCGCCACCGGCGCGCACCCCCGCGAGATCCCGGACGCGCTGCCGGACGGCGAGCGGATCCTGAACTGGACGCAGGTCTACGACCTGGACGAGCTGCCCGAAGAGCTGATCGTGGTCGGATCCGGTGTCACCGGCGCCGAGTTCGCCGGTGCCTACCAGGCGCTCGGCTCCCGGGTCACCCTGGTCTCCTCGCGTGACCGGGTGCTGCCGGGTGAGGACCCGGACGCCGCCGCCGTCCTGGAGGACGTCTTCCGGCGCCGCGGGATGAACGTCATGGCCCGCTCGCGCGCCGCCGCGGTCAAGCGGGTCGGCGACCGCGTCGAGGTGACGCTGGCGGACGGCCGGACGATCTCGGGATCGCACTGCCTGGTGGCCGTCGGCTCCATCCCCAACACCGCGGGCATCGGCCTGGAAGAAGCCGGCGTCCAGCTCAAGGAGTCCGGCCACATCTGGACCGACAAGGTCTCCCGCACCACCGCTCCCGGTGTGTACGCGGCGGGCGACTGCACCGGCGTCTTCGCGCTGGCATCCGTCGCCGCGATGCAGGGCCGGATCGGCATGTACCACTTCCTGGGCGACGCGGTCACCCCGCTGAACCTCAAGACGGTCTCGGCGAACGTCTTCACCGACCCCGAGATCGCCACCGTCGGCTACTCCCAGGCCGACGTCGACAACGGCAAGATCGACGCCCGCGTCGTGAAGCTGCCGCTGCTGCGCAATCCGCGCGCCAAGATGCAGGGCATCAGGGACGGTTTCGTGAAGCTGTTCTGCCGGCCGGGCACCGGCATCGTCGTCGGCGGTGTGGTGGTCTCGCCGCGGGCCAGCGAGCTGATCCACCCGATCTCGATCGCGGTCGACAACAACCTGACGGTCGAGCAGATCGCGAGCGCGTTCACCGTGTACCCCTCGCTGTCCGGCTCGATCGCCGAGGTCGCCCGTCAGCTGCACACCCGTAAGTCGGCGAACGAGTAGGGACGGTGGTGCGCGGGCGGCTGCTTCGGGTGGCGGCCCGCGCCGGCGTACGGCCTCAAGTGCGCGGAGGCGGGTGTCAGTTCCGCATAAGCTCGCCCCATACCACTTTGACGTCCATGGCGTGAACAATTTCCGTTAATTGGTGCAACCTGCTGAAAACAGACGGTCGTTGGCATTACTGTCAGTTTCGTGTTCGCTGCAGAACGTCGCCAATTGATCCTTGAAATGGTGCGCGCGAACGGAGCGGTGTCGCTCCGGGAGCTCGCCCGTGTCGTCCAGACCTCAGAAGTGACCGTACGCCGGGACGTACGCGCGCTGGAGGCAGAAGGACTCCTCGACCGCCGGCACGGTGGTGCGGTCCTGCCGGGTGGGTTCACCCGGGAGTCCGGGCTGCCGCAGAAATCCCATCTATCGACCGCGGAGAAGACGGCCATCGCCGACCTCGCCGCGGGTTTCGTCCAAGAAGGCGAGGCCATCGTCGTCGGCGCCGGGACCACCACCCAGGAGCTGGCCAGGCGGCTCGCTCGGGTGCCGGGGCTGACCGTGGTCACCAACTCCCTGCTCGTCGCACAGGCGTTGGCCCATGCCAACCGCGTCGAGGTCGTGATGACCGGCGGCACCCTGCGCGGATCCAACTACGCCCTGGTCGGCAGCGGTGCCGAGCAGTCGCTCCAGGGGCTGCGGGTGTCCCGTGCCTTCCTCTCGGGCAGCGGGCTGACCGCCGAGCGCGGCCTGTCCACGTCCAACATGCTCTCCGCGAGCGTCGACCGGGCGCTCGTCCAGGCGGCGGGGGAGGTGGTGGTGCTGGCCGACCACACCAAGATCGGCGCCGACACGATGTTCCAGACCGTGCCGACGGAAGTGATCACCCGCCTGGTCACGGACGAGCCGCCGGCCCACGACGACCGCGCGGCAACGGAGTTGCAGGCCCTCGCCGACCAGGGCGTACAGATCGCCGTCGCCGGCAGCACGGGCGCCGGAACGGGTGTGGTGCACCCGGGCCCCGACGGCATCGCGGCGGAGCGCAGGAGCACCCGGAGAGAGGTGCCGCTGCCGGGACAGCGGCGCAACCACCCGCAGGGCGGCGGACCGGCGTCGCCACTGCGCTCGGCCGCGTCCCTGGGCGAGGCGCAGGGACGGGTGGCGGACCTGGCTCCACGGCGCCGCTGAGCCGCCGCGGGAGCCGGGGACGGCCGGGCCGGGGCGGTTGCGTCCCGGCGCCCCGGCAGCGTCCCGCTACGGCTCCTGACGGTCGGCCTTGAGGCCGCTCAGCGTGAGAGTCAGCAGCCGGTCGGCCAGCTTCGGGTCGTCCGGCGACTCCTCGACGGCCAGCGCGATGCCGTTGGTCAGCTGCATCAGATCCGCGATGTTCACATCCGGGCGCACCGCTCCGGCCTGCTGCGCTCGGGCCAGCAGCGCGCCGCCCGCCTCGCGCATCGGCACGCTGCACCGCGCCATCCCCGAACTGTCGTCCGCCGAAGCGGCCATCAGCGCGCGGGACAGGCCGCGGTAGGTGCTGGCGTGGTCGATGATCGCGCGCAGCCATTCGACCAGCGCATGACACGGCTGCGGTGCGTCGGCCAGCTCCCTGGCGTGCGCGAGCAGCGCGTCCACCTCGCTCTGGAACACCGCGCCCATCAGCGACGTACGGTGCGGGAAGTGCCGGTACAGGGTGCCGATGCCGACACCGGCGCGGCGGGCGATGTCCTCAAGCGAGGTGTCCGTGCCGTGCTCGATGAAGGCGGTACGCGCCTCGGCCAGCAGCCGCTCGTAGTTGCGCCGCGCATCGGCCCGCATCGGGCGCACCGCCCCCGCCGCGCCCTGTCCCGCGGTCCGCCGCCCTGCCGTCTCGGTCGCCATCGCCGTCCTTCCTCACCCCGGCCGGTCCCGGCCCGGTGGCTCCAGGATGCCACTGCCCCGGGGAATGGCCGCCCCGCCGGCGGTGGGTGGACGGGCGGCGTACCGGGGCCGAACCGGCGGTGACGCTCCGGCGGCGGGTGGCCGAACACCTCGGCGGGCCGCAACGCCGCCGTGCCAAGAGCCATCAAACCTGGCGCAAAGAGGTCTTCCGGGCCGAAGCCGCGCAGGTTGCCAGGCCCGGGGACCGCAGGCACAGGCCGTGGCACGTCCGCACCCGGACGGCCACGGACACGGGACATCTGAGGAAGACGTCATGGGGCTGACCAGCCGATCGCTGTTGTACGCCGCCGTCGCGGCGGCCGTGGTCTGTGTCGGGCTGAGCTTCTGGCTGTGGCCGCGGTTCGCCGGGCGCAGGCCACTGGCGCTGCTGGGCCGGCTGGTGTCGATCGCCGCCACCCAGCTCGCCCTCGTCGCCGCACTCGGCCTCGCCGTCAACGCCAACTTCCAGTTCTACGGCTCCTGGCACGAACTGCTCGGCCTGTACGACGACGCCCCCGCCGCGGTCGGCAAGTGGGGCGGGAGCGGCGAGGCGGGGCCGGCCGGCGACCCGTCGAAGGGCCTGGTGCAGACGGCGGGCCCGGAGGGCCTGGACAAGGTGCACGGACTGCCGAAGGGGCCGCCCGCGACGCACGGCAGGGTCGAGTCCGTACGGATCGTCGGCAAGCGGACCCGGGTCGTGAACCCGGCGTACGTCTACCTGCCGCCGCAGTACTTCCAGGCCGCCTACGCCCGCCAGCGGTTCCCCGTCGTCGTGGCGCTCAGCGGCTACCCGGGCGGCGTCTACCTGCTGGGCCAGCACCTGCGGCTGCCGCAGACCGCGGGCGGGCTGATCCGCGCGGGACGGATACAGCCGACCGTCATCGTGATGCTGCGGCCCACCGTCGCGCCGCCGCGCGACACCCAGTGCGTGGACGTCCCGGGCGGGCCGCAGGCCGAGACGTTCTTCGCCGATGACGTGCCGGACGCCCTGAAGGCGCACTACCGCGTCGGCCACGACCCGGACGCCTGGGGCGTGCTCGGCTACTCGTCGGGCGGCAGCTGCGCCCTCCAGCTCGCGCTGCGCCACCCCCGTACGTACCCGTCGGCCGCCGCCCTGTCGCCCGACTACAAGGTCACCAACGACCCCACTACAGGCGACCTGTTCGGCGGCGGCAAGGACCGGGTGCGCAGGCGCCAGGAGCACGATCTGGTCTGGCGGCTGCGGCATCTGCCCGTGCCGCAGGTGTCCGTCCTGATCGGCACCAGCCGCTCCGGCGAGAAGAACTACCCGGCGGCGAAGGAGTTCCTGTCCGCGGTCCGCCCGCCGATGCAGGCCGACTCCGTCGTCCTTCCCCACGGCAGCCACAACTTCGCCACCTGGCGGCGCGAACTGCCCGCCGCGCTGCGGTGGATGAGCGGCCGGCTGACGTTCCCCGAGGACGTGGTGGGGGAGTCGTAGGGGGCCGTACGCGGGAGGGCCCCGGCACGCGGTGTGCCGGGGCCCTCCCGAGGGGCTGCGCGGTGTCAGTCCTTGATCTCGCAGATGACGGCGCCGGAGGTGAGGGCGGCGCCGACCTCGGCGGTCAGGCCCTTGATGGTGCCGGCGCGGTGGGCGTTGAGGGGCTGTTCCATCTTCATCGCTTCGAGGACGACGACGAGGTCGCCCTCGGCGACGGTCTGGCCCTCCTCGACAGCGATCTTGACGATGGTGCCCTGCATCGGGGACGCCAGCGCGTCACCGGAGGCGGCGGAGCCGGACTTCTTGGCGGCCTTGCGCTTGGGCTTGGCGCCGCCCGCGACGGCCGCGCGGGCCAGCGGCATCCCGAGCGAGGACGGCAGCGACACCTCCAGGCGCTTGCCGCCGACCTCGACGACGACGGTCTCGCGGGTGTCGGCCTCGGCCTCGTCGGTGCCGGTCGCGGTGAACGCCGGGATGTCGTTGACGAACTCCGTCTCGATCCACCGCGTGTGCACCGTGAACGGCTCGTCGGAGCCGGTGAGTTCGGGGGCGAACGCCGGGTCCTTGACCACCGTGCGGTGGAAGGGAATGGCGGTGGCCATGCCCTCGACGGTGAACTCGCCCAGCGCGCGGGCCGCACGCTGGAGCGCCTCCTGCCGGGTGGCGCCGGTGACGATCAGCTTGGCCAGCAGGGAGTCCCAGGCGGGGCCGATGACGCTGCCGGACTCCACACCCGCATCGAGACGCACACCCGGGCCCGCGGGGCCGTCGAAGCGGGTGACGGTGCCGGGCGCGGGCAGGAAGCCGCGGCCGGGGTCCTCGCCGTTGATGCGGAACTCGAAGGAGTGGCCGCGCCCGGCGGGGTCGTCGTAGCCGAGCTCCTCGCCGTCGGCGATCCGGAACATCTCCCGGACCAGGTCGATGCCGCTGACCTCTTCGGTGACCGGGTGCTCCACCTGGAGGCGGGTGTTGACCTCCAGGAAGGAGATGGTGCCGTCCTGCCCGACGAGGAACTCGCAGGTGCCCGCGCCCTCGTAGCCGGCTTCCTTGAGGATGGCCTTGGACGCCCGGTACAGCTCGGCGTTCTGCGCGTCCGACAGGAACGGCGCGGGAGCCTCCTCCACCAGCTTCTGGTGGCGGCGCTGGAGCGAGCAGTCGCGGGTGGAGACCACGACGACGTTGCCGTGCTTGTCGGCCAGGCACTGCGTCTCGACGTGCCGGGGGCGGTCGAGGTACCGCTCGACGAAGCACTCGCCGCGGCCGAAGGCGGCCACGGCCTCGCGGACCGCCGAGTCGTACAGCTCGGGGACCTCTTCGAGGGTGCGGGCGACCTTCAGGCCACGGCCGCCGCCACCGAAGGCGGCCTTGATCGCGATGGGCAGGCCGTGCTCCTTCGCGAAGGCGACGACCTCGTCCGAGCCGGAGACCGGGTCGGGGGTGCCGGCGACCAGGGGCGCGCCGGCCCGCTGGGCGATGTGCCGGGCCGCGACCTTGTCGCCCAGGTCGCGGATGGCCTGCGGCGGCGGGCCGATCCAGGTCAGGCCCGCGTCCAGGACGGCCTGCGCGAACTCGGCGTTCTCCGAAAGGAAGCCGTATCCGGGGTGAATGGCGTCCGCGCCGGAATCGGCCGCGGCGGCAAGGACCTTGGCGATGTCCAGGTAGCTGGTGGCAGGTGTGTCACCGCCCAAGGCGTAAGCCTCGTCAGCCGCGCGGACGTGCAGAGCGTCCCGGTCGGGATCCGCGTAAACCGCTACGCTCCCGATCCCGGCGTCCTGGCATGCACGGGCAACGCGGACAGCGATTTCGCCACGGTTGGCGATGAGCACCTTGCGCACGTTGGGTCCTTCCTTGGCGCTACGCCGCAACACAATGAACGCAGCGAGTTTAGGGACTGGCGACACCGTGTGCCGACCCGTTCCCGGGGGTGACCTTGCCCACACGGAGAGTGGTACGGGTGCCAGTGGGGACGTAAAGTCCCCCGATATCCCAGGGTAGGCCCGGTTTCAGGGTCTCAGCTTCGCGCCTGGATGTGGTCTAGGTCTCTGCCGGTTCATGTTCAGCGCACCGTCAATTCTTTGTGGAGTCCCTACGAATGGGCGAATGAAACTTTGCGCGTGGCGGGGCGGCCGGGCGGGTGACGGGCGGGGCCGCGGGCGGGTTGGTGCAGAACCCTTGCCGCGGCTATTACCGATTAGTAGCGTGCGCGATGTCTTCTGTACTCGCGGTAACGGGTCTCGTCGGGTCTCCGTGACCGGCGACGGCGTGTTCGGCAGCGGTGTGTTCTCGGCAACAGTGTGCTCGGCGACGGCGGAAGTGGGTGGGCGGGGTGGCGGCGCGCAGACCGGTGGTCCTGGTGGCGGCGGTGGTGCTGGTCCTGGAGGCGTTCGGGATCGTGCTGCTGAACTGGATTCTGAGCATCGTGGTCGACCGGCAGCGGATGTCCCTGGCGGGGCTCGATCCCGGCGCGATGACGGCCGGCGCCTGGGCGGGCGGCGTGGTCTTCGGCCTGTATCTGCTCTTCTGCGCCGGGGTGCTGGTGCGTACCGGGGTGCGCGACCGGGCGCCGGGCGGGTTCGGACGCATCGTGCTGATCAGCTGCGCCGTGGTGCACGCGGTGGTGGGGGCGTTCGCCGTGGGGCTGGTCGGCTGGGTGGCCTTCCTCGCGATGATGGTGGTGCTGGGGCTGGTCGTACTGGCGCTGGTGGCGTACGGGGAGGGGCGGCCGGCGGCCGGCACCGTCGAACCGTGAGCCGGCCGGGCCCGGCGGCGGGTGTCAGGTGGCGGGTGCGACGGCGGCGGTCACCGTGCAGGCGGTGCCCAAGGTGAGGCGACCCGGGCGCAGGACCGAGTACTTGGAGCCCAGGATGACGCCGCCCTTGGGGGTGCGCCGGTAGGTCGCGAGGGTGCGCAGCGGGTCGGGGCCGGCGCGGGTGCCGGTGCGCTGGTCGATGAGGGTGACGGCGCAGCGGACGGCGTGCTTGGTGAACCCCAGTTCCGTGTCGCCGATGGTGATCCGGTGGGCGAGGTCCTCGGTGTGCGGCTCGTCCCAGCCGTCCACGACGATGTTCGGGCGGAACCGGTCCATCGGCACCGGCGTGCCGCCCGCGGCGGTGATGCGGGCGTTGAGCGCGTCGAGGGTGGCGCGGGAGATGAGGTGGACGGCGCTGCTGTCGGCGAAGCCGGACGTGCCGGGGTGCAGGCCGTCGGTGACCCGGTCGTGGTCGGGCGGTACGCGGACCAGCCGGCTGCGGGAGCCGATGACCTCGGACAGCCAGTCGGCCACGGTGCCGCCCTGGTCGATCGCGCGGTAGGGCGTGCCGAACATCTCGACGCCGGTGGGCGCGCCGGTGCGGTCCACGCCGATGTGCAGCGGCTCGATGTCCGGTGCGCGCAGGGTGAGTTGGCGGCCGTCAGGGCTCACCTCGGGGTGGACGGTCGCCAGGACCGGGTCCGTGCGCTGGCTCCGGAAGACGCCGTCGTCCCGGACGACGAGGAAGCTGCGGTCGTGGGCGAGGCCGGCCGGTGTGAGGTCGGCGCCCGCCGACGGGACTCCGGCGCATCCCTTGACGGGGTAGGTGATCAGATCGACGACTCTGGCCATGGCGGCAGCATATGCCGCCATGTCGATCTCGGTGTGCGGATGGGGAGTTCGGGTGGCCGGGCGCCCCGGGTGCGGCTCAGGTCCACAGGTCGGTGATCGCGCATCCCAGGTCGGCCAGCAGGCGGCGGAGCAGCGGCAGGGACAGGCCGATGACGTTGCCGGGGTCGCCGTCGATGCCGTCGATGAAGGGGGCGGAGCGGCCGTCGAGGGTGAACGCCCCGGCGACGAAGAGGGGTTCGCCGCTCTCGACGTACGCGGCGATCTCGGCGTCGCTGGGCTCGCCGAAGCGGACCGTGGTCGAGGCGGTGGCGGAGACCTGGCGGCCGTCCGCGGTGTCGATGACGCAGTGCCCGGTGCGCAGGATGCCGGAACGGCCGCGCATGGACTTCCAGCGGGCGGTGGCGTCCTCGGCGTCGGCCGGCTTGCCGAGCGCCCGGCCGTCCAGTTCGAGTACCGAGTCGCAGCCGACGACCAGCGCGCCGTCCGCCTCCGGGCGGGCGGCGACGGCCGCCGCCTTCGCCTCCGCCAGGACCCGCGCGAGATCGCCAGGGGTGGCGGCGGTGAGCGCGTCCTCGTCGACGCCGCTGACGATCACCTCGGGCGCCAGACCTGCCTGCCGCAGCAGGGCCAGGCGGGCGGGGGACTGGGAGGCGAGGACGAGACGGCGGGACTGCGGTGCTTCGGTCATGCCCGCCATCGTACGGAGCCGGACGGACGGGCGGGCACGCCTGTGGACAACTCGGGCCCGCCCGCCGCACCTGCTACTTCTTCAGCACCGCTTCCATGACGGACTTGGCGATCGGGCCGCCCAGCTTGCCACCGGCGATCTCCGAGCGCGGGATGTTCATGTCCTTGGGGTCGACGAAGACCGCGACGGCCACCGGGGACGAGCCGTCGCTCTGCTTGGCGTAGGAGACGAACCAGGCGTACGGGCGCTCGTCGCCGACATCGGCGCCGTGCTGGGCGGTGCCGGTCTTGCCGCCGACGGTCACGCCGTCGATCTGCGCCTTCTTCGCGGTGCCGTCCGATGCGGTGTACTCCATCATCTCCTGCACCTTCTTCGCGGTCTCCACGGAGACGGCCTGTGGGTCCTTCGGGTGCAGCGGCACCGGGTCGAACTTCTCGATGGTGGACAGGTCGGGGCCGCGCAGCTCGTCGACCATGAACGGCTTCATGACCTTGCCGTTGTTGGCGAGGCCCGCGGTGATCACCGCCATCTGGAGCGGGGTGCTGGTCAGGCTGCCCTGGCCCATGCCGGTGAGCGCGGTCTGCGGCTGGTCGAGCTTCTGGGGGTAGCCGCTGGCCGCGGACCGTACGGGCGTGAAGAACTCCTTGTTGAAGCCGAACTTCTCCGCCGTCTCGCGCATCTTGTCGGTGCCCAGCTTGTGGGCGGCGTCCAGGAAGACGTTGTTGCACGACCACTGCATGCCGGTCTTCATGGAGACCTTGTCGCAGAGGGAGTTGGGGACGTCGTTGCCGACCGAGGTGTGCGTCTGGGGGAGGGTGTACGGGGCGGGGGCGCCCGAGGGGGCGTTGATGTCGGTGACCGCGCCGTGCTCCAGGGCGGCGGCTGCGGTGAGGATCTTGAAGGTCGAGCCGGGCGGGTAGATCTCGCGCAGCGCGCGGTTGCTCATCGGCTTGTCCTTGTCGTGGTCGAGCGCCACGAACTTCTTGCCCTCGGCCAGCGAGATGCCGGAGAAGTCGGACGGGTCGTACGACGGGGTGCTGGCCATCGCGAGGATCTTGCCGCTGCGCGGGTCGATGGCGACCACGGCGCCGCGGGCGTGCAGGTCGGTCAGCCCCTTGTAGGCGGCCTTCTGGGCCTTCTCGTTGATCGTCGTGATGACGTCGCCGCCGCGCGGCTTCTTGCCGGTCAGCATGTCCTGGGCGCGGCGCAGGAAGAACCGGTCGTCCTTGCCGTTGAGCACGTCCTGGTAGACGCCCTCCAGGAAGGTGGAGCTCTGGGCCTGCGAGGCGTAGCCGGTGATCGGCGCGTACATCGGACCGTCCTTGAAGGTCACCTTGTACTTGAAGTCGCCCCCGGTCTCCACGGATCCGGTGATCGGCTTGCCGCCGACGATGATGTTGCCGCGCGGGTAGGAGAACGCCTCGATCTTGACCCGCCGGTTGTTGTCGTCCTTCGCCAGGGAATCGGCCTGCACGAACTGGACCCAGGTCGCGCGGGCGAGCAGGGCGAGGACGAGCACCCCGCAGAAGACGGCTATGTGCCTCAGCGGCCGGTTCATCGATCTCCCACTCCGTTGCGCCCGTAGGCGGCGCGCCCCCCGGTGCCACCCGCCGAATTGTCTGCTCAAGAGAGAAAGAGGCGATTGCGGGTGATGCGGTTGCAGGTCCGCGGGGAATGTGAGGTGTACCGCCCACCGCCGTACGGCGGTTCAGGACGGGAGGGCGGGGGGCGACCCCGGAGCGTCACCGTCCTACGACGAGGAACATCAGCACCACTGCCGCGGTGGCCACCACGATGCCCAGCCGACGGAGCTGTGCCTGCGCGTCGCGCAGCTCCTCGGGAGGCTCGTCGGGCGGATCTGACCACAGCATGTCATCGATCCTGCGCCTGTCGCGGCGACGGCGCCTGAGTACGCGTACTCAGGCGCCGTCGCGCGCGGAACCATCCGGTGCACTATGCACCCATCTGACCGGCGGAAACTCCCCGGCTGCGATACGCGTCACACTCCGTGAGCGCGGGGCCGGTGCGGGCCCGTCCCGGGTGCCTCAGCGCGGCCAGTAGCTGGTGCGCCAGGACCGCGGGCCCGGATGCGGCAGCCGGCGGGACGGAATCGTGGACGCCGGATCGGACCACTCGGTGCCCGTGCAGCCCTCGTCGGGTGCCGTCCCGGCGGCGGTGGCAGCCGCCGTGGCCTGCACCACCGCGAGCGCGGCGGCCAGTTCCTCGGGTGTGGGGTTGCCCCGTACGACCTTGAACATCGACCGACCTCCTAGAGCGGAATGTTGCCGTGCTTCTTCGGCGGCAGCGCCTCACGCTTGTTCCGCAGCGTGCGCAGCCCGCGGACGATGTGCCTGCGGGTCTCCGACGGCATGATCACCGCGTCGACGTAGCCGCGCTCGGCAGCGACGTACGGGTTCAGCAGGGTGTCCTCGTACTCCTGGATCAGCTCCTGGCGCCGGTCCTCCAGGGCCGCCGGCTCCTCGATCGCGGCGAGCGTGCGGCGGTGCAGGATGTTGACCGCGCCCTGCGCGCCCATGACGGCGATCTGGGCGGTCGGCCAGGCGAGGTTGAGGTCGGCGCCCAGGTGCTTGGAGCCCATGACGTCGTACGCGCCGCCGAACGCCTTCCGGGTGATCACCGTGATCAGCGGCACCGTCGCCTCCGCGTACGCGAAGATCAGCTTGGCGCCGCGGCGGATGATCCCGTCGTACTCCTGGTCCGTGCCGGGCAGGAAGCCGGGCACGTCCACGAACGTCAGCACCGGGATGTTGTACGCGTCGCAGGTGCGCACGAACCGCGCGGCCTTCTCGCTCGCCTTGATGTCCAGGCAGCCGGCGTACTGCATCGGCTGGTTGGCGACGACACCCACCGAATGCCCCTCGACCCGGCCGAAACCGGTCAGGATGTTCGGCGCGAACAGGGCCTGCGTCTCCAGGAATTCGTTGTCGTCCAGGACGTGCTCGATCGCGGTGTGCATGTCGTAGGGCTGGTTCGCCGAGTCCGGGATCAGCGTGTCCAGCTCGCGGTCGAAGTCCGAGGTCTCCAGGTCGGCCTCCTCGGGGAAGGCCGGCGGCTCGGAGAGGTTGTTGGACGGCAGGTAGGACAGCAGCGCCTTGACGTACTCGATGGCGTCCTTCTCGTCGCCCGCCATGTGGTGCGCCACACCCGACGTGGTGTTGTGCGTCCGGGCGCCGCCCAGCTCCTCGAAGCCCACGTCCTCACCGGTGACGGTCTTGATGACGTCGGGCCCGGTGATGAACATGTGCGAGGTCTGGTCGACCATCACCGTGAAGTCGGTGATCGCGGGCGAGTACACCGCACCGCCCGCGCACGGCCCGACGATCAGCGAGATCTGCGGCACCACACCCGACGCGTGCACATTGCGCCGGAAGATCTCCGCGAACAGCCCGAGGGCGGCGACACCTTCCTGGATCCGCGCCCCGCCGCCGTCGTTGATGCCGACGACCGGGCAGCCGTTCTTCAGCGCGAAGTCCATCACCTTGACGATCTTCTCGCCGTAGACCTCGCCCAGCGAACCGCCGAAGATGGTGAAGTCCTGGGAATAGACACAGATCGGCCGGCCGTCGACGGTGCCGTATCCGGTCACGACACCGTCGCCGTACGGCCGGTTCTTCTCGATGCCGAAATTCGTCGACCGATGACGCGCGAACTCGTCGAGCTCGACGAACGAGCCCTCGTCGAGCAGCAGGTCGATGCGCTCACGCGCGGTCAACTTGCCCTTCGCGTGCTGCTTTTCCACGGCGCGTGCCGAACCGGCATGGGTGGCTTCGTCGATCCGCCGCTGCAGATCCGCCAGTTTGCCCGCGGTGGTGTGGATGTGTGCTTCCGGCTCGGACATCGGGATGCGGCTCCTGCTCGTCCTGGACTGGTGCTCGTACTGAGGCTGGTACGGGGTGGGCTACCGGTTCGTAGCGTATCGGCGGGACTGCTCTGCGGCACTGCGTCGTTGACCACACCTAGGCTGGTGTCATGACCCCTCAACCACCGGAAAACCCGGACAAAGACCGCCACTCCGCGAAGCCCGCGGACGGCCCCGGAACTCCGGGCCAGGACTCGGAAGGTCCCGCGGCCGGCCGGTGGACCGACCTGGAACGCCCCCCGCTGAACGCCCAGGCGCTCCGCAGGGCCCTGCTGCGTCCCGGATCCCTGTGGACCTCGCTCGACGTGGTCACCGCCACCGGCTCCACCAACAGCGACCTCGCCGCACGGGCCGCCGAAGGCGCTCCGGAAGGCGCCGTACTCGTCGCCGAGGAACAGTCCGCAGCCCGCGGACGCCTGGACCGCCGCTGGTCGGCGCCGCCCCGCTCCGGCCTCTTCTTCTCCCTCTACCTCACCCCGCGCGTCCCACCGGCCCGCTGGGGCTGGCTGCCACTGCTGGCCGGCGTCGCCACCGCCGCCGCCCTCTCCCGTACCGCCGGCGTGGACACCGCACTCAAGTGGCCCAACGACCTGCTCCTGACCGTGGACGGCGCGGAACGCAAGGCCGGCGGCATCCTCGCCGAGCGAGCCGGCGAAGGCGTCGTCATCGGCATCGGCCTCAACGTCTCGCTGCGCGCCGACGAACTGCCCGTCCCCACCGCAGGATCCCTGACCCTGGCAGGCGCCAAGGGAACCGACCGCGACCCCATCCTGCGGGCCGTCCTGCGCTCCCTGGAGGACTGGTACGGCGCCTGGCAGGCGGCCGACGGCGACCCGGTCGCCTGCCGCCTCCAGGAGACGTACGCGGCAGGCTGCGCCACCCTGGGCCGCGAGGTCCGCGCCGAACTCCCCGGCGACACCGCGCTCACCGGCGAAGCGGTGGCCATCGACGGAGACGGCTGCCTGATCCTGGCCACCCCCGAAGGCATCCAGCAGCCGGTGGCCGCCGGCGACATCATCCACCTACGCCCCTCAGGGACGGACACGGAAAACCGAAGGACGTAGCCCTCGGGCAGTTCCCCGCGATGCCCGAAGGGCGAGGGCAGAGAGCGCCCACCGTCCCGCACACGCCCACGAGGCCCGAAGGACGAGGGCAGGG
>NZ_JBITJM010000047.1:0-17161 GCF_044460025.1 Streptomyces sp. NPDC050161 | reverse complement strand
CAGTTGCACTCGTGTCACGCAAGACGGTCTATCGGATCGCGCCCCGCCGCGAAGGCACATCCCGCAAATTGATCACAACTCAATACACGCCCTAGGACGCCGCCGACGAACGCCTCCGTGAGGCCGTGAGCGGGATCAAGAGGCCATTCACCCGCCCCGGGAACACTTCGCGGGCGTCACGCCGGTGATGCGGTGGCGGTCAGGAACCCGCGAACGTACCCGGCCACGGTGTCCAGGTGGCTTTCGAGCAGGAAGTGTCCGCCTCCGGGGACCAGGTGGATCTCTGCGTCCGGCAGGTCCCTGGTGAAGGCGCGCGCTCCGTTCGGGCCGAAGATCTCGTCGCCCGCGCCCCAGACCGCGAGGAGCGGAACCTGGTGTTCCCGAAAGTAGGCGTGCACCTGGGGGTAGAGGGGCGGATTGCCGGCGTAGTCGCGGAACAGGGCGAGCTGCACGAGGTCGTTGCCCGGCCGGTTGACCTCGCGGTGGTCGGCGGCCCAGATGTCGGGGTCGACCAGTTCGGGCCGGTCCACTCCGTGCAGGTACTGCCAGCGGATGGCGTCGAGCGAGAGCGCGGCACGGACGGCGGGTTCGGTCCTGGGGCCCGGATTCTCGCTGTACGCCCATACGGGCTTCCAGAAATCCGGTACGAAGCCGTCCTCGTAGGCGTTGCCGTTCTGCGTGATCACCGCGGTGATCGCGTCCGGGGTGCGCAGGGCCAGCCGCCAGCCGATGGGTGCGCCGTAGTCCTGGACGTACACGGCGTAGCGGGTGACGTCGAGCTGGGCCAGAAGGGCTTCGGTGATGTCGGTGAGCGAGTCGAAGGTGTAGGTGAACGCGTCCACGGGCGGGGCATCGGAGTTGCCGAAGCCGAGGTGGTCGGGGGCGATGACGTGAAATCGATCGGCCAGTGCCGGAATGAGGCGGCGGAACATGCGCGAGCTGGAGGGGAACCCGTGCAGGAGCACGAGCGTGGGCGCCTCTCGGGCTCCCGCCTCGCGGTAGAAGACGCGATGTCCCCCCACTGTCGCGTAGCGGTGGCGGATCTCAACCATGACTAACCCCTTTGACGCCATGTGGCGGTTACCTCGCGGTGGGCGTCCAGTAGACACCCCTTGAAGTAACCTGTCAATCTACTTGAGGGGGTTAGCCGGGGGAGGTGGGGTACGTGCTGGGCGACCAGGCTCGGCGCCCGCGCGGGCGGACTCGCGCCCGGAATCAGGGGGCCGCACCGGCGGGCCAACTCCCTTACCCCCAGGACCCCGTCGCCCTCCCGGCCGACTCTTGAGCGGAACATGAGACTGCCGTGAGCCGTTCATGATCAACTCTCGATACGGTGCATGGGCCCATCAGTTGTCCACCAGGGAGGTATTCATGCCACGTACCACCACCCGCCGCACCCGCACCCTGCGCCTCGCCTCCGCCGGTCTCACCGCCGCCGCCGCGGTGTCGCTGACCGCCTTCAGCGGCAGCGCCGCACAGGCCAGTACGGCCAAGGACGCCACCGCACTCGCCGGCACCCCGGCATGCAGCGTCAAGGACGTGTCGCTGAAGGTCGAATCGATACGTGAGCCCATCAACACCTACCGGCTCTCCCTCACCAACCACTCCAAGAAGACCTGCGTCGCGTACAAGTACCCGCAGCTGCGCTTCGGCTCCGCCAAGTCCCCCGCCGAGGTGGTCACGTCGACGAAGCCGAGCAGCGCGGTCAAGGTCAAGCCGGGCCACAGCGCCTACGCCGCCATCCACACCAGCGGCGACGGCAACCACGGCTTCAAGACCACGAAGCTCAAGGTCACCCTCCCCGGCACCCCTGCGGGTGCGTCCAGCGCGGGCGTGGCGCTCCCCGGCGGCCCGGTGTACATCGATGACACCGTCGCCAACAGCTACTGGGTGACCGACCCGCGGATCGTCTACAACTGGTAGCCGCGCCCACGGATGATCGTCCCGGCAGAGACCGGCGGAACCCCCTTGCGCGCCAGGGGAATCCGCCCCTCTGCCGGGTACACCCGCTTCCTCCCGACGCGCCCGGATCGGGATTTCATGCGGGCGGCCATCCGGCTCCGGCCCGCCGGGGCCGCTCCCAGCAGGCCAGCACGTCATCGGTGCGGGTGACGGTGGCCACCAGGGCGAGCGTGTTGCGGACCATCACGGGGGTGTAGTCGGCGGGCACTCCGGCGATGGCGTCCGCGGGGACGACGGCCGTGTAGCCAAGGTTGACCGCGTCGAACACGGCGTTGGGGATCGCCACGTTGGCCGACACGCCGGTGATGACGAGCGTGCGGCACCCCGCGTTGCGCAGCAGCGCGTCCACGTCCGTCCCGGCGATCGGCGACAGTCCGTGGAGGCGTTGCACCACCAGGTCGTCCTCGGAGAGCGGGATCGGGTCGGCGACGCGGACGGCTGCCGTCCCGATGGTCTGCTGGACGGGGAGGCGTTCGGCGGCCCGGAAGAGGCGGGCGTTGCGGCCGGCGCCGCGGCCGTCGGGGCGGCGTACGGCGACGGCGTGCAGCACCTGGACCCCGGCGTCATGGGCGGCGGCGGTCAGCCGTGCGACGTTCTCCAGGGCGCCCGACGCCCGTGCCGCTTCCGCGAGTTCGGGCAGTGCGCTGTCCGGCCCCACCACCCCGCGCTGGCATTCGACGGTGAGCAGCACCGTGGCGTCCGGGTCCAGTTGCTCGATGAGCCGGGGGTCCGTGGGCATGGTTCTCCCTCTGTGGCCGTCCTGCCTGCGGCGTCCGTCACGGCGGGCGGGGACGCTGCACGAGGCGCGCGAGGCTAGCGGCCATTGCGCACAAGGGGAAGAGCCCGCATGATTTCTGACACCTAGTCAGGTTCCTGGATGGTGCAGCGGATGAGCGGGCCGGGCGACCGGGCCGCAGGGTGGAGGTGCGACATGGCCGGGACGCAGCGGCGCGGGCGCCGGATCATGCTGACGGACGGCGAGCGCGACGCCTTCCTCGCCGTGCAGCGGACCTGCCGGGTCGCGACGGTCGGCGGGGACGGCGCTCCGCACGTCGGGGCCCTGTGGTTCGTCTGGGACGGCACCGCGCTGTGGCTGTATTCGATCACCCGCAGCAGGCGGTGGGCCCAACTCCGCAAGGATCCGAGGATCGCGGTCGTCGTGGATGACGGCGACGACTACGGGGAGCTGCGCGGCGTCGAGCTGTCCGGTCGCGCCGTCTTCGTCGGGGAGGCGCCCCGTACGGGTGAGCTGTGCCCGGAACTCGACGTTCCGGAGCGGCTGTTCGCCGCGAAGTACTTCGGTATGGACACCATGCCGCACGACGGCAGGCACGCCTGGCTGCGCCTGGTGCCTGACTCCGTGGCCTCCTGGGATTTCCGCAAGATCCCGGCCGGGTGACGGGACGGGGCACGCAGCCGCGCGGCGCGGCGCGGTGGCGCGGGGCGCGTTGTCAGTGGTCTCTGCGAGAGTGGTACAGGTCAGCAAGAGAGCCCGTACCGCGCCGCCAGGCGTGCGGGGCGGATCGCCACGGCCGTGTGCGCCGGGCACCGATAAGGACGAAGGAGATCCGGTGAACGTGTTCTTCCCCGCGCTGCGCGACGGTTCGCCCACCACCGCACTGCGATTCGGCGACCGCGCCCTGAGCTATCGCCAACTCGCCGCGGTGGCAGGCCCGATCGCCGAGCACATCGCCGGGCGGACACGCGTCGCGGTCTGGGCCACCCCGACCCTGGAGACGTCGGTCGCCGTCGTCGCCGCGATGCTGGCCGGAGTGCCCGCCGTGCCGGTGAACCCCAAGATCGGCGAGAGCGAGCTGGCGCACATCGTCACGGACAGCGCGCCCACCCTCGTGCTGGCCGAGCCAGGCGCCGCCCTTCCCGACGCGCTCGACGTCCTGCCGCGCCTCGACATCGACGTCGACATCGAGGAGGCGGCGCAGCCGGGCGGCGATCCCGGCGCCACGGTCACCCCCGAAGCCGCCGAAGGCCCCATGGACCTGCCGTACGAACCCGGTGACGAGGCCCCGGCGCTCATCGTCTACACCTCCGGCACGACAGGACCGCCCAAGGGCGTGGTACTCCCCCGCCGGGCCCTCGCGCACACGCTGGACGCGCTGGAGGACGCCTGGCAGTGGACCGCGTCCGACGTCCTCGTCCACGCCCTGCCGCTCTTCCACGTCCACGGCCTGATCCTGGGCATCCTCGGCCCGCTGCGCCGCGGCGGCAGCGTCCACCACCTCGGCAGGTTCACCACCGAAGGCGTCACACGCGAGCTGTCGGGCGACGGCACGATGCTCTTCGGCGTGCCGACCATGTACCACCGCCTCGCCGTCGAAGCCGGCCGCGATCCGGCGCTGGCCAAGGCCCTGGCAGGCGCCCGTCTGCTGGTCTCCGGATCGGCCGCGCTGCCGCTCACCGACCACGAACGCCTGACCGCGGCTTCCGGCCGCCGCGTGGTCGAGCGGTACGGCATGACGGAGACGCTGATGAACACCAGCGTCCGCGCGGACGGACCGCCGGCCACGGGCACGGTCGGGGTGCCGCTCCCCGGGGTCTACCTCCGGCTGGTCGACGACGCGGGAGAGGCGATCGAGGGGGACGACGGCGAGACGGTGGGCGAGATCCAGGTGCGCGGCCCGAATCTCTTCGTCGAGTACCTCAACCGCCCGGATGCCACGGCCGCCGCGTTCGACGGCGGCTGGTTCCGCACCGGCGACATGGCGGTCCGGGACGCCGGCGGCAACTACCGCATCGTCGGCCGCAAGGCGACGGACCTGATCAAGAGCGGCGGCTACAAGATCGGCGCGGGCGAGATCGAGAACGCCCTGCTGGCGCACCCCGCGGTCGCCGAGGCGGCCGTCACCGGCGAGCCGGACGAGGATCTGGGCGAGCGCATCGTCGCCTGGATCGTCGTCGAGTCCGGCCCCGGCAGTGCCACGCCGCCCTCCGCCGAGGATCTCGCCGACCACGTCGCGCGCCAGCTCGCCCCGCACAAAAGGCCGCGCGTCGTCCACTTCTTGACGGCCCTCCCACGCAACGACATGGGCAAGATCCTCAAGCGTCAGCTCCGCCCCTGACTCGGACGACCGGCGGGCGCCCGTTCGTTCAGCTCCCCTGAGCGTCCTTGCCCGCGGCGCTGAGTGCGCTGACGGCGGCGCGGATCGAGGGCCTTCGGTCGGCGTCCGCCCGCCAGATCGCGTAGACGTGGCGCCGCATGGTGTGGCGCACGGGCACCACGCTCACGCCGTCCGGTACCGGCCCGCGGCCGAGGCGCGGCGCCACGGCGACGCCCAACCCGGCCGCGATGAAGGCGAGTTGGGTGTGGTGTTCCTCGGCCATGTGCGCGATGCGGGGCTCGATGCCCTTGCTGCGGAGCGTGAACATCAGCCAGTCGTGGCAGAACTCGCCCTGCGGCCAGGAGATCCACTCGTCGTCGGCGAGGTCCTCCAGCTCCACCGAACGGCGGTGGGCCAGCGCGTGATCCGCCGGAATGGCCACATCGGCGGGATCGTCCAGGAGCGGCTCCTTCGCCAGCCCGTCGGGCAGCGACAGCGGGCGGTTGTACCAGTCCAGGACGACGGCCAGATCGATGTCGCCGCGCACCACGTTCCGTACCGACTCGTCGGGCTCCATCTCGGTGAGCCGGGCGCGCAGTTGCGGGTGGGCGCGGCGGAGGGCGGCGAGGGCGGCAGGGAAGAGGCCGCGGGCGGCGGTGGGGAAGGCGCCGAGGCGGAGTTCACCGACGGCCTGGCCGCGGTGCGCCTCCAGCTCGGCCTCCGCCAGTTCGACCTGGGAGAGGATGCGGGCCGCGTGGTCGGCGAGCAGCCGGCCGGCGTCCGTGAGGCGGATGCCCCGCCCGTTCTTGGCCAGCAGCTGCTGGCCGGCTTCCCGCTCCAGCTTGGCGATCTGCTGGGAGACCGCCGAGGTCGTCACGTGCAGGCCGTCGGCCGCCGCGCTCACCGAGCCGTACCGCGCCACCGCATGGAGCGTGCGCAGGCGATCAAGGTTCAACACATAAGCAATGCTAAGCGATACCTGCCAGTAATTCTCGCTTGTGCTACGAGATGAGATCCCCGCATCGTAGGCGGCATGAGCACCGCCTCCGGCACAGCCGGCACCGCCACCTCCCCCTCCGCCCCGCCGGACCGCACGGCCACCGGAACCACCGCCGACACTGCCGTCACCACCGACACCGCCGGGAACACGCTTCCTGGACCGGCCGCGCCCGCCGGTGCCGCGGCCCGCTCCGCCGCCGGACCGGCATCAGCGGACGGTCCCGGGGTGACTCCGGCCCGGCGCCTCGCCTTCGGCTGGCGCTTCCGCTTTGCCGTCCTCGCGCTGATCTGGGGCTTCAGCTTTCTCTTCATCAAGGTGGGCACCCAGGGGTTCGCGCCGTTTCACGTCACGCTGGGGCGGCTGGGGTTCGGCACCGTGGTGCTGCTCGCGGTGCTCGTCATCAAGCACCAACGGCTGCCGCGCTCCGGACGGACCTGGGCGCATCTGGCGGTCGCCGCGTTCTTCCTCAACGCCCTCCCGTTCTCCCTCTTCGCCTACGCCGAGCTGACGATCCCGTCGACCCTGGCCGGCATCTGCAACGCCACGTCGCCGCTGTGGGGCATGGCCCTGTCGGTGGTCGCCCTGTCGGAGGACCGCCCGACCCGGCGCCGGGTCGCCGGTCTGGGCATCGGCTTCCTGGGCGTGCTCACCGTGCTCGGCGCCTGGCAGGGCTTCACCGGCACGGACCCGGCGGGCACGGCCATGGCGCTCGGCGCCTCCCTCAGCTACCCGGTCGGCTGGATCTACGTCCGCCGCACGCTGGGCGGCACCGGGGACTCCCATCTGTCCATGTCCAGCACGCAGCTGCTGCTGGCCACGCTGCAACTCGCCGTGGTGACACCGCTGTTCACCTCCGCACCCACCTCCTATCCGCTCTGGCCCGTGCTGGCCGTCTTCGCCCTCGGCGCCCTCGGCACCGGCCTCGCCTTCCTGCTCCAGTACGGGCTGGTCGCGGAGATCGGCCCGACCACCGCCCAGATGGTCACCTACTTCATTCCCGTGATCGCCACAGCCGCCGGAGTGGCCCTCCTGGACGAGCAGTTGAGCTGGAACACCCCGGTGGGCGCCGTCATCGTCCTGGCCGGCGCCGCCCTCACCCAGAACCGGACCCGCCGCCCCGCCCGCTCCCGCACCGCCGGCCCGCAGCGCACCGGCCCCGCCACCCCGGACCCGGACGGCAGCGGCCCCCGCACCACCGACGACGACCCCGGCACCCAACGGCCCGCCGCCCGATAGCCCAACACCCAGCTCCCGGCGCCCGGTTCACTCGTACCGGCGCGCGTCACCCGACCCGATGGCCGACGCGACGGCGGCGGCTATCGGGTCCATGTCATCGACGGACAGTCCTGACACCGTGATGCGCACCGCGGGCGGTGACTGCATACGGAAACGGGCCCCCGCCGCCACCGCCCAGCCGGCGTGCAGGAGCCGGGACACCGCACCCGTCTCGTCCGGGACCGGCACCCAGACGTTCATCCCGCTGCGGCCCCGTGCCCGCACACCCCGCGCGGCCAGCGCGCGTATCAAGGCGTCCCGCCGTCGGCCGTACGCGGCGGCCACCGCCGCCGGTTCGACCGCGGACGTGCGCCACAGGTGGACGACCGCGTCCTGGAGGAGGTGGCTCACCCACCCCGCCCCCAGGAGTTGCCTGCCCCGCACCCGGTCGACGGTCACCGCGTCCCCGGTCAGCACCGCGAGGCGCAGATCGGGGCCGTACGCCTTGGCCGTCGACCGCACCAGCGCCCAGTGGTCGGTGACACCGGCGAGGGGGTACAGCGGCTGATCGACGATGCCGTGGCCGTGGTCGTCCTCGATCAGCAGCACACCGGGGTGGCGGGCCAGCAGGCTCCGCAGCTCGGCCGCCCGTTGGCGGCTCACCGCCGCGCCGGTCGGGTTCTGCGCGCGGTCCGTGACGACGACCGCCCGCGCGCCGTCGTCGAGGGCTCGCGCCAACTGCTCGGGCAGCGGCCCCTCGTCGTCGAGCGCCACCGGGGCCGGCCGGAGTCCGAGCGCAGGGATGAGATCCAGCAGGCTGCCCCACCCCGGATCCTCCACCGCCACCACGTCACCGGGCCGCAGATGCGCGGTCAGCACCCGCTCGATGGCGTCGAGGGAGCCACTGGTGACGGCCAGCGGGCCGGCTGGCACCTCGTCGGCGGCGAACGCCTCGCGTGCGAGGCCGGCGAGATCGGCGTCGATGGTGGGCGCACCGTAGAGCACGGGGCGCTCCGCGCTGCGCCGGGCGGCGACGGCCAGGGCCTTCTCCAGCGGAGGCAGCAGGGCGGTATCGGGATTGCCGTCCGAGGCATTGCGCACGCCGGGCGGGATCTCCACCCGCGACGCCTCACGCGGGGTACTGGCGGGGCGCTCACGCACCCGGCTGCCGCGCCGCCCGGCCGTTTCGATCACTCCGCGGTCCCGCAGTGTCCGGTAGGCGGACGCCACGGTATTCGGATTGACCTCCAGATAGACGGCCAACTCCCGCAAGGGGGGCAGGACTTCGCCCGGTTGGAGCTCACCGGCACCGACGGCTCGCTCGACACTGGCGGCAATCTCCGATGCGCGCCGCCCTTCGATCCGATACTCTCCTAGCACAAACTTGATTATGCACTAGTGCAATGGAGTTGGCAATGTCCCGAGCCACGGAACCCGCGCCCGGCTACCCGTCGACCGAGCGGACCGTCCCCACCCGCTCCGCCGAGCGCGCCGCCTACGACCACGAAACGGTGCACGCGATCCTCGACGAGGCGTACGTCTGCCATCTGGGCTTCGTCCGCGACGGCGCGCCGGTCGTCCTGCCCACGCTCTACGCCCGGGTCGGCGAGCGCCTCTACCTCCACGGTTCGACCGGCTCCCGCCCGCTGCGCATGGCGGGCGGGCAGGAACCGGGGCTCGACGTCTGCGTGACCGTGACGCTCGTCGACGGCCTGGTGCTGGCCAAGTCCGCCTTCCACCACTCCATCAACTACCGCAGCGTGGTGGTGCACGGCACCGCCTACCAGGTCACCGACCCGGCGGAGAAGACCGCGGCGCTCGACGCCCTGGTCGATCACGTGCTGCCGGGCCGCGCCGCCGACTCCCGGCCGGGCAATACCAAGGAACTGGCCGCCACCGCCGTCATCCGTCTCGACCTGCGCGAGGTCTCCGCGAAGGCCCGCACCGGCGGCCCCAACGACGAGCCCGACGACCTGTCGCTCCCCCACTGGGCAGGCGTCCTCCCCGTGGCTCCCGTGTACGGCACGCCCATACCGTCCGACGCGCTCGCCCCCGGCACCCCGGAGCCGGCGTACCTCACCGCACGCTGAGGAGGGACCGATGCTGATCCATCCCTGGGACGCCCCGACCGAGGACGCCGAGTGGCAACACTGGCTGGCCCGGCACGACTTCGGGCAGCTGGCCGCCAACGGGCCACCGGGCGAACCGCCCCTGGTACAGCCGCTGCACTTCGCCTACGCACCCGACCCGGGCGACGCCGTCACGCATCTGGCCCGCCCGCATCCCCTCTGGCGGGCGATCGAGGCGGCGCCCACGGTCCTGCTGAGCGTGGTGGACGACTACGCCTTCATCCCCGGCCCCTGGCAGGCGGCCGAGGACGAACCTCCCGAGCACGGCGTCCCCACCAGCTTCTACGCCGCGGTCCAACTGACCTGCACCGCCCATGTCGTGGACGATCCGGAGGCCAAGGCGGCACTGCTGGAACGGCAGCTGGGGCACTTCCAGCCGGAGGGCGGTTCCGCGCCGGTCCGCGCGGAAGCGGCCCCGTACGGCCGCCAGTTGGCGGGCATCAGGGGGCTGCGCCTGGAAGTGCGGGAGGTGCGGGCCAAGTTCAAGTACGCGGGCAAGCGGAGCGAGGCCGTGCAGCAGCGGATCTCGGAGCGGCTGGCCGAGCGCGACGCCCCTGGTGACGCCGCCGCCCGCGCCCACCAGCAGCGCCGTCTCGCCGCCGCGCGCCGGCGGTGAGCAACCGCCCGGGACGGCGGCCTGGCGACACCGCAGCCGCCGTCCCGGGCGCGGCGCCCGACGGCCTCCAGGGCCCTCCGCAACGCGCTCGCACGGGAATTCACTCAGGACACGGGGACACCGCGCCCACCGTCGCCGCCGGACCGCGCCGCCGCCGTGGCCCGGATCAGGCGCTACCCGCGGTCCGGTTCCGCCGTCGCCGCGGTGACGTCCGACGGGTTCCGCGGAACGCCGTCGGCTGGTTCTGCGGCCTCCGGGCGGGCGGGGGCGGACCCGGAGGCGCCGGGTGTCGTCGACTGGGCGATGAGGGCGCCGGCCAGCACCACGGCGCCGCCGATGACCTGCGGCGCGGAGAGGTGTTCGTCGAGCAGTACCCAGGCCAGGACGATGGCGACCACCGCTTCCAGGCAGGCCACGACCCCGGCGACCTGCGGTGACAGCCGCCGGACCGACACCACACCGGTGAGGTAGGCGACCACCGTCGAGATCAGCACGATCCAGGCGAGCAGCAGCACGGCGGGCACCTCGGTGCCGTTCATGGAGGCGCTGCCGCCCAGCACCGGCCAGTCCATCTCCCAGGGGCGCGCGATGACGGTGAGCACCACCGTGCCGACCAGCAGCCCGTAGGCGATCACGCCCAGCGGATCCACCGCGTCCTCACCGTCGGCACCGTGGTCGGACAGCACGAAGTAGCCGACCTGGCAGCAGGCCGCGCCGAGGGCGAGTACGAGGCCGAGCACATCGACGCCGAGCCCCGACCACACCTCCACGACGCAAGCCAGGCCGCCGACGGCCAGCACCACGCCGACCACGGCGGCCCGGGAGACGGGGCGTTTCTGTACGAAGCGCACCCAGCCGAGTACCAGGGCGGGCGCCAGGTACTCGATGAGCAGGGCGACGCCCACCGGGATGCGGGAGATCGCGGCGAAGTAGCACGCCTGGACCCCCGCGACGGCCAGCAGCCCGAAACCCGCGAGCAGGGCGGGCCGCCTGCGTACCAGGGAGCGGTGACGCCAGACGAGCGGCAGCATCACCAGGGCCGCGCCGGCCACCCGCAGCCAGGTGACGTGCAGCGGTTCGAGGCCCGCCTCGATCAGCGGTTTGGCGGCGACACCCGAGGCGCCGAACGCGAGGGCGGCGAGCAACGCGAGGGCCAGTGACACGCCTCGCCCAGGGGTGACGCCGCCGCCGGGCGACCCGGTGGCGGGCGCCGATGACGGGCCTCCCCCGGAACCCCGAACTCCCTGACCCGGCCCCGTTGCCGCACCGGCAGGGTTCCCCGAAGACGCATGCATCGGGTCATCATGGCAGCCGCCGTCAGCAGCGTCACCCCTTACGCACCTGTCATGACGGCAGGTGCGCCGGGTCAGGCCGGGTCCTGGCGCTCCTCGTCCAGCCGGGCGGCGAGCCGCGCGGTGTCCACGGAGGCGCGGTGCAGCACCTCGACGGCCCGCGACTCGGGGTCGTCCACCAGGGCCGCGAGCAGATCGAGGCAGCCCGCGCGCAGCACGTAACGGGCGTGGGCACGGTCCAGCGCGCCGTCCATCGCGGCGGCGGCAGCGGGCGACCAGCCGGGGACGCCGCCCTCGGCCACCACCGGGACCGCGCCGGAGTCCTCGACGGTGCCGTGCCACTGGAGCCCGTAGCCGATGCTGCGCTGGACGAGATAGCCGAGCAGCCGGGCGATCTGCGGCGGGCCGCCGTCGAAGACGTCGCGGACGGCGGGATCCCATTCCAGGAGGCCGTGCAGCAGATGCGCGGTGTCGACCTGCCGGTCGCCGTCCCGGGTGGCACGTCTGCGGGCAGCGGATATCACCGACGCCAGCTCCACGGTGAGCCGGTCGTCCGGGTCCTCCTTGGCAGGGCCTTCCCCGCCGCTGCACGCAGTACGGTTTTGCACAGCTCCCACCCCACCAGCCCGAGAGGGGCCGAGCATCCTCGGTGGGAAGCATTTGCGCATCCCACCCTGGTTGGGCTCGCACCCCGCGCTTCTCATCCTTACGGAGGAGGGAGCAGGAAAGGCATGGGCGGCCGATCCGGCTCACCGGCGCTCCACCGTGGCCTGCACCCCTCGGAAACTGACGGGCCATCAGCCTTGTGGATTGGCCCGCTTGCGGATACCTTCCGCGGCACCGCCAGGGACAGGCAGAGACGAAGGGGTGGTCGCATGGCCGAAGTCACCGCTCAGGCCCGGATCGACGCACCGGCCGCACGGATCTGGGACCGGCTGACCGATTTCGGCTCCTACGGCCAGTGGAACGCCACCCATACCGCCTTCCCCAAGGGCGGCCCGCAGCCGCTGGAGGTGGGCGCGGGCTACGAGGAGAACATGAAGCTGATGGGCTTCCCGGCCGAGGTCGCCTGGACGGTGCGGGCACTGGAGCCCGGTCGGCTGCTGGACATCGGCGGGAAGGGCCCGATGGGGGTGCAGCTGGTCATGCGGTACGCGCTCACGCCGGACGGCGAGGCGACGACCGTCCGCATCGACGGCGAGTTCACCGGTGCCGCGGTGTCCTTGATGGCGGGCAAACTCAAGGACTCCGCGGGCACCGCGCTGCACGAGTCGCTGCGCAAGCTCGCCGGTCTGGTGAGCTGAGGCCACCGGTCGGCGGCCCCGCGCGCGGCGGCCGGGCGACGGCCGCACACCGCCGTCAGTCCTCTTCCGCGAGGATCAGGTACAGCTCCTTCCGCGCCTTGTTGACCACCGCCATGGCCTTGTCCCGCTGCTCGGGCGTGCCGGTGGCCCAGACCTGGCGGAACGCCTCGATGAGGCCGCCGCCCGCCTTGCGGATCTCGTTCATGGCCTCCCAGTCGACGCCGCGGCCGGCCTCCTCCCAAGGCGCGTCCGAACCGTTCTCGGCCTCCGTGCGGCCGTCATCGGTCAGCGAGAAGAGCTTCTTGCCGCCTTCGCTGGCGCTGGCGATCAGGCCCTCGTCCTCCAGGAGCTGCAGGGTGGGGTAGACCGATCCCGGGCTGGGCTTCCACGCCCCGCCGCTGCGTTCGGCGATCTCCTGGATCATTTCGTAGCCGTGCATCGGGCGGTCCTTGAGGAGCGTCAGGATCGAGGCGCGCACGTCGCCGCGCCGGGCCCGGCCGCGCGGTCCGCCGCGGCCCCGGCCGCCGCCGAAGGGCCCGCCGCCGAAGGGCGGTCCGAACGGGCCGAAGGCGCGCCGGCCGTCGAACCTCTCGCCGAAGTCGCCCCGGCCGCCGCGGCGCCCGGGTCCGCCGTATTCCTGTCCGTGGTCATGTCCGTGGGAACGCATGAGGCGTCCTTCCGTTCTGATGCCGACCAGCCCTATCGCTGATCGGTCGCGATGCCTCAACGATATATCGCTACCGTTCGTTCGGCAATCCCCATCGGGTCCAGTTTCTTGACATTGGCCTTGGCCTGCGGCTTTGCCGCCGATCTACGCTCCGCGCATGAGGATTCGTATCGTCGACGCCTTCAGCGCGCGCCCCTTCGCCGGCAACCCCGCAGGAGTCGTCCTCCTGGACGCCGACGCCTTCCCCGATGACCGCTACCTCCAGCAGATCGCCACCGAGGTCAACCTCTCCGAGACCGCGTTCGCCCATCCGCTGCCCACCGGCGGCACCGCGGACTGGGCGCTGCGCTGGCTGACCCCCGCCACCGAGGTCAACCTGTGCGGTCACGCGACGCTGGCCACCGCGCACGTCCTGCACACCACCCGAACCATCCGCTTCGCCACCCGCAGCGGCGTCCTGACCGCCGCCACGGACGACAGCGGCACGATCACCATGGACTTCCCGACCGCCCCGCTCACCCCCGTCGACGTACCGGAAGCGGTCGCCACCGGACTGGGCGGTGTCGAGATCCTCAGCGCCCACGACACCGGCCCGCAGGTGGGCGACCTCCTGGTCGAGCTGGCCGACGAAGCGGCGGTGCGCGCCCTGACGCCGGACTTCAGGACGCTGGCCGGGCACGGCGGCCGGGGCGTGATCGCCACCGCGCGCGCCGAGAACCCGGCGGCCGGCCACGACTTCGCCGCCCGCTGCTTCTTCCCCGCGGTGGGCATCGACGAGGATCCCGTGACGGGCAGCGCGCACACCGCCCTCGCGCCGTTCTGGGCGCCCCGCATCGGCCGTGCCGCGCTCACCGGCCTGCAGGGCGGCGCCCGTACCGGCCTGGTCCGCACCGAACTGCGCGGTGACCGCACGCTGTTGACCGGCTCCGCGGTCACCGTCATCGACGGCGAACTGCTGGCCGGGGGCTGACCCGCGGAGCGGTCGCCCGGCGGCGGGCAGGCAGCGCGCCCGCCCGCCGCGTCACAACGTCGGCAGCCAGTCCACCCGGCCAGCCAGCAGCGCGTACCCGACGAACGCCACGATGTCGATCAGGGAGTGCGCGACGATCAGCGGCCCGACCCGCCGCCAACGCCGGTAGAGCAGCACGAAGATGGCGCCCATCACCATGTTGCCGACGAACCCGCCGATGCCCTGGTAGAGGTGGTACGAACCGCGCAGCACCGCGCTCGCCGCCAGCGCGGGCAGCGGCCCCCAGCCCAACTGCCCCAGCCGCCGCAGCAGATACCCGACGACGATGACCTCCTCCACGACGGCGTTCTGCACCGCCGACGCGATCAGCACGGGCATCTTCCACCACACGTCGGGCAGCGACTCGGGCACCACCGTGAGGTTGAATCCGGCCGCCCGCGCACCCAGGTAGAGCAGCAGGCCGCAACCGCCCATCGCGGCGCCGAGCGCGGCGCCCCGGCCGAGGTCGAACCCTGGCCTGCGCCGGTCGCAGCCCAGCGCCCGCAGCCCGTCGGCCCGCTCCCGCAGCAGCAGGTGCGCCACCAGGAGGACGGGCACCAGCGCCGTCGCGATGCCGAAGAGCTGCCAGGAGAGATCGAGCCACGGCCGTCCGGGCGCGTGCGAGCCGTTGAGCGTCGCCGCCTGGTCCTTGAGGCCACCGGGCCTGGTCACCGAGCCGATGAAGCTGATCAGTGCGGAGACCGCGCTGGCACCCAGCGAGAGGGCCAGCACGAGGAGGGTCTCGCTCCTCAGCACCCGCCGGGCGGCGCCGCCCACCCCTTCGTCACGTCCCGCGCCAGGCCCGTCGCCCGGCACGTCCGCATCGGCCAGGGGGCTCGTATCCGACTGCACAAATTCCTCCAATTCCACCACTTCCGCAATACCGCCACTGGACCATCAGCGCCCCGCTAGGGTCGCCGCAGCAGGTACGAAGATCGCGCGCGACAGGCCGGGGACGGGCGCCATCCACGTGGCGTGTGTTCCTCCCCCTCACATCTCGATCGAGCTCCGAGAGTCAGGAGAGGCGGTACCGCCATGGGACGTCACAGCTTGCCCGACGACTCCGAACCGGTCGGCACGGGGGGCCGCAGCCCCGGTGCCCGCCGCCGTACCGTCGTCATCGCCACGGCCCTCGTCCTCGCCGTCGCCGCCGGCACCGTCGTCGCACTGCGCAGCGATCTGCTGCCGTTCGGCGCACCGTGCGGCGGCGACGTGGCACGGCTCGACGTGGTCGCCTCCCCCGACATCGCCCCCGCGCTCGACGAAGTGGCCGACAGCGCGCGGGAGAACGAGACGCGTACGGACGGGAAATGCCTGGACGTCAGCGTCACGGCGCGGTCCGGCGCGGAGGTCGCCGACTCGCTCGGGCAGCGCCCCGCCCGGTCCGAATTCCAGGTGTGGATACCCGATTCCCGCATCTGGGTCGACCGGGTCGGCGCGGAGAGCGGCACTCCGCTGACCGCCAGCGGAACCGTCGCCTCCTCACCCGTCGCGCTGGGCGCCGTCCCCTCGGCCGCCAGGAAACTCGGCTGGCCGAAGAAGACGTACACCTGGTCGGGGCTGACCGAGACCGCGACCAGCGGCGAAGCGCTGCGTCTCGGGGTCGCCGACCCGGCCCGCAGCGCCACCGGACTGCTCGCGCTGGCGCGGATCGACGCCGCGCACGCGAAGGGCAGCGACGGCACCGCCGACCCCAGGACCGCCGCCACGGCCAAGATGCTCTACCAGCGGGTCGCGGACGGTGACGGGCAGGTGCTGGCCACCCTGCCGCGCGACGGATCCGGAGCGGAACTGGGCAATCCGCGCCGCAATCAGGCCCTGCTGCTCTCCGAACAGGCCGCTTTCGCGCACAACACGAACGCGGACGGCGGCCCTGACCTGGACCTCTTCTACCCCGAAGACGGCACGGCCCGGCTCGACTACCCGTACACCCTCGTCGACGAGGAAGAGCTGACCGCCGACCAGTCACGCGCCGCCGGCCGCTTCATGACACTCCTTGCGGGCGCGGCGGGGCAGCGGGTCCTGCGGGAGCACGGCTTCCGGTCGGGCAACGGCGAGGCCGCCGGGAAGGTGATCCGGGCGGCGGGCGGGCGCGCGCCACAGCCGTACACCGTCGAGCAGGCCGATCCGCCGTCGGTCAAGGAGATCCAGGCGCTGCTGGGAATGTGGACGATCACGGTGCAGAGCGCCCGGATCGCCACGGTCGTGGACGCCTCGGCCTCGATGGCCGGCCAAGTCCCCGGCAGGGGCGGCCAGTCCCGGATGGAACTCGCGAAGAATTCGCTGCTCCAGGCGCTGGCGACGTTCACACCCGAGGACGAGATCGGCCTGTGGAAGTTCGCCACGCTCCTGGACGGCGACCGGGACTACCTGGAGCTGTCCCCCACCGTCCGGCTCGGCGACCCCGGCACGAACGGCGGCACCCACCGCGACGAACTGGCCGCCGCCTTCCGCGCGCTCGCCCCCGTGCCCAACGGCGCCACGGGCCTGTACGACACCACGCTCGCCGCCTACCAGAAGGCCCACGACACATACGCGGACGGCAAGTTCAACGCCCTGGTCGTCGTCACCGACGGCGCCAACGACGACTCCAGCAGCATCGGCCTCGACGCGCTGGTCACCAGACTGAAGAAGCTCTCGGATCCGCAGCGGCCGGTGCCGCTGATCGCCATCGCGATCGGCCCGGAGGCCGACAAGACGGCCCTGGACCGCATCGTGGCGCCGACCGGCGGCTCGGCACACGAGGTCAGCGACCCCTCCCAGATCCACGAGGTGATCCTCAAGGCCATCATCACGGCGGGCAGCACGGCGCCCGACTAGGGCGTGTATTGAGTTGTGATCAATTTGCGGGATGTGCCTTCGCGGCGGGGCGCGATCCGATAGACCGTCTTGCGTGACACGAGTGCAACTG
>NZ_JBITJM010000046.1:0-18618 GCF_044460025.1 Streptomyces sp. NPDC050161 | reverse complement strand
GATGGTACTGCAGAGGGGACTCTGTGGGAGAGTAGGACGCCGCCGAACAATTTTTCAGCTCCGGTTCCTGGACCTTTTGGTTCAGGAACCGGAGCCTTTTTGCGTTCCCCGGAAGAGTTCGGACCGGACCCACGGTACGGAGCCGCCGGCCGTGCAGGTAAGGTCAGGGGGCATCATTGGCACATTTCCCACAGGAGGCCCCCGCGTGGAGGTCCAGGAGACGCGGGTCCAGACGGATCGCGTCCTCACCATCCCGAACATTCTGAGCATGGCGCGCCTGGTCGGTGTGCCGGTGTTCCTGTGGTTGATTCTCTGGCCGGAATTCGGCGGGCCCGAGTCGGCCAACCGCTGGGCGCTGCTGGTACTCGCCCTGAGCGGCGTCAGCGACTACCTGGACGGAAAGCTCGCCCGCCGCTGGAACCAGATCAGCAGCCTGGGGCGCATCCTCGACCCGGCCGCCGACCGGCTGTACATTCTGTCGACCCTGGTGGGGCTCACCTGGCGGGAGATCCTGCCGTGGTGGCTCACCGCGGCGCTGCTCGCGCGTGAACTCATGTTGTTGATCGCCGTCGGATTCCTGGGCCGGCACGGTTACGGCCCGCCGCAGGTGAACTTCCTGGGCAAGGCAGCCACGTTCAACCTCATGTACGCCTTCCCGTTGCTCCTCTTGAGTGTGGGAAGTGGCTGGCTCCAGACTCTCGCTGCTATTTTCGGATGGGCGTTCGCCGGATGGGGTACGGCGCTGTACTGGTGGGCAGGAATCCTCTACGTGGTTCAGGTCCGCCGGATCATCAGGGCGGACACCACAGCCGACTGAGCTCGCCGAACAGGCAAAACCCGTACTACCCGGTGCCCGTGCGTGAGAACAGTGGGCGATCTGGACGGGTGAAGTCGGCAAGACCGTCGTCTCTTAGAGGAGGACGCTTCCGACATGAAGGCCGTTGTGATGGCCGGCGGTGAAGGCACACGCCTTCGCCCCATGACGTCCAGCATGCCCAAACCGCTGCTCCCGGTGGCCAATAGGCCGATCATGGAGCATGTGCTCAGGCTGCTGAAACGGCATGGTCTCAATGAGACCGTCGTGACTGTGCAATTCCTTGCCTCGCTCGTCCGGAACTACTTCGGCGACGGGGAAGAGCTCGGAATGGAGCTCACCTACGCCAATGAGGAAAAACCTCTGGGCACCGCAGGTAGCGTGAAGAATGCGGAGGAAGCCCTCCGGGATGATGCTTTCCTCGTCATTTCCGGTGACGCGCTCACCGACTTCGACCTCACCGACCTGATCCGGTTCCACAAGGAGAAGGGCGCCCTCGTCACCGTTTGTCTGACGAGGGTGCCCAATCCGTTGGAGTTCGGCATCACCATCGTCGACGAAGCCGGCAAGGTCGAACGCTTCCTGGAAAAGCCGACCTGGGGCCAGGTGTTCTCGGACACCGTCAACACGGGCATCTACGTCATGGAGCCCGAGGTCTTCGACTACGTGCAACCCGATGTTTCCGTGGACTGGTCGGGCGACGTCTTCCCGCAGCTGATGAAGGAAGGCAAGCCGATCTACGGCTATGTCGCCGAAGGCTACTGGGAGGACGTCGGTACCCACGAGAGTTATGTGAAGGCGCAGGCCGATGTCCTGGAGGGCAAGGTCGATGTCGATCTCGACGGCTTCGAGATCTCTCCGGGTGTATGGATCGCGGAAGGCGCCGAGGTCCATCCCGACGCGGTCCTGAGAGGGCCGCTTTACATCGGTGACTACGCGAAGGTCGAGGCGGACGTCGAGATCCGCGAGCACACGATCATCGGCTCCAACGTCGTCGTCAAGAGCGGTGCCTTCCTGCACAAGGCCGTCGTCCACGACAACGTTTACATCGGCCGGCACACCAATCTGCGTGGGTGTGTGATCGGGAAGAACACCGACATCATGCGGGCCGCCCGGATCGAGGACGGTGCGGTGATCGGCGATGAGTGTCTCGTCGGCGAGGAATCGATCGTCCAGGGCAATGTGCGGGTCTATCCGTTCAAGACCGTGGAGGCCGGCGCTTTCGTCAACACCTCGGTGATCTGGGAATCCAAGGGGCAGGCGCATCTCTTCGGTGCCCGCGGGGTTTCCGGCATTCTCAACGTCGAGATCACGCCCGAACTCGCCGTGCGGCTCGCCGGGGCGTATGCCACGACGCTGAAGAAGGGCACCACGGTCACCACCGCACGCGACCATTCCCGTGGTGCGCGGGCGCTGAAACGCGCGGTGATCTCCGCCCTCCAGGCCAGTGCCATAGACGTGCGCGACCTGGAGAACGTGCCGCTGCCGGTGGCGCGGCAGCAGACGGCTCGTGGCAGCGCGGGCGGGATCATGGTGCGGACGACGCCCGGGGTGCCGGACTCCGTCGACATCATGTTCTTCGACGAGCGTGGCGCCGACCTCTCGCAGGCGAGCCAGCGCAAGCTCGACCGCGTCTATGCCCGCCAGGAATACCGCCGCGCTTTCCCGGGTGAGATCGGTGATCTGCGGTTCCCGTCCAGCGTCTTCGACTCGTACACGGGATCCCTGCTGCGGGCCGTGGACACCACGGGCATCGCCGATTCCGGGCTGAAGGTCGTCGTCGACGCGTCGAACGGCAGCGCCGGGCTGGTGCTGCCCAGCCTGCTGGGCCGCCTCGGGGTGGACTCCCTCACCATCAATCCCGGTTTGGACGAGTCGCGGCCGACCGAGACGGCCGACACCCGGCGCAAGGGGCTCGTCCGCCTCGGGGAGATCGTGGCATCGGCGCGGGCCGCGTTCGGCGTGCGCTTCGATCCCGTCGGTGAGCGGCTGTCCTTGGTGGACGAGCGTGGCCGGATCATCGAGGACGACCGTGCGCTGCTGGTGATGCTCGATCTGATCGCCGCGGAACGGCGCAGTGGCCGTGTGGCGTTGCCGGTGACCACGACGCGGATCGCCGAACAGGTCGCCGCGTATCACGGCACCCAGGTCGAGTGGACGACGACGTCGCCCGACGATCTGACGCGGGTGGGCCGTGAGGACGGCACCGTCTTCGGCGGCGATGGCCGGGGCGGCTTCATCATTCCGGAGTTCAGCAGCGTCTTCGACGGTTCGGCGGCGTTTGTGCGGCTGATCGGTCTGGTGGCCCGTACGCAGCTCACGCTGAGCCAGATCGATGCGCGGATTCCGCGTGCGCACGTCCAGCGTCGTGATCTGGCGACGCCGTGGGCGGTGAAGGGCCTGGTCATGCGGCATGTGGTCGAGGCGGCTGGTGACCGGTCAGTCGACACCACGGACGGGGTGCGGGTCGTCGAGTCGGACGGCCGCTGGGTGCTGGTGCTGCCCGACCCCGCCGAGGCGGTCACGCATCTGTGGGCCGAGGGGCCGGACGATGCCTCGGCTCAGCAGCTGCTGGACGAGTGGTCAGCGGTGGTCGACGGCGCCGGACGCTGAGGCCGGACCCCACCGGCGTGCCGGACTCGGCATGCCGGTGGGGCCATTGGGAGACCGTGCGGGCGACGTGCGACGATGTGCGGCATGTCGCAGCAGCGCCCCGATCGGAGCACCATCAAGAAGCCGGCTGCGCGCCCCGATGCGTCCATGTCGCTGCTGACGAACGTGATGGATCACAGCCTCGACGACGGCTACGCGGAGGTCGCCGCGCGCAAGTCCGCAGCCGGTGTGCGCGGCCTGCCCCGCACGCTGCGGGCGAAGTTGGGCCTTGCGGCGGGGCTGGTGCTCGCGGCGGTGGTGGTGACGGTCGGCGCCGCGCAGGCGCGGGTGTCGGCACCGACGCTGGCCAAGGAGCACGAGGAACTCGTCCACCGCATCCAGAAGGGCACCGGCGAGGCCGACGAGCAGCAGGAGCGGGTGGACGCGCTGCGGGACTCCGTCGATGCGATGCAGCGTGAGGCGCTGCGCAGACACGGCGGTGACAAGGCCGAGCTGCTGGCGCTGCTGGCCGGATCGACGCAGGTCACAGGCCCTGGGGTGAAGCTGGTCGTGGACGACGCCAAGGAAGCGGCGTCCAGTGGCGGTGGTCCCCGGGAGAGCAGTGGTTTCACCGACACCGGGCGGGTGCGCGACCGGGACATGCAGCGGGTGGTCAACGGCCTGTGGGGGGCCGGCGCCGAGGCGATTTCCGTCAACGGGCAGCGGCTTACGTCACTCTCGGCGATCAGAGCCGCAGGAGACGCCATACTGGTCGACAACAAGCCACTGGTGCCGCCCTATACGGTGCTGGCGGTGGGGGACGGGCAGCGGCTCAGCACCGCGTTCCAGGACAGCGCCGACGGCCGGTATCTGCACGTGTTGCAGGAGAACTACGGCGTACGCACCAGGATTTCGGCCGAGAGTGAGGTCAAGCTGCCGCCCGCGCCCAGTTTGATCGTACGTACAGCACAGCCGCAGGCCGGTGCCGCGAAGGCGGACGGCGCCGACACAGGGAAGGGCACATCGTGATCGCCGTACTGGGCCTCATCGTGGGAGTCGTGGTCGGGCTCGTGGTCCGACCCGTGGTGCCGACGGTGGTCGAGCCCTACCTTCCGATCGCTGTCGTCGCGGCGCTGGACGCCGTGTTCGGTGGTCTGCGCGCGATGCTGGACGGCATCTTCGACGACAAGGTCTTCGTCGTTTCCTTCCTGTCGAACGTCGTGGTGGCCGCGCTGATCGTGTTCCTCGGCGACAAGCTCGGCGTCGGCGCCCAACTCTCCACCGGCGTCGTCGTGGTGCTGGGAATCCGGATCTTCTCCAACGCTGCCGCGATCCGCCGGCACGTCTTCAGGGCGTGAGGCGGATGGCTACCGACGAGACCCCGGAGCCGGAGCGGGCGCAGGAGCCCGGCGAGAGCCCCCGGCCCGGTGACGCGCCCGGACGTGAGCGGGCGGCGGACGCGGAACCGGCGCGCGGTGCGGCGGACCGGCGGCCGATGCCTCCGGAGAGCCGTGGTGCCCCGCAGCGGGCCGGTGCGGAGGACGGGGACGGCGGTGGTGGTCCGGCTGCCTCGGTGCCCGGTGAGGACGTGACGGCGTCCTCCGTTCCGTCATCGTCGCAGGCCCCGGAGGGCACGGAAGAGGACGGTAAGGCTCCGGACGAGCCGCAGACCGGCCGGCAGCGGCTGCGTGCCAGCCTGTGGCCGCCGCGGCTGACCCGCGCTCAACTGATCGTTGCGGTACTCCTGTTCATTCTCGGCCTCGGCCTGGCGATTCAGGTACGTTCCACGAGTGACAGCAGTGCGCTGCGGGGTGCGCGCCAGGAGGACCTGGTGCGGATCCTGGACGAACTGGACAATCGCTCGCAGCGGTTGACGGACGAACAGCGGCGCCTGGAAGGACAGAAGACCGAGTTGGAGAACAGCTCGAACCAGGCCGAGGAGGCCCGAAAGCAGACCGTGGAGAAGGAACAGCAGCTGGGCGTGCTGGCCGGGACCGTCGTGGCCCAGGGGCCCGGCATCAATCTGACCATCGATGACCCGACGCACTCCGTGGAGGCGGACAAGTTGCTGGACACCATCCAGGAGTTGCGTGCGGCCGGCGCCGAGGCGATCCAGGTGAATGACGTACGGGTGGTCGCGAGTACCGCTCTTTCGGATGTCACGGGCGGGGTGCAGATCGACGGCAAGCGGGTCACGCAGCCGTACCGGTTCAAGGTCATCGGCAAGCCGCAGGACCTGGAGCCGGCGCTCAACATCCCTGGTGGTGTGGTGCAGACGCTGGAAAAGGAGCAGGCCACGGTGGATGTGACCCGAGTGGGGAAGATCATTGTGGACGCCTTGCGAGAGGCGAAGCGGCCTGACTACGCTCGGTCGTCATCGCAGTGAGAGAGACGCGTATGGGGAGAGCCCGGGGAGGGCATGAAGTAGCGGGGGGTCGACGCACCGTGTACGTGGTGCGTGGTGGAAACTGTCTGAAGGCCACGGACGTTCACAGGATGTCCGGATCGGCCGGTGTGTGCATCGAGGGTTCGTCCTGCCCCACGGGCGGGTCTGTTTCGTTCAAGGGGAATCGCCCGTGAAGTTGTTTGCAAAGCTGTTCGGCAAGAGCGCACGACAGGAGGGCGGCAGCGGCTCGGCGCGGCACCGCGCTCCGCGCCAGTCCGACGAGAGCGGCTCCGGCGAGGACCGTCCGCTCTTCCGCGACGAGGTCGCGGGTCCGGCCGGTGGTGTTTCCGGAGGCCACGGCGCGGGTTCTGTTGACCCTTCCGGTCCCGGCCGCATAGGTTCCCAGGATCCGTCGACGTCGGGCACGGATGGAGGGTCGGCCTTGCCGGTTTGTACGAGGTGCGGTCACCGGAACGCCGAGGCGAGCCGGTTCTGCTCCAACTGCGGTGCGCCGCTGCGCGCGGGCGCCAGGCCCGAGCGCGCATCCGAGACGACATCGACCATCTCCATCTCGGGCCTTGAGGCGTACGACGCGGAGGCGACGGGCCAGACCCTGACCCCGTCGTTGTCCCCCGAGGCCCAGGCGGCCGTGGACGCCCTGCCGTTGGGCTCGGCGCTGCTGGTCGTGCGCCGGGGTCCGAACTCCGGCAGCCGGTTCCTCCTGGACGGCGAGCTGACCACGGCGGGCCGACACCCGCAGGGCGACATCTTCCTCGACGATGTGACGGTCTCCCGCCGCCATGTGGAGTTCCGTCGCGGTCAGGACGGTGTCTTCACGGTCTCCGACGTCGGCAGCCTCAACGGCACCTACGTCAACCGTGAGCGGATCGACTCCGTCGCCCTTGCCAACGGCGACGAGGTGCAGATCGGCAAGTACCGCCTGGTCTTCTACGCGAGCCAGCGAGGCGCCGGTATCTGACCGGCCGGGGAAGGTATATGCGCCATACACCGACAGGCGGTGCCGGTACGTCCGGCACCGCCTCTTCGGACGGCAAGCCGGTGAGCATCGGCGCGGTGCTCACCAAGCTGCGCGAGGAGTTTCCCGAGGTCACGATCTCCAAGATCCGTTTCTTGGAGGCCGAGGGACTCGTCGAGCCGACGCGTACACCGTCCGGGTACCGCAAATTCACCGCTCAGGACGTCCATCGGCTGGCGAGCATCCTGCGCATGCAGCGGGACCACTATCTGCCGCTGAAGGTCATCCGGGAGCATCTGGACGCCCTGGAGCGCGGTGAGCCGGTCCAGCTCCCGGCTCCGGCCACCCCGTCCCGGGATCTGGTGGAGGGGGTGCACGGGCCCGACGAGGAGCGTCCTACGGCGGTCCGTATCGGCCGTGCGGAGCTGCTGGCTGCCGCCGAGGTCGACGAGGCCGCGCTGACCGACTGGGAGGCGTACGGGCTGATCGTGCCCGATGCGGACGGCGGTTACGACGTCGAGGCGGTCACCGTGGCCAAACTGGTGGCGGATCTCGGCCGTTTCGGATTGGAACCGCGCCATCTGCGGGCCGTGAAGGCGGCTGCCGAACGTGAGGCCGGCCTGGTGGAACAGGTGGTCGCACCTCTGCGGCGGCATCGCAATCCGCAGACCAGGGCGCATGCGGAGGCCACCGCGAGGGAGCTGGCGACGCTGTCCGTACGGCTGCACGCGGCACTGGTCCAGGCCGCGCTCCGGCTCCGTCTCCCATGAGCAAAAGAGTGCCCGACTACCCAAACCTGCCGGGCACGTCCTAGGGTTGCTGTGTGAACGAGCTCGACGTCGTGGGTGTCCGGGTGGAAATGCCTTCCAGCCAACCGATCGTGCTGCTACGGGAGGTGGGAGGCGACCGCTACTTGCCCATTTGGATCGGGCCGGGGGAGGCCACCGCCATTGCTTTCGCCCAGCAGGGCATGGTCCCTGCCAGGCCGCTGACGCATGACCTTTTCAAGGACGTGCTGGAGGCGGTGGGCCAGGAGCTGACGCAGGTCCGCATCACGGATCTGCGCGAGGGGGTGTTCTATGCCGAACTGGTCTTCGCCAGCGGGGTGGAGGTCAGTGCCCGTCCGTCCGACGCGATAGCGCTGGCGCTGCGCACCGGAACGCCGATCTTCGGTACCGACGGTGTGCTGGACGACGCGGGCATCGCGATCCCGGACGAGCAGGAGGACGAGGTGGAGAAGTTCCGCGAGTTCCTCGACCAGATTTCGCCCGAGGACTTCGGTACCAACAGTCAGTGACAGCGGCCGGGCCGGAGAATTCGGCCACGGCCGTTCTCTTTCGGCCAACCTGCTACGCGTTCCCCGTCCGGAGTCACGGGAAACCACTCGTGGGGTGATTATCACTCGGCGTGGCGAGCGCGGCGATCGTTGACGCACCCCGAGTGACTGCATACCGTCGATATGCAGGTCCCGTCCGGGACGTGGAGGACGGAGGGCGGCGTGGCAATCACCGGCGACGGTACGGCGGCGGAAGGGGCGTTGCCGCTCCATTCGAATGTGGCGGCGAACCGCACCCCGGTACAGACCGCGGCGGTGTCGGGGGACCGCGAGGCGGAGACCATCGGCTACCGCGGCCCGACCGCGTGCGCCGCAGCCGGCATCACCTATCGGCAGCTCGACTACTGGGCGCGTACCGGCCTGGTCGAGCCGAGCGTCCGCCCCGCTTACGGCTCCGGTACCCAACGGCTCTACAGCTTCCGCGACGTCGTCGTCCTGAAGATCGTGAAGCGGCTGCTCGACACCGGTGTCTCGTTGCAGAACATCCGCACCGCGGTTCAGCACCTGCGCGCGCGCGGGCTGGCCGATCTGACGCGGATGACGCTGATGAGCGACGGCGCGACCGTCTACGAGTGCACCTCGCCCGACCAGGTCGTGGACCTGCTCCAGGGCGGGCAGGGCGTGTTCGGTATCGCCATCGGCGTGGTGTGGCGGGACGTGGAGAGCACGCTGTCGCAGCTGCACGGTGAGCGGGTGGACACCGGCGAGACCCTGATCGGGCAGAACCCGCACGACGAGCTGGCCCGGCGGCGCAACCGCGCCGGCTGACCCCGGCGGACGGCTCCGCGGCCCGGCTCGGGGCCGATTGTCAGTGGTATGCGGCAGCATCGGTCTTGTGAGACCAGCGCCGACGATTCTGCATCTCGACATGGATGCGTTCTTCGCAGCCGCCGAGCAGGCGGCCAAGCCGAGCCTGCGCGGAAAGCCCGTGATCGTCGGCGGGATCGGGCCGCGTGGGGTCGTGTCCACCGCGTCGTACGAGGCGCGGGTCTTCGGGGTGCGGTCCGCGATGCCGACCGCTCAGGCGCGTCGGCTGTGCCCCAACGCCGCTTACTTGAGTCCGCGCTTCACGGTCTACCGCCAAGTGAGTGGCTTGGTGATGGAGCTGCTGCACGCTCTGTCGCCGTTGGTCGAGCCGCTGAGCCTGGATGAGGCGTTCGTCGATCTGGAGGCCGGTGGCGTCGCCGCCGAGACGGCGGCCGTCCGTGCGGTGGGGGAGCAGCTGCGGCGGGACATCAGGGCCGTCACGGGCCTGACCGGTTCGGTGGGGCTGGCAGGCGCCAAGATGCTGGCCAAGATCGCGTCGGAGGCGGCCAAACCGGACGGCCTGGTGGTGATCGAGCCGGGCACCGAGCGGGAACTGCTGGGGCCGATGCCGGTGCGTACGCTGCCCGGGGTCGGTCCGGCGACTGCCGAGGCGCTGCGCAGGGCCGGGATCGCGACGGTGGCCGAGACCGCGGAGGCGGGTGAGGCGGAGCTGGTGCGGCTTCTGGGGCGGGCGCACGGCGCGGGGCTGTACGCCATGGCGCTGGGCCGGGACGACCGCCCGGTGGTGGCCGAGCGCGACGCGAAGTCGGTGTCGGTGGAGGACACCTTCGACGTTGACCTGACCGACCGGACGCGGGTGCGGTCGGAGCTGCTGCGGCTGGCCGACCGTTGTGTGCAGCGGCTGCGGGCGGCCGGCCGTTCCGGGCGCACGGTGGTGATCAAGGTGCGGAACTACGACTTCTCGACGCTGACCCGGTCGGAGACGCTGCGCGGGCCGACGGACGATCCGTCGGTGATCCGCGAGGCCGCCACCCGGCTGTTGGAGACCGTCGACACCACGGGCGGGGTGCGGCTGCTCGGTGTGGGGGTGAGCGGCCTGGCCGACTTCACGCAGGAGGACCTGTTCGCCCAGGCGGCGACGGAGCGGGAGGCCGTCGAGGCGGCTCTGGCGGCCCAGGCGGCCCAGGCGGCGCCTGCGGTGGAGGTGGCGGGGCAGGGTGAGCCGGAGCCGGCGGAGGAGGCGCGGCCACGGGTCTGGCACCCCGGGCTCGATGTGGTTCACGAGGAGTTCGGCGCGGGGTGGGTGCAGGGCAGCGGTGTGGGGCGGGTGACCGTACGGTTCGAGCAGCCCTGGTCGGCGCCCGGGAGGGTGCGGACGTTCGCCGTCGACGATCAGGCGCTGCGGCCCGGGGAGCCGTTGCCGCTGGTGGGTGGGGATCCGGCCGCGCAGCCGCCGCCGGGCGCCGTGGTGGGGCCCGTGGTGCGCCCGGCGGCGGGCGGCGGGCCCGCGTCTCAGTCGTCCGTTCCGGCCACCCGTCCGAAGCCCTGGTCGGCGGGTGCGGAGGCCGGAGGGGAGGAGATATCCAGCCGGTAGTGGTGGTAGAGCTGGAGTTCCTGTTCGGGGGAGAGGTGCCGGCCGACGCCGAAGTCGGGGGCGTCCTTGATCAGCTTGCGGTCGTACGGGATGTGCAGTCCCTCGTCGACCACCTTGCTGGGTTCCAGGGGGACGAAGGCGTCGCGGCTGAAGAGACCCGTGCGTACCGCGGCCCATTCCGGCTCTCCGGTGGCGTCGTCGAGATACACCTCGTCCACGGTGCCGATTTTGGCTCCGTGGCGGTCGAATGCCTTGCGGCCGATCAGGCTCCGGGGATCGATATCGGTTTGCACGGCCCCTCCAACTGGTCGCAACTGCCTTGTGACAACTACCAAACGGCACATTTCATGCCTCGGCCACTCGAAGGATCTCTCGGATGACGCGCTGGTAGGCTGGCAAATGGCCGCAGACCCCATGCGGGAGAGTCCTTTGCCGTTCGCGGCGGGGGCGCCGAAGGAGCAAATCCTCCCCGGAATCTCTCAGGCACACGTACCGCATGGACGAGGTCACTCTGGAAAGCAGGGCGGGCCACGGGCGATGCAGCGCGGAACCCCTCCTCACCGACGGTGAAAGCCGGTCTGCGGGCGTGGGCCGGTGAAGCTCTCAGGTTGAGATGACAGAGGGGGAGGCCGTCCGGGCACCAGTGCCGTGGTGCCCCTCGTAGGTCGCTGAGACCAGGAGGCCCCCGCAGATGACCACCACACGCATCTCCTTGACCGAGCTGGAGCGCGGTACGCCCTTCGAACAGCGGCACATCGGCCCCGACCACGCGTCGCAGGCCAAGATGCTCGCGCAGGTCGGTTTCGGCTCGCTGGACGAGCTGACCGCAGCCGCCGTGCCCGACGTGATCAAGAGCGCGGAGGCGCTGGACCTGCCGCAGGGCCGCTCCGAGGCGGAGGTCCTGGCGGAACTGCGCGGTCTCGCCGACCGCAACAAGATTCTCTCCCCGATGATCGGCCTCGGCTACTACGGCACGTTCACCCCGCCGGTGATCCTGCGCAACGTGATGGAGAACCCCGCCTGGTACACGGCGTACACGCCCTACCAGCCGGAGATCTCGCAGGGCCGCCTGGAGGCGCTGCTCAACTTCCAGACCATGGTCGCCGACCTGACCGGGCTGCCGACCTCCGGAGCCTCCCTCCTGGACGAGGGGACCGCAGCGGCCGAGGCCATGGCGCTGTCCCGCCGCGTCGGCAAGGTCAAGCAGGGCGTCTTCCTGGTCGACGCGGACTGTCTGCCGCAGACCATCGCCGTCATCCGGACCCGCGCCGAGCCGACCGGCGTCGAGGTCGTCGTCGCCGACCTGAGCGAGGGGATCCCCGCCGAGATCGCCGAGCGTGGCGTCTTCGGCCTGCTGCTCCAGTACCCGGGTGCATCCGGCGCGGTCCGTGACCCGCGTGCCGTCATCGCGCAGGCGCAGGAGCTGGGCGCGGTCGTCACCGTCGCCGCCGACCTGCTGGCCCTGACGCTGCTCACCTCGCCCGGTGAGCTCGGCGCGGACATCGCGGTCGGCACCACCCAGCGTTTCGGCGTCCCGATGGGCTTCGGCGGGCCGCACGCCGGGTTCATGGCCGTACGGGAGAAGTTCGCCCGCAGCCTGCCGGGGCGGCTGGTGGGAGTGTCCGTCGACGCCGAGGGCAACAAGGGCTACCGCCTGGCGCTGCAGACCCGCGAGCAGCACATCCGCCGCGAGAAGGCCACCAGCAACATCTGCACCGCGCAGGTGCTGCTGGCCGTCATGGCGGGCATGTACGCCGTCTACCACGGGCCTGACGGGCTGGCGGACATCGCACGGCGCACCCACCGTTACGCCACGATCCTCGCCGACGGTCTGAAGGCCGGCGGCGTGCAGCTCGTGCACGACGCGTACTTCGACACCCTCACCGCGCGGGTTCCCGGCCGGGCCGCCGAGGTCGTGGCCGCGGCCCGCGAGGCCGGTGTCAACCTCCGCCTGGTCGACGCCGACCTCGTCGGTATCGCCTGTGACGAGACCACCGGCCGTGCGCAGCTGGCCGGTGTCTGGGGTGCCTTCGGCGTCGAGGGCGATGTCGAGCGGCTGGACGCGGCTTCGGCCGACGCGCTGCCCGAAGAGCTACGGCGGACCAGCGGGTACCTCGGCCACCCGGTCTTCCACCAGCACCGTTCCGAGACCGCGATGCTGCGCTACCTGCGCCGCCTCTCGGACAAGGACTACGCGCTGGACCGCGGCATGATCCCGCTCGGCTCCTGCACGATGAAGCTGAACGCCACCACGGAGATGGAGCCGGTCACCTGGCCCGAGTTCGGCCAGCTGCACCCGTTCGCACCGGCCGCGCAGGCGCAGGGCTACCTCACGCTGATCCAGGAGCTGGAGGAGCGGCTGGCCACGGTCACCGGCTACGACAAGGTGTCCATCCAGCCCAACGCCGGATCGCAGGGCGAACTCGCCGGTCTGCTGGCCGTGCGGGCGTACCACCGGGCCAACGGCGACGAGCAGCGCACCGTCTGCCTGATCCCGTCGTCCGCGCACGGCACCAACGCCGCCAGCGCCGTGATGGCCGGGATGAAGGTCGTCGTCGTCAAGACCGGCGATGACGGTGAGGTCGACACCGACGATCTGCACGCCAAGATCGAGAAGCACCGCGACGAGCTGGCCGTCCTGATGGTCACCTACCCGTCCACGCACGGTGTGTTCGAGGAGCACATCACCCAGATCTGCGCGGCCGTGCACGAAGCGGGCGGTCAGGTGTACGTGGACGGCGCGAACCTGAACGCGCTGGTCGGGCTCGCCGAGCCGGGCACGTTCGGCGGCGACGTCTCGCACCTGAACCTGCACAAGACCTTCTGCATCCCGCACGGCGGTGGCGGTCCCGGCGTCGGCCCGGTCGGCGTCCGCGCCCACCTCGCGCCGTACCTGCCCAACCACCCGTTGCAGCCCACCGCGGGCCCGGAGACCGGCATCGGCCCGATCTCCGCCGCTCCCTGGGGCTCGGCCGGGATCCTGCCGATCTCCTGGGCGTACGTCCGGCTGATGGGCGGCGAGGGCCTCAAGCGCGCCACTCAGGTCGCGGTGCTCGGAGCCAACTACATCGCCAAGCGTCTGGAGCCGCACTACCCGGTGCTCTACACCGGTCCCGGCGGGCTGGTCGCGCACGAGTGCATCATCGACGTCCGGCCGTTGACGAAGGCGACCGGCGTGAGCATCGACGACGTCGCCAAGCGGCTCATCGACTATGGCTTCCACGCGCCGACGATGTCGTTCCCGGTGGCCGGCACGCTGATGATCGAGCCGACCGAGAGCGAGGACCTCGGCGAGCTCGACCGGTTCTGCGACGCGATGATCGCGATCCGCGCGGAGATCGAGAAGGTCGGCTCGGGGGAGTGGGACAAGGACGACAACCCGCTGCGCAACGCCCCGCACACGGCGAGCGCGCTGGGTGGCGACTGGACCCACGGCTACACCCGTGAGGAGGCCGTCTTCCCGGCCGGTGTGGTGGCGGCGGAGAAGTACTGGCCGCCGGTGCGCCGCATCGACGGCGCCTTCGGTGACCGCAACCTCGTCTGCTCCTGCCCGCCGCTGGAGGACTACGACAGCTGACGTACCGGCGCAGCAAGAAGGGCCCTCGGCAGTTCTGCCGGGGGCCCCGTTGTTTCCGTGGGTGCCGCGTCAGACGGTGGTGGCGAGCCGTGATCCGCCGATCGGCCGGTGCGGCGCGATGACCTGCCCGTCCGGCAGAAGCTCACCGGTGTCCTCGAAGAGGAGGACGCCGTTGCACAGCAGGCTCCACCCCTGTTCCGGGTGATGGGCCACCGGATGCGCGGCTTCCCGGTCGGTGGATTCGGCTGACGGGCAGGGCGGCTGGTGCTGACACATGGATGTTGTCTTTCGCTGCGGGTCGGTGAACGTTGTTGTGCGGCTCGATGAAGTCGTCATGGCCGCTTCCCCCGTTTCCTTCGGTTCGGTCCCAGTGTTGCCCCGCGGACGGAATTCCGCAGGGATTTCGCCGCAGTGGTACGCACTCGATAGGGACGCGTCACCCGTGCGGGCGGTTGCTCCCAAATGCGCACCCTCTGAAGGGTGTTGGTGGTGATAGCGGCGGTCAGGTCCGCGCGGGTGAGCGCAGCCGAGCGCCCCGCGGCCGGAAGGGCTCGCGGGGCGCTCGGCTGTGCGACGGCGTGCGCCGTGTCAGGTTCGGGGCGTGCGGATGCGGCGTGCCGGGTCAGGCGGTGGAGCCGAGTGCCGACGGGCCGAGCGGCGCCTGGCCGAGGAGCGGGGCGGGGGTGAGGCGGCGGGTGAGCCGCGGCAGCAAGTCGGCGACCCGCTGCGGGAGATGGGCGGCGATGCCGGGCGGCGCGGGCGCCAGCGGCACCAACAGGTCGCCGGCGGCGGGCAGTCCGGTGGTGCCGTCGGACGCGATGTCGTGGTGCAGCCACAGCGTGACCATGTACAGCTCCGGCACGGAGAGCAGGCGCGGTTGGTACGCGGCGCTGAGTGACTCGGCCTGGACCAGGGCCTGTTCGGTCGCGGTGACGTACGGGCCGCTGCAGAAGTGCGAGAACGTCCAGCCGTCCGCCGTGAGCCTGGCCTCGGCGGCTGCGACCGGACGCTCGCCGCCGCGTACCAGGAAGCGCCAGCCGGCCAGCCGGGTGTGCGGCGGGCCGCCGGCCTGGCCGATGCCCTTCAGGACGTGGACGGGGAGCGGTTGGTCGGCGCTCAGCGGGCCCTGGTGGGAGCGCAGGGCGGGGGTGCGGGCCTCGCGGACGGCGGTGGGTGAGCCGAGGGCGGCGAGGACGCTCCGCAGGGCCGGCGGGGGTGCGGCAGGAATGTGCAGCGGCATGGTGGGTCGCCTCTCACTTGGGAGACACGGTGGTGCGGGTAAACGCGGACGACGCTGTCAGCGTGCGGGGTCAGAGCCTGGCCGGCCGCTGTGCTCGGCGCATATGCGGGCAACGCGGCACTGGGCACCAAGTCTCTGCCTCGTCAGCGAAGTTTATACGACACTTGTTCAGTCGGTGTTTCCGCTAGCCGTTTCGTGAATTTACGGCAAGGCGAAATCAGGACCCGCGGGAGAGGTGTTTTCCGCCTCTTTGTGCGGGGGGTCGTTCGCGGTGCCTTGCCATTCCTCTTCCGCGCGGTAGGCCGGATTTCGTCGGCGTTTCTCACCAGAGAAATGCCGGGAGCGATTGCCGCCGTGTTGTGCCATCGGAATGTGCCAGAGTGCTCTGTCGCTCCAGCCTATCGGTAACGGAACGCCCCTGAGGCGTTATTGATCAGATTGCGGGGCATCATCGACCGTGACGCGTGCCCCGGCGGTGCCGGGGACGGCCCCGAGCGGCCCGTTGCCGCGGGCCGTTCACTTGAGGAAGGACCCTTCGATGGGGGAGAAGGTCGCTGCGGACGGCATCGGTCCGGCGGACCGGGAGCGTTATCGAAGAAAGCTTCACGAGTGTCTTGAGGCGCTGTCGAGGCTCTTGGGGGAGAAACGGTTCGATCGCCCGAAAAATCTGGTCGGTCTGGAGATCGAGCTGAATCTGGCCGGTGCCGACGGGCTGCCCAGGATGATGAACTCGCAAGTGCTGGAACGTATCGCCAGCCGGGATTTCCAGACCGAACTCGCCCGGTGCAACCTGGAAGTGAACATCGCGCCGCACCGTTTGCACGGACAGGTGCTCGGCCACCTCGCGGAGGAACTCCGTACCGGCCTCGCCTACGCGGACCGTAAAGCCGGCGAAGTGGCGTCCCGCATCGTGATGATCGGCATTCTGCCGACGCTGCACTCCGCGGATCTCACGGTCGCCAGCCTCTCCGAAATCGACCGCTACGTCCTGCTCAACGACCAGATGCGCGCGGCCCGCGGCGAGGACTTCGCGCTCGACATCCAGGGTGTCGAGCGGCTGGTCGCCCGGTCGCCTTCGATCGCGCCCGAGGCGGCCTGCACCTCCGTCCAACTGCACCTCCAGGTGACGCCTGGCCGCTTCGCCGCCGTCTGGAACGCGGCGCAGGCCATCGCCGCGGTGCAGGTGGCCGTCGGCGCCAACTCGCCGTTCCTCTTCGGCCGCGAGCTGTGGCAGGAGTCGCGGCCACCGGTCTTCCAGCAGGCCACCGACACCCGGCCGCCCGAACTCCAGGCCCAAGGGGTGCGCCCGCGCACCTGGTTCGGCGAGCGCTGGGTCGACTCCGCGTACGAACTCTTCGAGGAGAACGTCCGCTATTTCCCGCCGCTGCTGACGATCTGCGGACCGCAGGAGCCGCTGGCCGTCCTGGCGGACGGCGGGGTTCCGGACCTGGCGGAGCTGGTGCTGCACAACGGTACGGTCTACCGCTGGAACCGGCCGGTCTACGCGGTCGCCGACGGCGTACCGCACCTTCGGGTCGAGAACCGCGTGCTGCCCGCCGGGCCGACCGTCGACGACGTCGTCGCCAACACCGCGCTGTACTACGGCCTGGTGCGGGCGCTGGCCGATGAGCCCCGCCCGGTGTGGACACGGCTGCCGTTCGCCGCGGCTGCGGAGAACTTCGACACTGCCTCCCGGTACGGCATCGACGCGACGCTGCGCTGGCCCCGGCCGGGGCGGGGCGGCCTCGCGGAGATACCGGTGGTGCGGCTGGTGCGCCAGGAGCTGCTGCCGCTGGCCGCCGCGGGACTGGACGCGTGGGGTGTCGAACCCGCCGACCGTGACCGCTATTTGGGGATCATCGAGCAGCGTTGCGCACGCCGGATGAACGGCGCCTCCTGGCAGGTCGCCGCGTACCGTCACGCCGTGCACCAGGGTCTTGAGCGGGACGCGGCGCTGGCCGCGATGACCCGCCGCTACAGCGAACTGATGCAGACCGGTGACCCGGTGCACACCTGGCCGGTCGCCTGGCCCGTCGCGGAGGGAACCGTTCCGGGGGCGCGCCGCCCGGCCGGGCACCCCTGACCGTGGCCCGCTCGTGGCGCCCCTCGGCAGGTATGTGGGCGGCGCCCCGGGGCCAGGGAAGCCGGGCATACCCGGGTGACGTCGAGGGCTACTCGCCGACGTCGAACCGCAGTTGGAAGTTGCCGGAGGCGTCCCGCCTGATGCCGCCGCCCGTGATGCGGAAGGAGCTGTTGTTCCCGGTGTGCCTCTTGAGTTCGTTGAACGTGGAGACGATGTTTCTCGTGGACTTGCCGTTCACCGTGGTGAAGACCTGGTCGTAGGTGGCGTCGCCCTCCTTGTACTCCAGGTCGTCCTTGCCCTCGGGCAGCAGGCGGCCGAGCGCTGCCTTGGCCTCTTCGCCTGAGATGTTCTGCCGGAAGATGCTGTCCGGGAGCCTGTCCGGTACGTCGGCGGGTCCGGTGGATTCCTGGAGCGCCTTCGTGGCCAGCTTCTTGAGCTGCCCGTCCGACTTGCCGACGGTCTTCTCGAAGAGCGCCACGGCCTGGGACCACTGGTGGATGAACGCCTCGCTGGCCGTGTACTTCTCCTGCGGGGCGCGGTAGTTCTCCATCATCACCGCGACGCTGCCCTGGCCGTCGCGCCCGTAGAGGTTGTGGAAGTGCCCACCGGACTGCGGAGCCTTGCTCGTCGGATGCGTGGCGTGCTCTTCGTAGTCCGGGGTGGTTTCGTCCATGTCGTACATCTGGTCCCGGCCGGGGAGCGGTCGCCCGAACGTCGTGAGGGCTCCCGACCGGCGCGCCGACATGCCCTCGCGCTTGTCGGGGTCCGCCATGGCACCGGCGTACTCCCCCAGCCGTTCCGGTGCGGGGGCCCGCCCTGCGCGCTGCACCGGTACGCCACCGCCCGATGCGCCGGAACTCCGTACGAGACGCGACACGGCGCTGTTGCCCACCGTGCGCTGGAGCGACATCAGTGAGTTGGCCGTCAACCGCTCCGTACCGAGCCGGGGGGCCGGCGCCGGGGGCCGCCGGGCGCTGCCGGATGCCCCTTTCCGCTCGGGGCTCTGCGGGACGGGCCGCTGTCCACGGGCACGCACTTGTCCTCCAAAAGGTCTGGAGTATCGATCCAAGCCGCTCGCCGGCGTGGCGTCCAGGCCCCGGAGGGCAGCCGCGGGTGCCTCCTTCGACGTCCCTTCGGGCAGCTCGGGGAGCACGCGGGCTAGGGCGCTTCTGACGGATCTCCGCGGCGTCGCGGCGTCTGGCACGCACGCTCGCGGCGTTGCCGCAATGTCCCCATAGCTCCGCTATGAAGA
>NZ_JBITJM010000045.1:0-19427 GCF_044460025.1 Streptomyces sp. NPDC050161 | reverse complement strand
CCCGCCCCCCCCCCCCCCCCACCCCGGGGTGGCCCGGGCCCGCTCCCACGGGGGGGGGGGGGGGGGCGGGGCGCCACCCCCCCCCCCCCCCGCCCCCGCCCCCCGCCCCCCGCCGCCCCCCCGGGGCCCGGTCCGTGCGTGCGGCTCACGCGGCCAGAAGCTGGGTGTCCAGGTCGCTCTGGGCGTTGAAGATGGTGCGCTCGGTGTCGACGATCGGGCGACGGCCGTGCATGACACGGGTGTTGTCGATCAGGGCGACGTCGCCGTCGGCCCAGTCAAGCTCCTCGGTCTGTTCCTCGGTGACCTTCGCCAGTTCCGTCAGGACGGCCTCCGGGAGGTCGGTCCCGTCCGGGAAGGTGATGCGGGGCTTCTCGTAGTGGTTGGAGGGGCCCAGGATGCTGTTGGCGAAGGCGGGACGGGGCCCGAAGAGCGTGGCGTGGACGGCGGGTATGCGGTAGGCGTAGCGGATGGCGCCGTCGTCCAGGGGATCGATGACGGTCTCGCCGTCACCCTGCGCCAGCTCGCGCAGCTGCTCGACGGTGACCGAAGCGGCGTCATCGGTGCCCAGGTGGAAGGCGGCGAACCCCTTCCACTTGGCCTCTTCCACCCGCCGGGTGTACACGATGTCCCGGGCGTCGAAGAGGGCGCGGGTCTGCGGGCTCAGCGCGTCCCAGACCCGGTAGCCGTCGCACACCGTGGTCTGCGAGCCGGCCGAAGCGGCCTTCTGGCAGTAGAACCAGGTGATGGTCGGCGCGAACGGACTGTTGCCGTTCTCCAGGTGCAGGCCCACCGAGTCGTATCCGGCGTCCACCTTCTGGGCGGTGGTGCCACCGTGGAAGGAGCGGGCCGGGTCGAGGGTGACGCGCTCGGAGTGCGCCTCGACGAAGGCGGAGAACGCCTCCAGGCCCGCGTCGTAGCCCCGGAACAGCAGGAACCCGGCCCGGCCCAGGGCGCGTACGACCTCCGTGGGTGGCAGTGCGGACAGGTCCGTGCGGCCGTCGCGGGGCTGCACCAGCAGCCCGGTGCCGGAGCCGTACGGGGTGACGACGGCGTTCTCGATCGTCGGGGTGTGCTCGGTCATGGCTGGTCTCTCCTCCTACACATGGGGATCGTCAGGTGAGGCGTCAGGCGAGGCGGCCCGTCGTCACCGCTTGCTGGATCACGGCGCGGCGCGGCCGGCCGGTCACCGTGAAGTACTCGGCGTGCAGGGCCTCGTCGGCCGGCAGCAGATGCGCCACCTCGACCCGCTCGACCTGCGACAGGCGGGCGCGGGCGACGCTGTCGAGCCGGTCCCGCACGGCATCGGCGTCGGCCGCCGGGTCGAGCAGGAACAGACCGTGCAGCGCGGGCAGGCCGTCACCCACCACGGCCACCGCCCGGATACCGGGCACCGTGCGGTACTGGGCCTCGACCCACTCCGGCGCCACGTTGCGGCCGGCCGCGGTGATGATGACGCTCTTCTTGCGGCCCTTGATACGCAGGTAGCCGTCCTCGATCTCGGCGAGGTCTCCGGTGTGCAGCCAGCCGTCCGCGTCCACCTCGCAGCCGGAGGGGTCACCGCCCTTGTAGCCGGCGAACAACGAGCTGCTGCGGACGAGCAGTTCACCGTCCGCGGCGGTGGTGACACGGACATGGGCGAGCGGCCGGCCGACGGTGCCGATCCGCCGCGCGGCCGGGGTGTTCCAGCTCACCACGGAGCTGTTCTCGCTCAGCCCGTACCCCTCGTACACGGCGATGCCGTAGCCGTCCAGCTTCTCCAGGGTGCGCGGATCGACCGGCGCGCCGCCGCAGCACACCAGGGGCGCCTCGGGGGAGCCGAACAGCTCATCGGCGGGGGAGCGGCCGGCTGCCTGGGCGGCAGCGGCACGGGCCGCCAACGACTCCGCCAGCGCGGGGGTGGCCACCAGAGCCGTCGGCCGGGCCGCCGCCAGATACGGCAGAACGGCCTCGGGGGCGAACGAGGAGGTGCCGACGAGGGGAACGTCGGGCGGCAGCAGGACGACCGTGCCGCCGTCGCACACCACCAGGTAGATCCCGGTGACCTGCTCGATGAGCAGGCTGAACGGCACCAGCGAGAGATAGCGGCGGTAGGCGTACGCGGGCATGGCGTCGCGCAGCGAGGTCAGCAGGGCGTCCAGGCCGGCCGCGCGGATGCAGACGCCCTTGGGCCGCGAGGTGGTGCCCGAGGTGTGGATGACCTTGCAGATACGGTCCGGCTCGGGCGGGCTGCCGCCGGGCAGCGGCCCGGCGGCGATGAGCCGGCCGATGTCCACCACCTCCAGCGCGGCGGCCGACGGCAGCACCTGATCACGGCCCCAGGCCGCCAACTGCTCCCGGCCCTCCGCGTCGACCAGGCAGATGTCCACCTCCGCCAGCATCGAGGCGGCCTGTTCGGCGGTGAAGGCCAGCGGCACCGGCACCTGAGCGGCGCCCGCGGCCAGCACGGCGAGGTCGGCGACCACGAACTCCGGGCTGTTGCCCATGACGACGCCGACGTGCAGCTGGCCGGGGTCGGTGGGGTCGCCGTCCGGCCGTGGCCCGCGCCCTGCCACCGGGCGGGCCCGCAGCTCGGCGGCGAGCGCCGACGCCGCCGCGACGCCGTCACGGTAGGACAGCGCGTGGGCCACCGACCCGTCGGCCGCCAGCACCTCGACCAGGGGCCGCGGGTCGTCGGCGAGTGCGGTCAGTGCCTGCTCAAGCGTGCGCACCGGACACCGCCTCGGTCAGCGGGACGGGGGTGCGGACGACGAGGTCCGAGAAGCTGTACCGGCCGGTGGAACTGTTGATCAGCTGGCCGATGTTGTCGAGCGGCACCGCGCCGGTCGTCGGGGTGTGGTCGTAATAGGTGCCCCAGGTGCGGCGTTCACCGGTGTCCATCCAGGCCGGGTCGGCCGGGGCGAGCGGCACGAACGGGACGTGCAGCCGGGACATCAGGTCCCGCACCCGGTCGGTGACGGTCGCCAGAATGAAACGCTTCCCCTGACACCAGGCGATGATCGGCAGCAGCCGGATCAGCTCCTGCCCGGCGCCGCCCGCACCGGCCAGCGGGCCGACCTCCACGACCTCACCGCGCCGTACCGGGTCGGGTGAGACGGCGGTCAGGGCGTCCTCGATCCGCGCCTTCAGATAGTGCTCCGAGAAGAACGTGCCCTGCTCGGCGTTGCTCAGCCCGGCGCACGCGATGACGGGGCCGTCGGCTCTCTCCCGTACGGTGACGAATATGTCGGGTTCCGGCGCGGTCAGCGCCCCGTACATGGCCCGGTAGCTCTCCCGGGCGAAGTCCCGCGCCTCGTGCCACTGGGGCGAGCGGGCGGCGGTGATGGCGATCTCCATGTCTCCCCCTACGGATTACCAGTTCACCTTGAGATTCGAGTGCATGAGCTTGAGGACGAGCGCAGGCGGCAGCCGGTACTGGCGGCGCAGCAGCCAGGTGATCCGCTCCATGAGCCAGGCCGGCCGCCGGTCGAGCCACGCCAGGGACTCGTCGAGCGCCGTCAGGACCCGCTGGATGTCGGCAGGCTCCACCGTCAGCGGCGGGTAGAACCGCAGCACCGGCTGATCCATCTGCTCGTTCAGGGAGTGCCCGAGGTGGATGCCGCGCGCGGCCATCTGCATCGAGATGAGGTTCTCCACCGACGGATTACGGGTCCGCAGCCCGGTCATCAGGCCGATGCCGGGAGCGTCGACGAGGTGCCGAGGGTGCCGGCGCACCGCCTCCCGCAGCCCCTCCCGCAGCGCCTTGCCGACCTGCTCGGCCCGCGCGGGCAGGTCGCGCCTGCGGACCTCGCGGACGGTGGCCGCCGCCGCTGCCATGGCCGCCCCGGACGGCGTGGTGCCCTCCAGCACGCCGGGGTGCCAGTCGGCCGAACGGCGGGCCGCGTCGAGGACGTCGCCGGTCATGGCCGCCACCGCGACCGGCAGGAAGCCCCCGGTGAGCGCCTTCGACAGCAGGATGATGTCGGGCACCACGCCGGAGTGCTCGATGGCGAACAGCTTGCCGGTGCGCCCGAATCCGGTCTGGATCTCGTCCGCCACGAGCAGCGTCCCGCTCTCCCGGCAGGCACGGGCGACATCCGGCAGGAAGTCGGCCGGCGGGACGCGCAGGTAGGCGCCGCCCAGTACGGGTTCGACGAAGACGGCGGCGACGTCCCTGGCGGCCAGCGCGCGGCGCACCGCGTCCGCGTCACCGGGCGGGACGACGACCAGATCCGGGTCGCGGGGCAGAAAGTCGCGGCGGTGCTCCTCCTGGCCGAGCACGGTCAGCGCGCCCAGCGTCTTGCCGTGGTAGCCGCCGTCGACGATGACCACCTTGCGGCGGTCGGGCCGGGCCAGGAACACGGCGCGCAGCGCGGCCTCGGAGACCTCGGCGCCGGAGCAGCCGAGGGTGAACCGGTCCAGCTCCGCCGGGAGCACCTCAATGAGCTGCGTGAACAGATCCGCGGTCGCCGGGTGCACGGCGCCGGGCGGGACGGCAGGCGCCTGCTCCAGCGTCTCCAGGACGGCGGTGCGCACGGCGTCGTTCTGGTGGCCGACGAGGAAGACGCCGTAACTTCCGGCGAAGTCCAGGTAGGCGGAGCCGTCCTCGGCGAACACCTCGCTGCCGCGGGCGTGCGACTCGACCTGACGGGACGTCGCGGCCAGCATCAGTGCGGCAGTGGGGTTCCAGTGGCGGCCGAGCGCGGTGAGCACCCGCTGCCGGTCCCACGTCGCGGCGGTGGTGGCGGTCATGCGGTGGCCTCCTCGGGCCGGTGCGCGGCGACGTCCTTGAGGGCGTCGGCCAGGCGCGCCAGGATCTGGTCGGTGTCCGTCCGCTCCGCGGTGAGCGGCGGCAGCAGGGTGAGCAGGTCGCCGGACGGGGGCCTGGTGAGGACCTCGCGCCGGGCGAGCGCGCCGGCCAGGGCGGCGGCGGTCGCCGCGTCCCGGGCGCGCACCCACAGCAGCGAGCCGTCGGCGTGCAGTTCGCGCACGGTGTCCCCCAAATCCGCCAGGCCGTCCCTCAGCCGGGCCGCGTCGACGGCGAACTCCCGTTGCCTGACGGCCAGTTGGTCGGAGTTGACGGCGCCGAGCACCGCCGATACGGCGGCGGCGGACAGCGGGTTCGCGCCGAACGTGGAGCCGTGCAGGCTGGGATTGCGCCCGCCGTAGACCCGCTGGTAGGCGGCGGCCGTCATGACGGCGGCGCCGACCGGCACCGCGTCCGCGCCGAGCGTCTCGCCCAGCAGCAGCACGTCGGGGAAGATGCCGAGGGCGCCGGTGCCCAGGTCACTGCCCAGGCGGGCGGGACCGGTGAGCCGCTCGTCGAGTACCAGCAGCGCACCGGTGCGGTGGCAGCGCTCGCGCAGCTCCACCCACCAGGAGCGCGGCAGCCGCTCCAGCGGGCGGCCTGGCGCGGCGGGAGCGATGACCACGGCCGCCACCGAGTCGTCAACCCGCTCCAGCAGGCTCTCCGGCGCGTCGGCCGGGACGGTCTCGGGCCGCAGCGGCGCACTGGGCAGGACGGGACGCCCCGACCGCAGGGACTGACCGTGGCTGAGCGTCCCGTAGGACTCGCCCCGGATACCGAGGACGGTGGGCCGGCCGGGATGGGTTCCCTTGGCCAGCTTCAGTGACGAGTCGAGCGCCTCGTTGCCGCTGTTGCACAGGTAACTGACGGACAGCGGCCCCGGGCAGAAGGCGGCCAGGTCGGTGACCGCGCCGGCCAGCGGCCTGCTGATGAGGATGCGGCTGGACAGGGCGGTCCTGCGGGCCTGTTCGGTGAGCGCGGCCCGCACGGCGGGATGGCCGCTGCCGAACCCGCCGCCGGCGGCGTCGAGCCAGACCGTGCCGTCCCTGGCCTCGATCCGGGCGCCGTGCTGACGCTCGATGACCGGTACCGGAAGGCCGGTGGGCGGCTCTTGGATCAGGTGGCGCCGCACCAGGGCGACGGGGTCGGCGACCGCCGTGGCGGGCGCGCTGCGACTGTGGGCTGGAGAGATATCGGCGGGGTTCGCCGTAGCGGATGGGGTCGCGTGATCTGCGGTGTCCGGGAAGGTCATCGTCTCTTTCCGTAGCTGCGGTGCGAACGGCGTCGGCCGGCAAGGCGGGCCTGACTTGGTGCCCGGGTGCGTGCATGCAGGAGAGGGCGAAGCGCAGGTGAAGTGAGAGGGGAGGGACGGCGAAGGCGCGGCGGGGACGCGACGGACACCGTGCGGAACCGATGCGGGACCGCACGGACGGCGCGGCATGGATGGCACAGCCGGTACGTGGCAGACGCGTGCTCCGCCACGGAGCCCCGGAGATGTGACGAGCGGCAGGTCCGCGCGTCAGCCGGTGCTCACCGGGACGACAACGGGGCTACTGTGTCCGCCCCTTGGCTACCGGGGCCCTGGCTCATGAGAAGCGGCAGTCACCATCGGCCGCAGGGCAGCCGGCCGTGGTTGCCGGGCCTTCGACAAGTAGAAAATACGTCGCTCACCGAGTTCCCCCTGACCTCGTTGACAGCCAGAGCCACGATGGTCACTGGCCGATCTGCTGTCACCGTAAGCGCAGCAGAACCCCCGACCATCACGTGAACACGTAGGTGACATCCGGCATCCCGCAAACACGGGGTACCTCCCGTCACACACGCCACTGCAGGGGAATCCGCCCTGCTCGGAGCCGTGCGACCGCGTCCCGAAACCACCGCTCGGCCTCCGCTGACCGCGCGCCGGTGCCCCCGACAGCCTCCCCGTCATGGCTGCCCGGCACATGCCCGGTGCTTCCTCACACCGGCACGTGAGCGCTTTTTGGCCCCGTCCGCGTCACCCGGCGCAGGCAACCTGGCCGTACAAGACGCAGCAGAAAAACAGCAGTGGCAACGCGCAGGCGGACAACTCCCCGCACACACCGCCCCGGAGCGGACGTCTTACACCGACCGCCCGAAGTCCGACAGCAGCCCCGGCACCCCTCCTGCGCGGAAGGCGGCGATCATGCGGTCGGCCGGCGTCTCGCGCCGTTCCAGCCGCGTGAAGAGGGGCGCCAGGAAAGCCTCCTCACCCCGTCCGCGTGCGCGCAGCCCGGACGCCGCGAGTTCGAGCACTCTGCGCACCATGGCGATGGACCGCTCACCCTCGGCGCTCAGACCGTGGGTGCTGGCCCGTAGCCACCACCGGCGCCACTCCTGCCACGGCAGCTCCTTCAACAGCGCCTCGGCGTCATCGAGACGTTCCACGATGCCCAAGGTCAGCGCCGCGGCCACACCTTCTTCCCCCTGCGGAGCCACCCCGCACGTCCGGTTCTCCACATAGCAGTTGACGGCGTGTTCCTCGACGTAATCTCCGATCGTTCCTCGCGTGAGGGCGGCGCGCACCCCGTCGAGATCGGTACGGGAATCGAAGGCGTAGTGCAACTTCGCGGCGGGCCACCCGTATTGATGGATGCGGTCGAGCATGTCCCGGTCGGGCGCGACCTGCACCAGGGTTCCGTCGATCTGCCGAGCCGGCACGGAATCACGGGAGAGAAGAAAATCCTTGAAGGACTTCCCGCCGAGGACTTCGCAGCCACCGCTCTTGAGGTGGGTCAAGAAGTAGATGCGCGAATCCCAGAAGTGCTCGATATAGGCACCCATATCGGAGAAGGGCTCTTCTGGAATTCCGTTCGACGTATACGCAGCTTCCGGCGCCGGCACCCTCATGGACCGCTCGTACCACACCCAGTTCCGCATTTCCTTCCACGGCTGCACGGCCCCGCGGGCGATGGGCGAACAGGCTGTCAGCGCCGTGAAAACCCCCGCGAACCCACTCAGTACGTTGACGGCGCGGACCGCCTCGTCGGGCGTCACGTCAACCGCCGCCTGATGGGAGGCGATGGGGACGAACCAGTGGTGGAAATGCCACCGCCGGGTCAGGAGCACATACCAGTCCTTCCGGGTCTTGCGGGCAGGATCGACCCAGGTGCGGGGCTGCACCCCCGCGCACAGGATCGTGTACCCCATGACGTCCAGCAGACCTTGCAGCATCCGCAGGACATCGCCCGCGGCTTCGACCGCCTGCCCCACCGTCTCCTGAGGAGCCAGCGAGAGCTCGACCGTGCAGACCCCGGTGTCCGTGTTCAGCAGCTCATCGAAGCCCGCCCTCCGCCGGCGCACACCGCTGACGCCCCCCACGACCGTCTCCTCGACCAGGGACCAGGACGTGTCGTACGCGGCCAGCGAGCGCCACAGCCGCTGTGCCCCGTCCCGGTCAAGACCCTTCCCGGTGGCGGTCCCGACCACCGGGAATTCGAGTTCGAGACCGACCCGACGCGGAGACGCGACCATGGCGACACCCTTCACTTCGCAGAAAACGGAGACGGCACTGCGGCACATAATCCAAAGTACTTATCCCTGCTTCCGGAAAGGTGGATACAACGGCAACTACGGCACCCAGCAGACCGCGGTCACCTTCGGCCCCGGCCACCCGGTGCACTTCGACATCCAGGTTCCCGCCGGCACCCTCATCGGCCCGGTTCAGCGCGGCGCCTGAGCCGCCTCGGCGCACCCGGGAGGGCGGCCCGCCTATTTCCCGCAGGCGGTTCCGGGCGAAAGGAGCCCCGTGAGCACCTGCCGCAGCGCCCGTTCGAAGAGGGCTTGCGGGGCTTGTGCGGGGTCCGCTTCGGTCTGATCGGCCATGGCGGACGCGACGTGCGGATGGTCGCCCTGGGCGGCTGCTTCGCTCAGGTAGGCGGCCTGCGCCGTCTGGCGGCTCGCATGCGCGCGGCTTCCCTGGAGTTCGGTCCTGGCGAACTGGGCGACAAGAGCGCTCATCAGCGCGACGACTTCCAGCTTGGTCCGCCCTGCCAGCGGGACGGATGCCATCGCCCGCAGCGCGTATTCCAGGTAGTCCAGACCCTGGGGGCCGAGCCGCAGCGGTTCCGGCGGGACGTCGGACAGCCAGGGATGCCGCAGGTGGACCGTCTTGGCCCGGGTCGCGAGGGCGACCAGGTCCTCGACGGGCTCACCGCGCAGGGGGACGTCGAGGTCGACCTCTCCCGTCGCCGCGTCCGTCATCAGGTCGAGCAGGTCATCGCGGCTGGAGAGGTAGCGGTAGAGCGACGCCTGGCCGGTGCCCAGCGCCTTGGCCACCTGACGCATGGATACCGCCGACAGGCCGTCCCGGTCGGCCAGTTCGACGGCGACGGCGGTCAGCTCCGCGCGGCTGTGCACGGCCGTGGGGCCGCGGGTGCCGCGTCCGGGCCGCGCCCAGACGGACACAGGTTCCTGGGGCAAGTTTCCACCTTCCTCATCCGCTCCCGTGGTGCATCCCTTATCCTAAACTGCGAACGCTGATCGCAGTTTAGGGAGGTTCTTATGTCCTCGTCATCGGCATGCCTGTGGAGCCCGGTCCGCTGGGCCCGGAACGGCGCGGTGCGGCTGGCCTTCGACCGGCTGACCGAAGGGGCCGACGGTGAGCCGCTTCTGATGGCCATGGGGCTGGGCGCCAACCGCCTGTGGTTCCCTGACGGCCTGTGCCGGACGCTGGCCACGCACGGTTTCGCCGTCGCCCGCTACGACCAGCGCGACGGCGGGGAGTCGACCCACCTGCCACCCACCGCCACCCGCAACCCCCTCTCCGCACTGTTCACAAAGCGCGGAGAGGCGTACACGGCCGAGGACATGGCCGATGACGCCGTCGCGGTCATGGACGCCCTGGGGTGGCAGTCGGCGCACCTGCTGGGCGTCTCACTCGGCGGCGCCGTCGCCCAGCGCGTGACGCTGCGGCACCCGGAACGCGTCCGGACGCTCACGACCATGGCCGCCGTTCCCGGAGATGTCGCGGGCCTTCAGGCCATGCGGTACATACGGATGGCAACCCTGGCGAAGTTCGCCCGCCTGAAGTTCCCCGACACCCCCGACGGCTCCATCGCGGCCGGCGTCGCCGTCTCCCGTCTCCTCGCCTCGCCGAACCGCCCCTTCGACGAGCACGCGGCCCGGGAAGCCGCCGAACGCAACGTCGACAACGGCGTACGGGACCAGCAGGCGCAGGGCCGTCAGATCGGCGCCCAGTGGCACGGCCGGCCGATCAGCGCCATCGCCCGGCCCACCCTGGTGCTCCACGGGGCGGACGACCCCCTCATCAAGCCCACAGCGGCGAAGGCGATCGCCTCCCGGATCCCCGACGCACGCCTGGTCCTCCTGCCCCGGGTCGGCCACGAGCTTCCCGAGCCCGCATGGGACAGCGTCGCCGCCGAACTCCGCGGGCTTGCCGACACCACACGCACCAGGAAGGACACGAGCGCCACCACGCCCGCGAAGGACTGAACGGCTCCACGCTCAGGGCAGCAGAGCCGCGGCGAGCTCGCGGGGCCGGGCGGCGAACGGGGTGTGACTGCCCGGGAGGGTGCGCACGGTGAACGGGTTGTCCGGCACGGCCCGGTCGGCTTCCGTGATCATCAGGTCCTGCACGGCCGGCGTCAGCGCCCGGTCGTCCGCGCAGCGCAGGAAGGTCCGAGGTATCCGTCCCCACCGCGCGGAGGTCACCGTGACCGGTGTGGTCGGGGTCGTCAGCGGCAGATCGGTGCTCAGCGCCGAGCGCCAGCGGTCGAAGCGGCCCGGCGGGGTGTCGTGGTAGTGGGTCTGCCGCAGATCCTCGACGTAGGCGGGATCCGGTGAGAGCGGGTTGATCCGTAGGGCACCCAGCTCCTCGGGGTCGCCGAGGTGGAGACTCCGTCCCCGCGCCGTGGCGTTCTCGGGCGAGCCGATGTAGTCGGAGAACCGCGGCCGTCCGGCGGGGACGAAGCCGACAGATAGACGAGGGCGTCGACGAGTTCGGGTGCCCGCTCGGCGGCCAGTGACGCGGGGCCGCCGCCCGCGCTGTGCGCGACGAGCACGACACGGCGGTGACGGCGGACCTGGCGGAGTGTGTCCAGCACGCTCTCGGCGCAGTCGTCCATCGTCACGTTGGCGAGCGGGGACTTCTCGGTCAGCAGGCCCGGCTGCCCTGGCAGGAGGTATCCGCTGGGCAGCAGTGCGTCGAAGCCGTGCCCGGGAAGGTCAACGGCCAGGCCGGCGGCACCGAGTCCGGCGAGCGCGCGCTGCGTCGCCGCCCACTGCCAGGAGCCGTGCCAGGCGCCGTGCACGAAGACGAAGACGGTGTGGGTGGGGGAGAGATCTGTCATGACGGCATTCCACGCGACCCGGCCCCGGCCATCCAGTGAAAGATCTGGCAAGCTGCCCCACGATACTCAGGAGATATCGCCGGGAGGCTGACATGGAGGCGCGGCACCTGCGGTACGCCCTGGCCCTCGCCGAGCACGCACACTTCGGCCGGGCGGCCGGCGCTCTGGGCATCGCGCAGCCTCCGCTGTCCAAGCAGATCGCCGACCTCGAACGCGAGGTGGGCGCCCGGCTGTTCAGCCGCACCCGCCAGGGGGTGTTCCCGACGGCGGCGGGCGCGGCCTTCCTCTCCCGGGCGCGCAGAGCGCTCGACGAGATCACGGCGGCCTCCGTCGACGCCGCCAGGGCCGCACGCGGCGAAACCGGCCGACTGCGCCTGGGCTTCATCGCATCGGCGCTGCTCGAACCCCTGCCGGACGTCCTCGGCCGGTTCGGCCGCGAACGGCCCGACGTGCGGCTGGAACTGCACGAGATGGCGAGCAGCCGCAGCACAGCCACCCTCGTCGCCGGCGAACTGGACGTGGCGATCACCCTCGGCCGGCCACGGGGCGCCGGCGCCGAGCGACTGGTGTCGGTCCCGATCGGACACGACCACCTGGTCGCCGTCGTGAACAGCACGCACCCCTACGCGGGCCAACCGACGGTGGGCGCCGACCAGTTGCGGCACCAGCCCCTGATCGTGGCACCAGGCGAGGACGAGCCCACCGTCATCACCGGCCTGCACACCCTGCTGGGCAAGGACTCCCCGGCCCTCTCCGGAGCCACCGTCGCGAGGGACATCCACACGATCATCGGCCTCGCCGCCTGCGGCGTGGGCGTGGGACTCGGGCCCTCCCGCATGCTGTCGGCCCCACGACGGGGCACCTGGTTCTGCGAGGTGACCCCACGCACGCCCCTGCCCGACCTGGTCCTGTCCTTCGCCGCCCGGGACCGTTCCCCGGTGCTGAACGCCTTCCTCGACACCATCCGCAACAACTGCCCCGACGTCGGCGCCGCACTCGACCACCGGCTCGGCCCACCATCCGCCCCAACGCCCAACAAGACCAGGTGACAGGCCCGTTGAGCGAAGCAGCCGTCGAGCGATCGACATTGCTCCCGGCGGCGCTGCGCGCGGGATCCGGCCGGGCATCGGTACGGGACCGCAACGCACCGGCCGGCGGCGCCGCATACGGGATGCCCCGATACCGCACCACAGCACCATCCACCACACCACGCACCCGCCCCGCAGACGAGGACGACGGCCCGCTACACCTGCACCGCCTCCCGGCAGACAGCCTTCCTAGCCGCCCGGGGACACGAAGGGCGCGGTCGGAGAAGCCAGGGTCTGACTCACCGCCGGCTGGTCCGGCCAGGTGACCGCATACGTCGGATCGGTTCCCCGGCTTACGCGTACAAAGCGCAGCAGCTCGCGGACGATGCCGGCGTTGCCCATCGCCCAGCCGGTGCGGGGTTCGAGGGCGCTCGGGGTCGCCCGGTGGTCGGTGTGCGACCACCGCACGCCGTCGGTGTCCCGGGTCGCGCGGGAGACGAGGTCAGCGACGAGGAGCCGTGCGAAGTGCGGGTGGTCACCCTGCTCGGCGATCCGGTCGCAGGCCAGCGCCAGTACCCCGGCCGTGCCGCAGCACCGTCCGCTGTTGTCCCAGAAGCCGGGACGCAGACGGCGTGGCAGGCCGGAGTGGGTCACGGTGTGCCAGCAGCGATCGGCGAGGGCTTGCCATGCGGGGTCGTCGAGAGCGTCCCGGAGCAGCCGGAAGACTTGTGCGTCGCCGGCCGGGCCGTGACACCAGCCGTAGCTGTAGCGCGCGGTGAGCGCGGGGTGGTCCTGCGGATCGGAGTGGGGGACGAGGAAGCCGACCGGGCCGGCCTCGTCGCGCGCCACGACGTCTGCCGCACCCGCTCGTGCCAGCTCGACCAGGTCGGTGCGACCGCTCGCCCGGCCGACACGGGCCAGCGCGTACACGATGCCGAGCGTGCCGTGCGAGATGTGATGAAACCGTGGAACCCTGCCCGTTTGGACTCCCCAGTGGATGCCTGCCCGGGTCTGCTCGGCCGTGCGCAGGTAGGGCTCAAGCGCGAGGACGGCCAGCTCGGTATCGCCCGCTGCCAGCGCGCCGATGCCGATGCCGGCGTTGCCGCCGATCAGCTCGAACCAGTCGCCCCAGCGCGTCCCGTCGAAACGTGCGCGCACCAGATCCAGAGCCCGGTCCGCGGCGGCAGCGGCATCCGGCGCATCGAGTTCGTCGTGGATCGCCCTTAACGCGAGCGCCATGCCCGCCAGGCCACAGTAGAGGGAGTTGTCCTCCCAGCCGTCGACGGCGGCGGACAGGCTACGAGCGGCGCGCAGGGCGGCCTCGCCGTACCGGTCCTCTCCGAAATGCCGCCACGCTTCCAGCAGGACGGGGACGATACCGGCCGTGCCACTGTAGAGCGAAGGGTCAGGCTCGTCACCGGAAGGCACGGCAGCCCAGGCGATGCCCTTGTCGCCGACCTCCCACGCGCTCCCGAGCAGCCAGCGCAAAGCATCGGCTGCCAACGCTTCAACTTCGTCCACCGCTACATTCGTTGTCTCCGCAGCCGTCATAGCGCTCACTGTGGCACGCGCCATGCTCCATTGGACGAGCGCGAGGCCGAGACCGGAGGCGACCGGGTCCGGTGCGGTGAGCGGATCGGCTGCGTCGCCGCGGATATCCGGCGTGAAGCCGGAGGCCACGCCCGACTGGGAGATGTGCAACCGGCCGGCAGCGCGCGCCCCACGCGTCCGGTCTCGGCGGCAGTCACGAAGCAGCGCAGTCGACGCAGGTCAAGCGCTGATCGCCGACTCCGCGCCCGTACCAGCCGCCTGACCGCGAGCACATACACCGGCCCGAGGGGGATGACCGCGTCGTCCACTTCCAGCCACTCCGAGCACAGCCGACCGATGAACGACCGGTCCGAGAGGTCGTGGTTGTCAGTACACGTCCGCAAGGGCGCTGATGGCGAGCCTGACAGGATCTCTGCTCATGAGTTCCAGCCGATGGGGCACGCACGCAGTCGAGATGACCGCTGACCATGTGATCAAGCGGTTCCCGAGGAAGGGCGGCGGTTGCGCCCAGCGCGAGTGGCGGGCTCTGACTTTGCTGGCCACGTACGCTCCGGGGCTGGCTCCGGAGCCTCGGGAGGCCGACCTCGCAGCTCTCGATCCGGTGGTGGTGATGTCTCGACTTGCCGGTACTCCCTTGCGTGGCACCGCTGTTGAGGGCAAGAAGATCGAAGCCTTGGCCAAGGCAGTGACCACGCTGTATGCGGCCGTGCCGACCGACGTCGTCTGCAAGATCCCACTCAGACCCGGGCATCAAGAGGAGCTTGTCAGCCACCTCGACGAGTGGGCCGTGACGATCCGCCCCCGAGCGGGCGGCCCGGTGAGGCAGGCCATGGACACCGGGTTGGACTGGCTGGCCCGGTCGGGGCTGAGGGCCGGCACTCCGCCGGAGATTCCGCCGGTCTTCGGCCCCGGTGACGGCAACCTCGCGAACTACCTGTGGGACGGCTCCCGCGTCCAGGTCGTCGACTTCGAGGGCTCGGGCCGCAGCGACCGGGCCTTCGAACTGGCGGAAATCACCGAGCACGTGGGCAGTTGGGTGGAGCATCCGCTGGACGTCTCAGCCTTTCTGGAGCAATTCGAGCTCTCCCCGGCGGAGACCGCGCGTCTGCGGGGGAGTCGCCGACTGCTGGCCCTGGTCTGGCTGTTCCTGCTGGCGGGCGAGGCAACAGACCGTCCCAGAAACCCTCCCGGCACCGTGGAACGACAAGCCGACCGGGTGTTGGAGCTGTTGGCCTGATGATGACGTTCGCAGCAGTCCCGGACGCGTTCCATCTCGCAAGTCCTGGCCGAACTGGCCGAACTGGCCGCCCAGAGCCCACCGATCCCGTCGGTGCCTGGTGAGGACGCAGTGTCCACTACAGTGCGGCGTGGGCCGTGACTGGCGCTGAGGTGGAGTACCACCGGGGAGCGGTCTGACGAGAAGTCGATGCCGTGCGCCTGGGCGAGTGGTCAGCAACGCCTGGAGGCAACGATGTTCCCGACTCGGACGGCCCAGCTCATGGACGGCGCCGGCCTCGCCAGACGCATCGTCGAAGAGGCTGCAGTCAAAGCGGCGGAGATGTCACGGCGCACGGGAACCAGTCCCTGCCTGGCGACGGTGTTGGTGGGAGAGGACCCCGCCTCGGCCACGTACGTCCGCATGAAACGGGCCCGCTGCACAAAGGCAGGCATCCAGTCCCGGCACATCGGCCTGCCGGCCACCACCACGACCGCCGAACTGATCGACACCCTCGCTGCGCTGTCCGACGATCCGGAAGTCCACGGCATCCTGCTCCAGCATCCCTGTGGCCCGCACATCGACGAGCGAGCGGCGTTCGAGGCCATTGCCCCGGAGAAGGATGTCGACGGGGTCACGATGCACTCCTTCGCCGCGATGAGCTTCGCGCTGCCGGGCTTCGTGTCCTGCACTCCCGGCGGGATCATGCGGCTGCTGGAGGCGTACGGCGTCGAACTCCCCGGCAAGCACGCCGTCGTGGTAGGGCGCAGCGCGATTCTCGGCAAACCGATGGGGATGCTCCTGCTCGCGAAGGACGCAACGGTGACGTACTGCCACTCGCGCACGGCGGACCTGTCAGCGATCGTCCGGGAAGCGGACGTCGTGGTAGCGGCCGTGGGACGGCCCCGGCTGATCCGGGGCGAAGACATCAAACCCGGCGCGGTGGTGATCGACGCCGGATACAACCCGGGCAACGTCGGCGACGTGGACTTCGACACCGCCCTCACCCGCGCCCGTCTGATCACGCCGGTGCCCGGCGGCGTCGGACCGATGACCATCGCCGTCCTGCTCGCACAGACCGTTGCCGCTGCCGCGAACCAACTCGGAATCCAGCAGCACTGAAGGTTCTCCCGCAGAACGGGAGACGGACCTGTGTCGGACCGGCTGCTCTTCGGGTGACGGCTCGCCGCGCTACGAGCGAGACGGCCAGGGCCGGCTCATCGGCTGGGCACCGTCCGCCGCACGCTCAGTCCCTGCTGCCCGGCTGCGGTTCGTCGTCGCCAGTGTCCGAGATGCGTTGCTCAAGGAGAGCGATTTTGTTGTTGAGCGGGTCGGGCATGTTCGGCCACACATCGACCTTGATGCTCACCTGGACGCGGGGTGCCTTGAACGTGACCGCTTCCGTGGCGCGTTTGATGACGCTCATGACCTCGTCCCACTCACCTTCGATCATGGTGTACATGGAATCCGAACGGTTGGGGAGCCCGGATTCGCGGACGATTTTCACCGCGTCGGCGATGTAGTCGGCGACAACTTCCTCCACGCCCATGGGAGTCAAGGCGAAGGCGACGAGCACCACAGCAGGGATTCCAATCTAGTGATGACGGCCGGACAGCGAGGCCCGGTAGTTGCGGACCACCGGCGATCGGTAGGCGGCGGCGATCCGGAGCAGGTAGCTGATTTCCTCGGTGAGGTCGTGCGCGCCGTCCCCGGTGAGGTTCAGCGTTTGGGCTTCGGGGATCTGGCCGGTGCGGCGGGAGTGCAGGGCCGCGGCGAGCCAGCAGGCGGTGATGTGCGCATCGGCCAAGTGCCCGGGAATGGTGTGGTCGGTGACGTGTCGGCGTATCTGGTCGGCGGTGGCCTCCGTGACGTAGCTGCGTAACACGATCATGGCGTCCCTGATTTCGATCACCCGTCGGTACAGGCGCAGTTGGATCGGGACCGCCGCAGCGCGCAGGCGGCTGCCTGGCGAGAGGACCACATCGGGGGCGGCGGCGGCCAGGTCCCGCCACAGTGGGGCCAGCCTCCGGTGAGACGTGTGGCACCGCAGCAGGGCCTGCACCTGCATCAGGAACGGCAACGCCACACCGGCCGAGATGAACAACGCCTCGGCACCGGTGAGGGGCGAGAACAGCGGGGCGAAGACCGATGAACGGGTGCCGAGGTAGGCGAGCTTGAGCACCCACAGCAAACTGGCCAGAAGGATGCCTGTGCCGAACAGCCGCAATCCGTACCGCAGAGAAGGGCGGATGCTGCCCCGGCGACTGTGCCGCCAGCACACCAGCCCGCACGTGGTGTCCGCGGTCAAGTGGAAGGCGAAGAAGATCCACCAGTAGGCGTCCGGGACGCTGGGGATGTCCGGTGACGGAGCGATCTGGTTGCGGGCGTGCGGGGCCGCGGCGACGTCCAGGAACACCAACACGACCATGACCGCGACAGCGGCGCCGAACACCAAAGCCGTGCGCCGCCGGCGCCTTGCCGCCTGGAGGACGAACCACAGCACTGCGGCGCCGTCGACGATGCTGAACAGATGGGTGGCCAGATCGATCCAGTGGGCGCTGGGAACCAACCGGGCCAGTACCGCGGTCACGGGATCGAGATGCATCGACATGGCCAGCGCGATCATGACGATCGCGAACCACAACGGGCGCTGCTCCCGGCTGCGGATGCCTTGCGGGGCGCGGACGATGACCACCGCCCACAGCGCGATGATCCCGGCGTCCTCTAACCCCGTGAGCACGATGATCCCCGATGGCGGGCTCCACGCAGCCCCATCCCGGATTCCAGCCCGCCCAGCATCCCGGAGAGCAGGGACGGGGCAGGAAGGCGGTCGACGCCCTCCAGAATCAAGCTGGCGATCATCTCCGCCTCCTGCTCCTGCTCGTCGGAATAGCGCGCGCGAGGCAGGGCCTGCCGGACGGAGGCCGGATCCGCAAGGTCGATCCGCCGGTACAGATGCCGTTCCCCCTCCACGGACCGGTGATCGCACACCAGGTGTCCGATCTCGTGCAGGATGATGTGCTCCTGGTGCAAGGGGCTGGTCTGGGCGTCGTAGAGGACGTAATCCTCCTGGTCGGTCGCCAGCCAGAGACCGGACGGCATATTGGGAACCACCGGCGTGGGCAACGGCCGCAGATGCAGGGGACGGTCTCGCTGCGCGGCGAGCCGGGCGCACAGTTCAGGGGCGGAAAAGGGCGTGGGCAGCGGAAGCCCGTCAATCACTCCCTGACATCGACGGCGCAATCGCCTCCAGCGCATGGTGGGCGGCTCTCCGTCGATAACTGGACCGGCAGGGCACATGACCCGGTAGCGACGCCCCTTCATGGTGCCGTCGGGAGATCCAACTCCGCAGCCGTGCCGGGGGAGTGGCAGGCACGGCGCCGGGGCATCGCTGCCAAGGCCGGGGAGGCACTGCGGCCGAGGCGGAAAACATGCGAGAAGTTGCTCGGTAACACCGCAGTCTTCCTCTCTACGAGGGGCTTTGACGACCAACGACCGTTGATCGTAGGCCACCCCACCATCAGCGGATGGAGCAGCTCCGCAAGGCTGGCCGGTTTTGAATGTGTGCCCTCCACCGTTTTCACGGGTTTCGGCCAAGTGTCATCGGCACGGTAAGTGTCCACAAATATCGCTCAGTTGGCCGGAATCTTCCCTCGGCGCAGAGGAAAGGCCAGCCGGAGCACGAGAATGCGAAACGATTTCGGCGTTACAGGACGTAGTGCCGTCTCCCACTTGGCAGTTCGGTCGGCGCGCTGGGGCGAGGGGGTTACGACTGCCATGAGCCGGGGGCGTCGGCAGTGAAGGCTCGGCGTATGAACCGCCGTTGCCAGGGCACCTCGACCGCACGGGGGTGGTAGTTCCGCCGCATCCAGATGACGGCCTCCTCGGGGTCCATACCCTCGAAGACGCACATCACGGACAGCGCCGTACCGGTCCGTCCGACTCCACCCCCACAGCAGACCTCGATGCGTTCGCTCGCGGCGCGCTCATAGGCGAGGCGGAGTTTGCGGATTGCGTCGTCGGGGTCGGCGGGGAGCCAGAAGTCCCGCCAGGGGATCCACATGGACTCCCAGGGCGGCCCGGGTGGCCGGTTACCCGTCAAATGTATGGCGAGCGTGGGTGTCTGTCCCTCCAGCAGGTAATTTCTCCGCCCTCACCTCTCACGCTGCCGTTGGAGTCGGTGCGTTCGACGCCGAGTTCGTGCTCGGCTATCGGCGGTGTCGAAGGTGACCCTGGGGAAGGGACGGTCCTTTGTGTTGCAGGTGTGGGGTGTGGACCGTCCCTGCCTCTGAGCTTCCGTCCCTGCTTCTGAGTTTCCGTCCTGGGTTCCCGGTTGTGCGTTCATCCGGGTTTGTGGCTGTCGGTTGTCGGTTGTCGGTTGTGGGGTGTGGTGGTGGGGGTTAGGCGAGTGTGTGTATGACCTTCAGTGCTTTGTTGATGTCGTGGGGGGTGTTGATGATTCCGGCGGAGAAGCGTGTGTGGGGGGTGTGGTAGGGGGTGGTGCTGGCGATGACGTGGTG
>NZ_JBITJM010000044.1:0-19754 GCF_044460025.1 Streptomyces sp. NPDC050161 | reverse complement strand
GCCTCCCTATCTCCGCCCTCTGCCCCGCGCCCCCGCGGCGGGGGGGGGGGGGGGGGGGGGGGGGGGGGGGGGGGGGGGGGGCCCCCGGGGCCCCGGGGGGGGGCGGCTGGCTTCCGTTCTCTCCCCCCGCCCCGCCCCCACCCTCCCCACCCACCCACTCCGACGCAGCATGGCCCCACGCTGGCGCAGGCGCATGCACCTGCGCAGGAACCGGACGCCGGACGCCGGACGCAGGAACCGGACGCAGGGCGCCGGACGCAGGACGCCGATGCGGATGCGGACGCGGACGCGGTCTGCTCCCCCAACGCAGCACCGACGCCGTTGCCGCTCCCGTCAGTTCGTCCGCCCAGTTCGCCCGTCCAGTTCGTCCGTTCCGTTCGTCCGCCCAGTTCGCCCGTCCAGTTCGTCCGTTCCGTTCGTCCGTTCAGATCGCCCGCCACGCGACAGTGCCCCGTTCCTGGAGCGGAGCGGGGCACCGGGTGCGCGGGGACGACGGCGTCGGTCGGTCGTCGGTGTGCGGTCTACCAGTCGCCCTTCGACGACGAGGAACCGCTGAACCTGCGTACCAGGTAGATCACTCCGGCGATCAGCGCCACCGCTATCAGGATCTTGAACAGCAGGCTGATCAGGAAGCCGACCGCGCTGGCGATCAGACCGCCGAAGACGACGAGCAGGATCACGGGCACCACGACCCAGGTGACCCACCACGGAAGCCCTGCGAGTATCCCCTTACCAGCCACTTCTCTGCCCTGCTTTCTCTGTCTCTTGCGGTCCCCGGCCGTCCCGCGCGCTCTGCCGCGCTCTCCGGCCGTCGCCGCGCCGATGCCGGTGCGGTTCCGTACCGACTGCCGTGTGCGGTTGCCCTGTGCGGTCGCCGTGCCGTCGGCTGCGGCCCGCTCCCCTACCACCACGATGCTAGGGTTCCGCGGCTCGCTGTGGGGGCTTGGGATCCCCGGCGCTCCCCTGAGCTGTCCCCTACGGGTTCGGGGGTGCGACCCTCAGCTCTCGGGCGGAGAGAAGACCACCATGACCCTCAGGTCCTCACTGATGTGATGGAACTTGTGCGGCACTCCGGCCGGTACGTACACCACGCTGCCACGCGCCACGGACTGCGTCTCCGAGCCGACGGTGATCGCCGCCCGGCCGCTCACCACGAGATACACCTCGTCCTGGGCATGCGGCTGTTGCGGGTCCGCGCTGCCTGCGTCGAGTGCGTACAGCCCGACCGACATGTTGCGTTCCCGGAGGAACTGCAGATACGCACCGTCGTTCGCGGCCCGCTCCGCTTCCAGCTCTTCCAGTCTGAAAGCCTTCAAGTCGTTCGCACCCCTCAATGATTCGGACTCGTCTGCGACGATCTCACCATGAAGAATTTTCTGGTCAAGACGATCGCCAACGCCGCGGCGCTTGCCGTGGCCGTCTGGTTGCTGGAACCGGACATCTCACTGACGGGACACAACACCGGCCGCAAGGCACTGACGTTGATCCTCGTCGCGCTGATCTTCGGGTTGGTCAACTTCATCGTCAAACCCGTGGTGAAACTGCTGTCCTTCCCGCTGTTCATCCTCACCCTCGGATTGATCACCCTCGTCATCAACGCGCTGATGCTGTTGCTGACATCGTGGCTCGCCGGCACCGTGAATCTCGCCTTCCATGTGGACGGATTCTGGACCGCGGTACTGGGTGGCGTGATCATCTCGATCGTCTCCTGGGCGATGCACGTCCTGCTGCCCGACGAGGACTGACCGGGAACACCACCACCGTGAACCCCGTATTCCGCGTCTGCTTCGTCTGTACCGGCAACATCTGCCGCTCGCCGATGGCCGAGTCCGTCTTCCGCGCCCACATCGCGGACGCCGGGCTCGGCGGCCTGGTCGAGATCGGCAGCGCGGGCACCGACGGCTGGCACGAAGGGGACGGCGCCGATCCGCGTACCGTCTCCGTCCTCACGTCGGCCGGCTACCCCATCGCGCACCGGGCACGGCAGTTCACCGCCTCCTGGTTCGCCGGACTCGACCTGGTCATCGCGCTGGACAGCGGGCACCTGCGCACGCTGCGCCGGCTCGCACCCGGCCCGGACGACGCCGCCAAGGTCCGCCTGCTGGGCTCGTATCAGGACGCCGACGGGCCGTGGCGGGAACGCGACGTGCCCGACCCCTACTACGGCGGGCACGACGGCTTCGAGGAATGCCTGGCGATGATCGAGGCGGCGACCGACGGCCTCCTGGAGGCGGTGCGTGCCGCCCTCGCCGCCGAGGGGCACGTCCCGCTCCACTCACCGCACCACCCGCAGAAGAAGGAGGACGCATGACGGGCGACGGCACACGCGTCGTACGGGCCGGGCTCCCGGAGCCCGAGGCGTACGAACCTGCCCTCCCCGGGCCGGTCTTCGCGGCTCACTTCCACCTCCCGGGCGACGCCGAAGGCCCCTACACCTACGGCCGGGTGTCCAACCCGACGTGGACCCGCCTGGAGACGGCCATCGGCGAGCTGGAGTCGCCTGACGAGCCCGCGCACACGGTGGCGTTCGCCTCCGGGATGGCCGCGATCACCGCCGTCCTCTTCTCCCAACTGCGCGCGGGCGACGCGGTGGTGCTCCCCAACGACGGGTACCAGCTGCTGCCCGCCGTCCGCACCCGCCTGGAGAGCTACGGCATCGAGGTCCGTACCGCGCCGACCGCGCACGACGCCCAACTCGGCGTGCTGGACGGCGCCCGGCTGCTGTGGCTGGAAACCCCCTCCAACCCCGGCCTTGACGTCTGTGACATCCGGCGGCTGGCCGCTGCCGCGCACGAACGTGGCGCCCTGGTGGCCGTCGACAACACCCTCGCCACCCCGCTCGGCCAGCGCCCGCTCGACCTGGGCGCCGACTTCTCCGTGGCCAGCGGCACCAAGGCGCTCACCGGCCACGGCGACGTCCTGCTCGGCTACGTCTGCACCCGCGACGCGGCCCTGGCCGACGGCGTGCAGCTGTGGCGCAAGACGGTCGGCGCCATTCCGGGGCCGATGGAGAGCTGGCTCGCGCACCGTTCGCTGGCCACCCTCTCGCTGCGGGTCAGACAGCAGGCGGTGGGCGCCCTGGCGCTCGCCGAAGCGCTGAGCGAGCGGGACGACGTCACCGGGCTGCGCCACCCCGGCCAGCCGTCCGACCCCTCGCACACCCGCGCCGCGGCCCAGATGCGTCCCGGCCACTTCGGCTGCGTGGTCTCCTTCACGCTGCCGGACAAGGAGCACGCGGAACGGTTCCTGGCGGCGCTGACGCTGGTCGACGACGCGACCAGCTTCGGAGGCGTGCGGTCCACGGCCGAGCGGCGTGCACGCTGGGGCGGCGACGCCGTCCCGGAGGGCTTCATCCGCTTCTCGGTGGGTGTCGAGGACCCCGACGACCTGATCGCGGACGTCCGGCAGGCCCTGGACGCGGCGCAGCGCGGGGCCTGAAGCGCCCGGCGCGCGGGCGGAATGGTGGCTACCGGTAGGCGGGCCGTTGCGGGCAGCGGTGCCGCGGCGGCGGGTTTCGCGGGGCCGTCACTGCGGCATCTGTCCCGTATGACGGTTCGGCCAGTCGTGAAACGCACCGCCCGCGCGATTCTGCTCGACGGCGCGGACCTCGTTCTGATCAAGCGCACCAAGCCGGGCCGTGCCCCCTACTGGATCACTCCGGGCGGCGGGGTGGAGCCCGGGGACGCGACCGTCATCGACGCACTCCACCGCGAGTTGGACGAGGAACTGGGCGCCAAGGTGACGGACGTCGTCCCGGTCTTCGTCGACACCGTCGAGCACCTCAGCGAGGGCGGCGTGGACGGCGTGAAGGTGCAGCACTTCTTCGTCTGCCGGCTGGACGCGATGGATCCGTCCCGGCGGCACGGCCCCGAGGTCGACGAGCCGTGCGGCGACTACGAGATCGTGCGGGTGCCGTTCACCCGCGTCGGGATCGCCTCCGTCGAGGTCGTACCGCTGTCGCTGCGGCACTACCTGGACGGCAACATCGAGGGCGTACGGGCGATGCACGCGCCCGACCTGGGCTGAAGCCCGGCGGGGGACCTCAGCGGTCGGCGGCGCCCAGCCTGCCGCCCTCGGCGAACCAGCCGCGGAAGCCGATGTCGTCCGCGGGACTGCGCTGCCGCGCCCGCGCCAGCACCCGCTCGACCTCCATCCGGAACCCGTCGTTCAGCTCCTCGACGATCCCGTCGGCTGCCCGGTGGCGACCGGCCGCCCGGCCCTCGTGCAGCGGGGCTTCGGCCTGCTCCGCGCGCCGGAACGGTGCCCGCCCTGCCGCATCGGCGGCGGCGCCGAAGAAGTCACCGCCCTTGCGCTTGTTGTCGTCGGTGCCCCAGTCCCGCGCGCTGCGCCCCTGCGCCGGCACCTTCTGAAGGTGCGGAATGTGCTTGGCGCAGTGGATGTACGCCTCCTCGACCTCGACCGTCACCCACAGCTGGGCCCGCCGCCCGGGGACCGGGTCGGCGGGCAGCCACGGGTACAGCTGCCGGATCTCCGCGTCCAGCGCCACCCGCGCCCGGCCGTTGATGTGCAGGCCGATGCGGTCACGCAGGAAGTCGACCATCAGGATGCCGAGCTGCGGGTTCTCGGAAAGGTTGCCGACCGATGCCATCACGCCGTTGCCACGGTACTCGGGGTAGGCGAGCGTGCGGTCGTCCAGCACCTGGACGAAGCCCGGCGGGCCGGCCCGGAACGACGAGTCGCAGGCGCCGTGCCGGTCGGACGTGGCCAGGAACAGCATCTCCTGGCGTGCCACGAACTCCTGCATGCGCTGGTTGAGATGGTCGAGCACCTGATCCGAGTAGAACCGGTCGGCGCGCTCGGTGGTGCCGAGGCGCTGCTGGACCAGGTGCTCGCCGTCGCTGCCCGGACGTGCGTGCCGCATGTCCCGTCCCTCTCCTGACCAGCTGTTTCCGCCCTGTACTGCCAAGACCTCAATCACCCGCCGCGACCAGCTCGTCAAGGGAGTCGTGCCGTATCCGGTCGGACGGAATACCGACCCCCACCAGGGCGTCGACACCGCTGCGGATCAGTCCGGGCGGCCCCGACAGGTAGGCGTCGACCTCGTCCCACGGGCCGTACCGTCTGACGGCGTCCGGGAGTTCGCCGCTGACGCCGTTCGAACGGCCGCCGGACGCGCCGCTGGCGACGACCGGGCGGACCGAGAGCCAGGGGTGGGCCTGCTCCAGGTCCAGCATGGTGTCGATGTCGTAGAGGTCGTGGTCGCTGCGGGCGCCGTAGAAGACCTCGACGGGGCGCCGGGCGCCGTGCGTGGCGACGTCCTCGACCAGCGCCTTGATGGGGGCGATGCCGGTGCCGCCGCCCACGCACAGCAGTCCGTTGCTGGTGCTGTGGTCGACGGTCATCGAACCGGCGGGGCCGCCGAGGCGCAGGATGTCGCCGGGACGGGCGCGGTGCACCAGCGCGTTGGAGACCCAGCCGGCCGGAACCGCCTTGACGTGGAAGGAGAGCAGCCCGTCGGAACGGGGCGCCGACGCGAAGGAGTAGTGCCGCCACACCCGGGGCCACCAGGGAGTTTCCAGGCTGGTGTACTGCCCGGCGAGGAACGGGTACGGCTGGTCGGGGCGGACCGTCACCACCGCGATCTCGGCCGTCCGCCGTTCGTGCGAGACCACCTCGGCCTGCCACCAGGCGGGCGCGACCGCTTCGTTCTCGGCCGCCGCGTCGATCATGATCTGCGAGATCGCGGTGTACGCGCGGACCCACGCGGCCTCCGCATCCGGGCCCCAACTCGACGTCGCATAGCGCGAAAGCGCGCCGAGCAGGCACTCGCCGACCGCCGGGTAGTGCTCGGGCCGGGTGCCGTATTTGCGGTGGCCGCGGCCGAGATGGGAGAGGTAGGCGGTGAGCCGCTCGCGGTCGTCGACGTTCTGGGCGGCCGTCAGCAACGCCTTGAACAGCCGGTCACGCTGGGTGTCCATCGCGGCGGGGAACAGCACCCGCAGCTCCGGGTGCTGCACGAAGAGCATCGCGTAGAAGTACGAGGTGACCTTGTCGGCCACCGGCTCGATCTCGGCCATGGTGCGCCGGATGAGGATCGCGTCGGGGGACGCGTCGGCGTCGGGAACCGCCTTGACGGCAGGGGCCGCCGTGGCGTCAGGGACCACCTTGACGTCAGGTACCGCTTTGGCGTCAGGGACTGCGGGGACCATGGAGGCTGCGGCAGCGGCCTGGGGTGCGGGGGCCGCAGGGGCCGTGGGAGCCGCGGGGGCCGTGGGAGCCGCGGCGGCCGTGGGAGCCGCGGCGGCCGGGCGCTGTGCGAAGGCGGAGAAGGTTGCGGGCGCCGGGGCGGGAGCCGGTGCGGGAGCAGGCGGCGGCGGGACCTCGCGGGCGGCGGGGGTGCCGACGGGCCGTATCGGGTTCACCGGCCGGCTGGGTATCCGCTCCTGCTGCGGCGCGGGTATCTGCTCCGGAACGCGGCCGGAGTGCGGACCTTCGTACGCGTCGCGGACCGCCGGGCCGTCATGGGCCGCCGGTGTGCCGTGGCCGCCGTCGCCGTACGCGTCCCGCGGGCCGGACTCCCGGGCCGCGGGACGGCCGTCCTCGTGGCCCGGGAGTCCGGCGTCCGCGCCGTCCCGTCTCTCCGGCAGTTCTTCGGAGGACTTTTTCGACGGAGTGAACCAACCCCAGTCGCCACTGCTGCCGCCGGAGGAGCCGTTATCGGCCGTCGCGGTGGTCGGAGCGTCCATGGTTTGCCTCGCCTCGAACGTCTTTCGTTTGTCGTCGCACTTCCACTGACCGGAACGTGCCTTGAATTCCCCCACCCTGCCCCGGAATTCTTCAACGACTCAAGTCATTCCGGCAATGCCCGGCAACGCGGACAAAACTCACATCCCAATAATGCAACCGGGAACCGCCTGTTCAGCATGGTTCTCCGGTTCCTCGCAACGGACACCCGTACAAAGTCCGGCCCACGGAAGACACTTCGCCGCCCGACCGGCCCCGCATTGCCCGCGCCTCGCGGGTACGCGCGCCCTCGGACCGCCGGACCGACTCGACCATACCGGCAGTAGTTGAAACCACAAGTCCCTGATCCGGGGGCGATCCACGCCCCGTTCGCCCGTTCTTCACACGGCACATCCGATAACAGTGACCCTTACCACAGAGGGGCAATTCGGCTCATTCGGAAGGCAAATCCGCTGCGGAATCCAGCAATTACCCATTGGTAACCACCAGTTCGTACGCCTCCCTGAGATCACGCCCCGCGTACGCGGCGGATGCCAGCTCGCTGACGTGGTGATCGGCATTCACCGCCACCGAGACCGGGACCGCGGCGAACAGCGCGGTGTCCGACATGGAGTCGCCGTACGCCACGCAGTCGGCCCTGGTCAGGCCGTACCGGACGCAGAGTTCATCGGCGATGCCGACCTTCGCGGCAGCGGAGAGGATGCCGTCGGGCCGCACCCGCTCCCGGATCGGCACAGCCGGCCAGCGCGAACCACGCGCCACGTCGGCGCCCCAGTCCAGCAGCCGTTCGACGAAAAAGCCCGGCGACAGCGAAATCACCGCGCAGCGCTCGCCGCGCGCCCGGATGTCGGCCCACACCTCGCGGATGCCGGCCAGCCACGGCGCCCCCTCGAACGCGGCGGCCACCTGCGCCTCCGTCAGCTCCGCCGCCCACAGGTCGCAGGCCCGCTGCGCGAACTGCGGCGGCGTCAGCTCACCCGCCGCGAAACCGCGCTCCAACTCGGCGATCTCCCGGTCGAGACCGAGCTGCCGGGAGATCTCGACGGCGGCGGCCGAGCCGTGCAGCAAGGTCCCGTCCATATCGAACAGATGCAGCTTTCCCATGGGCCGGAGCCTAGGGCGTGCCGCTGAAGCCGGTAACCGGGTCCGCCGAAGTCCCTGGTGGCACGCCCCCGGGGCGTACTCGCCACCGCGTATCCGCGGATACTCCCGGCGGCAGATGCCCCGCGGGGCACGGCCCGCGATCGTGGCGGGTATGCAGCAGCTCAGCCGGCCCGCCCGCCGGGCCGTCCTCGTCGTCCATGTCGCCGTGTCCGTCGGCTGGCTGGGACTCACCGTCGGCCTGCTGGCGCTCGGCGTCACCGGATTCACCACGGGTTCGCCGGGGACGACGGCCGCCGCCTACCGGGCCATGAAGATCTTTGCGGACTGGCTGGTCATCCCCGTCGCGCTGATCGCCCTGCTCAGCGGCCTCGTGCTGTCCCTGGGGACGCCGTGGGGGCTGGCCAGGCACCGCTGGGTCGTCACCAAGTTCTGGCTGACGCTCGCCACCACGCTGCTGTCGGCCTTCGCACTCCGCCCGGAGATCGGCCGGCTCGCGGCCGATGCGGTGGCCGGGCGCCCGACCGACGGGCTCGGTCTCGTCATCGCACCGTCGGTGGCGACCGCCACCTACCTCTTCGTCACGGCGATCTCGGTGCTCAAGCCGTGGGGCCGCACCCGGCGCGGCAGCCGGACGCGGCCCGCACGCGGTCACGCGGCGGCGCGGGACACCCCCGCGCCGGCCGCCGAGTGACGCTGCGGGCCGCCGGGCCGGGCCGCGCGTGCCCCCGTCAGGACCGCGCCGCCGGAACCGGAGCCTCCGCCACCGTCCCGGTGGACGTACCGGCGGTGTCCGTGGCCGCCGCGGCGCCGCCGCCGGAGGCCACGACCGTGCCGCGGCCCGCCGTACGCCGCTCCAGGACGGAGGCGAGGACGGCCACACCCAGCGCCGCCACGGTCATCACCGCGCCGACCCAGTTGGGTGCGGTGTAGCCGAGACCGGCCGAGATGACCAGGCCGCCCAGCCAGGCGGCCAGCGCGTTGCCGAAGTTGAAGGCGGCGATGTTGCCCGCGGAGGCGAGGGTGGGAGCCGAAGCGGCCTGGTCCATCACCCGCTTCTGCAGCGGCGGTACGGTCGCGAACCCGAAGGCGCCGATCAGCGCGATGGAGACGGTGGCCGCCACCTTGTTGTGCGCGGTGAAGGTGAACGCGGCCAGCACCAGCGCCAGGCCCGCCAGCGACACGTACAGCATCGGCATCATCGCCCGGTCGGTGAAGCGGCCTGACACCAGGTTCCCGGCGACCATGCCGATGCCGAAGACGGCCGTCAGCCAGACGACGGACGACGGCGCAAAGCCGGTGACCTCGGTCATCATCGACGCGAGGTAGGTGACGGCGGCGAAGACGCCGCCGAAGCCGAGGACCGTCATCAGCATCGCGAGGCCGACCTGCGGATTCCGGAAGACCGCCAGCTCGCTGCCGATCCGGGCCGCCGCCTTGGCGCGCTGCGCCGGTATCAGCTTGAGGATGCCCAGCAGGCCGATCACGCCGAGCGCGGCGATGCCGAAGAAGGTGGTGCGCCAGCCGAACTGCTGGCTGATCATGGTGCCGGCCGGCACACCCACCACATTGGCCACGGTCAGGCCGCTGAACATCAGCGAGATCGCGGCGGCCCGCTTGCCGGGGGCGACCAGATCGGCGGCGACCAGCGCCCCGATCCCGAAGAACGCGCCGTGCGCGAAGGCGGCCACGATCCGGCCGGCCAGCAGCACGCCGAAGACCGGCGCCAACGCGGTGAGCACGTTGCCCACCACGAACAGGCCCATCAGCAACGTGAGCATCTGCTTACGCGTGAACCGCGTGCCCAGGAGGGTCATCAGCGGAGCGCCGACGACCACGCCCAGGGCGTAGACGGTGGTCGCGTAGCCGGCGAGCGGAATGGAGACGCCGAAGTCGGCCGCCATGTCGGGCAGCAGGCCCATGACCGCGAACTCGGTCGTTCCGATCCCGAAGGCACCGATGGCGAGAGCCAGGAGTGCGAGAGGCATGACGGATCCCTTCGGATGGTGCGTCATCGATGGCGTGTGTCATGGAGGGCGTGCGTCATTGATTGCGCACCGCCCTTACGTGCGTCCACATTAATTGCAGACGCACTTACTTGCAAGTATCGTATATTTCATCTGTGGCCTACCCTGGTGCATACGCCCCCGAGGAGGTCTTCGATGACGCAGCAGACGCACGAGACACCGCAGGCAGCACAGGTCCCGCAGGCGACACCCGCCGCCGCAACCGGCTGCCCGCCGGCTCCCTCGCGCGGGCTCGCCCAGGGCTGGTGCGCGCTCTCCGCCCTGCACGGCCGCATCGAGTCGCACATCGAGCGCGCCCTCCAGGCAGGTCACGACCTCAGCGTCCGCGAGTTCTCGGTGCTCAACGTCCTCAGCGAGCAGCACGACGGACCGGGCGGCCACCTGCGGATGCACCAGGTCGCCGACTCCGTCGTGCTCAGCCAGAGCGCCACCACCCGCCTGGTCACCCGGCTCGAAGCGCGCGGACTGCTCTCGCGCTACCTCTGCGTCGACGACCGCCGCGGCATCTACACCGACGTCACGGCCGACGGCCTCACGCTGCTCGCCGAGGCCAGGCCGACGCACGACACCGCCCTGTGCGAGGCGCTCCAGGCAGCGGCGAAGCGACCGGAGTTGGCCCCCCTGGTGAAGGCCGTCGAGACGCTCGTCCCGTCCGCGTAACGGCGGGCGCGGGCCCGTGCGCGTGGGCGGCCGAGACCCGCGAGGCGGACCAGGGCGGGACCGCCGGAAGAGCCACGTCCGGGGCCCCGCCACCACCGCTCTCCTACGCCCCGTCAGCCCCGGCCGCCACTCGCCCGTGCCCCATCGACCCCACCAGCCGCGCCACGCCTCGCACGCACCGCATAAGGTCCCGCCCATGAGCGATATCGAGATACGCCGCGCCGCCGCGACCGACCTCCACGACATCGTGGCGCTGCTGGCCGACGACCCGCTGGGCGCCACCCGCGAGTCCCCGGACGACCTGACCCCGTACCGCGCCGCCTACGAAGTGCTGGCCGCCGACCCGCACCAGCACCTGGTCGTCGCGGTCCGCGAGGGCCGCGTCGTCGGCACCCTCCAACTCACCGTCATCCCCGGCCTCTCCCGCCGCGGCGCGACCCGCTCGATCATCGAAGGCGTCCGCGTCCACGCCGACGAGCGGGGCAACGGCCTGGGCACCCAGCTCATCGAGTGGGCCGTCGCCACCTCCCGCACCCTCGGCTGCCACCTCGTCCAGCTCACCTCGGACGCGACCCGCATCGACGCCCACCGCTTCTACGAGCGGCTCGGCTTCGAGGCGTCCCACCTGGGATTCAAGCTCCAGCTCTGACCCCGCCCGGAGCGCCGCCGCCGGAACCCGCGCGCCGGGCGCGGTACGCCTTCTGCCGGCAGGCGCCGCCACAGAAGCGCGCAGGCCGGCCGGTGCGCGCCGCCACGACCTGCGCACCGCACACCTCACACCCCGTTTCGTTACGATCCCCGGCGGCATCCGGCAGTTTCGTCACAGCGCGGACGGCCCGCAGCCCGTCACACATCAGCGCCGCCATCCGCCCCTGAGCGTCTTCGGACCCCGCCGCGCGCAGCCGCCCCTGCTCCATCGACACGCACCCGGCCAGCAGCGACCTGACGTCGTCCCCCGTCACGTCCTGCCGTACGGCACCTGCCTCTTGGGCCCGTGCCAGCAAGGCGTCCAGCGCCCCGACGAAGTCCCGCCCGGCCGCCGACCGCGCGCCACAACCGCCATCGGCCACCCCGGCGAGCGCCTCACACAGCGCCTTGCTGCCCGCGGCCAGCCGGACCACCGAGCCCAGGAAACGGAAGAACACCTCGCCGGGATCCTCGACATCGACCAAGTCCCTTGCGGTGTCGGCGAAGAGCCCGATCCGCTCCTCGACCACGGCGTCGAACAGGGCTTCCTTGGAACGGAAATGACGGTGAACGGTCCCGGCTCCGACCCCGGCACGACACGCGATCTCCTCGACCGAGGCCGCCAACCCCCGTTCGGCAAAGGCGAATCGGGCCGCCTGGAGCACCAGCGCACGATTACGCCTGGCGTCCGCACGAGGCGCCGCCGCACCTCCGCCCACCGTCCACTCCGTCACCCACGACCTCCCGAAAATGCGGCACGCACCTGTCCTGCGCACCCCGATTTTAAACGGGTCAGTCATTCCGTTTTTGATCGAGGTGCAAAACACGCCTGGCGCCAGCTCTGCGACCGGGCCGCCGGGCGACGGAGAAGCGGGAGCGGGAGCGGGAGCGGAGAAAGAGTGGGCGTAGGAGAGGGAGAGGAGCGGGAGCGGAGAGCTGAGGAGAGCTGAAGGAGCGGAAGGGCTGAGGGCACGCGTGCGCTACTGGTGGGGCGTCGCGGGCCGGGCAGCCGTCCGCGCGGCGCCATCCCCACCTACCCAGCCGCCACCCACGTCAACTCCCATGGAACACAGGGAAGTTGGCGGCAGGGCGGGCAAGCCCACGGGGCGCGGGCCGCGGGTCGCGGGTCGCGGGTCGCGGGTCGCGGAAGGGACAAGGCACGGTCGATCGTCGTTCCCGGCGGGCCCGGTCGGCCGGAGAACGGCTATTTCGCACATGTCAAAGGGGTGGGGCCGTGTTTCACGTGAAACACGGCCCCACCCCTTTGGCCCTGCCGACCGCGCTCCCGGTCGGCGGCGTTCTCAGCCGGCGACGGTTTCCGCCCACGCCGCGGCAGCCGCGTCCGCCGCGTCACCCGCGGCGGTCTCCGCGCCCAGCGCCCGCATCGCCTCGGCGAGGGCCGCCAGCGAAGCCAGCACCACGCCGCGATCCGCGGCCCGTCCGTAGTGATTCACCCGGATCATTTCCTGGGCCGGCCCGCCCGCGGCGGCCAGCAGCGGAACCGAGCCGTCGACGGCGAGCGCCGCGGACACGACGTCACCCGCGTCCAGACCGGCCGGCACGCGCAGCGTCGTCGCCGCGGGAGCCGCGTCCTCGTCCCGGATCACGTACGGGGTGAGCCCGCCGAGCGCCCGCACACCGGCGCGGACCGCGGCAGCCGCCGCACGGTGCCGGGTGATGGCCGCGTCCAGCCCTTCCGCCTCGACACGGTCGACCGCCTGCTCCAGGGCCAGCATCTCCAACTGCGCCGGAGCGTGCGGCAGCGCGGTACGGCCACCGTCGATCCAGCGCTGCTTCCAGTCCAGCAGCGAGAGGTACGAGCGCCGCGGCGCCTGCTCATTGGCGGCGATGCGCTCCCAGGCGCGGGCGCTGACCGACACCGCCGAGACACCCGCAGGGCCGGCCAGCGCCTTCTGCCCGCCGATCACGCACAGGTCCACTCCCCACTCGTCGGTGAGCAGCGGCTCGGCGCCCACCGACGCGACCGCGTCCAGCATCAGCAGCGCGCCGTGCTCCCGCACCACCCGGCCGATCTCGGCGACCGGGTTGGTGTTGCCGGTCGCCGCCTCGGCGTGCACCAGGCTGACGAAGTCGATCGCCGGATGCTCCCGCAGCGCGTCGGCCACCTGCTGCGGGTCGACGGCCCCGGTGAACGGCGCGGTGAGGGTCACGACCTCCGCGCCGCAGGACCGCAGCCAGCCGCCGAAGGTCTCGCCGTACGGACCGGTGATGATGTTGAGCGCCGTGCTGCCGGGCCGTACCGCCGAGCGGATGCATGCCTCCAGCGGCAGCAGCGCCTCGCCCTGGGTCGCCACCACATCGCAGCGGGTGCGCATCAGCGCGGCGACCTTGTCCTCGATCCGTGCGAAGTGGGCTGCGTCGAGCGGCGGCAGATCGAGCAGGACCGGGGCATCAGAATTCGCAGTCACGGCAGTCACAATGGCCTTCCAGCGGTAGCGAGCCGCGCGGTGGGGCGGCTCCTGATATCTGGCACGACTGTACGTCCGCGCCCACCGCCGCCGCCCTACGGCCCCGGCTGCCACGGACCTGCCCCGCCCGGCCGTTCAGACCCGGCCCGGCCGGTCAGACCCGCCAGCCCTCCGGGTCCACCCCGCCCGGCACCGGCCCCGCCGGATCGTACGGTCCCCGGGTGAGGACGAACGTCCCGAGGTCGAGATGGCTGACCGTGCCGTCCGCCGCCCGCACCACGCGCAGCGTCTCCCCGGCGTAGTAGCCGTCCAGGCCGGTCCAGGTGCCGTCGGCCTCCGCACGGAACCGCGAGGCCCGCCCGGTACCGGTCAACGGCGTCAGATCCAGGGCGCGTTCGGCCAGCAGCCGCAGCGCGAACGGCTTGGCGCCCCAGTACCAGGGCCCGGTGAGCGCCAGCAGCGCTTCGTCCGGCGGTCCCGGCAGCGGACGCCACGGAGCCGGAATCCGCGGTTCGCGGTCGGCCACGATCTCCAGCAGGTCGGCGGCGATCCCGCCGATCGCCGGGCCCGAGGTGCAGTTGGCCAGGGCGATCCCGGCGAGGTCCTCCTCGGGGTCGAGCCAGAGGGACGCCAGAAATCCGGGCATCGAGCCGGTGTGCCCCGCCAACACGCGGCCACCGGACCGCTGTCCCGCACCGGGCAGCGGACCGCGCCGCACGAGCTGGATCCCCAGGCCGTAGCCCCCTTCCCAGCCCTCGTCCTCGGGCGGCACGGCGGGCGTCCGCATCTCGGCGACCCCCGCCGCGGACAGCACCCGGTCGTCACCGCGCAGCAGGAACGCGGCCCACCGGCACAGATCGTCCACCGTGGACCACAACTGTCCCGCCGGCCCCATGAGGCCGGTGTCCTGGGCCGGTTCGGGAAGCAGCACATCGGCCCACGGATGCACCGCCCAGCCCTGCGTGTGCGGCGGCACCGGCAGGACCGTCGTACGGGACATGCCCAGCGGCTCCAGCACCTCGCGCCGCAGCACCTCGTCCCACGGCCGGCCGTCCCGAAGCCGTTCGACGAGCGCGCCCAGCACGGCGTAGCCGAGGTTCGAGTAGTGGTGCCGCCGGCCTGCCGGGAGGCGCTGCGGGCGGTCCCCGAACAGGTCGGAAGGCTCCGGCCGCAGCGTGCCCGCGGTCCGCTCCCACCACGGCCCGCGCGGCTCGGCCGCCAGTCCGGAGCTGTGCGCGAGCAGCTGCGCGACCGTGGCGTCCGGCACCGGAGTGCCGTCCAGATGCCTGCCGGCCGGATCGTCCAGGCAGAGCCGCCCCTCGTCCCGCAACCGCATGACCAGCACCGCGACGAAGGTCTTGGTGAGCGACCCGATCCGGTACTGCACCGCGCCGCACGACTCCGCATCGCCGACGGGATCCCCGCCCGCGTCCGGCCCGCCCGCGTCCGGCCCGTCCACGGCCGACGACCTGACCTCCGCCCACACCTGCCGCCCGTCGCGCACCACCGCCCCGGTCATCGACGGCGCCCGGCCGTCGGCCTGCCCGACCGCGAGCCGCCGCAGCAGCGCCCGCCGCGTCCCGGGCAGCAGACCGGGCACGGAATCGGATACGGGCTCGGGCCGGGGCTCGGCGGGCCCATCGGACGGTGCGGTGGTCATGGCGCTCCTTGACGGCCGATCAGCTCAGCAACGGGCTGCTACCCGCCGCCGATCACTCTCCCCCGACGACCGGCATGACGCCAGTGCCCCACCGGCGACTGCCGTCCCACCTGATACGTCCGAGCGGTGCGGCGGGAGGTGCGCCTCGTTCCCGGCCGTCACATCGGACCGATCGGCACGCTTCCCCGGGTTCCAACGGGACGTGCCCCGGGGCGAGTTCGGCATCTATCCGGAACGCGCATGCACCCCTGCCCACCGCGGGTTCACCCCTCCCCGCCATCCGCCCCCTCCTCAGCGGCGCAGGTGGCACCGCCGTCCTCCCGCACCGGCATCACCAGCGTGCTGAAACTGCCCTGATCCGCGGAGCGGACCACGACGGGCTGCCCCGCCGAGGCGATCTCCAGGAGCACGTCGGGCCCCACTCCGGCCTCCAACGCGGGCATCAGAACCGCCGGATCGAAGGCGACCCGCACCGCAGGACCGGTACGAATACCCCGAAGCCGGACAGCTTCCCGGCCCCCTCCCGCGGCAATCACCACCTGGTCGGCCCCCACGCCGCCGTCCGAACCGCTCTCCCGCCCGCCGCCATCGGCACCCTCCACGGCGAGGGACACGGCACCGTGCCGGCCGGCCACCGCCTCCCGCAGCGCACCCCGGTCGAGGATCAGCCGATGCCGGCCGGCTTCCAGCGCCGCCAGCATCAACCGGTAGTCAGGGAACCCCTCGGCGTCACCGCCGACCACCCGCAGGTCACCGGACCCCGTCCACCCCGCGCCGGAGCACTCCCCGCTCCGCAGCCGCACGCCGTGCCCGTCCGCCTCGATCTCCACGGTCACCTGCCGGAGCGCCCAGTCGGCCATGTCCCGCACCTCGTCCGCGCCGATCAGCACCCGGTGCGGACCGCCCGCGCTCTCCTGCGACCGCAGCACCCGCAACGCGAGCCGGTAGCGGTCCGTGGCGACCAACCGCACCTCGTCATCGGCCAGTTCGAGCAGCACACCGCCCAGCACCGGGAACTCCTCACGCGCCGCCCCGCCCGCCGCGGCGGGCGCCACCTGCCGTACGGCACTGGCGAGTTCCGCGCCGCACACCCGCGCCCGCGCCCGGCCCCCGTCATCCGGCGCCTCCCGCAGAAAGCCCTCCACCACGGCCCGCGCCTCGTCCGCGGTACGCAGCGTCCGCTCCAGGTACTGACGCAGCACGCCCCGCGCCGCGCTCTCCGGCCCGTCCAGCACCACCGGTACGTCCACCAGCGGCAGTCCCGCCTCCCGCAACCGCCGCAGCCGGACGGCCCGCGGCACCTGCTCCGCCGCGTAATACCGGTAGCCGCTGACCTCGTCCACCCGGGCGGGCCGCAGCACCCCGCAGTCGTCGTAGAAACGCAGCGCGCTCGGCGCAAGCCCCACCCGGCGCGCGAACGCGCCGATGCTCAGCAGCTCTTCGGTGTCGTCCATGTCCTCGATGGTGGGCCTTCGAGCAAGGTGAAGGTCAAAGCCGCCCGGCCGCCTCCGGTACCGCAGCTTCCCGGCCGTCTCCGAAGGGATCCGCGCTGCCGCGCGGACGCCGGGTCACACCCGCTGTTCGGCCAGGTCCAGCCAGTGCTCCACATCAGCCGGGCCGAAGTGCCTGATGGCCCAGTCGGCCATACGAAGGCTCATGTGGGCCCATGCGGGACGCAGCACGTCCTCCGGAAGCGCATCGAGAACAGCGTCGAGGCGCTGCACCACCCCAGGGCCCGGTTCCTTCGCGTGGAGGCCGAAGCGCAGGGTGACCAGGTCGAATCGACGGTCACCGCGGGCGGCACCGTCCCAGTCGACGACTCCGGTGATCGATCCTTCGGCCGCCAGCAGGTTGCCTGGCTGGAAGTCCATGTGCACGGCGTCCTGACCTGCCAACCGGCCAGGGAAGTCGGCGCCGACAGCGGCGATGCGGCGTTCGAGCGCGGCACTGCGCCGGTTGTGCTGACGCAACGGCTCGTGCAGGCAGTACCCCGCGCCGTCCGCACGCAGATGCAGCTCCACCGCCGGAACGCCGGGGCGGTCGGCCAGCCGGCCCGCCTGCAACCGGTTGAGTGCGAGCGCCTGCTCCAGGAAGCGCTGGTCGAAGCGGTCGATCTCGGTGCCGGGCAGCAGCTCTTGCACCATGACCACGGCGTGGCCGACCTGGGCGATCAACTCCGTGGCCGGCGCCGGACAGCCGGCCGACCGCAGCGCGTCGACGACCGCGAGCGGCCCGGCCCGCAGGTCGGCCACCAGGCTGTGCGGTCGCCACTTGAGAACGGACCGGCCGCCGTCGGGCCCGCGCACATACGCCGCCCCGACCTGCCCTCCGGGACACGGACCGTCCAGCTCCAGCCGGACGCCGGTCCGGGCACGAAGGGCCGCCACCATCCTGACGGCATCGAGCCGCTCGGCACGCGCCCAGCCCTGCGGAGAAGTCACCGGCCCGAGTATCGCAGTTGCGGCAACGGGACAAGGAGAACCGGGACCGGGCGCCCGTACCTCCAAGCCGAGGTCCGAAAGGTCGGCCGCGACTGCCTACCCGGCGGCCTTCGCCGCGTCGGCGGCCCTCGGCACGGACAACTCGGCAGCGCCCGACGGCGTGCGGTAGGCGCGGAGGGAGGCGTTGGCCGCGGCCACCACCGCGACCACCAAGGTGGCGGACAGGCCGCCGACGACCAGGGAGAAGGGGGCCGAGGTGGCCGACGCCAGCAACCCGCCCCGGAAATTGCCGAGTTCGGGGCCCGCGACACCGATGACGTGCTCCACGGATGAGACCCGCCCCCGGTACGCGTCCGGGGTCTCCAGCTGGACCAGGGCGCTGCGGGTGACCACCGAGACGGTGTCGGCGGCACCGGCCACGGCCAGGCAGCCGAGCGCCGGCCACAGCGGCCCGGCCAGTCCGAAGCCGGCCAGCGCCAGGCCCCAGACACCGGCCGCGACCAGCTGGACCAGGCCGCTGCGGCGCCAGCGCGTCACGGTGCCGGAGAGCAGGCCGGCGGTGATCCCCCCGACCGCGACGGCCGAGAGGAACAGGCCGAGTGTCTGCGGGTTGCCGTCGAAACGGACCTCGTTGACCAGCGGAAAGAGCGCGATCGGCATGGCGAGCAGCGTCGCGGACAGGTCGGTGGCCATCGAGCCCCACAGCGTCGGACGGCGCAGCACGATCCGCCAGCCGCCGCGCTCCGGCCGTCGCCCGGCGCCCTCGGGCCTCATGGCCGGGAGGCGGACCACCCCGAGCACGGCGACCGCGACGGCCACGGCCTGCGCGGCGTAAGCGGCGGACACGCCCCAGCGGGCGATGACCAGCCCGGCCAGCGCGGGCCCGGCCAGCATCGCCGCCTGGAAGGAGACGTTGGTCAACGCGAGCCCGGCCGCGACCTGGCCGGTCGGCAGCAGCCGGACCGGAAAGGTGCGCCGGGCGGGCGCGCCGAGCGCCCCGCACGCGCTCCCCATGGCGACCAGGGCAAGCAGCAACAGCACATTCCGGTTGTCCATCAGCGCCTGGGCACACAGCCCCGCGGCGGCCAGCAGCTGGCCCGCGGTGGTGGCCCGCACCACCGCACGGCGGTCGACGGCGTCCGCCAACGTGCCGCCGAGCAGCCCGAACAGCACCATCGGCAGGCCGGTGGCGAGCCCGATGGCGCCGGTCCCCACCGGACTGCCGGTCAGATCCCAGACCTGGGCCAGCACCGCCACCGTGGCGATCTGCCCACCGAGTTGGGAGGCCGAGGTGCCGATCCACAGATCACGGAACGGCCGGCTGCTGCGTAAGGGGCGGGTGTCGAGGAAGCGGACGCGCCCCCTCATCGCGGTGGTTCAACGAGGTGGTCGAGGACCCGCTGCCGCATCGACCGGTGTGCCAGCGCCCGTCGCAGCTCCTCGACGACGCCGGTCAGCGCGTGCGGGACCTCGCCGTCCAGCTCGGCGACCGTCGCGTGCGTGGCGCGCCACTCGGCCTCCAGGAACGGCACCAGCGACCGGCCGCGCTCGGTCAGATCGATCCGCCGGGTGCGGGCGTCGGGCCCCGGCTCGGAGGTGACCAGACCCTCCTTGCGCATGGCGGCGACGGTCTGGCTGATCGCGGAGTGCGAGCGGTTCAGGGACTGTGCCAGCTCACGGATGGTCAGGGGACCGGTGTGGGCGAGCCGGATCAGCGGATAGGCGAACCGCGGTCGCACCCCTTCGATGCCGCGCGCGACGTAGACCTGCTCGATCTCGGCGTCCATGGCGGCCAGCAGCTCGTGCAGCGACTGCCAGGGATCGGGCAGCGCCGTGGGATCGGAAGATGTCACAGCGCTAATATAACAGCGCTGCGATAATTGGTCAGGGGCCTCGGCCTGCGGCTTTCCGTGCATGACAGACCGGACGGGGGGGGGGGGGGGGGGGCCGGCCGGCCGCGGGCGGGGGGGGGGGGGCGGGGGGGTGGGGGGGGGGGGGCGGCCCCGCGCCCCGGCGCCCCACGAGGGCGCCCGCGGCCCGGAAG
>NZ_JBITJM010000043.1:0-20271 GCF_044460025.1 Streptomyces sp. NPDC050161 | reverse complement strand
GCAACATCGGGTTTGGCCCGGGGCGCGTCCCCTCCCGCCACACCCACGCGCACCCCCCAGTGTGGTGGGGCGGGTTGCCGGTTCCCCCCCCCCGCCCCCCCCACCACATGAGACCTGTCCGCAGTTGTCCTCAGACCTGATCCGCCGGACAGGTCCCAGCGGCCAAGGCTGGGAGAAGCCTCTCAGTCGCCGGTCCCTACGGCCGGGTCGTGCTGTTCGTCGAACACCGGGGTCCACGTCGTGCCGGATCCGGAGTGCTCCACGCGTCCGAAGACGTGGTCGGTGAAATGGCCTGCGGCAATGACGGTGCCGGGGGCCGTGAGGACCTCCTTGCGAACGGCGAGGGCTTGCTGCGGGTCCGCGTCGGCGAAGAACGACCACTCGGCCTCGGCCACCTGCACCACGGAGTGCAGGATGTCCCCCACGATCAGAACCCGCTCGGAACCGGAGCCGTCCGGGTCGGTGACAGCAACCACCAAGTTCCCGGGGGTGTGGCCCGGGGTGATGTGCACCGTGATTCCCGGGGCGATGGTCTCTCCGTCGTCGAGGAACTCGATGGCGTCGGACAGCGGAGCCAGGACGACATGCGGGTCGGGCGCACCCGGGCCGCCGCCGGTCTGCGTCCAGTGCGTCCATTCGGCTTCGGACACGCAGTACCTGGCGTTGGGGAAGGTCAGTCCGGACGGAGTGCGCTCGGCGGGTTCCAGCGGGTTCATGGGGACGTCGGTGGTCCATCCCACGTGGTCGATGTGCAGATGGGTGTAGACGACGGTGTCGATGTCCTCGGCGGACAGCCCCTCGTCGGCCAGGCTCGCCAGCAGCGAGCCACCCGTCATGCGCCCCACACCGGGGAGCTGAACGTCGACGGCGCCCATCCCGAGGTCCACGAGGATTCTGCGCTCCCCGGACTGCAGCAGGAAGGCCCCGAACGACAGGGTGATCTGCCCGCTGTCGTCGAGCTGGCCCCGGTGTGCGGACCAGTCCGATTCCGGGAATGCCACGGCGGCGGACATGACGCTGTGGCCGTCCGGCAGATACGTGATGGACGTCGTGCCGACGCGGAGTTGCGCTCGCTGCGCGGGAAGAGTCATGCCTGCTGCCGATCCTCGGGAGAGACTTTCCTCGACTCTAGGCACGGCGCCGGGCGGTTGGGCAGTACGCACTTGCAAGTGCGGACGCTTGTACCCTCGAAGCGTGGACGACGCGCGCATTCGGCCGCGCCCCGGATCGCCGGGGGCGGGGCCGTCCACGAAGCGGGGCGCACACGCCGACCGCGACAACCGCATGGGCATGGACCGGATCGCCGACCAGTGGAGCGGAATGGTGATCATGGTCCTGGCCGACGGAACCAAGCGCTATGCCGAACTCAGGGCCGCGCTCACCGGAGTCAGCGAGAACTGCCCCTATGACGGGGGTATGACGGTGTGGGCCTGACGAGGTGGAACACCTCGCGGGCGGCGTAGCGTTTGAGGCATCGGCCGATCTCGCGTCGGGTTTTGCCCTCCTTGGTGCGGCGTTCGTAGTAGTCCTGAGTGCGTGGGTCGAAGCGCAGGCGGGTCTGCACGATCCGGTGGAGGGCGGCGTTGGCCTGCCGGTCGCCGCCGCGGTTGAGGCGACGGTACTGCCGAGTACCCGAAGAGCGTTCTACGGGGCTGACCCCGCACAACGCGGCGAAGGACGCCTCACTACGCAGACGTTCCGGGTTGTCCCCCATCGTGATCAGCAAAGTGACGGCCGTGTCCGGGCCGATGCCCACCACAGTGAGCAGCTGCGGGGCGTGGCGTTCCGCGAGCAGGGCCAGGCGGCGTTCCAGTTCCTGGATCTGGTCGGTGAGCTGCTGGATGCGATGAGCCAGCAGGCACAGGGTAATGCGGGTGGCCTGCAGCACCTCCTCTCCATCGCCCTCGTCGTTCTTGCTGTCGTCGGCGAGCCGTGCGCAGGTACGGAAGAGTTGCGCGTTGTTCAGCCGGGCCAGTTCTTCCCGCAGGTCCGGATCGGCGGCGACGAGGGCGGCCTTGAGCTGGTTGATCGCCTGGGTGCGCGCCTTGACCGCCGACCCTTTGGTGAGCTTGTACATCCGGGCGATCTGCACTGGTCCGTCGCCGGACTTGGCCCGGGCCCGTGCCCGCCCGCTCAGCACCGCCCGGGCTGCGTTCTGGGCATCGAGCGGGTCCGATTTGCCGCGCTGACGGCGGTCGGTCCGGTCCGGCCGGTTTACGTCGAGCACTTCGACGGCCTGGGTCAGCAGGTAGCGGGAGAGAGCCGCTCCGAAGGAGCCGGTGCCCTCCACCCCGGCCCGCCCTACCGTGCCCAAGCCGCCGGCCCACTGCAGCAGTTCGCGGTATCCGGCCGCGGTGGCCGGGAACTCTTCGGTACCCATCACCGCCCCCACCGGGGAGAGCACGGCAGCCACATGAGCGTCCCGGTGCGTGTCCACTCCGAGGACCACCTCCCCCTTGGGCCGGCGTCGGCGAGCACGCGGTGTTAAGGACGTATCGGTCATGTTCGTTCACCTTCCGGCACGATGGAACATCGCGTGGCCGGCACCGGACCGCGCGGGCGGTCAGAACCGTGAATAAGCCTGATTGGTCGGCAGGCCCCTATCGGGACACACCCGGCCAGCCCGGTGCCGGCAACGCACCATCCCCGGTCAGCGGTCGACACAGCGTGAGGAAGACACCGCGGTCAGGCTTCTCATGAGTCAGACCCCGGCCCGGGACAGCACCCACCCATGCTCCCAGCACAGCAGCCACAGCGCGGGGGCGCACAGAAGCGAAAAGGGAACTCGCAGCGCTGGAGCCGCCTTTGTGCGCGGGACGGGTACACCCGCGCTCACACACGGGACACAGCCTCAGCCAGAACACGGGGACTTGGCGCCATAACCGGCACCCGCCCCGTCGGTTGAAGTGCGCTCCGGTCAGCACCTCCCGCCCGTTCCCCCCTCCAGCGTTTCCGTCTGTCAATGGCGCCAGCTCGGTCGGCGCTTGCAGGCGTTCGTCCAGAGCGAGACGGAACTCGGCGAGGAAGGACAGGTCGGGGCGCAGCCCTGTGAGCGCGATGACCTCGTCCAGCGCGTCCAGGCGGCGGCCGTCCTCGGCGAGAGCACCACCCGGCCGTCATCGTCGCGTTCCAGGGTGGTGATGCGGAATCCGGTGACCGCGTCCGCGTGCCCGTCGTCGACCGCCGCCTTGGCGGCCAGTCCCACCCGAGGTCGGTTTGCCGAAGCCCATGCCGAGCGCAAGGCCGCCCAGGGCCGGCTGCGCCCGAGCGATCGACAGCACCTCGGCCATGAGCGTAGTTCGACGAAGTGCCATGCGCAGGGGACGTCCGTGGCGTTTGCGGTGCGGGACGACGAAGCCGGTATTGCGGTCATGCCCGGGCCAGTGCGGAGGTTTGAGCTGCAGGTCGAGTTCTGGCTGCTACGGCCGTGGCCTTCACCCGTTTGCGTTGCTCCACTCGCGGAGCGTTGCGCTGACGTTCCACCATGAAAATCTCGCAACGGACGTCTCTGTTGTCACCTGGTGCATCTCCTGTCCCCGGACGGGCGGACCAGGAGATGCCCGTACCCCTTTGCTGCCCTTTCTGTCACTGCTGGCCCCACAAAGCTCGGGGCGTCGGCGGCACTGCTTGGGCGCCACATCGTTTCTTTCGCGTTGCCCTTGTCCTGTTGGAGGGAGCGTCATGGCACATCCCGCAGCCTTGGGGCTGGTTGGCCTGAGCACGCTGGCGTTGGCCCTGCCAGCGCCGCCGTACAGGGCCGCGGCCGGGCTCCCATCGGTGGTCACAGCTCCGCTGCCCTCCAAACAGGAGATCCTACAGCAGCTGAACTCTTTGACCGTGCGCCCTCCCGGTAACCCACCACAGGTCTACGACCGGAAGAGGTTCGGCGGCTGGATCAAGGACCCCAAAACTCAATGCAACATTCCGGTTGTCCTGCTGGCGCGTGACAAATTCTCCGGAAAGTTCCTGCAGAATGAGTGCAAGATCGAAAACGGAGTGTGGCTGGACCGGTATGCGGGAATGGTCTTGAACTACCAGGGCAAGAAGATACCTCCCATGAATTGGGTAATATCCAAAACGAAGAAGGTGAGACTTGATATCGATCACGTCGTGCCATTGAAGGATGCATGGGCGTCCGGTGCCTGGCAGTGGGATGACGCGAGACGTGAAAAATTTGCGAATGACTTGGTTCGTCCGCAACTACTGGCCGTGGCCTCCTATCCGAACCAGTCGAAGGGCCAACGGTACCCGGGCCCAGGGAAGGGCGCTGGGCAACCAGACACCTGGTGGCCCACGGCTAAGTACTACCGTTGCCCCTATCTGAAACAGTGGGTCGTAGTTAAGGCCCACTACAAGCTTTCCGTGCTCCAGGCCGAAAAGGACAACATCATCGAAGGGCTGAAGAAATGCACATAGGTGACGGCTTGTCGGCCGTATATCTTTGCCTTCGGTGTGCGCACTGAGCGGCACCCGCCGCGCCTCAGAAGAAGGGCTGCACGTTGCCGAAACCAGCGTCGTACGGGTCGATCACTATCGGTGAAACGACCATCGGACCGCAGGAGCAAGACGATTCCCCCGACTGCCGGGTGGAGTTGTATGAAATGGGCGGCGCCACCTTCGCCGCGCTGAGGACATGGGTGGGACAGGCGTTGGGCAGCGCATGGGTGCTTCCAGATTTTCTTGATGGAGGGTTCGACGAATTCTCCTTGACCGTGACCAGTGTGTTCGAGGCACAGGCGACGGTACGGGGTTTCGAAGCCGTAGTTGCCTTTAAAAAACCCATCCCGCAGACCCCTTTCACGTTGCAGGAGCTGCTCATCAACCGGGAGACCGACGGGAGCGGGTCCTTCTCGGTTGCCGCCTTGCTCGCGGCCTCGCCGGAGCACGACATGACATTCCGCGGGGAACTGGCTAAGGCCCCGGGCGGGTGGTCGCTGAGCGCTGAGGCATTGGCACCGGAAGGCATCCCGTTCACAGAGCTGGCCAAAACCTTCACTGCGGACTGACCTTCCAGTCTCGCGCTTGGGCCACTGGCGCGTCGCCGGCATATCCAGCCGCCGAAGGCCATGCGAAAAGCCGACAGTGCCTGGCAGCTTTGCCTGCCGGGCTCAGCGTTACTGAGTGGGGGTGGGACGTAGGGGGCCGATACCGAAGGGCTGCCAGTTGAGGGCTAGCAGGTACTTGCCGGCGCATTCGGCTTGGATGCGGACGGAGTAGTTGTGGGGGATGGGGAGCAGGCTGTTGCGTTCGGTGCGGCTGAGCAGTTTCAGGATGTGAATGGTGCTGCTGTTTTGAATGAGGTCGACAGTGAGGGAAACGTTCGCGGTATTTCCTTGGCTGGTGATGTAGAGCAGGCCGTCGGTTTCTGTGTGGAACGTCTGGTTGATGGGGGCCGTACGCCAGAGGAAGGGGTAGGCGGCGAGGCGGCCACCGCCGTTGAAGGGCTGCAGGAGCAGGGGGGCGCGGTCGGCGGTGATGAGAGTGGCTGCGAGGTCGGGGCGGATGACGGTGACGAAGGTGTTCAGCGGGATGGTGAAGGGGCTGCCGTGGCCTGGAGGTGGTGTGACGGTGGTGTCGAGGCGGAAGTTGGTGGACTGCGTGAGGACAATCGGCTTGCTGGTGTAGGTGCCTTGGCCGATGGCTTGTTGATGCTCGCCGTCGTTGGGAGTGCTGTAATATAGGACGCTTTTGAGGCCGTAGCCGGCCGGGGTGGCTGTCCAGGAAAGTGTGGTGGACTCGCCGGCGGGCACCGCGAAGCGTTGGGGTTCCAACTCGCCGAAGAAGAAGCCGGCTTTCGCCTTCGGCAGGCTCAGTGCCTTTTCGTCGGTGTTGTTTTCGCGCACGGTCAGTTGTGCGGTGCCTTCGGTGGCGCTGACCGGGACGCTCAGGTACCACTCCAGCGCAGCGCCTGGGGTGAGGAGGTAGCCGTCGCCGGTGTGCTGGATGCCTGCTTCGAGGGTGTTGTTGTCGCTGAGTGGGGTGGTGGTGGCCCAGTCCAGGGTGTCGGGCAGGGTGAGGGTCAGGGCGTCGGTGTCAGTGGCTGTGGTGAGGTCGCCTGCGCCGGTGCCGCAGGTCATCTTCACCGTGACGGTGTTGACCGTGAACGCTTGCCCGTTGGGTGGGTTGGTGCACAGGATCCGGATCGGTTGGGTCTTTCCGGCGGTGACGTAGCTGGGCAGGTCGTAGGTCAGGTGGGGTGCGCTCATTTCTGGCCCGTGGTGAGAGACAGGGTGTTCTTGGTATCCAGGCCGAAGGGCACCCAGAACATCTGGAGGATGGCTTTGGCGGTGATGTCGTGAACCCGCAGAGTGGAGCCGGCCGGGACGGGGATCTGGGTCTGGGCTTCGGTGGTGGTCGATGATGCGGTCACTGCGGCGGTGATGGCCTGGCCTGTGGGGGGCTGGACCTGGATCTTCGCCACCGCGGTGCCGGTGGCGCTGCCGAAGCGAAGGGCGGCGAGCACGATGCCGTCGGTGGGGGCCGGCGTGTAGGCGAAGGGGGCCTTGCTGGCGAGCTTGAGGGTTTGGGGGGTGCCGAAGATGGTGACGGTGCCGTCGGCGGTGAGCGTGCCGGCTTTGATGTCGCCTTTGGCGACCATGACCAGGGTGAGGGCGAGTGCGGTGCGGTGCTCGGTCTCGTTGGTCTTGCCTTCCCAACGCAGCCCGAATGCCGTGTCCTGGGTGAGCGGGCCGGTGTCCCACGTGTAGAGGTCGTTGGTGCGTTTGGGTGTGATCTTCTGTTCGTGGGCGGTGCCCTTGCTGTCAGGGTCGGGGGCCTGGACGAGGTAGAAGGCGCCGTCGGTGCGGGGGAAGGTCCAGGACAGAGTAGTAGTGCCACCGTGCGTTACCTGCACGTCTTTTGCCTGGTAGTTGGTGATCTGGGGCTTGGTGTTCTGGTCGTCCAGGTAGATGAGGTGCTCGGTCGCGGTGGACTCGAGGCTGTCGTCCGGCCCGGTCTCAACGGTGACGGTCAGGGGCAGGGGCCCGGGGACAGAGCCGACTTGAATCCCGGTGAGCTGCAGATGCAACAAGTACTTGTCGGCGGGCGTGTCGGGGGCTTGGGTGGTGCGGCGGGCGGTGAGGTTGCCGGGGCCGTCGGGTTCCACGCACCAGCCGACCGATGGGGTTGGCTGGGGTGTGGGGGCGAGGTGGGGGCTGGTGGGGTCGGTGGGCCAGGCCAGGCGCACGGTGTGGCAGTCGGGGGCCTGGTGGATGCGCACGTGGAGGGTCTGGTCGTCGGTGCCGGGCAGTGGCCAGATGCCTGGGCTCACGGTGATGCGGGGCTCGGCCGCCGCGCCGTCGCCGGCCGTGGTCGTGCTGGTGGGGGTTTGGGGTGTGGTGCTCATGAGGCGTTGGGGTCCTGGGGAATGTAGGTGAGGTGGCCGGTGCGGGCGTCGGGGGCGGTGTTCTGCAAGGTGGGCGGGATTCCACCGGGGGTGAAGGCGGTGTGCTGCCAGTGCTGCCCGTCGAAGGTGGCCAGGTCCCAGGTGCCGGCCGGGCTGGGTGCGGGCAGTGTCAGGCGGCTGCTGCCTTCGGTGGGGGTGGTGGTGTGCGCGAGGGCGGGGCCGAAGGGCACGGCCAGCGGCAGTTGGTCGATGACGGCGTCGACTTGGGCGCGCGGGATGCCGAAGGTGGTGGTCGGCAGGATGTCGGTGTGGGCGTGAACCGTCTGGAAGGGGTCGATGAGGGCCAGGGCGTGGCCCGCGCCGTCGGGAGCCTGGTCGCGTTTGGTGGGGCGGGGGTGGGCGGCGGCGGTGACGGTGACGCCGTTGCCGATGGGCTTGATGTAGTCGGTGCGCGGCCAGGGGTGGCTGGTGGTGCCGGGTAGGCGGTGGTCGGTGTGGAAGGTGGTGCAGGCTGCATCCGCGTAGTAGCCGACCAGGCCGCAGCGCAGGTCGCCGGGGGTTCCCAGACGCACCGGCCAGCGGCGGTCGGCGTGCGGGTCTTGGGCTTCTTTGAGGATGCTGTCCCAGTTGGTGGGGTCGGCGCCGGGTGGGCCGTCGAGTTCGATGTGCGCGCGCAGGTGGACCAGGGCCAGCAGCCGTCCTGCGGCCAGTGCCGTACCCAGGGTGCGGGGCGGCGCGGGGTGGGTGGCGGACAGCGAGAGGTCGAGGACGTCAGCGAGATCGGCCAGACGCTGAGCGCACTGCGTGCCGGCGCCGGACGTCACCGTGGTGTCGGCGGCTGTTTCGTCGGGGTGGACGTCGACCAGGGACCGCACGAACGCCGCCAGCAGGGGCCCGTTCGCCTCGAAGCCAGCGCCGTGGACAAGGGCGGGTGTGAGGTAGGGGGAGCCGGGCAGGGGGCGCCAGCTACCGGCGTGCCGGCCGGGGGTGGCATCGGGGCCGATGCGGCGCACGGTGCCCACGCCTCGGCCCTGATGGTCGTAGACGTCCAAGGTCAGGCGCGAGGCGTCGCCGGTGCCGCGCACGACGACCCATGACACGACAGGCAGGGGCTCAGGCGTGCGTTCGTCGTCGTACTCACGGTCGGCTGTGCCGTCCATCTGAGCGGCGGCTGGGCGGGCGGTGATCCGCAGGCGCGCCGGGCGGGCCAGGCGGGGCGGCAGTTGCATGAACCGGTCGGAGTTCTTGTCATCGACCGTGGTCGGCGGCGTCGGCAGCACGCTGCGCGCCCGGTACACGTGGTAGGTGTCGGCTTCCTTGGTGGGGTCGAACAAGCTGGTGGAGCGGCCGAAGGTGTCGACCAGGACGGCCTGGGCGAAGCTGAACTGAACGGCCTCAACGAACTGGTTGACCTTCCGGGCCGGGTCGGCCCAGTCCACCGGCGGATCGATGTACCCGCCCGGCGGCTTGGCCGGCGGTGTGGTGCGAAGACTCGCGTTGGTGCGGTGCGCCAGGGCCGCCCGTAGGCCATCGAGGGTCAGGGAGTTCAGGTCCCACTCGGGGACCGCGCGCCTGAACCGCTGGAGCATCGTGAGCAGTTCGCCCCCGGAGAAGGTGTCCAGGTAGGCGTCGACGCGCCCTTGCAGGCTGAATCGCGGCACAGGCGCGACCAGGGAACGCCCCAGCAGCGCGTACGGGCGTGGTGCTTTGCCGGCTTCTTGCACGGCCTCAGTGGCAGCCTTGTCGCCGGCCACCGTGCGGCGGCTACCGTCGAAGTCCCAATACGCCCCCGGGCCCTGTCGGTCGTAGGGTAGCGGGTAGTACGACAGTTTCCATTCCAGGAACAGGGGATGCCAGGGCTGTTCCCAGGTGGTGGTGAACTCCGGGATCGCACCGTCCTTCGGGACCGGGGTCAGCAGGAGAGTGTCCTCGCCGGGGACGTGCAGGTCCTTCCACTGGGCGCCGGGGGCCGGTTTGACCTGCTGCGCGGTGTGGTGCAGGACGAACAGCTCACCCAGCAGGCGACGGACGGCGTCGTCGAGGGCTTTCTGACCGCTGGTGACCTTCGCCAGGCCCGGCGGCTGGGGCAGCGCGTTGCCGGTGGGGGCGGTGACGGTGGTTTTGCCGCCGGCCTTGTCGTGGATGTCGATGCCGGTCAGGACTTTGCCCGGGGTGCGGGTGGGCAGGGGCTCGTCGCGGCGTAGGGGCCGGTCGGTGGGGTAGCCGGTCCCGCACAGCACCGCGGCCGGATCGGTGGCGGCAAGGTACGGAGCCAGCGGCACGGCGGCCAGGGGGGCCTCTTCGAGCGGGACGTCGGGGGCCAGATCCTTGGCCAGCGCCTTGCGTGCCTTATCGCGGGCACTCACAGCCGCGGTGACCTCGGTGAGTGTGGTCGCGAGGCTGTGGGCCAGGCCGTGGCCGGTGGGGGCGAGTTCCTCGGCAAAGCCCTCGCGGGAGGTGTTGTTGTGGGTGGTCTTCCAGCGTTCGTTGAGCCACCACACATCCCACAGGCGCCTACGCAACGCAGCCGCCTGGTAGAGGGCGTCATCGAGCGTCTGCTGCGCGTGATTGAGCTCCGCCAGCTTGGCGTCGCGGGTGGGGTTGGGGCCCGCGTCGGTGGTGGTCATCTTCCAGTGGTGCCCTGCGGGGGTGGAGCGGAACCCGTCACGGTGGTGGGCGTCGTCGAGCAGCAGGTGGGCATCGGCGGGCTGAGCGGCGTGATCGGCCAGATCCAGGCGGGCGGTGTGGAAGGCCCGCAGCAGCGCCGCCCGTTCGGTGGCAGTGCCCTTGAAGGTCTTCTTCGTCATCGTCAGGCTCTGCTCGATCAGGGCGTCCAGGGCGTCGGCCACGTCGTGGCCGACCGAGAGCCGGACGTCCTGCTTGACGTGGACCGGGCGGTTGCCGTTGGCCAGGTCCGCATTGTCCGCGTTGTCCCAGGGCAAGGTCAGTACGCTCGCGTGGTAGACGGTGCGGGCGGTGTCGGCCAGATCCTTGGCCTGGGGGTTCTTGTCGTCCAAGTGCCAGTCGCTCAGGTGCAGGGCCTCGGCGATGGCGGCGGCGGTGGCCGGCTTCTGTGGTGCGCTGTGGTCGTGAAAGCGCAGCAGATCGGTGATCTCTTCGGGGGCGGTGATGTCCTGGGTGGAGTCGGCATGCCATCCGGCGACCAGGTAGCTGAGCGCGCCCGAGGCGAGGCTGCCCGCCTTCGTCGAGCCGGGCTCGCTGAGGGGGTCTCGGAAGGAGAAGACATCCTGGCAGTAGGGCTGGAACGCGGCGAAGGCGGCCACGTTCGGGCCCAGCACCGTCAGCCGCGGCAGGTGTGTGCCGGACGGTTCCTTCCAGTCGGTGATGGACAACTCCACACGCCGCCCCATCCACAGCCCGTCGCCGATCGGGCTTGCCGCACCGCCTGCGGGGTCGGTGCGGATGTTGTGTGGGCTGGTGTAGTCGCTGTGCAGGAGCCAGCCGGCGGCCGTGATCTTGCTGCCGGTGTCGTGGTAGCGGATGATCAGCCAGCGGTTGGGCGCCGCGGGGAAGGTAATCGAGCCGCCCTGCGTGGTCGTGGCGTCGGGGGCCGCGTCGGTGGCCACCCGGCCGCGTCCGAGGGCCTCGGGAATGTGCCAGTGCAGGTAGATGCCAGTGTCGGTTTCGGGTTTCACCATGGTCTTGCTCAGCGGTCGTTGCTCGGGCCCGCTGTAGGGGTCCTTGAACACCAGCGGCGCGCGATAGAAATCCTGGCCGCGCAGCAGGTTGGGGTTGGCCAGCAGGGCGTCCATGCGCATCGGCACGATCACGATGGCGGGCTCTTGGCTCACCGACGCATCTCCTTGAAAACGAGGCGGGCTGGTGCGGGTGAAGCTCGGGGCAGCTGTCAGTGGTGGTGGGGGCCGAAGTCCACGTAGCGGGCGCCGTTGATCAGCTGCAGTGCGGCCGACGCCGGCCCTAGGACGTGCCCGGCCGGAACGCCCGCCTTCTTGTAGGCATCTTGAAGGCGCTGGCGCAGGCAGCCCTTGTCGTCGTCGGCGATGCGCAGCACATCCGGCTCGCTGCCGCCGGCCGCCGGGCGTGTGGCAATCGGCTCGGTCCAGATCCCCAGTGAGGTGCCCGGCTGCTTCTTCGTCCCATCGACGGTCATCTCCTGCGGGGCATGCAGGATGAGCCGGTGATCTTTGTCGTCCATGCCCATGCTCAGGCCGTGGAACGGCTCCCGCAGGCGCAAGACGGTGGGCCAGGCGTCGGGGAAGAGCAGCATCAGCACGTCCGGCAGCGGACTCGCGGCGGTGATGCGTACCTGGTTGGCCGGCTCCGGCGTGCTGCTGGTGAACGCCTCGACGATCAGGTCCGGCCACTGGGAGATCAAGGGGGAACGGATCAAGGCCCCCGTGCGCGGCGGTGCCCCAGGGCCGGTGGTGAGCTCGTCGCCTCTGATCAGGTCGTGGAGCAGCGTGGTCACATGGTGGTCGAGCGCGGTTACCGCCTGGGCCCGCAGTGCGCCGGCGACCATCGCGTCCAGCCACAGCGGGTCGAGGTGGAAGAAGCGGATGCTGTGCTCGGGGAGCATGCCCGCGTGCGGCACCAGGTGCTGGAAGGGAATCTGCGCGATGAACTCCGGCCAACTGGGCAGCGCCTGGGCGACCTTCTCCCCGTGGAAGTGAGCGCTGGCCTCGACCGCCCGTCCCGCTGCCCTGACCACCTTGGCGAACCCTGCGGAAGGCGCCTTCGGTCCCGCCTGCGCCGCCGCGACGCCATCCGCAGTGCCGGGCGTCGCGGTCAGGGCGGCAATGACCTCTCCAGAAGTGACCCGCTCGCCCGCCGGGCGGGGCGTAGCACCAACCTTGGGTGTGGGGACCTGTTTGTGTTTGGTGCCGCCGTCGCTCAGGGCTTTGACGCCGCTGGTGAGGACGGTGGCCATGTCGTCGGCCAGGGCGTCTTGGAGATGGCCTGGCATCGTCGGCTCGACGTGCTGGCCGTGCTTGTCATCGCGCGTGATCTCGATGCGCGCGCCGAGGCTGGCACGCACGGCGTGATACGCGGCCTTGCGCGCCTTGTACACGCTCCAGGCCAGCTCCGGGTGGGACAGAGCCGCGAGCTGGCCCAAGGTGAACGCCGCCGCGTAGCCGACGTCGATGAGGCCCTGTTTGTGCCACAGCACCAGTGCGGCGTCCGCGCTGGTGAACGCGGGCTTGCCCGCTGGCAGGACATCGTTGAGCTCGGGGGCGGGTCGTGCGGTGAACGGCCCCCGGTACCAGGCAGCCGTGCGTTCTCCGGTGGGTAGTTGCCAGGCCACCGGGACCGCGCCGTCGGTCAGGCGGGCGGTGACATGCTCTTCCACGTCCTTCGGAAGCTTCTGTTCGTCGGTGGTGAGGGGTGTGCGCGGCAGGCGCAGCAGGGCCTCGTCACGACCGCTGTCGGCCACCAGGCGGTCGGCCAGGGCGTGGAAGCTTGCCTTGTCGCTGCTGGTGGCGGTGAACGTCCAGGACCACAGGGCAATCATCCGCACCGTCTTGGCCGCCGCCCACTGCTTGCTACCCGGCTTGAGAACGTCGTCGGCGAAGCCTTCCAACGACACCAGGACCGCGGTGTACAGGCCGGCGGTCCGTGGGAGACGGTTGGTGGTGACGATACCGAAGTCTCCGGCCTGCCAGCCCGGCGGCGGCTCGTGTTCTTCGCCGCTCTTGCCGGACGTGCCGAGGGTGATGGTGCGCACGTGTGCCAGCCAGGGCAGCTCGGCGGCCGTGGGCAACAGGCCGGTGCCGGCGGAAGGGCCGACGAGGCGCTGGGCGTCGAGGTCGACGGTCAGGCACATCTGCTCGCCCTCGTCGTCGGTCACGGTGAGCTTGGGGGCCAACACCTCGCCGCTGTGTGGGTCGAGGTCTTTCACGCGGCGGGAGGTGAGCAGGCCCGTGCCGTCGGCGGCGCCCAGGGCGTCGCCGTCGCGCAGCACGAGCAACGCGAGCCACGGCACGTCGGGCTTGTCTTTCTGCGATCTGGCCCACGGCAGGGCGGATTCCCTCAGCGCGATGTGCGGCAGGACCCGGCTCAGGTCACCGACATCGCCCGGCATGGGGTGGACAGCCACCACATCGGCGGCATCGAGCGCGAACCGCGGGGCCCGCACATCGATCGTGCGGCTCGTCGACAGCGACGCCCCCGGCGTCTGCTGGTCTGCGGTGACGGTATATGTGCCGGGGGGCAGGGCCGGCTTGTGCCGGCCGGCCATGGTGACCTGCAGCGTAGGGCTGGTCATCGGTGCGCTTCGCCTTTCACGGTCACGAGGAGATCATCAACGGGTCGGCACCGGTCATCGACCACAGGCGCCTGCGGAATTCGGCCGGCTCGACGACGGTGCCTTGCGGGGCCAGCCCGTAGCGGACCCACGCGTGCACCACGTCGTTGCGTGTGGGGGCGCTTGCCGGGGCGAGGGCCTGGTAGACGCTGTCGCGCGAGCCGGACTTCGCCGCCGGGATCAGCGTCTGCTTCGGCGGGGGCATCGTGCCCTCGCCGGCTTTCTCGTTGTCCAGGTTCTTCTCGTCGAACGACGGCAAGGCTCCTTCCGCCTCGGTGATGAAGGGCATCGTCAGGCCCGTCACCGCGGCAGGTACCAGTTCCTCGCCGCCCTTGGCTGCCGGATTCGTGTCGTGGTCCAACGGCGTGCCGAACGCGCTGGACGGCACGGCGGAGTTCACCGCGGCAGGCGTCATGCGCGGCACGTCCACCTTCTTGCCGCCCTGCTCGATTTTCACCGTGCACGTGCTGGTCACGCTCTTGCCCGACGACTTCCCCATGGGGCGGATATTCACTGTCGCGCCGCTGGTCACGACCCGGCTGCTGGTCGTGGTGGCCAGTTCCAGACGGGCACAGGGCAGCGGGGTGGACAAGACGAGCGTGAAGCCGTTCGCGGACACCCACAGCTCGTCCTTGTCCGCGCCCGAGCCTTTGGTGGTGGACTGGGATCGGGGCAGCAGGCCGGAGGTGACCTGCACCTGCAGCGGCCGCTTGTCCAAGATCCGCTCGTAGAACTGATCCCAGGTCAGCACCGCCTCGCGATCCGGCCGGCCAGGGCCGAAGCGGACGGTGATGTCGGGGACGATCGGCAGCGACACCGTCGCCTTCCCGCCCATCGGCGGCCCCCACAACGTCAACGTCAACCCCGGATGCAGGTTCAAGCCCAGGCTGGGCACCGAGACCCGCGCGGTGAGCCCCAGATCGATCAGGTAGGAAAACGGCTCCCAGGTGACCACCACATTCAGGTGCGCCTCCAGCTCCGCGCTGGCCCATGACGTCGAGCACGACGCCACCAGCCGCCCGCCCAGCGTCACCATCGACGGAGTCACCGCCGCATAGCACTCCCCGGTGATCTGGACCGGGTCGGCCGACCACTGCAGCCCCAGCCGCTCCACCTCCGGGTAGTGCGAAGGGCGCCGGTAGTCGGGGTGGTAGCCGCCCAGGGTCACCACGAAGTCCCCACAGTGCGACGACGGCGGAACCCACGTACACAGCGCGAAGCCGCCTTGGAGATGGCAGCTGGGATGCACCAGATAGCAGCGATCCGGATCCAACGACCCCAGCACCGCGATGGCCCCCGTCGAGGACCGGTAGGAGGCCATCACATCCAGCACCAACTGCGCGTACGCGGTGCCCTGTTGCGGGAACCGCACCGACGCCTCGGCCAGCAACACGACCGTCACGTCGCCCGGCTCCACCTGCAACGCCAACACCGCGGTCACATCGACGAGCTTGAACAGCTCGAAGGTCGCCCCCGCCGCCGCCCACACCGCGCCCTCGTGGGGCCGCACGTGCTTACCCAGGAAGGTCAGCGCCTGCAGCGGGTCCTTCCCCGTCGGCAGATCCGCAGAAAGCAGCGGATGGCCGGCCACTTCCCGGGGCGAAGACGGCAACACCAACTCGGAGTTGTAACCGAACCCCCCGGTCAGCCCCGTCAGCACCGCAGGGCCCAGGGGCACCTCAAGGCCCGATACCCGGCCGATCACAAACGCCGACGTTCCCCCGGCAATCAACTCCGCGTACATGCCGACCGCGGTGAAGTTCACCGCCGGCGTGGTGACCTTCACCGCCCCCGCCACCATCAGCCGTGTCCCATCTGGGGGCTTCGGGGCCCGCGCGAACGCCGCGGACGCCTGAACGGGACCTGCTGTGTACGCGAAACCCAGCCCGTCCAACGTCCCCGCGACGGTGAAGTCCCCCGCCGCCTTCCACGACAACACCAGCCCCAGCCCGGTCGTGTCGAACTCCACCGGCCCCGCCTGGAACGACGCATCCGCCAGCAGCCCCATCGCCGTCTGCACCCCGGTGCTCACGACCACACCCACCCGGTGCACCCGCAACGGCCCCAACGCCTTGCCCACCTGCACCCACAGAGCCGCCCCCGGCGCACCCCCGTCGAAATACACCAGCTCCGCCGGCACCACCACCGGCGTCGACGCACCGATGTGTGTGGAGTGCTTCTTCGAGTTCTTCACCAGCGACACCCACACCTGCACCGGGCCGCCACTGCCGCCCAGCCCCACCGCAACCCCCAGCGCCGCAGACGCCTCCTGCACCACCTTCTGCGACGGCGTCAGCACCAAACCGTCACCGGCCTCAGCCGTCAGGCGCTGCAACTCCGCCCAGTTCGTGGCCACTTCCTGTGCCGTCGCCTTGCTACGCGCCATCAGCGCAAGCCCCGACAGCTCCCCCACGTTCGCCGGAATGCGGCTGCCCACCAACGGCAGGTCCTTAAGCCCGACCCCCGGCAGTACCGCCGCCGTCACCAACGTCACCCGCTTGCCCGTGCCCGCCCCCTGCGCAGCCGCTGATGCCACCCCCACCGACCACTTCCGACCGGCGGCGCTGCCCTCCAGGCCCATCCCCAACCCCACGCCCTGGCCCGAGCCCGGCACTTCCAGCCGTAACTGCGCGCCCGTCAACCACGGCACCACGTCAGAGGCACCTGTGCCGTCCAAAAGCACCACCGGCCACTGCCACGCCCCGGGCACCTCCGCCAGGCTGTCCGCGTCCGCCCGCTCCGCGTCACCCACAGCCAGCCGCCCTTCCTACCTCCGGCTCCGGACCGGACGTACCCGTCCCCGCCCTACCTGCGACGGTCACGATGTCTTCCCGGCCAGCTTGGCCTCCAGCGTCGGCAAGAACGCCCCCGCGCTCTTCTGCGGAAAGAACGTCACCGGGCCCACATCCTGCGTGGAATCCGTCGGCGTCACCGTGAACGCCTGCTCCACCCCACCCTGATAGAGCCGCATCACCCGAGACGTCTTGTCCAGTGCATTAGCATCCGGCTTCGTGTCGTAGCCGAGGAAAGCCGCCTCCACCGGAGCGGTGAAGCCCTTCGGCATCGCAAAAGGTTCCGACACCACCTGCGCTCTGGTATTCCACATCCAGTACGCGCTGGCCTTGCCCGCAGCGTGACCGAACAGCAGGATCCGGTCGGGATCGTCCATCTCGCACGCCCCACTCAGCGCCCCTGAATCCAGCTTCTTCTGCAGTTCCCCGGGCGTAACCGGGCCGAGGATCTTGCCGGCCGCCTCGGGGTCGAACGACCGCAACACAGGCGTCGAACCCTCCCCCGGCACAACCGCGCACAACAGCGGATGAGGCTCTTTCTGCGGCTGCCACACGAACACATCAATCGGCCCGTTAACACCCAGTTTCCCTTTCGTCTTCGAGAAGGCATCACCGTATGACTGTGCCTTCCGGTCCAACGGCCAGGAGACGCCATGATGATCCTCGTTGTCCTCCCAACGATCTGTTGGTAACCCACTCTTCTCGTCCTGCAGGAAACTGCGCACCATCGCGCCTTGAAACCAGTACACCAGTGGAAAACCCTCATTCTTCTGCCGCGCCGGCAATGCCGCGCATGCGGTGGGCGCGTTGCCACTCACGGCGTCCACCCAGGCAGAAAATACTCACCGGACTCGGTATTCTCCGATTTTTCCGGCACCGGGAGTTCCATATGATGCAACACTTTTCTTGCCTTGAGGTCCACATCGCGAATATAGACCCCTTCGAGATACGGATACCAAGTGATCAACGCCCGGCCATCGGATTCCCTGATAGCCACTCCCCCGAACCCCAGAGGACGGCGCTTCGGCAGCGGCTCACCTTTGATGACCGGGTGCTGAGCATTTACCGAACCATGCACAGGAAGAAGCGGAATATTTCCTGAGGTGCACGCGACGACGACCCACGCATGATCCTTGTCCTCGATCCAGAAATTGATTCCGCCCGGCGCACTATCGACAGAAAATGACTCGACGGCGTCACCACTCTTGAGATGAAGGCGATAGATAGCCTGCCCCCATCCTGTCATCCACACGTACGCAGCATCGGGGTCTACCGCAACATGCTGGACGTCGTCCGGCACTGAGAGAAAAGGCGGGAGCCCGGGAACAGAAGGGAGCACGCCGGGCACAAGAGAGTCCAGCGGCACACTCAGCAGCCTCCTCTTTTCACCCGGATCATTGTCCGAATTTCCACAGAGGACACACACCCAAATCACGGCCTTCCCCTGGTTCGACGCCCAGAAGAAATCCGTATCGAGGACCTTCATGCCTTTCGGAAGGAAACTCACGAGGGGGTACCAGGTATTCTTGGCACTTGATCGACCGACACCAAAGTGAGACTTTACCGGCTCGCCATACACCTTGATCCCATCATTATAGAACCCGATGAGGTCGGCTCCAGTTCCGCCAGCTCCCGAAAGAAGGCACGCCGGCACCCAAAGATTCAACTGCTCCATCGGCCAATCATTCTTCCCCCCCCACACTTCCTCTTTTTTCTTCGAAAGGTGACATTCGAAGGTTTTCCTGCCATCAGATTCATAGAGGAGCCCGTTGCGCTGGTCATACTTCACAGTAGGCACATCACGAATCTTGGGAGCGTAGAATTCGTCCCCCGACTCGGAGAGGTACACCGGATAGCCCGAATCACCTTTCGCAGTCAACTTCACCCGCCTGAAATACTGCAACCAGTCAGGCTTATGCCGTTCCGACCTTTCCTGCCACATGTAGATTTCAATTCCAGACATCACTCATCCTTTCCTCAGCAGAACAGCAGCGAAATTCCGCACAAAATTCTAGCGCCGGTCGGCACCCAGCTTCATCTTCACCTCCGAAAAGGCGTCCCCATATGGCTGCGCATTCCGGCCCAGCGGCCAGGAGCTGCCGTGACGATCCCCCGCGTCCTGCTGGAAACTGCGCACCGAAGCGCCCTCAAGCCAGTACACCAGCGGCAAACCCTCATCCTTCTGCTGCGTCGGCAATGCCGCGCATGCGGTGGGCGCGTTGCCACTCACGGCGTCCACCCAGGCAAAAAATACTCACTGGAATCGGTATTGTTCAATTTGTCCCGCTCTGGGAGTTGCATATGATGCAACACTTTTCTTGCCTTGAGGTCCACATCGCGAATGTAGACCCTTTCGAGATACGGATACCAAGTGATCAACGCCCGGCCATCGGATTCCCTGATAGCTACTCCCGAGAACCCCACAAGAGGGCTCTTCGGCAGCGGCTCACCCTTGATGATCGGATGTTGAGCATTTACCGAACCATGCACAGGAAGAAGCGGAATATTTCCCGAGGCGCACGCCACGACGACCCACGCGTGATCCTTGTCCTCGATCCAGAAATCGATTCCATCCGGCGCGCCATCGACAGCAAATGACTCGACGGCGTCACCACTCTTGAGATGAAGGCGATAGACAGCCTCATTCCCCAGCATCCATACGTACGCAGCATCGGGATCTACCGCGACATTCCTGACGTCGCCCGGCACCGAGAGCACGGGCGGGAGCCCGGGGACAGAAGGGGACACGCCGGGCACGAGAGAGTCCAGCGACGTAATCAGGAGTCCCTTCTTTCCACTCGAACCACTGGTCGAACTTCCACAGAGGGCGCACACCCAAACGGCGGCCTTACCCTGATCCGACGCCCAGAAGAAAGTCGTGTCGTAAACCTTCATCCCTTTCGGCACGAAATTCCCGAGGGGGTACCAGGTACTCTTGGCGCCCGACCGGCCAAGACCAAAGCGGGACTTTACCGGCTCGCCATACACCTTAATCCCGCCATCAAGAACACCAAAAAGCTCAGCTCCGGCGCCACCAGCTCCCGAAAGAAGACACAACGTCTGCGAAAGGTCCATCTGCTCCACCGGCAAAGCGTCCCTCTCTCCACACACTTCCTCTTTTTTCTTCGAGAGGTGACACTCATAGATAGCGAAGTGAGCATCTTCATAAAAGAGCCCACTACGCTGGTCGTATAGCCATCCATCTACATCACCCACATCGGGGGCATAAAACTCGACCCCCGCCTCGGAGAGCGGCACCACATAGCCCGAAGGGTCAGCAGTCAACTTCACCCGCCTGAAATAGGTTTGCGATTTTTGTGGCTTAGGACGCCGTTCCAACCTTTTCTGCCACACGTAGATTTCAATTCCAGACATCGCTCACCCTTTCCCCAACAGAGCAGTGGCGTGAGGCCATTGAGTCTCGCAGTCCAGGCAACAGCAGGGGGCGAGCACTTACCTCATTTCCCCAGTGGATGTCTTCGATAGGTCAACGGCAAGCCCATCCCACTAGAAATACCCGAGCAGACCAAGAAGCTATAGGCCGCGAGAGTGATCATTGTTATCCATACGCCCAGATCGGCAAGTGTCTATAGGCAGCGAAGCAGAGAAACAAACCGGACGGTCGTGACAAAATTAGTGCACTAGCGTATTCGGCAACCGGAAATCGCATGCCACCAGATATGTCCGGTGAAGAAGTGGGGTAGCGCTTACGCGGCCAGACCAGGTACAGCCCTCCGCGTGTAGTCAGGGCGCATGGCCCTAGGCACTGTTTCTCGGATCATGTGCGGAGCCAGATCATGAGTGCTGCGAGGGTTAGAGTGCCGAGGTAGATGTAGGCGCGTTTCTCGTAG
>NZ_JBITJM010000042.1:0-27343 GCF_044460025.1 Streptomyces sp. NPDC050161 | reverse complement strand
AGCTTCTTCGGCCCCTGGGCCGTCCGGATCTCCCGGATCTTGAAGTCCATCGCATCCCCTGAACTGGGGTGTTGCGACAACCACTAGAACAGAAGGAGACCGGGTGCGGGCCTTCGTGTCGTACGGCGCCGTAAGCGCCCGGCGTTACGCGGCCGGGACGAACGGCTGGAATTCGGCGGCGAGTTCCTGATGGACCCGCGCCTTGAGGACCGTGCCGTCCGCGGTGTGCTCCTCGGAGATGACCTCGCCCTCGGCGTGCGCCCGCGAGACCAGGGCGCCCTGGGTGTAGGGCACCAGCGCCTCGATCTCGACCTCGGGGCGCGGCAGTTCCTCGTCCAGCAGGTCCAGCAGCTCCGTCATGCCCTGGCCGGTGCGGGCCGAGACCACGAGGGCGTGCTTCTCCTGGCGCAGCAGGCGCTGCAGCACCAGCGGATCGGCGGCGTCCGCCTTGTTGACGACCACGATCTCGGGCACGTCCGACGCGCCGACGTCGCGGATCACCTCGCGCACGGCGGCCAGCTGCTCCTCCGGCACCGGGTGCGAGCCGTCGACGACGTGCAGGATGAGGTCGGAGTCGCCGACCTCCTCCATCGTGGAGCGGAACGCCTCGACGAGGTGGTGCGGCAGGTGCCGGACGAATCCGACGGTGTCGGCGAGGGTGTAGAGCCGCCCGCTGGGCGTCTCGGCCCGCCGGACGGTCGGGTCCAGGGTGGCGAACAGGGCGTTCTCCACCAGCACTCCGGCGCCGGTGAGGCGGTTGAGCAGGGAGGACTTGCCGGCGTTGGTGTAGCCGGCGATGGCGACCGAGGGGACCTTGTTGCGCCGGCGTTCCTGGCGCTTGATGTCCCGGCCGGTCTTCATCTCCGCGATTTCCCGGCGCATCTTCGCCATCTTCTCGCGGATCCGCCGCCGGTCCGTCTCGATCTTGGTCTCACCGGGGCCACGGGTGGCCATGCCACCGCCGCTGCTGCTGGATCCGCCGCCGCCCATCTGACGGGACAGCGACTGGCCCCAGCCGCGCAGCCTGGGCAGCATGTACTGCATCTGCGCCAGGGAGACCTGCGCCTTGCCCTCACGGGACTTGGCGTGCTGGGCGAAGATGTCGAGGATCAGGGCGGTCCGATCGACCACCTTGACCTTGACGACGTCCTCCAGGTGGATCAGCTGGCCCGGGGACAGCTCGCCGTCGCACACCACGGTGTCGGCGCCGGATTCGAGCACGATGTCGCGCAGCTCCAGCGCCTTGCCCGAGCCGATGTACGTGGCCGGGTCCGGCTTGTCGCGGCGCTGGATGACGCCGTCGAGCACCATGGCGCCCGCCGTTTCGGCGAGGGCGGCCAGCTCGGCGAGGGAGTTCTCCGCGTCGTGCACCGTCCCCGAGGTCCAGACGCCGATGAGCACCACGCGCTCCAGGCGGAGCTGGCGGTACTCGACCTCGGTGACGTCCTCCAGCTCGGTGGACAGACCTGCGACGCGGCGCAGCGCGGCGCGCGCCGATCGGTCGTACTGGTCGCCGTCACGCTCCCCGTCGATCTCGTGGCTCCAGGCGACGTCCTCTTCCATCAGGGCGTCGGCCCGAAGGCTCTCGGGGAGGCTCTGTCGGTCCTGCGGAAGGGAAGAAGAGGAGGTCATTTGATCCTTTGTGTCGTCGGTAAGTCCTCGGGGAGGCCGGCCGGCCCCGCTGGGACTGTCGGTGATGACAACGTCCGGCGTGCGCGGGAGATTCCCCGGCCGCCGGAGTCGACCCGATGATGGTCGCACGGCCGGTGGAGGCCGTCACGCGGGTTTCCCGGCGTTTCCCCGGCGGACGGGCCCGGTGGCCACGGACGGCGGCGCCCCGTCCCGCGGAACGGCCGCACGGACCGTACGGACGGCCGCCGCGGGCCACCGGCCCCGGGACGCACGACGCCGTCGCTCACTTGGCGCGCCCGGACGTCCACTCCGGGTGGCCCGGCATCGGCGGCGTCTTCCTGCCGTACAGCCAGGCGTGCAGGAAGCCGGACTGGTCCTGCCCGGAGAGCTCCGATGCCAGGGCGACGAAGTCGGCGGTGCGGGCGGCGCCGTCGCGGTGCCTGGCCACCCAGCTGCGCTCCAGGCGGTCGAAGGCCACCGGGCCGATCCTCTGGCGCAGCGCGTACAGGACCAGGGCGCTGCCGTCGTAGACGACCGGCCGGAAGATGCTGATCTTCTTGCCCGGGACGGGGGGCTTCGGCGCGGCGGGCGGTCCGCCGTCGGCGCGCCAGCCGTCGGACAGCTGGTACGCGCGGTGCATCCGGGTCTCCAGGGAGGCCCGCTTCATGCCGCCCTTCTCCTGGGCGTAGAGCGCCTCGTACCAGGTGGCGTGGGCTTCGTTGAGCCAGAGGTCGGACCAGCGGTGCGGGCTGACGCTGTCGCCGAACCACTGGTGGGACAGCTCGTGCACCATCACCGACTCGACGTACCAGGCGGGCAGCCGCCCGGAGGTGAACAGGTCCTTCTCGAAGAGCGAGAGGGTCTGTGTCTCCAGCTCGAATCCGGTCCGCGCGTCGGCGATCAGCACCCCGTACAGCGGGAACGGGTAGCGGCCGACCTTCCGTTCCATCCAGGCGATCTGGGCCGGTGTCCTGGCGAGCCAGGGGGCGAGTGCCTTGCGGTCGGCCGCGGGCACCACGTCGCGGACGGGCATGCCGTGCGGCCCGCGGCGGACGAGCACGGCGGACGTCCCGATGGAGACCTGCGCCAGCTCGGTCGCCATGGGGTGGGCGGTGCGGTACGTCCAGGTGCGGCGCGGTCCGTGGTCGCCGCGCCCGGCGGGCAGGCCGTTGGCGACGACCGTCAGCTTCCGGGGCGCGGTGATGTGGAACGTGAAGAACGCCTTGTCCGATGGGTGGTCGTTGCAGGGGAAGACGCGGTGGGCGGCGTCGGCCTGGTTGGCCATCGCCAGCCCGTCGGTGGTCCGGATCCAGCCGCCGTCGCCGGTGCCGCGCGGGTCGCTGGTGTGCCGGACGACGATGCGCACCGGCTGGCCAGGCACGAGGTGGTAGGCCGGGGTGACCACCAGGTCCTCGCCGTGCTGCGCGTGCCGGGCGGGCAGGCCGTCGACGGTGACGGAGCCGACGGTGCCGCGGGCGAAGTCGAGGTTGACGCGCTCCAGCTCGGTGGTGACGCGTGCGGTGATCTCGGTGACGGCGGTCAGCGGCCGGTCGTTGCGGCCCGGGTAGTCGAGCGAGACGTCGTAGGACGTGACGTCGTAGCCGGGGTTGCCGAGCGTGGGGAAGAGCCGGTCGCCGATACCGCGTGCCCCGGGGGCTGCGGGTGCCGCGGCGCCGATCGCCGCGGCGGCGGCCAGCGCGAGGGCGAGGGTGCGGCGGGCGGCCCGGGACGGGCGGCGGGCGGGGTGGTGGACTTCGCCGGACGCGCGGCGCGAGGAATGCGGCATGGGCTACCGCTATCAGCGCGGCCGACTGCCCGGGGGACGGCGCGGCAGCACGGCACCCGAACGGGCGGGGCGGCGGCCTGCGGCCCGTATGCGCGGCCGGATCGCCGGGCGTCCGTTCGGTGGCGCGACGCTCCGGCGGCCACCGCGGTGACGTTTCTCCGGGTGCGGGCCAGACGCCGCGACGCCGCGGAGATCCGTCAGAAGCGCCCTAAGGGCGCCCGACGGCCGCCGGGGCGGCGCGGCCCGCACGGAGGACGTCGAAGACACCGGGGACCTGGCGCATCGCGCGCATCAGGGAGGGCAGTTCGGCGGCGTCGGGCAGGTGGAGCGTGTAGGTGTGGCGGACCCGCTGCTCGTGCGGCGGTTCCACGGCGGCGGAGACCACGGCGGCGCCCTGGACGGCGATGACTTCGGTGAGGTCGGCCAGGAGGTGCGGGCGGCTGAACGCCTCGGCGAGCAGGGTGACCCGGCAGCCGTGGCCGGTGTGTCCCGCGCCCCGCCAGCTCACGTCGACGGTCTGCCGGCCCATGGCTGCCATCCGGGCGACCGCGGGGCACAGCGCCCGGTGCACGGTGACGTTGCCGCCGCGCACCGCGAACCCGGTGACGGAGTCGGGCGGCACCGGCGTACAGCAGCCGGCGAGCCGGACGGCGGCGCCCGGCAGGTCGGCCACCGCGAGGACGGACGCGGGTCCGGACAGCGGGTCGGGGGACGGGCCGGGCGGCAGCAGGCCCGCGCGGTCGTCGGAGCCGGGCCGGTCCGTGGGGCCGGAGAGGCCCATGGGGTCGGAGAGGTCCGTGGGGTCGGAGAAGTCCGTGGGGTCGGTGTGCTCCCCGGCTGTCGTCGCCGGTGGCGCGGTCCGGGCCGTGATGTCCGCGGCGGCGGGCGGCGGGACGGCGGGGCGGGACCGGCCGGTGGGCCCGTCGTCCTCCTGGCAGGTGCCGGGCGGCTGCTGCCCCTCTTCCGGGCCGCCGCCGTCGGCCTCCCCCGGGACGGCGGCGGCGTCGCCCGGACGCTCCGCCAGCCACCGGGAGATGGCGAGCCGGGCCGCGGGGGTGCGGGCGTGTTCCAGCCACTCGGGCGAGGGGCCGGCGGCGGAGTCAGGGGCCATCAGCAGGTGCAGGCTGTCGCCGTCGCGCAGGACCGTGGAGAGCGTCGCGAGCCGGCCGTTGACCCGGGCGCCGATGCAGCAGTGCGCCGCCTCGCCGTGCAGCGCGTACGCGGCGTCCACACAACTCGCCCCGGCGGGCAGCCCGATGGCGCCGCCAGGACCCGCGGCCGGGTCGCCGGCGCAGAAGACCGTGATCTCCCGGTCCTGGGCGAGGTCGGCGCGCAGCGAGGTCCAGAAGGTGTCGGGGTCGGGGGTGGCGCTCTGCCACTCCAGCAGCCGGGAGAGCCACCCGGGGCGGGTCGGGTCGGCGCGCTCGCCGTCGGGGGTCTCGGCGCCGTCGGTGGGGGTGTACGGGTTCCCCAGGGCGATCACCCCGGCCTCGGCGACGCGGTGCATCTGGTGGGTGCGGATCAGGGTCTCGGCGATCTCGCCCGTCTCGCCCGCCACCGCGGTGTGCAGCGACTGGTAGAGGTTGAACTTGGGGGCCGCGATGAAGTCCTTGAACTCGGAGATCACTGGTGTGAAGCAGGTGTGCAGCTCGCCCAGCACCGCGTAGCAGTCGGCGTCCTCGGCGACCAGGACGAGCAGCCGGCCGAGATCCGCGCCGGTCAGCTCGCCGCGGCTCAGCCGGACGCGGTGCGCGGAGACGAAGTGCCGTGGCCGCACGAGCACTTCGGCGTCGATGCCGGCCTCGGCGAGGGTGGTGCGCACCCGGGCGGCGAGCGCGGCGAGCGGGTCGGGCCGCTGCGCGCACTCCGCGACCAGGCGGCGGGTGACGGCGTAGTCATCGGGGCGCAGGATCGCGAAGACCAGGTCCTCGAGCTCGGTCTTGAGCGCCTGGACGCCGAGGCGTTCGGCGAGCGGGATCAGCACGTCGCGGGTGACCTTGGCGATCCTGGCCTGCTTCTCGGGGCGCATCACCCCGAGGGTGCGCATGTTGTGCAGCCGGTCGGCGAGCTTGATGGACATCACGCGGACGTCGTTGCCGGTGGCGACCAGCATCTTGCGGAAGGTCTCCGGCTCGGCCGCCGCGCCGTAGTCGACCTTCTCCAGTTTGGTCACGCCGTCGACGAGAAAGCAGACCTCGTCGCCGAACGCCGCCCGGACCTGATCGAGCGTCACATCCGTGTCCTCGACGGTGTCGTGGAGCAGGGACGCGGTCAACGTCGTGGTTTCGGCGCCCAGTTCGGCCAGGATGAGGGTGACGGCGAGCGGGTGCGTGATGTACGGCTCGCCGCTCTTGCGCATCTGGCCGCGGTGCGAGGACTCGGCGAGGACATACGCCTTGCTGAGGATGGCGAGGTCGGCGTCCGGATGGTGGCCGCGGTGCACCTTGGCGACGTGTTCCAGGGCGTCGGGGAGACCGTCGCGCGGGGCCGTGCCCAGCAGCGCGGCGCGGCCGATGCGGCGCAGTCCGTGCAGCTCCAGTCGCGCACGGCCGCGCTTGCGGCTCGCCGCTCCAGGGTTACCTGGGTTAGTGGCCTCTGCGCTCATGGGCACCTCCGGCAGCGTCGACCGGCGGTGGCGCGCCACCAGTTGGGCGGCCGGGCCGGTGCTTGATGCTACCGAGCCCACCACGCAGCTCTGTCCACCTCTCCCCCGGCAGGAAACGGATCACCCGTTCGAGGGAACTTCCCGAGCGCGCCCGTATCTCCCCCGGGCGCCCGCCGCGGCGTGCGTCAGGCGAGCGCGGACTCCAGCCAGGCCGGGTCGAAGGTGCCGTCGGCGACGATCACCGCGGGGCCTGTCATCTCGATGGTGCCGTCCGGCAGTTCGGTGATCGACAGGCTGCCGCCGAGCACGTCGACGGTGTACGTGACGGGCGTCCCGCTGCGCGCGGGGTCGGCGCCGTCCCGGCGGGCGGTGGCGACGGCGACCGCGCAGGCGCCCGTGCCGCAGGAGCGGGTCTCGCCTGAGCCGCGCTCGTGCACCCGCATCGCCACATGGCGCGGGCCGCGGTCCACGACGAACTCGATGTTGACGCCCTCGGGATAGACCGCCGCCGGGCTGAACGGCGGTGCCTCGTACAGGGTGCCCGCGTGGCCGAGGTCGTCGACGAAGGCGACGGCGTGCGGGTTGCCCATGTTCACGTTGCGGGCCGGCCAGCTGCGGCCGTCGAGCGTGACCACGACACCCTCGTCGGGCAGCTCGGCGCGGCCCATGGCGACCGTGACGTCCCCGGTCTTGCCGAGGTGGACCCGGCGCAGGCCGGCCCGGGTGGCGAGGGTGAGGTCGCCTGCCTCGACCAGTCCGGCGTGCAGGAGGTAGCGGGCGAAGACGCGGACGCCGTTGCCGCACATTTCGGCGATCGAGCCGTCGCCGTTGCGGTAGTCCATGAACCATTCGGCCTCGTCGGCCATCGCGCGCGCCTCGGGGTGCGCCGCGGACCGTACGACCCGCAGCACGCCGTCGCCGCCGATGCCGGCCCGCCGGTCGCAGATCCGGGCGACGGCTGCCGGGGTCAGCTCCAGGAGGCCGTCCGGGTCGGGAACGATCACGAAGTCGTTCTCGGTGCCGTGGCCCTTGAGGAAGTCGATACGCGCTGCGGTGCTCACCCTTGAATCGTACGGGCCCTACGGGACGGGCGGCGCGGGCGGTGCCCTCGCGGGTCAGCGCAGCCGGGCCACGCGCCAGATGGCGAGGGCCGCCAGGACGCCCACCACGGCGGCGTAGAGCAGCACCACGCGCCAGTTCGCGCGGCGGCCCGAGCCACGGTCGGGCAGTCCCGGCCAGCTCTGGCCGACGCGGCGGGCGGCCATCATGCCCCAGCCGGCGGCGCAGCAGCACAGCAGCAGGCCGAGCATCGCGATCACCGCGCCGCCGTCCCCGCCGAACTCGAAGGCGAGGGGGAAGGCGAACATCAGCGAACCGAGGGTGCCGAGTGCCACGACCGGTGCGAGCTGCCACAGGCGCAGCCGCCGGGGCGGGCGCAGCTCACGGAAGGACTCGCCGCCCTCGGGGACGGGCTGGTCCGCGTCGGGGCTGTCGGAGTCGTCCAGGGCCGCGGTGTCCGGTGCGTCCAGGGTGGTGGGGTCGCCGAGCGCCGGGGTACGGGTGCCGGGAGCCTGGTGCTCGCCGGCGGTGTCCGTGCGGTGCGGCGCCGCGGTGTCGTCGTGCGACGCCGTGCCGGTGCCGTCCCGGTCCGGTTGCTGCGCTCTGTTGCGAGGGCCGGCCTCCATTGCCACGCGCCCTCCCTGCCGCAGACTGCACGCTCGATCGAAGGTCGATGATGACACGCCCTCAGCGGCCCGGATGACGGCCGGAGCGTCCCGATGCCATGACGTGATCAGGCTGTGACCGGTCGTTCGAGCAACGCCAGCGCGCGGCGGGGAAGTTCCGCCCTGTCGTCGGCCGCGCCGCTGAGCCAGTGGACCCGGGGATCGCGCCGGAACCAGGAGTCCTGGCGCCGGGCGAACCGTTTGGTGGCGCGCACGGTCTCCTCGCGCGCCTCCTGCTCGGTGCACTCCCCCGCCAGCTGCGCGAGCACCTGCTGATAGCCGAGCGCCCGGGACGCGGTCAGCCCCTCGCGCAGCCCGGCGGCCTCCAGGGCCCGCACCTCGTCGACCAGTCCCGCCTCCCACATCCGGTCCACCCGCCGGGCGATCCGTTCGGCGAGTTCGGGCCGGTCGACGCCGACGCCGATCTGCACGGTGTCGTAGACGGCTTCGTGGCCGGGGAGGTTCGCGGTGAAGGGGCGGCCGGTGATCTCGATGACCTCCAGGGCGCGCACGATGCGGCGGCCGTTGCCCGGCAGGATCGCGGCGGCGGCCTCGGGGTCGGCGGCGGCGAGCCTGGCGTGCAGCGCGCCGCTGCCGTGCTCGGCGAGTTCGTCCTCCAGGCGGGCGCGGACGGCCGGGTCGGTGCCGGGGAATTCGAGGGCGTCGATGGCGCCGCGCACGTAGAGGCCGGAGCCGCCCACCAGGACGGGGGTGCGGCCGTCGGCGAGCAGCCGGTCGATCTCGGCGCGGGCCAGCCGCTGGTACTCGGCGACGTTGGCGGCCCGGGTGACGTCCCAGACGTCCAGGAGGCGGTGCGGTACGCCCTGCTGTTCCTCAGGGGTGAGCTTGGCCGTGCCGATGTCCATGCCGCGGTAGAGCTGCATGGAGTCGGCGTTGATCACCTCGCCGCCCAGGTGCCGGGCGAGCGCGACGCCCAGATCGGACTTTCCGGCCGCGGTGGGGCCGACGACGGCGATGACCCGCGGAGCGGGAACTGCGGTGTTCACGGCGCCAGTCTCGCAAACATCGGACACCGACCCCGAACGAGCGACGTGACGGGGCACCCTCGGGGTCGTTGCCTGTTGCGGGATCCCGGGCATCGGCGTGCGGCCGGCGCCCCGTGGGCGGCGGAAGGGCACGCCCCGGGCGGCGCGGGAGTTCCCTCACATCGGTAGGGGTTGGAGCAAGTATGGGTGTTTTTTCGCGTTTCCCCTGGTTCGGTCGGCGTCCGTCCGGGTCCTCACCGGAGGAAGCGGTCGCCCCGGCCGTGACCGCCACGGAGGAAGCCGGTGACGACACCGGGGCCGCGGCGGACACCGAGGGCCAGGGAAGCGGCACGGATTCCGGAGGCACCCCGGAGGCCGCGCCCGAAGCGGCCGAGCCGGCTGCGGAAGAGGCGGCGCCGGCGGAGACGGTTGCGGAAGGCGGAGCCGGAGAGGGTGGCGCCACGGAGGGGGCGGACGGGAAGGACGGTGCCCCCGAAGGCGCGGACGGAAAGGGCAGAGCCGCAGAGGCCGGACCCGCGAAGGTCACGAAGGGTACGAAAGCCGCGAAGGCCACGAAGTCCGGTAAGAGCGCGAGGACGGCGAAGGCCGCGAAGGCCGAGGCCACCGAGGACGGGGCCGAGGGCGCCGGGATCCCCCGGCAGCAGTCCGCCACGGCGGCCGAGCGCGAGGCCGGTGACGGCGCCCGCAAGTAGACGGCGCGGCGACGGTGAACGGCGACGCTCCTGGGGCCGACGGCGTCCGTCACCCCCGGCGTCGGGCTCCGCGAGGGGCCGCGCCGCTGAGCGCGCCCCGAACGGCCCGGCGGCACAGCGGGCGACGGAAGGTCCCAGGACAGCGGGAACGGCCGCGAGCACCTCGCTCGCGGCCGTTCCCGCTGTTGTTCCCGTCCCCCGGGCCGGGGCCCTCCGGCCCCGCGGGACTCAGGCGGCGCCGCGGAGATCCGTCAGAAGCGCCCTGGCCGGGCGGGACATCGACGACACGGCCTACGACCACGCCGCGACGAAGTACCCGACCCCGTACGGCGCCTGGTCGTACAGCAGCTCGCCGCCGAGCGGGGCGCCCTCCTGGGCGGCACCGGCGAGGACCTGCCAGCAGGCCCGGCCCGATGCCTTGAGTTCGGCGGCCAGTTCCTCGTCCAGCGCGGCCAGCGCGTCGGTGTCGGCTGCGCCCAGCGCGCGGGCCACCTCGGCGTCGAAGGGCTCGGCCCGTTCGTCGAGGTAGCCGGGCGCCTTCACCGTGCGGCAGGCGCTGCCGTCGCCCATCACGAGCAGCGCCACCCGGGCCGACGAGGCGGCGATCTCGCGGCCGACCGACAGGCAGCGGCCCGGGGACAGCGGCTCCCCCACGCCCAGCCCTTCGACGGGCGCGTCGGCCCAGTCGGTACGGGAGAGCAGCCAGGCGCCGACGGCGAGCGAGGGCGGCAGCGGGCGTTCCGGGGTCCGTTCCGCCGCGCCCAGGCTCACCTCGGTGGCCACGCCGAAGTCGCGGAAGGAGCCGGTGGCGCCCTGCGGGTGCGGGCCGCGGCCTGCCTGTTCGGCGGGGCCGATGACGACCAGCCGGTCGGGCCGGGCGGCGGCGAGCACGCCGAGCGCGTCGAAGCAGGCGGCGCGCAGGCCGTCCAGCTCGGCGGCGGCGCCGGAGGCGACCTCGGGGACGAGCAGGGGCGGGCACGGGCACAGGGCGGCGGCAACGAGCATGCCACGCAGCGTAACTCCCGCGCCCCTCGCGCCGGTCCGCCCGGGGCCGCCCCGCGGGACGGAGCGGCCCGGGAGGGGTCAGCCGCAGGCGCAGCCCGGTGCCGCTGCCGGGGCGGGCGCCGGGGCACCGACCGTCGGCAGGCCCAGCATCACGCCCGCGGGCTGCGGCGCGGGGGCGGCGTTGCGCTTCTCCCAGGCGTCGCCCGCGCGGGTGCGGCGTACGGAGGTGGTGGGGCCCTCGGCGAGGAGGTGGTGCGGGGCGGCGTAGGTGATGTCCACGGTCACCATGTCGCCGGGGCGCACCGGCTCGTCGGGGCGGGTGAAGTGGACGAGGCGGTTGTCGGGCGCGCGCCCCGACAGCCGTCGGGTCGCGTCGTCCTTGCGGCCCTCGCCCTCCGCGACCAGGACCTCCAGGGTGCGGCCGACCTGCTTCTTGTTCTCCTCCCAGGAGATCTCCTCCTGGAGGGCCACGAGGCGTTCGTAGCGTTCCTGGACGACGGCCTTCGGGATCTGGCCCTCCATGTCGGCGGCCGGGGTTCCGGGGCGCTTGGAGTACTGGAAGGTGAACGCCTGGGCGAAGCGGGACTCGCGGACCGTGTGCAGGGTCTGCTCGAAGTCCTCGTCGCTCTCGCCGGGGAAGCCGACGATGATGTCCGTCGACAGGGCGGCGTCCGGCATCGCGGCGCGCACCTTCTCGATGATGCCGAGGTAGCGCTCCTGGCGGTAGGAGCGGCGCATGGCCTTGAGCACCCGGTCGGATCCCGACTGGAGCGGCATGTGCAGCTGCGGCATGACGTTGGGGGTCTCGGCCATGGCGGCGATGACGTCGTCGGTGAAGTCGCGGGGGTGCGGGGAGGTGAAGCGGACCCGCTCCAGGCCCTCGATCTTTCCGCAGGCGCGCAGCAGCTTGCTGAACGCCTCGCGGTCGCCGATGTCGGAGCCGTAGGCGTTGACGTTCTGGCCGAGCAGGGTGATCTCGCTGACACCCTCGGCGACCAGCGCCTCGACCTCGGCGAGGATGTCGCCGGGCCGCCGGTCCTTCTCCTTGCCGCGCAGCGCGGGGACGATGCAGAAGGTGCAGGTGTTGTTGCAGCCGACGGAGATGGAGACCCAGGCCGCGTAGGCGCTCTCGCGGCGGGTGGGGAGGGTCGAGGGGAACGCTTCGAGGGACTCGGCGATCTCGACCTGTGCCTCTTCCTGGACGCGGGCGCGCTCCAGGAGGACCGGCAGCTTCCCGATGTTGTGCGTCCCGAATACCACGTCGACCCAGGGGGCCTTCTTGACGATGGTGTCGCGGTCCTTCTGGGCGAGGCAGCCGCCGACGGCGATCTGCATGCCCGGCCGTCCGGCCTTCTTCGGGGCGAGCTGGCCGAGGTTGCCGTAGAGCCGGTTGTCGGCGTTCTCCCGCACCGCGCAGGTGTTGAAGACGACGACGTCGGCGCCGTCGGCGTCCTTGGGCGCGGGAACGTATCCGGCGTCCTCCAGGAGGCCCGACAGCCGCTCGGAGTCGTGGACGTTCATCTGGCACCCGTAGGTGCGGATCTCATAACTTCTCTGAACGCCCACGCCATGGCTCCGGTCACTGCTGCTGGTCATTCCTCAAGGGTAAGGGGGCGCGGGGAGCGCACTGTCCCGGGCGGCCAGGACCCGGCGTCCGGGGCGGCCCGCGCCACGAGTGACGCGCCGCCTACGGTGTCAGCCCCGCAGCGTGAGCGGCAGCTGGGCGCCGTTCAGGTAGTGGTCGCCGATGTCGCGGAACCTGCGGGGGGACGCCTCCCGTGCCGTCAGGACGCGGGCGTTGCGCCAGAACCTGTCGAGTCCCGGGTCGTCGGCGGAGGCGGCTGCGCCTTCGGTGAGTTCCAGGAGGCGGGTGGTGACGTGCAGCGCGGAGCGGTGGGTGACGGCTTCGGCGGCGGCGACCAGCACGGCGATCTCGGCGCGCTCCTCGACGCCGAGGCCCTGGCCCGCGAGCAGGCCGCCGGCCAGCGCCCGGGTGGCGGGTTCGGCGACGGACGCGGCGGCGTGGGCGGCGGTGACCAGCTCGCCGTAGTGGAGCAGGAGGTAGGGGTCGCTGTCCGGTCGCGTCTCGTAGCCGCCGCCGTCCGGCTCGAAGGCGGTCCAGGCGGGCGGCGCACCGCGGCGGATGACGTCGCGCGCCTCGGCCAGCGCCCCTTCGGCGATGCCCAGGCCGACGTGGACGAGGGCGAGCCGCAGCGCCAGGGGGGCGAGCGTGGCGCAGGGCGGTACGTCGTGCTCCTCGCGCGGCACGGTGGCCACCACGTCGTGCCGGGCGATGGGGACGCCGTCGAAGCGGACGGTGCCGGCGCCGGTGAGCCGCTGGCCCAGCCGGTCGTGGGCCGGGGCGGCGGTCACCGCGGGGTGGCCGGGGTCCACCGTCACGACGACCGGCTCGCCGGTGCGGCTGTCGGGTGCGCCGATGAGCAGCCGGTCGGCGACGGTGACGCCGGCGGCGAAGGACTTCTGTCCGTCGAGTACGTAGCCGTCGCCGGCCGGGGTGAGCGTCAGGCCGGGGTCCGTCTCCGGTGCGCGGTCGGCGTCCGGCAGGGTCACATCGCCGGCCCACAGCCAGCGTCCGTCGAGCGCCCGGCGCTCCACGTTCCTGGCGCTTTCCGGGGTGCCGAGGAGGCGGGGGCTCCAGGACAGGACGTAGTGGCGGGCCAGCAGTTCGCCGAGGGAACCGTCGGCCGCTGCGATCTCGCGGAGGGCCGCGCAGGCCGTCCGCCAGTCGGCTCCGGTGCCGGTGGCGGGCGGGGTCAGCAGGGCGGGCAGCCCGGCCTCGCGCAGCCGTCCCGCCTCGTCGTGCGGGGGCTTGCCCGCCCGGTCGCGGGCGAGCGCGTCGACGGCGAGGTCGTCGGCGACCTCGCGGACGACGCGGTCCCAAGTACCGCCGTCCGGCGGGGTGTTGAGGCGCTGTGCCGCGGGGCGCGGGGCGGCCTCCGGCGGCAGGGTGCCCGTCACCTCGGTGGGGGTGGCCGGGGTGTGACGGATGGCCGTGGCGCGGCGCGTGCGGGGCACGGTCGCCTCCTCCCGGATGCTTTTCCCAGTTTCCCCACTGGGTTAGTAGGGAATCAGAGAATGCGGTGCCGAATCCCGTGAGGGCAAGAGGAGTTCAAGGGCTGGACAGCCTCGTCTTGCCATCCGGACGCCTTACGGGTTGGTCCACGCCTCGGGGTCGTCGGCAAGTTCGGACACGTCGCCGGGCAGTTCGGACGCCGCCACGTCGGCCAGCGAGACCCCTTCCAGGATCTGCCGCACGTTGGCCCGCAGCGCGATCCACAGCGGCAGCAGCGACCGCGCGGGACCTGAGTACGCCAGCTCGGGCGGGCGGACGCCGCGCACCGACACCAGCGGGCCCTCCATGACCCGGATGACGTCCGCGATGCTGATCTCCCGCGCGTCCCTGGCCAGCCGGTAACCGCCGCTGCCGCCACGCCTGCTGACGACGAGACCGCCGCGGCGCATGTCGTTGAGGATGCCTTCCAGGAACTTGCGCGGGATGTCCTGGGCTTCGGCGATGGCCTCGGCCTTGAGCGGACCCGCGTCCCCGGCCGCCGCGAGCTGCAGCGCGGCCCGCACCGCATAGTCCGCCCTGGCTGAGATCCGCATACCGGCATTATCGCGCAGCGGGCGGACCGGGCCGCCGTCCGGTCCCGCGCACCGAAAGACCGGCCCGCACACCGTCCGTCACTCCTGGCCGGGCCGCCCCGCCCGCTCCCCGGCGTACCACGCGTCGAACGCCTCGACGGTGGTGACCTCGCCGTCCAGCACCGCGCGGCACACCTCGTAACCGGTCACCCGCGCGCCGGGCCGCCCGGCCAGCGCCTCCTTGATCCGCAGGATCGTCGCACGGTGCGCGTCCGTCAGCCGCGGCGGCAGCGTACGGATGTGGGCCAGGTCGGGCTGGCGGTCGGGGTCGTCCACGAACCAGATGTCCAGGGCCCAGTCCCGGCCGGCCGCCGAGCGGTAGCCGACCTTGAGGTACAGGCCGTCCGGATAGCGCGGGTCGGTGTTCCAGCGGCCGGTGTCGTCCCGGAACGTCACCTGCCGCACCCGGTCGTGCACCGCCAGCTCGGCGCCGATTCCGGCCACCGCCCGCGCGGTGCTCCCGTCAAGACCGGGGCAGATCACGGTGATGTCCAGATCGGGCGCCACCATCAGGCCCAGCGCGGCGCTCCCCACCCGCACGGGCTCGCCCTGCGCCGACAGCAGCCGCCCGAGACCGAGGTCGGCGGCGACCGCGTCGGCCTCGGCCTGTAGCTCCTCCTGCCGTGCCGCCCGCCGTTCGCCGCCCGGCCCGCTTCCCTGCGGCACGTCCACCTGATGCCTCCCGTGGCGCAACTCCCTTGCGGCGCAAGGGGCGCGGCGAGCCTATCGGCGGCGGCGTCCCGCGTCGCGCGCCGGTGTGGGCGGATGCGGCGGTACGCGGCTGGCGCGGAAGGCTTCCGGGGCCCCGCGGGTGCTGGCAGGATCCGCTCATGGTCACCGCAATCGCCCGCCCCGCCGGCCGTCGCACGCTCCGCGTCGCGACCGCCGCCCTGGCCGTGCTCGGACTGTTCCTGTGGTGGCTGCTGTCCCCGGGCGGCGCCCCGTCGCGCGGCGGCGAGGTGACGCTGGCGACCGGGGTACCGACCGGTGTGTACGCGCGCTACGGGGAGCTGCTCCGGCAGGATCTGGCGCACGACATGCCGGAGCTCGACCTGCGGCTGAAGCGCAGCGAGGGCTCGATCGACAATCTGCGCCAACTGGCCTCCGGGAGCGCCGGGTTCACCATCGCGACCGCCGACGCGGTCGCCGCCTACCAGGCCCATGGCGAGAAGGGCGCGGACGCGCTGCGCGCCTGCGCGCGGCTGTACGACGACTACCTGCAGCTGGTGGTGCCCAAGACGTCGCGGCTGCGCTCGGCGAAGGAACTGGGCGGGCTGCGGGTGGGGGTGGGCGCCGACGGTTCGGGGGTCCAGTTGATCACCCGGCGGCTCGTGAAGGCCGCGGGCCTGGACTTCGACAAGGACATCGTGCCGGTGCGGGTCGGTATCGACCGGATGCCCGAGCTGCTGCGGAAGGGAAAGCTGGACGCGTTCTTCTGGTCGGGCGGGCTGCCCACCGCCGCGGTGCAGCACCTGGAGGAGCGCTTCCCGGTGCGGCTCGTCCAGCTCGGCGATCTGCTCGGCGCGCTGCACCGGCAGGGCCCGCCGAACCGTTACTACCGCTCCGCCGTGATGCCGGCCGACGCCTATCCGCAGGCGCAGGACGGGCAGGCGGTGAAGACGATCGCGGTGGCGAACCTGCTGGTGACGACGGACCGGGAGGACGCCGCCCGCACGGAGGGCATCACCAGGACCGTCATCAACAGCCGGGACGCGATAGGGCGGCAGGTGCACGCCGCCCAGAAAGTGGACCTGCGGACGGCGGTGTTCACCGATCCACTGCCGCTGCACGAGGGGGCCAGGCGCTACTACGTGTCGGAGAAGCCCTGAGCGGCACGGACGGCAAAACGGGCCCGCCGGTGAGACCGGCGGGCCCGCTCCGTGTCCGCGGCGTCAGGCCCGGGGTGCCCGGGAAGGGCGGCGGGCCGGCCTGCTGCGGCGCGGGCGCCGCCGTCCGCCTGCTGCGCCGCCGCCACCGGGGCGCGCGCCCGCGGAGGGTGCCGCCGCGGGCGCGGTGAGCACGACGGGCTCGCCACTCGGCGTCCTGGCGCCGGTGATCCGTATGAGGTCGGCGTCACCCGGGCGGACCTTGGCGGTGTCCGGGGTGATCTTCGCCTGGCGCATCAGCCGGGTCATGTCGCGGCGCTGGCCCGGCGTGACGAGCGTGACGACGGTGCCGGACTCGCCCGCGCGGGCGGTACGGCCGCCGCGGTGCAGGTAGTCCTTGGCCTCGGTCGGCGGGTCCACGTTCACGACGAGGTCGAGGCCGTCGATGTGGATGCCGCGGGCCGCGACGTTGGTGGCGATCAGCGCGGAGGCGTGGCCGGTGCGGAACTGCTCCAGCGTGCGGGTGCGCTGCGGCTGGGACTTGCCGCCGTGCAGCGCGGCGGCGCGTACGCCCTGGGCGAGCAGGTGCTTGGTGAGCCGGTCGGCGCCGCGCTTGGTGTCCACGAACATGATCACGCGGCCTTCGCGGGCGGCGATCTCGGTGGTGGTGGCGCGCTTGTCGGTGTCGTCGACGTACAGGACGTGGTGGTCCATGGTCGTGACGGTGGCGGCCGACGGGTCCACGGAGTGGGTGACCGGGTCGGTCAGGAAGCGGCGCACCAGCTTGTCGACGTTGCGGTCGAGGGTCGCCGAGAACAGCATCCGCTGCCCGTCCGGGTCGACCTTCTCCATCAGGCGGGTGACCTGCGGAAGGAAGCCCATGTCGGTCATCTGGTCGGCCTCGTCGAGGACCGTGACGGTGACCTTGTCGAGGGCGCAGGCCCGGCGGTCGAGGAGGTCGGCGAGCCGGCCGGGGGTGGCGACCAGGACCTCGGCGCCGCGGCGCAGCGCGTCGACCTGGCGGTTGATCGAGGTGCCACCGACGACGGTGGTGATCCGCAGGCCGAGTTCCTTGGCGTAGGGCGTGAGCGCGTCGGCGACCTGTCCCGCGAGTTCGCGGGTGGGAACGAGGACGAGGGCGAGCGGGCGCTTGCTCTCGGCCCGCTGGCCCGCCGTGCGGCTGAGCATCGCGAGGCCGAAGGCGAGGGTCTTGCCCGACCCGGTGCGCCCGCGGCCGAGCACGTCACGGCCGGCCAGCGTCGCGGGGAGGGTGGCCGCCTGGATGGGGAACGGCTCGGTGACGCCCTGCGCACGCAGCGCGGTCAGGAGGGCCGGGGCCAGCGGAAGCTCGTCGAAGGAGCCGACCGGCGCGGGGGCCGGTGTCCGGGGGGACGTGCGGGGTGCGGCACTCTGTCGCGGTGCGGTCGCTCGTGTCACTGAAGACCCTTCTGGGGAGGTGAGGCGTGGTCGTGCCGGCCGCGCACTCACCCGTGTGACAGCGCTCGGGGACCGAGGTGTACGGGGGGACGCGGTACTGCTCGCGGGCAGGTGCCCTGCGCATACGGGACGGGGCCCGCACCGGGCTGGCCGGTGCGGGCCCCGTCCGCGAGACACGTGAGTGTCAGGCGGCGCTGATGTTCTCCGCCTGCGGGCCCTTGGGGCCCTGGGTCACGTCGAAGGTGACCTTCTGGCCCTCGAGGAGCTCACGGAAGCCCTGCGAGTTGATGTTCGAGTAGTGGGCGAAGACGTCGGGGCCGCCGCCGTCCTGCTCGATGAAGCCGAAGCCCTTTTCCGAGTTGAACCACTTCACGGTGCCGGAAGCCATAATTTTCTCCTTCATGGGGCAAACCGGAGGCCGCACTTCGCGGACTCCACGTCGCCGAGATGATTGCCCCACACCGGATAAAGGTCCGGAAAACAATGAACGCCCGGGGCTTCCAGCCTCCGGGCGCACACAAAGTTCATGGGTACCACAACTGCAACGGCATTCACACTAGCACAGGTCTCCGGCGCGCCCCCAGGGAACGTGGTCAGCGCCACAGGGCACCTCACGGCCCGTGCCGCGGCACGGTGACGGTGACCCGCAGCCCCTGCGGCTCGTGCGGGGCGTAGTCGATGCCGGCGCCGCCGGACGCGAGCAGGGCCCGGGTGATGGACAGGCCGAGGCCGGAGCCCGAGACGTTCTGGTGCCGGCCGCTGCGCCAGAACCGGTCGCCGATACGGGCGAGTTCGTCCTCGGTGAGCCCGGGACCGCCGTCCGCGACGGTGATCCGTACGGCGTCCCCGTCCGGCGTGACCCGCACCGTCACCGGTCCTCCGGGCGGGGTGAACTTCAGGGCGTTGTCGACGACGGCGTCCAGGGCGCTGGAGAGCGCTATCGGATCGGCCCACCCGGTGACGGCGCGGTGCCCCTCGTACGTCAGGCGCACCTCCCTGTCGTCGGCCAGCGGGCGCCAGGAGTCCACCCGCTCGGCGGCCAGCGCGGCGACGTCGGTGAGCTGGAGGTCGGCGGCGGTGTGCTCGGCGAGCGCGAGGCCGAGCAGGTCGTCCAGGACGCGGGCCAGCCGCTTGCCCTCGGTGCGGACCGCCGCGATCTCCTCGTTCCCCTCGGGGAGTTCCAGCGCCAGCAGCTCGATGCGCAGCAGCAGCGCGGAGAGCGGGTTGCGCAGTTGGTGGGAGGCGTCGGCGACGAAGGCGCGCTGCTGTTCGAGTACCTCTTCGACGTGGTCGGCCATTTCGTTGAACGAGCGGGCCAGGCGCCGCAGTTCGGGCGGGCCCGCGGTGGCGGCGACGCGGGATTTCATCCGGTCGGTGGCGATGTCGTGGCTGGCCGCGTCCAGGACCCGTACCGGGCGCAGGACCCAGCTGGTGAGCCGGAACGCGGCGGCGACGGCGACGAGCATGGCCGCGCACTCGCCCGCGGCGATCAGCAGCCAGCCGTGCAGGGTGTGGGCGCGCATCTGCCCGGTGGGCGAGTCGGTGAAGACCACCGCCACCACGTCGCCGTCCCGCACGACGGGCGAGGCGACCGGGATGCGTCCGCCGTCGTCCCAGGGCCAGACCTGGCCGGGGTCGTGGCTGCGGTGACCGGCCAGCGCCTCCTTGAACGCCTGGTCGCCCTCGCCCTCCTGCGGTATCCGCCAGCCGCCGGGAGCCGCGGCCATCGGCGAGCGGTCGCGGTGGAAGACGCCGGCCCGTATGCCGTACAGGTCGTGGTAGCGGGCCAGTTCACCGGCGAGGGTGGCCCGCCGTTCGTCCTCGTCGGCGCCGCCCGCGGTGCCGTCCGCACCGGGGCGCGCGGTGACGAACTGGGCGAGGGACGCGAACCGTGCGGCGTCGTCGATACGGTCGACGACCACCTTCTGCTGTTCCACCCCCGCGGTGATCACCCCGAGCGGGATGCCGAGGGCGAGCAGCACCCCGGCGAGCAGGACGATGAGCAGCGGGAGGAGCCGGGTGCGCATGGCCGGGCGGTGCCGTCAGCCGGCCGGCGACGCGGGCGGCCGGGTGGCAGGCGCGGCACCGGAACCGGGGGCCACCAGGCGGTAGCCGACCCCCCTGACCGTCTCGATCAGCGCGGGCATCCGCAGCTTGGCGCGGAGCGAGGCGATGTGCACCTCAAGGGTCCGGCCGGTCCCCTCCCAACTGGTGCGCCACACCTCGCTGATGATCTGCTCCCGCCGGAAGACCACGCCGGGCCGCTGGGCGAGCAGCGCCAGCAGGTCGAACTCCTTGCGGGTCAGCGGCACCGCCACCCCGCCCACCGACACCTGGCGGGTGGGCAGTTCGACGGTGACGGCGCCGAGCCGCAGCGGCTCTTCGGGGCCGCTCTCCTCGGGGTGCGGCTCGGCGCCGCCGACCGGGTTGCGCCGGCTCACGGCGTGGATGCGGGCGAGCAGTTCACCGGTGTCGTACGGCTTGACGACGTAGTCGTCGGCGCCGAGGTTGAGGCCGTGGATGCGCGAGCGCACGTCGGAGCGCGCGGTGACCATGATGACGGGGGTGGCGCAGATCTTGCGGATCCGGCCGCACACCTCGAATCCGTCCTGGTCGGGCAGGCCGAGGTCGAGCAGCACCACGGAGAACGGTTCCGCGGCGTCCGGGAGCAGGGCCTGGAGGGCCTCGTCGCCGTTGCGGGCGTGGACGACGGCGAATCCGTGCCTGGCCAGCACCGCGGACAGGGCCGCTGCGACATGGTCGTCGTCCTCGACGAGCAGCAGTCTCATCGGCCTCCCTCTCCACAGCGTGCACGGGCCACAGGGCATCTACCGCGATGGAAGGTGCGCGCGTCAAGGGGCGGTCACCTCACCGACGCCATCCGTTACCCAGCCGGTACGCCCGCGCCCGGACGCCGCGGTTCCGGCGCCTCCGCGGCCCGCGGCACCGGTTCCGGGGCGGCCGGATCGTTACGCTCCGCGGCCGGATCGTTATCCTCAATTTCCCCTCAGATGTAATGACGCTGGTCGCAGGCCGTCCTAGGGTCCTCCCCAACCGAGGAGGACGGAGCTACCCGCCGATGAGCGAAGTATCGGTGACCAAGAACGCCCGGGGCCCCGCACCGGCCGGGGACCAGCTGGTCGTACTGGACAACGTCAACAAGCACTTCGGCGCCTTGCACGTGCTCCAGGACATCGACCTGACGATCCACCGCGGCGAGGTCGTCGTGGTGATCGGGCCTTCGGGCTCCGGCAAGTCGACGCTGTGCCGCACGATCAACCGCCTGGAGACGGTCGACACCGGCAGCATCAGCATCGACGGCAAGCCCTTGCCGCAGGAGGGACGGGAGTTGGCGCGGCTGCGCGCCGACGTAGGGATGGTTTTCCAGTCCTTCAACCTCTTCGCGCACAAGACGGTGCTGGAGAACGTCGTGCTGGGCCAGACCAAGGTCCGCAAGACCGGCAAGGCAGCCGCGGAGGAGAAGGCCCGCACCCTGCTGGACCGGGTGGGGGTGGGAACCCAGGCGGACAAGTACCCCGCGCAGCTGTCCGGCGGCCAGCAGCAGCGGGTGGCCATCGCCCGTGCGCTGGCGATGGATCCGAAGGTGATGCTGTTCGACGAGCCGACGTCGGCGCTGGACCCGGAGATGATCAACGAGGTCCTTGAGGTCATGCAGCAGCTCGCCCGGGACGGCATGACGATGGTCGTCGTCACGCACGAGATGGGCTTCGCCCGCTCCGCCGCGAACCGGGTCGTCTTCATGGCCGACGGCCGCATCGTCGAAGAGGCCGAGCCGAACCAGTTCTTCAACAACCCTCGCAGCGACCGGGCGAAGGACTTCCTGTCGAAGATCCTGCATCACTGAGAACCTGCCAGGCCCCCCTGATTGCCCCCTGATTGCCCACACCTGTGGAACCAAAGGATGTTCACCATGAGGATGCGTAAAACGGCTGCGGCGGGTGCGGTGGTGCTCGCGCTGGCGGCGACGGCGACCGCGTGCGGCGGCGAGTCGGGTACGGCGGGCGACAAGCCGGCCGGCGGCGATGTCTACAGCGGCGACTACAAGGTCGCGTCGGGGGTCACCGTCGACTCCCCGGTGCTGAAGAAGGCGCAGGCGGCGAAGAAGATCGTCATCGGCGTCAAGGCCGACCAGCCGTTCCTCGGCTTCAAGGACACGGCGGGCACGTACTCCGGCTTCGACATCGAGATCGCCAAGATGGTCGCCGCCGACCTCGGATTCTCCGAGAAGCAGATCAAGTTCGACACGATCGACTCCAACGTGCGCGAGACGACCATCTCCAAGGGGCAGGTCGACTACTACGTCGGTACCTACACGATCAACGACGAGCGCAAGAAGCAGGTCGGCTTCGCGGGCCCGTACTACACGGCGGGCGCCGACCTCCTGGTGCGCAAGGAGGACAAGTCCATCACCGGGCCGACCTCCCTCAAGGGCAAGAAGGTCTGCTCGATCGTCGGCTCCACGCCGCTCCAGGAGATCAAGAAGCCGAAGTACGGCGCCGACACCGTCCAGCTGTCGAAGTACTCGGACTGCGTCAAGTCGCTGCTCGACGGCCAGGTCGACGCCGTCACCACCGACGACGCGATCCTCAAGGGCTACGCCGCCCAGCGGCACGAGAAGCTCCGGGTCGTCGAGAAGCCCTTCACCAAGGAGCCGTACGGCGTCGGCATGAAGAAGGACGACAAGGCGCTGCGCGACGCGATCAGCAAGGCGCTGGAGAACCACATCAAGAACGGCGACTACGAGAAGGCGTACAACGGCACGCTCGGCAAGTCGGGTTCGCCCTTCACCAAGGACACCGCGCCCGACCTGCCGCTTCCGCGGTACTGAGGCGCCCGCGCACGTAACGGACCGCGCCGCCCCGTACGCCCGCCGGGTCGGGTGTGCGGGGCGTGCTGTCTTCCGGCCCGTGCGCTCCGGCTCCCCCGCGCCCCCGCCCCTTCCCGCCGCCGACCCGACCGCTACCGCGGAGACCCCATGAACGTACTCCTCGATCATCTTCCCGAGTTCCGTGACGGGTTCCTCGGAACCCTGGCGATCACCGCGGCCAGCGCGGTGCTCGCGCTGGTGCTCGGCATCCTCATAGCCGGCTTCCGGGTCTCCCCGATTCCGCCGCTGCGCGTCTTCGGGACGGCCTGGGTCACGGTGTTGCGGAACACGCCGCTGACGCTGCTCTTCCTGGTCGCCTTCTTCGTGGTGCCGCAGATCCTCTTCCCCGGCACCAGCCCGTTCGTGCTGGCCACGCTGGCGCTCGGCTTCTACACCTCGTCGTTCGTCTGCGAGGCGGTGCGCTCCGGCATCTCGACGGTGCCGGTGGGGCAGGCGGAGGCCGCCCGCAGCCTCGGCATGACGTTCGCCCAGACCCTGCGGATGATCATCCTCCCGCAGGCGACCCGCACCGTGCTGCCGCCGCTGAGCAGCATCTTCATCGCGCTGACGAAGAACTCAGCGATCGCCGGCGCCTTCAGCGTCGCCGAACTGTTCAGCGTCTCCAAACTGCTCAGCGACCAGGGCTTCGCGATCGCCTGGATCTTCCTGTGGATCGCCCTGGCCTACCTCGTCATCACCTTCGCCATCAGCGGAGTCTTCCGGTTCCTCGAACACCGGATGGGAGTGGCCAGGTGAGCGCGGACAGCAGGCGGATCCGTACGACGTGGGTGCCGCGCGCAGGCGGGGCGGAACGAAGCGAGGTATCGGCATGAGCGGCGCGAGCGTTCTCTACGACGCACCGGGTCCGAAGACGAAGGCGCGCAACCGCGTCTACACCGTCGTCGGTTCGGTCGCGGTGGCGGCCCTGATCGCGTTCATCCTGCAACGGCTGTACGCCAAGGGGCAGTTCGAACCCGAGGTCTGGAACATCTTCAACAACGCCGGTGTGCGGACCAACATCCGCGACGGTGTGCTCACCACACTGGGGGTCTTCGCGGTCGCCGCGGTGCTCTCCCTGGCGTTCGGCGTGCTGCTGGCCGTGGCCCGGCTGTCCGACCACAAGCCGGTGCGCCTGCTGGCGACCGGATTCATCGAACTGTTCCGCGCCATCCCGCTGCTGATCACCATCTACGTGCTGTGGGTGATCCTGCTCGCCAACCGTGAAGCGCTCGGCCTGTCGGGCAACGACCCGCAGTTCTGGGCGCTGGTCGTCGGCCTGACCGTCTACAACGGATCGGTGCAGGCCGAGGTGTTGCGGGCGGGCATCAACTCCGTGCCCAAGGGCCAGCGCGAGGCCGCCTACGCGCTGGGCATGCGCAAGACGCAGGTCATGGTGACGGTGCTGATCCCGCAGGCGGTGCGGGCCATGCTGCCGACGATCATCAGTCAGCTCGTGGTGACACTGAAGGACACCTCGCTCGGCTACATCATCACGTTCGAGGAACTCCTCTTCACCGCACGCCAGATGAGCACCAACATCATCGTCAACGGCTCGGACACCTACGTTCCGGTCATCATCGTCACCGGCACGATCTACGTCGCGATGTGCCTGGCCCTGTCCGGTCTCGCCACCTGGATCGAGCGGCGCGGCCGGCGCGCCAAGACCGGCATCGGCGTGGCCGAGGCCGGCGAGCCGGTGACCGCGACCGATGCGCTGGACGGCCCGGGTGCCCTTACCGGCGCGTCCGCCCGGTAGGCGGGAAGGACCCGGGCGAACGGCCCGGCCGTCGGGAACGGCGGCATTCAGGTGTGTACGGAGGCGGCGGTGCGGGTACCGCCGCCTCCGTCACTTGACGCGGGCCGTCGCAGTGGGTTGCATACGCTGTGTGATCACGCACCGGGCTCCAACTGCCAGTTCCCGCACCGACACGTCGCACCACCGGGGCCGGGGAGCCATGCCGTGGACCCGGTGATCGTCGTCGGGGCCGGGCCGGTCGGCCTCTCCCTCGCACTCTCCCTGGCCCGGATGGGCGTCCCCTCCCTCGTGCTCGACGACACCACCGAGCAGGAGGCCGTCCGTCCCGCCCGTACGGCCGTACTGCGCGAGGACACCGCGCACTTCGTCAGCCGGCTGGGCTGCGCGGACGCGGTGGAGTCGGCGGGCACCCGCTGGTCGGGCTGGCGCACGGTACGCCGCAGGCGGCTGATGGAGCACGTCGTCCTCGGCCCCGGACAGGAAGGACCCGAGGACGGCGGGCACCCCGGCGGCGGCACGCCGGGCGCCGGGTCTCCGGTCCACCTCCCCCAGCACGCGCTGACCCGCGCCCTGCGCGCCGCGCTGGCGCGTGAGGAGCTGGCCCAGATCATCACCGGCGGCCGGCTGGCCGGCCTGGAGCAGGACGCGGACGGTGTCAGCGCGCACACCCGGGGCACCAACGGCACGTGGTGGCGCGGGAGTTACCTCGTCGGCTGCGACGGCCCGCGCTCGACGGTCCGCAAACTCCTGGAGATCCGCTTCCCCGGCCGCACCGCCGTCGAACGCCATGCGGTGGCCGCGGTCCGCGCCGAACTGCCCTGGCCGGGCGAGGCGCTGCTGCACCGCTCACCCGGGCGACAGGGCGGCGGCCTTGGCAGCGAGGTCTGCGCACGGCCGCTGCCGGACGGCGTCTGGCGGCTGGACTGGCTGCTGCCGCCGGGACGCGAGCTGGTCACCCCCGATGCCCTGGTGGCGCGGATCCGAGACTCGCTGGCGGGCTGGGCCGCCGAAGCGGCCACACCCGAAACCGGCGGGCCCGCCCGGGGCCGCGGAAGCGTCCACCCGGTGCCGCCGTACGAACTGCTCGACACCGGGGTGCACACCGTCCACCACCGGCTGGCCAGGCGCTGGCGGCTGGGCCGCGCCTTCCTGGCGGGGGACGCCGCGCACCTGCTGGGCGCGCTCGGCACCCAGGGCCTGGACGAGGGGCTGCGGGACGCCGAGAACCTCGCCTGGAAGCTGGGCCTCGCCTGGCACCACGGTGCGTCGGAGACGCTGCTCGACAGCTATCAGGCCGAGCGCAGGGGCGCGGTCGCCGCGCGGCTGCGCGCCGCCGACCAGGCGCTGCCGCTGCTGCGTGAGGGCGGCACGGCGGGCCTGCGGCGGGCGCTGCCGGGCGCCGCCCGCGGCCACTGCGCCCTCCTGACGGACGGCCACCTCGGGCGCGGCCCGCTGGGCGCGCCCCCCGTCTACGCCCGCTCCCCGCTCGCCCCGCCCGCCGCGCACACCACGGGGACGCCGGTGGGCACCCTGCCGGGGGCGCCGGTCGCCGACGTCCCGGTGACCGCGGCCGACGGTTCGGTGGTGCCGCTGCGCGACCGGCTCGGGCAGGGGCTGCTGGTGATACTGATCGCGCCGGGCACCGGGGTCTGGGACCGCAGGCACTGGCAGTCGGCCGGGCTGATGCCGCGGCTGTCCGACGCGGTCGCCGAACTGCCGATGCAGGCCGAGGTGCTGGTCGCCGAGGAGTATCCGGGAGCCGCCGCGCACACCGTCCTGCTGGTGCGGCCCGACGGTCATCTCGTCACCGCCATGTCCGGTGTCCGCCCGGCCGAGCTGCACGCCTGCGCGACGGCGGTGCGCGGCGGCCCGTTCGGGCGGGCGGCACGGCATCCGGCGGGCGGGGCGGGTAACGGCGGTGCGCCGTCCGGGAGTTCGGGGGCGGGGGAGGGCGCCGGGGTGCCAGGTCCCGCGGGAGCCGGTGAGGCAGCCGCGGCAGGTCCTGGGGCCGGCTCGCCGGTTGACCCTGTGGGAACGTCCGTGTTTCACTCCGAAGGTGACTGATCACGGCTCGCGATTGTGGCGGAGGGTCCATCTGGACCTGGTCCGCTACGCGGGCTGCACGTGTCGTCCGTTCTGCTGATCCGCTCTTCCTTCCCGCGTGGCCCCGGCTTCCCGCCGTGGTGGCCGCGCCTCTTCGCGATCATTCAGGACGGTTCCCGTGCCCGATGTCCATGTCCCTGCGCGCCCGCAGACCGCCGGGAGTCCCGGCGGTCCCGGCGCGAGCGAACTCCTCGCGTTCGTCCGCCGCACCGCCGCGGACCGCGCGCTCGTCGCCTCCCTCCCGCTCGACCCCGAAGGCCGCACCTGGCTCCGGCTGAACGGGCCGGGCGGCAGTGAGGTGTGGCTGATCGGCTGGCCGCCCGGTACGGGCACCGGCTGGCACGACCACGGCGGCTCACGCGGCGCCTTCGCCACCGCGCGCGGCGAGCTGACCGAGCACTCACTGGCGGTCCACCTGCCCACCGAGGGCTGGAAGACCCTGGAACTCTCCGACGGCGTCGACCGGCAGCGCACCCTGAGTGACGGCCGCGGTCGCGGCTTCGGCCCGCACCATGTACACGACGTGCTCAACGCCTCGCAGGACACCCACGCGGTGTCCGTGCACGCCTACTACCCGCCGCTTCCCCTGATCCGGCGCTACAGCCGCACCGGCCCGGTGTTCCGTCTGGAAGAGGTCGAACAGCCGGAGGTGTGGGGATGAGCGCCATCGATCAACTGCTGGAGCGGGCCCGCGGGACGCTGGACCGTCTGGAGCCGGAACAGGCCGCCGCGGCCCGGGAGGCCGGCGGGCTTCTCGTGGACATCCGTTACGCCGCCCTGCGGGAGCGTGACGGCACCATCCCCGGGGCGCTGATCGTGGAGCGCAACGAGCTGGAGTGGCGGCTCGACCCGACGGGTGACCACCGCCTGCCGGAGGCGGACCGTCACGATCTCCACGTCGTGGTCGTCTGCAACGAGGGATACGCGTCGAGCCTCGCGGCGGTCTCGCTGCACCAGTTGGGGCTGCACCGGGCCACCGATCTGATCGGCGGATTCCAGGCGTGGCGCGCCGCTGGCCTACCGGTCACCGGCGGCTGACCCGAGCGGCCGGCCCGGCTGCGGACCGGAACGACCGGCCCGGCTGCCGACCGGGCGGACCGGCCCCGGACTCACTCAGCGCCCTAGGCACTGTTTCTCGGATCATGTGCGGAGCCAGATCATGAGTGCTGCGAGGGTTAGAGTGCCGAGGTAGATGTAGGCGCGTTTCTCGTAGCGG
>NZ_JBITJM010000041.1:0-30050 GCF_044460025.1 Streptomyces sp. NPDC050161 | reverse complement strand
CAGTTGCACTCGTGTCACGCAAGACGGTCTATCGGATCGCGCCCCGCCGCGAAGGCACATCCCGCAAATTGATCACAACTCAATACACGCCCTAGCGGGCATCCGCGGACGCATCCGGACCGTCTGTGTGGTGACGAGGCGTACAGCTCATGCAGGAATCGCCGCTGCCTGTGGCGACTGCAGATCCGGCGCATCATCCCCGGGCGCCGGGACCAGCGTGCCCAGCGCCGCCATAGGGCGCCTGCCGCGGGTTTCCGGCTTGCGCTTTCCGCTGCGTCAACTTCTACGGTCTTCTGTGGGGCCGGAGAGACCGGCCCGGCGAGGGGAGGCAGGGCATGGCCTGGTCGATTGCGGACGTGGCCCGGATGTCCGGGGTGACGTCCCGGACACTGCGCCACTACGACGAGATCGGCTTGCTGCCGCCCGCAGGGATCGGTGGCAACGGGCACCGCTACTACGAGGAGGCGGATCTGCTGCGGTTGCAACAGATCCTGCTGATGCGGGAGTTGGACGTGGGGCTGCGCAAGATCCGGGCGGTCCTGGAGAGCCGGATCGATCAGGTGGCCGTGCTCCGCGAGCACCACCAACGGCTGCTCGCGGAACGGGACCGACTGGAGACGCTCGCCCGCACGGTCGGCCGCACCCTCGCCGAACTGGAGGAAGGCAGGGACAACAACGACATGGTGAAGATCAACAGGCCGGAGAACCTGTTCGAGGGCTTCGACCCCGCCCGCTTCTCGGCCGCGGGGGAGGCCGCCAAAGCCGAGGTGCGGGAGCGGTGGCCGCGGGCCTGGGCGGAGGCCCAGCAGGCCCGGCAGGCCCAGGGGGCGATGAGCGCCGAGGACGTGGAGCAATGGCAGCGGGAGGTGACGGCGCAGATGATCCGCATGGCGGAGTTCATGGCGGCCGGCACACCGGTTGCCGATCCCGCAGTGCAGACCGCAGTGGACGCCCAGTACCGGTTCGTGTGCCGGACCTGGAGCCCGGACGCGGCTGCTTACAAGGGGATGGGCCAGCACTTCGTCGATGACCCGCAGATGCGCGCGAACTACGACGCGATCGCCGACGGACTGGCCGTCTACCAGCGCGATGCGATGGTCTTCTACGCCGATGCCCGGCTGAGCTGACCGACGGATCCGCCTGCCGGGGGCTGCAGACCCCGGCGGCAAGCCCTCAGCAGCAAGCCCCCGTCAACCCTCAGCCACGCTCAGCGCATTCGACCCATCGGACAGGCCCTGGCGCCGCATCAGACAACGTTCACCTTGTCGACGACAGCACGTAGGCGCCGTCGTCGACATGCCGGTTCAGCCAGACGAAGTCGTGAGGGGGGTGAGGGGAGTGAGGGGTCTTTCCTCCGGTGGGCTGGGGTATGGCGCTGGAGTTCTGGTGGAAGTGTGGTGGGGGCCGGAGCCGTTGGCGGGTGCAGGAGTGGGTGCTGGTTACCACCTGATCAGGGCGTAGCCGGGTCCTCCGGGGGCTCCGGTCTGGCCGGAGGTTCCGGCGGTTCCGGGGGCGCCGGGGGTCTGCTCGTTGCCGCGGGGGGTGTCGCCGTCGCCGCCGCGTCCGCCGTTGCCGCCATTACCGCCGACGCCTCCCGTGCCTCCGAGGGCGACGCCGTCGGGTGGCGTGACGGCGCCGGCCGGCCGCTGTCCGGCCGCGCCTCCGGCTCCGCCCCCACCGCCGCTTCCCCCGGCTTCGCCCCGGCCCCCGCTGTTGACGACCCCCTGGCCGCCGGTCACCCCCTGGCGGCCACCCCTTCCGGCGTCTCCGGCTGCGCCGGTGGTCCCGGAGGCGCCGGTCCCACCGGTCCCACCCCGGCACAAGCCCCCTACGCGTGGGCCTTCGTCATCCCTGCCGTAGCCGCCCTCGCCGCCGCTTCCGCCCGAGCCCGGTAGGCCGCCCTGCCCTCCCGCACCGCCGCTCTGGCCGACCTTGCCGTTCTCCCCGCCCCCGCCCCCGCTGTCGCTGCCGCCGCTGCCACCCCTGGCCTCCGACGAGCCGACGACGCCACCGCCAGGACTCCCCGCAGACGCGGCCATGTAACCGGATTGCACGATGACAACGGTCGATCCTCCGCCGCCGACGGAGGACGTTCCTGCCCCACCGCCCCCACCGCCTGCCGCACCGGGGCTCCCACTGACAAACGTCGACCCGGGGGCACCGCCCGCACCGGCTGCGCCGCCACCTCCTGGATTTCCGTTCCCCGACGACGAACCGATGACGACCCGAAGCTCCTGGCCGGGAGTCACGTTGAACGTGCACGAGTAGTACTGCCCCGCAGAACCGCCCCCGCCGCCCCCGCCACCACTACCGCCTGCGCCTCCTCCGCCGCCTCCGCCGCCGACCCGCGAGGACGAGATCGGTTCGCTCTCGCCCCCGCCTCCTCCTCCGGCGCCGCCCGCGCCTCCCGCACCCGGCCCGCCACGCCCGCCGCCGCCCCAGGCGAATACCTGCACCTGCCTGACCCCGTCGGGCACCGTGAAGAACCCTGAAGCCGTGAACGCCTGCTCACCCGCGAGCCGCGGTTGCACACGCCCGGCAGCCGGCACCTCGGCCATAGCGGGCCCGCACAGCAGGGCACCACCGAGGACCAGCGCACCGGTCACCGCCACACCTCGCCTCGCGGGCCCGCTCTTGACGGCACGCAACGGATCCCGCCCCGAAGAATTCTCTGTCCTGGACACAGCACAGCCCCTCTCCCCGAACACCAACGACGGGCCCGCCGCCCCTCCCCGCCCATGGTCCGCAGGACCCACCACCCCGAGAAGAGCAGCAGACGCGATGACGGACCAAACCACCCCAACCGGTGAAGACCAGACGACGGGACACAACAAGCCGCGCCGGTAAGCCCACTCCTCAAGACGGGATCTACGAGCCGTGGTCGACAGGGCGAACGTTGCCTGACGCGGTGCTAGGACCCGAATCAGGTCTTGGGAACGGAGGTCACACAAGGCACCCAATTAACCAACACAACAGCAGCATCCCCCTGCGGAGGCCGGGCAACGACGGCTCGACGCCTGCGACGACGCTGGGCAACCCGCCGCCGCTACACCGCGGAGTGGTCGGATACGTGCCCCGTGCGCACCGGAGGCATGACGAACTCGACGCCTTCGGACTTCACCGCGATGCGCAGGCCCACGCCCTGTCGCGCACGCCGGTACGTCACGGCCCAACCCGTATCGCGCCTCAGGCTCCCGTCATCGCCGAGTTCGGTGCGCCACCGCAGCCAGCCGATCAGGCACTCGCGGCCGGCAGCGCGCGGCGGGGCGAAGGCGAAGGTCGCGCTGCCGAGCGCCTGCGACATCGTGTCCCCCGCGCTCTGGACGTGGCCGAGGGCGATCAGGCCGCGGCGGATCGCCTCCCGTGCCGCCTGCCGAGCGCCCCGCACGAGACCGCGGGCGAACAACGCGGTGACCAGGGTGACCACGGCGCCGAGAAGCGCCCAGCCCGCCATCACCGGAGCGCCGGGAGCCCGTACGGGCGCAGTGCCAATTCGTCGGCATGCGGCTGCCCGCGGCTGCGGTCCCCCGCTCGTGGGCAGCACGGAACGGTCTCTTCATCACGCCATTGGCCCGCCAACCACGGGACACAAGCCGCCGCACGCAATCGCCATCCTCCGACGGCTCACTCCCGCACGGAAGGACCCTGCGTGAGCACTTCCCCGCCCTCCCGGCGCACCGGCGGCGTCGTTTCGGCTTCCTTGCCGGCGACCCAGTCGTACGAGGTGACGCTCGGGGTGCTGGGTGGCCCTACCGGTCGGGGTGGATCTTGCGCTCCGTGTCCAGTCCGGTCCGGGCGTGCTGCGCGGATGCTCGTGTGAGCCAGGCGGAATGCCGCGGGCGAGGAATCGCCCGCGGCAGGTCGGGGCTCCGCGTGGCGGGGTCAGAACTGGTTCTCGCCGCCGTTGACGTGCAGGGTGGTGCCGAGCATGAAGCTGCTGTCCGCGGAGGCGAGGAAGGCCACGGCGGCGGCGATCTCCTCCGGGCGTCCCCTCCGGCCGATCGGCACTCCCGCCGTGAGCTCCGCCTTGACGGCGGCAGCGTTCCCCTCGCCGATGGCGATGTCGACTCCGGGGGTGTCGATCGCGCCCGGCGCGACCGTGTTGACTCGGATGCCCCTGCCCTTCAGCTCGTTGGCCCAGGTCCGTGCGAGGGACCGGATCGCGGCCTTCGACGCCGCGTACAGGCCGAAGTTCTCCCGGCCGTCGTCGGCGCGGATGGAGTCGTTCAAGATCACCGAGGCGCCGTCGTTGAGCAGCGGCAATGCCTTCTGCACGGTGAGCAGTGTGCCCCGGACGTTGACGCCGAAGATCTGGTCGAACTGTTCCTGGGTGGCCTGCGCCAGCGGTGCGAGTGTGGCGATGCCCGCGTTGGCGAAGAGCACGTCCAGACCCCGGCCTCGGTCACGGATCGCGTCGTACAGCCGGTCCAGGTCGGCCGGATCCGCTATGTCGCCCGGCACCGCGGTGACCGCGGAACCGATCGACTCGACGGCCCTGTCGAGCGCGTCCTTGCGCCGGCCGGTGATGAACACATGGGCACCGTCGGACGCCAGCCGCGCGGCGGTGGCCAGGCCGATTCCTGTGCTGCCGCCGGTGACGACGGCGGTCTTGCCTTGCAGCTGTCCCATTGCTTGAACTCCCGAAACTTAGATACTGATCGGTGCAGAAAGGAACGTAGCACTTCTGCACCGATCGGTATCGAGGCGGTAGGATGGGCTCGTGGAGATCACCCGGAGAGCGCCGATCGGCCGACCGAGAGGCTTCGACGCCGACGAGGCCCTGGAGCGGGCGATGATGGTCTTCTGGGAGCAGGGCTACGAAGGCGCCAGCCTGACCGACCTGACCAGCGCCATGGGCATCACCCGCAAGAGCATGTACGCGGCCTTCGGCAACAAGGAGACGCTGTTCCGCAAGGCCCTGGAGCGCTACACCGAAGGCCCCGCCGCCTATGCGGCCCGCGCGCTGGAGAAGCCGAGCGCCCGGGAGGTGGCCACGGCGTTCCTCGCCGGCTCGGTCAGCACGACCACCCGCCCCGGCCGCCCCGCCGGATGCCTGGGCGTGCAGGGCTCGCTGGCCGCCGGCGACTCCGGACGGGTCGCCCAGGACGCCCTGATCGCCTGGCGCGAGGACGGCCTTACCCGCCTCCGCCACCGGTTCCAGCAGGCCGTCGACGAGGGTGATCTGCCCTCGGGCGCGGACCCGGAACTGCTCGCCCGATACGTCATGACCGTGGCGAACGGCATCGCCGTCCAGGCCGCCGGCGGCGCCGACCGCTCCGAACTCCAGCAGGTGGCCGACGCGGCGTTGCGAAACTGGCCGCCCGTCTGACTTCTCTGCCCACGGACAGCTGTGGCCCCGAACGCGGGACGGCCGGCCACCCGTCACGACGGCCACCCGTCACGGCGGCCGGCCGTCGAGGCGGGTAGCGGCAGGGGGCAGCCGGCCTTGGCGGGCTCCTCGGTCCGTGCCCGGGGGCTGGCCAGGCAGTAGGAGTCGGTGCCGGTCTCGGTGCACCGCCGCCGTCTGGTCACCCGAGACTGGACGGACAGTCTCGGGATCGAGACCGGGACCGGGACCGGTCTCGGCCTGGGCGGCCCCTGCGGGCCTCCAGTGCAACGGCGTCCGCGGTCATGGCCCCGGCCCGCAGCGCCGCGGCCGGCCCGGCGACGACATGCTCGTGGGACAAGTGCCGACCCAACAGCAGCACTTCGGTCAGAGCCCGAGTGCCGCCCCGCTCTCCGTGGATCCTCTTGGCCTGGTCCCACCAGGCGTCATGGACCGAGGTGAACTTGCCTGCTGAGCGGGCCTGTTCGAGGGCGGTGGAGCCAGGGAAGGCGCCGGGCTTGCGGACCAGGGCCTCCAGGTAGTGGTCCAGCTCCAGGCGGACGGTGCCCCTGGGCGATCAGCCTCTCGCGCCGGACCACTTCCACGTTCTTGTCGTAGACCACCAGGTGAGAGGCGTGCAGAACGGCCCGAACGCGCTTCCCGATCAGCCGGATCGGGACCGAGTAGCGGTTGATGCGGACGAGGACCTGGGCCGTAGCGGTCGCCCCGGGGCGGGGACATCAACCCGGTCTCGAACGGCTCCTCGGGCAGCGGCCTCAACAGCGGCCGTCCGAACGCGAAGCACTCCGCGACCGTCTTGGCTGCGAACCGTTGCGGCGGGCATCGCCCTGGCAGTCCCACTGTCCGACCATCTCGTTCAGCTCAGCGAGCGAGGAGACTTCGGGGACGGGAACGAAGTGGTTGCGGCGGAAGAAGCCGATCTGCCCCTCGGCTCCGCCGGCACCTCGGGCGGGCCGGGTTCGATACGGCGCACGGGCGCAGCCGCTGGGCGGGCGCGGGCCCTCCGGTCAGGATGACGCCCCAAGTAGATTGCTGTTCAACCTTTTCTTGCCACCGTCCACACACCGGGCCAACGTCGACCATCCAGTGGCCAGCCCACAGGAACAGGGCGGAAGCGCGCCACATCGAGCCAGGTCGGAGCCCCCGCACTCCGAGGCCGCGCTCACGCCGGTCGACGACCCACCCTGACGCGGATGAACCCCGGGGCGCCGCCTCAGTCAACACCCGCCACCCGATTCCGCCCTCGTGAGCCGACCGACGGGCAGCCGGCACCCCGACGCGCGGACAATGGCGCGAATTGATTTAACGTTCAACCGATTCGAGCGGCATGCTGGTCAGAGCGTCGGCAACCACCCGGTATCCGGCCCAACACCCCATCCGACCAACGGAGATGACCCGAAATGAGCCAGACCCTGCCGCTCCGCCTCCACCACCACGCCTGGATCACCGACGACCAGGAAGCCAACCGGCGCTTCTACGAGGACGTGATCGGCCTGCCCCTGGTGGCCACGTGGACCGAGCGCGAGGTGCTGTCCGGGGCCGAGCGCGCCTACAGTCACACCTTCTACGGCCTGGCCGACGGCAGCGCGCTCGCCTTCTTCCAATTCGCCAACCCCAAGGACCAGGAGGAGTTCAAGACCGGCATCAACTCCACCCCCGTGCGCCACATCGCCTTCAAGGTCGAGGCGGAGACCCAGGAAGCCATGCGCGAGCGCATCACCGCGGCCGGCTATGCGGAGACGGACGCCCACGTGATCGACCACGGGTTCTGCGTCTCGCTGTACGTCACGGACCCCAACGGGCTGATACTGGAGTTCACTGTCGACCACCCGGACGTGGAGAAGATCGACGCCGAGCGGCGCACCACAGCACACGCCGACCTCGCCCGCTGGCTCGCCGGCGACCACACCAGCAACAACCACTGGCGCTGACCTCTGCCGCCGGACCGAAGCGAGAAGTTGAACGAGCGTCAAGGGAAGCGCCGGATTTCAGGCCCCGGCATCGTATGCGCTTCGACGTGGACGTAGTCATACACACGACAGGGGCCGCCGCTCGGCCGACGGCGCGTCGCGGCGAACCGGGGTCACCAGTACGGCCAGCGGCCGGCCGCAGACCGGGCGAAAGACCGGGGCGAAGCGTTCGGGCACGTCGGTTACGCGTTCCGTCGTCGCAGCCCAGTAGTCACATGGCCGAGATCCGCAGTCCCCAACCCACGGACGAGCTCTAGCTGAAGGGGTGCGGCGACAGCGCCGTGAACCACAGCAGGACGACGGTGGCGATGCCCATGATCGGGGTCAGTATCTCCGTCTCCAGCTTGTTGCCGCTGTGCTTGATGATGACGATCTCGTAGCGGTTCTTCAGGGGCCAGAGCCACGGCGCGCCCTGTTTGGTGATGGAGTCGCCGAGCAGATGGGCCAGGCAGCCCAGGCCGACGGCGTACGGGAGCCAAACGGGGGCCGAGGGGATGAACTTGGCGATCACGGCGGTGCCGATTCCGGCCATGGCGACGATCGTGCCCCAGGCGGAGAAGCCGTGGCCCGGCGGGCAGAGGTTGAGTGCGCGGACCGCCAGCGCGAGGAGGAAGAAGGTCAGGCCGAGGGTGAAGGGCCGGCCCAGGTACGTCACTCCGGCCCAGGTGCCCGCGGTCATCAGGGCCACGAAGAACAGCGAGTGGGTGGCGTGGCGGTGGCCGCCGGAGATCCAGGCCACGAAGCGGCACAGGGTTTTGGACACCGGGCCGAGGAAGTTGGCGATGGTGCCGTCGTGGTGGTCCAGGTCGGGCAGCAGCGCGGCGCCGGCGCAGAGCACCGTGCCCATCAGGATCTCCTGCGGCGTCAGGTGAGTGTGCATCAGCAGCGGCGGCAGAAAAGGTGTGGTGCCTGCGAAGAGCAGGGCGCCGCTCATCGCGTGCGAATGGCCCATCATGGTGCGTTCGTCCTCCCCGGCCGGTGCGTGCACGGTGACACGCCCTCAACTGCGGAGACGCTATCAGCGCGGGCGCGCCGGAAGATCGGCGGACGGCGCCCTGAGCAACGGAGCGCCCCGCCCGAAGGGGAAGACGGGCGGGGCCGGTTCGGGTGCGACGGTCGGGTGGAGGCTGCGGGCCGCATGTTGTTCGACGAGTTCGGCTCCGGTGGTGTGGAGCGCCAACCAGCCGTTGGGGGTTGGTTCTTGGACCGGGCGGCTACGGTGTCGGTCGTCGGGGGCGCCTTGCCTTCCGGTGCTCAGGCCGTGAACGCGAGGGGTGGCGCCTCGCTGACCGCATGAGTGAACGTGCTCCGACTGTGACGTATCTCGGTGGCCAGGACCTGGCCCACCGACGCGGATCCTGGTCCGGCGGGGACCTCGATCTCCCGGCTCGACCACCAGGTACCGCCCGCGGGCTTGTCCTCCCGGAAGGTGACGTGAAAGCGGAGCCGTGTCACCTCGTCCGTCACCTTCTCCAGGCGGATCCAGAAATCGGCTTCCGGCACTTCGATCCGGACGATGTTGTCGACGCAGGACATCCGTACCGCGTCAGGCACGGCTTCTGTACACAGCAGGGCGGCATGGCGTACAGCGCTTCCCGAGACCAGGATCTTGTGCCTTCGCCCGGACATCAGGCACTCCGCGTGGGCTCGGAGCCGGTGGTCCCCTTACGGTTCTCCCACGCGACGGCAGCGACTTTGCGGAAGAAGCCGGCGTAATTCCGCTCGACGTAAACGGCGTGTTCTTCGACCTCGGGATGCCGTTCCCTGAGCCTGTTGATCGGTACGACCATCGCCGCGTGGTGCTCGACATGCAGGTTGTTGCCGTTGGTGAACCATGTGGTCAGCCAACTGCCGCGAATCGAGCGGGTGTTGCGCAGTACGTCCGTGGTGTCGGATTCGCACAGCAGGTGTTCCGGTATCTCCACCAGAAAGTGCATGGGCACGGCGAAGGCCAGCGGGAGGACCCACAGCCGGAGAACGGGCCCGCCGAAACCGAGGGCGGCGGCGACCACGGCGGCGACCACTATCAGGCCGATCAGCCGGTACTCAGCGATGATTTCCCTTCGCCGCCGCTCGGCGATCTGGCCGATGTCGTAGGACCAGCTACCGGACCAGCTGCGCAGGACATCGCGGAGCACGATGACAATCCGGGAGTAGTCCAGCAAGCCTCGCAGCAGCATTCCCGAAGTGATCGGCTTGCGGGTGTCGAACCCGAAGAACTCCGAGTCCTGCGGAGTGCCCAGATACCGGTGGTGCTGCAGGTGCCTGACCCGGTAGTGGCTGTAGGAGACCAGCAGGGGGACGCCGAGGGGAATTCCCACCAGGCGGTGGATTTTGGACGATCGGAAGGCGGAGTGGTGCAGGCACTGGTGCTGGAGCTCGACCATATGGGTGTAGAGCGCGCCGAGAAGTAGTGCGCCGACCAGCGCAAGGAGCCAATTCGGTCTCAGCGCGAGGTACCCACCGGCCACGGCGAGGGCGATGGCCAGAACCAACTTGAAGAGGAAGACCGCTTCGTCCCGGCCCGAAACCCGGCTCTTGCGGAAGAGCAGCTGCGGTGGCTCTTTCGATGCCGCGGTGGTCATCACCCTTCCCCTCGCTTCGGCAAACCGCGCATGGCGTCCCAGATCCGCTGGTAGTAGGCGTTGGCCACGCGCACGCGGGTGGCCACGCCCAAGGAGATCTCCCTCAGGAGTTCCGGCGAACGGTTGACCAGTGGCAGGAAGACACCCTCGAACCATTCGGCGCCGTGGTCGGCATCGACCTGGACGTGCACGCGCTGGTAGTCGATGACGTCCGCGGGCACACCGAGACGGTTGCAGCCGTCGACCATGGCCTGAAAGCGGGGTGAAGCGCTCTGCTCCAGTACGCCCATCGCCCCGAGCGCGCGAGGGTTGAGATGGCGGTGGATGCCATACATCAGGAGCATGGACGCGTTCTCGAAGGCTTCGGGGCAGAAGAGCGCCTCGCGGCCGATGCCGGCTTCGGCCAACCGCTTGCGCATGTAGACGGCGGAGTGCTCGAACATGCGGGTGTGGACATGGTCGATATTCCCCTCCCCCATTTCGTCCCAATAGTTCTCCGCGATGGTGAGCTTGGTGTGTCCCTCTGTGCCGATCTGCACCATGGCCATGAGGTCGTCGAATTTGCTGTCGACGAGCTCTTCGCCCATGAAGAAGAGCGCCATCTCCTCCATGCTCGCTTCGTGGGCCAGGTAATTGCAGAAGTCCGGCTGCGTGTGCTGTGCCGCCACTTCCAGGAACCAGTCGTGGAAGGCACCGCCGCTTTCGGGAAGCGTGGTGGTATCGACTTGCGCGTCCTCCCATGCCAGCCAGGCGTCCTCGATCTCGACGATTTCACGGCTTGCGTTGAGCCGCGGAATGCTGGCAAAATCCTCGGGACCACCCATGTAGGCCACGTAGTAGGCGTGCAGCCGGCTCAGCAGGGCTTCCCTCGCTACCGGGTCAGGTGCGCCCTGCCGCGGAAATGCCCTGCTGATCTGCTCGGTGTGCGAGGCGGCGATCGCCGTCCCCACGGCGGTGAATGTCACGATTCTTTTCCTCTCCGTCAGAGCGAGTACCGGGGTTTACTCAACGCGGCTCCGCACAGCTTTGATGACGTCACCGAAGACGCCTCGATGGCTCGGATTCGTCGTCGACGTATTCCCTGGCGATGAGCAGGGTGGCGACGTGGTCCGCGCCGGCCACGGAAGGGGCCGCTGTGGGTGATTCCGCACTCGATCGGGTCGTAGGTCCGCAGCGCAGGAGTTCATCGTCGAGATGGCTGATGGGCATCTGTTGCACGTGTTGCACGTATGGCTTCGGCGCAACACCCGCCCCCGGCCGTCAGCGGACGGGGTGAAGACGGGAGTGCCGTCGCTGTCGGCACTCCTCACATGGGTCACGAACCCGGGCCGAGCTGCGTTGAGCAACTGTGGATCAGTCTTCCGCCGATCACCGAGGGAGACCCGGACACAACAGAAGATGAGAATGATCCACTCGACGCGACCGCGAGTGTGATCCACCTCCCGGCGTCCCGCTGCTGCGTATCCGTGGGGTGAACCGATCATTCCGCTTGTTGCAGCGCCCGCAAATGTTACGCACGGGACACATGAGCCACCATGCTAAAAGCTTAAACAATCATTGCGGGAGGCCATCGCGACGGGAAGATTTCCGTGTGAGCATGCAGGAAGCCGGACAGGGGAGGCGTTGGTGACGGAACGGAGCTTCTATCGCGAAGGGGCGTTGCGCATGCAGGAAACCCTGCGTACGCAACGGCTGGCAGATCACATCGCCGGCAAGTACGTAACCGACCATCTGGACGAGACCGCGGCCACGATGTTGCGTCAGGCGGATTGCTTTTACTTGGCGACAGCTGACGCCGATGGTTACCCCGACTGCTCCTACAAGGGCGGTCTGCCCGGGTTCGTCCAGGTTCCCCATCCCAGGCTGCTTCGCTTTCCCAGCTACGACGGAAACGGCATGTTCCGGAGCTTGGGCAACATTCTCGACAATCCTCAGGTCGGAATGCTGTTCATCGACTATGACAAGCCGATCAAGTTGCGCGTGAACGGCACGGCGCAGGTATCAACGGACAGTCGGCTTCTCGCCCTGTTTCCGGAAGCGGATGCCGTGGTTGAGGTTGACGTACGGCAGGTATTCGAAAACTGCCCCCGCTACTTGCACGACGTGCGCGTGGGGCAACACTCGGCGCACGTCCCCCGTCCTCACCACGCCCCGCCCGACCCGGAATGGAAGCTGAAGGATGAGTATCAGGGTCTGGTACGCCTGCGGAATCCCTGACAGACCTTCAACTGCTGTGCGCGAGGGCTGAGGTCCGCGAGTACGCGCGTTTGAGGCGCTGCCGCAGGATGAGAAACCAACTCGACACCGCTGCCGATGACTTGGCCACCAGCACCACGGTTCGCGCCGGGGCCGGTATACCGGCGACGTCCACCGACCGCGTCAGTCCGTCCCGTCGCACCAGTTCCGAAGAGGGGACGTAGGTGATCGCCTGAAGCGCCAGGGCCATCTCCTGTGCCAGGACCCAGTCGTCCGTGCGGCCGACCGTCCGGGTGAGGATGCCGTGCCGCGCGAAGTGCGAGGTGACAAGGCGGTCGCAGTCCGAGCCGACGCGTGGCAGTACCCAGGGAAAAGCGGACAGCGAATCCGAGCCGGAACGGACCGCGGAGGAGAGCAGCTTCGGCGGGCCGACTAGCACGAAAGCTTCGTGCCGCAGCGGCACCGTGCGAAAGCGTACGTCCTCGGGTTCGGCTGCCTCCTGTATGGAGATCGCGGCATCCAGACTGCCGGCCTGCACGAGGTCACGACCCTCGTGCGGGCTCGTTTCGTACAGCTCAAGGCCGAAGGGGAGTCCATTGCCGACTCCGAGAGCGGGGAGTACGCAGTTTCCCATCGCCGAGGGGAACGCGCCGAGTTTGACGCATGGTTTGGTGCGAGACTGTGCCGCCCCGTTCTCCTGGTGCTCCGAGACGGATGTCTCCCACAGGTCAGCGATCTTCGACGCGACCTGAGCAATCACCGAACCGCTGTCCGTCAGCCGTATCCCGCGTCCTTCCGGCTCCACAAGTGGAAATCCGCATTCCGAACTCAGTGCCTTTATTTGCTGGGATACCGCGGACGGGGATAAATGTAATGCCTTGGCCGCGGCATGGATTCCGCCGTGGCATCGTACGGAATCCAATGTCCTGAGCTGTTGTAGGTTGGCCATTGTCCCGCTCTCGTCGGGGGCCGACGACACGTCAGGCCCATCGGGAGTATCCGAGGAACGCGCGCACCGGGAACGTGCCAAGACCGGCGACCTTGATGGGAACGGCGGTGAACCTTCCCCCTTGCTCCGGGACGAGGGAGAGGTTGGTGAGGTGCTCGACCACCGGGATACCCGCACCGAGCAGCTCCGTATGCGCCGGGCGTTCACGTATATCTGTGGCGTCGATGTTGAGGGAGTCGATTCCCACGAGCGCCGGGTCGGCTTCGGCGAGCAACGCGGCGGCCTCGGCGGACAGGTGGGGGTGCTGACCGTTCTCGTAGGTGTCTGTGGCCCAGTACCGTGACCAACCGGTCCTGATGAGGACGGCACGGCCCCGCAGATCGGACTGCGCGAAGCACTCCGGAGGAATCGTCTGCTTGTCCGTTTCGATCACGGTGACGGGTACGCCGGCAACTCGGGCCAGGTCGAGGGATGTGAGGTCGTAACCATCCGCGAAGCGGTGGAAGGGGACATCCATGTATGTGCCTGTCTGGCCGACCAGACAGAGCTTGCCCAGATGGAATTCAGTTCCCGGCGCATACATCTCCCGCGACTGCTCACGGGAGATGTGATCGGTGAGTACCGGCTGCGGCATCCCTGGATAGGCCGTCGCGCCGGGAACGATCTCGTGGCTGAGGTCCACGAACACGTCACCGGGGCCACCGTGGCGGAAGGCTCCCTGCGAACGAGACGGAGGGGAACTGTTCACCATGAAGGATCCACCTTCTCTTCTATGTAATGGACAACGATCGCCGGAAGGTCTGGGCCTGCACAAGGAGGCCCGTCGTGTTCTGGCCAACCGGCTTACTGCGGCATGTGGGTCGGGGTCTCGGCCGGACGCTCGGCGGCGGACGGCCCCTCGCCGCGGTTTTCGGTGCGCGCGTCGCGGAGTGCGAGCGGGGCGGCCAGGAGAATCAGGACCGCGGCGGCGGTGAAGGAGCCGTCGACTCCCAGAGCGTGCGAAGTGACGCCGACGGCCATGGCGCCGATCCCCGTGCCGGCGTCGTAGGCCATGTTCCACGCGGTGCTGGCCGCCCCGTGACCGTGGGGGCCGGCCCGGCGGAACATGATCACCAGGGTGTCGTTCTGCAGGGCGCCGAAGCCCAGGCCGTAGACGGCGGCTGCGACCGCGGAAAGTACCGCGCCGTCACCGAACGGCGCGGTGGCCAGCCCGAAGCCGCCCATCCCCACGACGCAGGCCAGCACGCTGGGGACCAACAGGCGCCCGGTGCCCACCCGGTCACTGACGACACCCGCCACCCAGCGACCGACGACGACAGCGCCGGAAAGCAGGAACAGTGCGACCGGTGCGGCGGTGGAGTCGCTGAGTGCCAGGGGGAGAAACGACGTCACCCCGCCCAGAGCGCAGGCAGCGGTGATCAGGACGGTGAAGGGCCGGCCGAAGGGCCGCAGCGGCACCTCGCCGGACTTGGCGGCCCGGCTTCCGCCCGACTCCCCCTGACGGCGCTGTGGCCTGATCGCCGCCGCGGCCAACACGCTGAGCGCGCCGGCCGCGACGAAGACCGGCGTGAAGCCGATGTGCTCGGCGAGCCACACTCCCAGTGGCAGGCAGAGAACCTGGGGCAGGCCGACGGCGACGCCGTACCAGCCGACGGCCTTGCCCCTGCTGTGTGCCGGGACCAGTTCGGCCACCAGTGCGCTGCCGGCCACCGCGACCATTCCGAAGCCGACACCCCGCACGGCCGAGACGGCCAGCACCCAGCCCAGTCCGGTCGAGAGGGGGTACGCGAAGGTGGGCAGCCCCAGCAGCAGCGCTCCGAACACCAGAGTTTGGCGCAGACTCAACCGCCGCAGCAGCCACCTCATGCACAGCTGCACACCCACCGTCGCCGCCATCGTCACGCCGGTCACGGCACCCACCCCGGCGTTCCCGGAGCCGCCCTGGGCGGACCACAGCGGAGCGACCGACAACAGCGGCGCGTAGTTGGAGAAGGTTCCCACTGTCGCGGCGAGCAGCAGGAGGAAGTCCCGTCCGGCCAGGCCGGTGCGCTCGTCACCGGCGGGTCGCCGACGACGCTGTGTGGGGGGAGAGAGGGGCATGTCAGCAGTTTTACGGCTCACGTCAATCGCGTCCAACGAACGATTGCGATGGCCTCCATTCGAGAATACGATTCGATGTGTGGAGCTGAAGCATCTCTCGACCTTTGTCGTGGTGGCCCAGCGGTTGAACTTCACCGGCGCCGCGCAAGAGTTGGGCTACGTACAGTCCAGCGTCACCGCGCACATCAAAGCCCTGGAGAGAGATCTCGGTACGCCGCTCTTCGACCGGCTCGGCCGCCGGGTCGTCCTCACCGACGCGGGCCGTGAGCTTCGCAACCACGCCCAGAACCTCCTGAACTACGCCGAGCAGGCCACGGAGGCGGTCCAGGGAGCGGGCGGTGACCCGGGGCGGGTACGCGGCACCTTGCGCATCGCCGCGCCGGAGAGCCTCTGCGCGCACCGCCTGCCACCGGTGTTGCGTGCGTTGAAGAACAGCTTCCCGCTCCTCCAGGTGGCGTTCGGCGCGGCGAGCAGAACCTCACTGATGGCCTCGCTCAGCGAGGGCTACCTCGACGCCGGGTTCCTCCTTGAGGAGGAGGTGAGCGGGCCCATGGTGACCGCCGACCGGCTGGCGGAGGAGGAACTGCGCCTGGTCGCCTGGCCGGAGCATCACCTCGCCCGGAGCGAGGTCGTCCGCACCGTGGATCTGGCCGATGAGACGCTGCTGCTCATCGAGAAGGACTGCGCACAGCGCGAGGTGATGGACCGGGAACTGAAACAGGCCGCGATCCGCCCCGCGACCATGGAGTTCGTCAGCACAGAAGCCCTCAAGCGGTGTGCCGAGGCCGGCCTGGGCGTGGCCCTGCTGCCGCGCACCACGGTTGCCGACGAAATCCGTCGCGGCACGCTCACCGCACTGCCGTGGACCTCCCGTCCCGCCCTCGGCGTCTACCTCGTTCTCCACAAGGACCGCCAGCCCACCTCCGCTCTGCGCACCCTCACCGCACTCGCCCGAGCCGAGTGGTCCGACGCACCGGCAGCGAGCCCGAAAGCAGGGTGACTTCGCAGCTCAGGGCCGCTTTCCCGCAGGACTGCTTCAGGGATCCACCTGCGACGGCGCGGGCGGATCCTCGCCCCACTGATCGAGCAGATCCTCCTCCGTGGGCTCCTTGACGGGCGATGTGCCCGGCTCCAGGGACTGCTCGGTCCAGACGACCTTGCCGCCGTCCGGGTACCGCGTGCCCCACCGCTCGGCGAACCGGGAGACGAGGTAGAGGCCGCGCCCGCCCTCGTCGGTCATCGCGGCCCTGCGCAGGTGCGGAGCGGTGGTGCTGCCGTCCGACACCTCGCAGATCAGGCTGCGGGCGCGCATCAGCCGGACGCGGATGGGGCCGGTCCCGTACCGGATCGCGTTGGTGACCAGTTCGCTGAGGATCAGCTCGGTGGCGAAGCCCAGTTCCGCCATGCCCCAGTCCCCGAGCCGGCCGGCCACTTCGGCGCGTACGGGTGCGACGGCCGCCGGGTCGCTCGGCACCGCCCATTCGGCGATGTGCTCGGAGTCGAGGCGGCGGGTGACGGCGACGAGCAGGGCGACGTCGTCGCCCGGCTGCGGCGCCACCATCGCGTCGAGCACGTACCGGCAGGTCTCGTCGGCCGTGCCTCCGGGGTGCCTGGACAGGACCTCGCGCAGCCGGCCGAGACCGGTGTCGATGTCCCGCTGCCGGTCCGCGATCAGCCCGTTGGTGAACAGGACGAGCCGGCTCCCCTCGGGCAGTTCCAGCGTGAGCGTGTCGAAGGGTTCGCCGCCGAGCCCGAGCGGCGGCGAGACGGGCACGTCGGGGAAGGACACCGTGCCGTCGGGGTGTACCAGCGCGGGCCCGGGGTGGCCGTTGGTGGCCATCGTGCAGCGGCCTGACGCGGGGTCGTAGACGGCGTACAGGCAGGTGGCGCCGGAGACCTGGGCGGTGCCCGCGGTGCCGGTGTCGTCGATGCGGGTGACCAGTTCGTCGAGGTAGCCGAGGAGTTCGGCGGGCGGCAGGTCCAGCGCGGAGAAGTTGTGCACGGCGGTGCGCAGCCTGCCCATCGTGGCGGCGGCGTGCAGGCCGTGGCCGACGACGTCGCCGACGACGAGGGCGACCCGGGCGCCGGGCAGCGGGATGACGTCGAACCAGTCGCCGCCCACCCCGGCCGCCTCCGCCTGGGCCGGCAGGTAGCGGTAGGCGGCGTGCACCGCGTCCTGTTCGGGCAGCGCGCCGGGCAGCAGGCTGCGTTGGAGGGTGACGGCGGTGGCGTGCTCGCGGGTGTACCTGCGGGCGTTGTCGACGCTGACGGCGGCCCGGCCCACCAGCTCCTCGGCCAGCGCGAGATCGTCCTCGTCGAACGGCGGGGAGCCCGCCGTCCGCCAGAAGTCGGCCACGCCCAGCACCCGGCCCCTGGCCCGGACCGGGACGCTGATCAGCGACCGCAGGCCCAGTTCGCGGATCCTGGCGGCCTGCGCGGGGTCCGCCGGCGGCTCGCCCGCCCCGGTCACGTCGGGCACGAGCTTCGCCTGCCCGCTGCGCAGCACCTGTGCCTGCGGCGACGGCATGGCGTAGCTGAGCAGTTCGTCGGCGGGGAAGAGCGCAGCGCCGCGCGAGCCGCCCGCCGCGGCCTCGTCGTCGCCCGCCCCTTGGCCGTCATCCGGCGTACGGGCGCGCGGCGGTGGCCCGCTGACGGCGGTGCGGCGCAGCAGTCCGCCGTGGGCCGCCGGGTCCTCGCCGCGTACCACCGGGTCGGCCAGTTCGACGGTGACGAGGTCGGCGAACCGCGGCACGGCCACCTCGGCCATCTCCCGGGAGGTCCGGCGCACGTCCAGTGTCGTGCCGACGCGTGCGCCGGCGTCGTGCAGCAGCCGCAGCCGCTCCCGTGCGGCCTCGGCCCGTCCGGTGACCGCGAGCAGTTCCGTGGTGTCCCGCAGCGTCGCCACACCGGCCCGTGGGCCGCCGGGGGTGTCGGTGAGCCGGATGTTGAGCACCAGCAGCCGGTCGCCGGCCCGGCACACCGCGTCCGACACCACGTCCCGGGAGGTCAGCACCTCGACGACCTGCGGTTCGAGGCCGAGTTCCGTCACCAGCCGCCCCTCGGCGTCGGGCGTCAGGTCCAGCAGCCGCCGCGCCTCGTCGTTCGCCAGCACCAGCCGGTGGTCGGCGTCCATGATCAGGACTCCCTCGCGGACCGAGTGCAGCACCGCGTCGTGGTGCTCGTACATCCGCGTCATCTCGGCGGGGCCCAGGCCGTGCGTCTGGCGGCGCAGCCGGCGGCCGACGAGCAGGGTGCCCGCCGCGGACAGTGCGAGGACGAGGCCGGCGCCGCCCAGCAGCACCGGCAGTTGCGCCGCGGTGGTGCTCTGTACCCGCTTGAGTGTGATGCCGACGGAGACCAGTCCTGCGACCGAGCCGTTGTCCCGGGTGACCGGCGTGATCGAGGTGACCGTCACGCCGCTGCTCGCCCGCAGGGTCCGGGTGTACGTCCCGTGCAGTGCTCTCTTGTACCCACCGATGACGCGCTCGCCGATGAGCCGGGGGTCGGGGTGCGTGTACCGGATGCCCTGGGGCGTGAACACCACGACGAAGTCGACGTCGGCGTCCTTGCGGACCCGTTCCGCGCGCGGCTGGAGGACGGCGGTGGGGTCGGGCCCGTCGAGCGCCTGCACCGTCCCGGGTGCGTGGGCGAACGCGGTGGCCACCGACCGCGCCCGCTGCTGTGCCTCCCGGGAGATGTCGCTGCGGGACTGGAGCACCAGTGCCAGGGCGGCGACGGTGACGAGCACCACCACCAGGACGAGCTGCGTCAGCATCAGCCGGCCCGCCAGGCTGCGCGCGCTCAACGGGAAGCGGAAGGGGCGCTGCGAACCGGAGCCCGTGGCCCGGTGCCCGTTCTTGCGCATTCGGTATCCGTCACCTGCCGGAATCCGCCGCTCGCACCCGCCGGGCGGGGCCCGCCCGGCCTTGGGGAGGATCAAGGGAAGCCAGATCAAGGTAAATGTACCGATATATGGCGACGGGTGGCGCCCGCAGTGCGCGTCCGCCCCCTCCGTCGTCCGCCCCGCGCCACGGGGGCGGGGCTTCCGTCGGCCGGGCGGGCGAGCAGCGAGGGCCCGGCGAACGGACCCCCGGAACTCCGCCGCGACCCCGCTCACCCAAGCGGGTGGGGCGGCACGGCACGGCTCCCCGAACCCCGGCTCCGCGAGCGTTGACTCCAAGACAACCATGGCATGAACATGTGGGACGGGTGGAGCGGTGAACCGGCGTCGAAGAGCGACGCACCGGGGCCCTCCCCCGCACGCTCCCGGAACGCCGTGAGGACCGCCTGTGGTGGGTAACGAGCCCGGCACGCGGCAGGACGTGGAACGCGCGGCCCGTCTGCACCTCGCCGACGGCGGCAGCGTCGTCCTGCACGGCCCCGCCGGCATCGGCACCTCACACATCCTGAGCGGCCTCGTCGACGCCGCACGCGCCCGCTCCGAGACCGTACTGTCCGCCGAACCCACCGCCCCCGAAGGCGAGTTGACGTACGCCACCCTCGCCGACCTGCTCGACCCGCTGCCCGACGAAGAGCTGGCGCCGCTGTCCGCGCCGCAGCGGTCCGCGCTGCGCGTCGTCCTGCGCCGCGAGCCCCCCACGGCGGGCGCGCCCGACCCGCTCGCCCTGCGCCTCGGCACCCTCGCGCTGCTCCGCCGCCTGGCCCGACGCGGCCCGGTGCTGCTCGCCATCGACGGCGCGCACTGGGTGGACCGGCCGAGCGCCGACATCCTCCGGTACACCGCGCGCCGCCTGCGGGCCACGGGAGTACGGGTGCTCACCGCGGAGACCTCGGCGCACGGGCAGGGCGCACCGGCGGGCGCGGCCTTCTGCCCCGGCCCTGTGCGGGAGTTCGCGGTGCCACCGGCGGGCCTGTCGGAGCTGCGGGAGATGCTCGGCGACCGGGAGGGCACGGCACTGCCGGGCTGGCTGGTCCGCCGGGTGCACGCGGCCTGCGCGGGCAACCCAGGCGACGCCCTGGAGATCGTCCGCGCACTGGGCCGCCAGGACCAACTCCCTTCCCGCGACCGGCCGTTGCCGGTGCCCGCCCGTATACGTGACGCACTCGCGAGGCGACTGGCCGGCACCGGCCCCGACGGCCGTGAGGTGCTGCTGACGGCCGCCTGCACCCGCGGGTTCACCCTCGGCCTGCTGCGCTGCGCGGCCACCGCGGGCGCCATACGGCCACCGCTCGGCAGCGGGCCTGCCGACGGCACGGACCCCGCACCCGGCGCCCGCCTCGCGGGGCATCCCGCCGACCCGGTGGCCCGCACGGTCGAGCACGCCATCGCGGCCGGAATCATCGCCGCGGACGAGGACGGCGTCCGGCTCCGGTTCGCCCACCCGCTGTTCGGCTGCGCCCTGTACGCCGGAGCCACCGCGGCCGAGCGGCGGGCCGCACACGCCCGGCTCGGGGCGGTGACCGCCGACCGTGCCGAACGCGCCCGGCACCTGGCCCTGTCCGGCACCCGGCCCGACGAGGAGGTGGCGGCGTTCGTGACCGCAGCCGCCGAGGAGGCCGCCCGGCGGGGCGCGCCCGACGAGGCCGCCGCCCTGGCCCGCCTCGCCGCCGCCCGCACCCCGGCGCGGTTCGGCGGCCGGCGCTGCGAACGCCTGCTGGCCGGCGCCGGACACGCGTACGCGGCGGCCGACCACGAACTCTGCCGGGAGCTGGCGATCGGCGCCGCCGCCGACGCGGACACCCCCGACCGCCACGTACGCGCCCGCATCCTCGTCATCACCGCGGCCGATCAGGCGCTGTCCGGCCTGGACGAGGTCTTCGCGGAAGCCTTCGCGCACGCCGGCGGCGCACCCTACGACCGGGCCCGCCTGCACTACCTGCGCGCCTGCAAGGCCCACATCGCCGACGGCGACGCGGCCGTCACCTGGGCGGAGGCCGACCGGGCCGCGATCTGGGCGCGGCGCGGCGGCGACCGCTGGACCGAGGTGCTCGCCCTGTCGCTCCAGGCGTTCGTCGGGACGCTGCTGGGCCGCACCGACGCCACCGAACCGCTGGTCCGCGCCCTGGCCCTGCCGCAGGACAGCGGTCCGGTCGGGAGCCACAACGGCCCCCGGGCGATCAAGGCGAGGCTGGACTTCTTCGCCGACCGGCTCGTGGCAGCGGCCGACGAACTGGACGCGCTGCTGCACCGCGCGAAGACGTCCGACAACGCCGAGGACATGATCTTCCTGCTGTGCGCCGCCATCGATGTGGAGGTACGGGCAGGCCGCTGCGGGCGGGCGCTGGCCGCCGCGCGCGAGGCACTGCGGCGGGCCCGCGAGCTGGGCGCGCACCTCGGGCAGGCCTGTTATTCGGCGGCCGTCGCCGAAGCCGCGGGCGGTGATCTGAACCGGGCCGCCGCGCTCGCGCACGAGAGCGTCCGGGTGGCGGACGCCGAGCGGGACCTCATCTATCTGCCGCTGGCCCTCTGCCTGTTGGGGCAGGTCCTGACGCGCGCGGGCGACGCGTCGGCGGCCGTGGACTGCCTGAGCAGGGCGCGGACCATCGCCCGCCGCCGCGGCATCGTCGACCCCGTCCCGGTGCCCTGGCCTTCCGACCTCGCCGAGGCGCTCATCGCCGCGGGCGAGCACGACCGGGCCGCCGCGGTCGTCGACGAGGTGCGCGACACCACGCTCCGCCTGGGCAGGACGGGCGCCGCCATGTCGCTGCTGCGGGCCGAAGCGCTGGTGCGCGCCGCGTCCGGCGACCTGGCCGGCGCGGTGTCGGGCCTGCGGGAGGCGGCCGAGCACCACCACGGCCTGGGGCTGCCGCTGGAGCACGGCCGCGATCTGCTGGCGCTCGGCACCGTGGAGCGGCGCCGGCGGCACGTCACCGCGGCGCTGACCTGCTGGCAGGACGCGGCGGCCGTGTTCGAGCAGGCCGGGGCACTCCCCTGGCTCTACGGGGCACGTGCCGAGATGCACCGGTTCACGCACGTCGAGGACGCGACGGGCGGCGACGCGGCACCGGCGCCGCAGTGGCGGGCACTGACACCGTCCGAGCACCGGGTGGCGCAGCTGGCGGGCGACGGCGCCACCAACCGTGAGATCGCCGCCCGGCTGTTCCTGTCGGCGAAGACGATCGAGTCGACGCTGACCCGCGTCTACCGCAAGCTCGGCATCCGCTCACGCGCCGAACTCGTCAGGCTGCACCGGCACACCGGCGACCCGGGAAGCGCCCCGCTGCGGTGAACCGGGCCGGGACGCCCCTTCGGCACCGGCCGCCACCAGCCCTTCCGGCCGTCCCCCGCCCATGAGGGGGATACCGGATAACCCCTTGCTCCGCGGGCGAGGGGGTTCCCGGCCGTGCCGCGGCGGCTCCACCGTTGCCTCGTTCGTCCAGCCGGCCGACGAGTTCCCGCCCGCACCGGGAGGTGCGGCGCGGCCCCGCGACACGACCTCGACGGCCTCCCCCCTCACGTCTTGGCCCGGCGTCATCCGCCGGGTGCGAAGGAGACACCATGATTCTGCGGAATCGCAGGACGCCTCCGGGAGCCGCGCCGGCGTCCCCGACCCCGCCGCGGCGGTCACGGCCCAAGGCGCTCGCCGGTCTCGCGGCAGCCGCCTGCCTGGTCCTGCCGCTGGCGGGCACGGCATCGGCGGCGCCCGCACCCGCCGGGCCGGCGGGCGGCTCCGGCTCCCGGATCGACTTCAACGAGCTGACCCAGGTGCAGGACCAGTGGTGCTGGGCCGCGACGGGCCTGTCCATAGCCCAGCACCTCGGCTACGGGCAGGGCACCGACCAGAACACGTTCTGCAACCTCGCATTCGGCCAGGGCGGCAACTACCCCTGCCCCAACCAGCCGGGACAGCTCACCGACGTACAGCAAGCCTGGTCCGGGCTCGGTATGAACCCGGGCAACGTCACCGGCGTCCTCCCCTTCTCCAGCGTCGCCTCGTCCGTCGACGCCAACTCCCCCGTCGAGGTCGGCATCTACTGGACCGCGGGCGGCGGCCACGCGCACGTCCTGTACGGCTACGACTCCGCCACCCGGACGATGCAGTACGCCGACCCCTGGCCGTCCAACCCGCGCTACGGCGAGATGGACTACTCCACCTACGTCAGCAACAACCAGTTCAACTGGGCCGAGTCCCTGTACGGAGAGAAGTGAGTGTGATGACCGACAACTCCCCCTCCCGCCACGGCCGTCCCGTCGTCGCGGCGCTCGCCGCGGGCCTCGGCGCCCTCGTCCTGCTGACCCCCGCCACCGCATCGGCCGCCGGTAACTCCCCTGCCCCCCTGGCCGGTTCGGTGACCGGCGGCGACCGCGCGGCGGCCGGGCGGACGCTGGGCAGCCAGGACACCACGGACAGACTGGCCGCCTTCTTCGTCCACCTGCGCAAGCACAAGGCGTCGCAGCACGGCACCGTGGCCGACGCGAAGGTGACCCGGCAGGACGCCGCGGCGCAGGCGCCGGAACTGGTCGGCTCCGCGGTGCCCGTCTACTCCCTGGACCCCGGCTTCGTCCGCGGCGACACGGCATCGGCGCCGGTCGCCCGCTTCGCCTACCTGGCCGCCGAGGCCCGCTCGGCGTCCGGCGCGCGGGCGACGGTGTGGACCGTACGCGACGCGCACACCCACAAGTGGGCCGTCGCCAACGTCCTTTCGGGCGCCGACGAGCTGACGTACACCCACCGGGCCAAGGGCGCGGCGGTCTTCACCGAACCGCAGATCGCCGCGTGGTACAAGCTGTCGGGCAACCGGGTGCTGCCGCTCAACGACAGCGCCAGGCAGTCGGTCGGCAGCGACGGAATATCCACCCAGGCGTACCGGAAGCTCGTCCACACCCGGTACGCGGACAAGCTGGCCGGCTCGGACTACCAGCGCTCCGGCAAGCTCGGCGGCTTCTCCCCGCGCACGGCGTCCGCCGCGGCCACACCGGAGCACACCTCCACCGGCTCCTCGACCGTCGCGGCAACCACCGCGGCAGGCGGCGGCCTCCTCCTCGGCGGCGGCGCCTACCTCATCCGCCGCCACCGCCGCGGAGCAGCACCCGCGTAACACCCGGCCCGCCTGCCCCTCCCCTCACCGGCCCGCCGCCCCTTCCCCACCGGGCGGCGGGCCGGATACGTACGGGAGTTGAGGTGACGTCACGGTCCGAGCAGCGCCCCGGGGAACGGCGTCCGCTTGCTCTCGTCGAGCAGGCGGCGGTGGAAGCCGTCGATGACGACGGTGGAACGGGCGTGCCGGTCGATGAGCGCGGCGATCCGGGGCGGCACCCCGTCCGGCCGCCGCCCCTCCGTCCACGCCCGCAGAAACGCCTCGCGCGCCGCCGTCCCGCGCTCCCCGCCGGGCAGCGAGCGGAGCAGGTGGTGGAGCAGAAAGCTCGCGGTGTGCCATCGGTCGTACCCGAGGTGCCCGGCGAGGAACCCGGCCTCGTCCGGGGCGAGTTCGAAGCCGGAGGCGAGGGCGAGCCCGAAGTCGGCGAAGTACAGCCGGCTGCCGTCGGTGAGGATGTTGCCGAAGTGCGCGTCGAAGTGGACGAGCCCCTGGGAACGCAGGAAGGCGGTCCCACGCGCCAGGGCCTCCTCCACCCACACGTAGGGCGAGCCGTCGCCGCCGTCCGGCCCGCCCTCGGCCCGGTGGCCGTCCAGCAGCCCGGCGAGGGTCTGCGGCAGGTACTCCAGGAAGAGCACCAGGCTCGACGTGGAGCGGGCGACGGCCTCCAGGCGCCCGCGAACGGCCGGGGAACCCTCCCAGTGCGCCACCGCACCCTCGATACCCCCGAATTCATCGGCGAAGTGAGCGGGAGGCGAATCGGGCAGCACCCGCCAGTGGTACATCAGCGGAAAGCCCTCGTACCTGTCCGCGAGCACCCAATGGGTGGTCATGATGTGCACGGCCAGCTCACGCCAGGCGCCGAACCCGGCCGAGCCCACGCCGTACTGGTAGTGCATCGGCAACCCGAAGAGATTCGCCGTCGACCGCACGTGCTCCGGCCGCAACTCGACGTCCGCCAGCGGGATCCGCTTGACGAACACCCGCGTCCCTCCGACGTCCAGCTCCGCCGACCGGCCGCCGATGCCCGTCCCGAGCGGCGCCGCGCCCGCGACCGCCGCGCCGATCCTGCGGTCGCTCAGCAGGGAAAGGCGGGTGCCCACGGACGCGTAGGCGGTCATCCGCGCGGCGTGCAACGGGTCCTGACGGTTCATCGAAGGCTCCTCGTGCCCGCGTCACGGCGTCGGCGGCACGGGATGTGGGTGATCACAAAACCCCCTGACCCTACGTGCGCCGGGCCGTCAGGTCCTCGCTTTTTCCTGGCACCCGGCCCCTGGCACACCGCGGGCTCGGGCGCGCCCGCCGTTCGGGTGGCCTTGCGCCGGGATCCGCGCGGCTCCGCCACGACGGCACCGGCAGCTGCCTAGCGTGCGGCGATGACAGCACATCAGGTAATCCGACAGTCCCTGGTCGCTCTCGTCGCCCTCGTGGCCGCCTCGCCCGGCACGGCACACGCCGGCACCCCGGCGCACGCACGGGCCGCCAAGCCCGGCGAACCCGCCACCGGCACCGCGGCGCGCGGCACCCCCGGATCCGCGCACTTCGGCCACCACCGGTGCGCGCCGGGCGAGGATCCCTGGTCCTGCATCGCGGAGTGCGAGAGCAGCGGCAAGTGGGACACCAACACCTCCAACGGCTTCTACGGCGGACTCCAGTTCCAGCAGTCGACCTGGGAGGAGTTCGGCGGACGCCGCTACGCGCCACGGGCCGACCTCGCCACCCGGAGCCAACAGATCAGGGTCGCGGAAAGGGTGCGCGCGAAACAGGGGTGGGGGGCCTGGCCGGTCTGCGCCAAGGGCATCGGCTCGTCGGATGCCGGCACGCACCCGTCGCCGCCGCAGGACGCGGGCCCCCCGGTCCGCATGCACAAGATCGCGCAGAGCCACACCGTGCGGGCCGGCGAGACGCTCTCGGCCATCGCCCTGCACTACGGCGTCCGCGGCGGCTGGCCCGAACTGCACCGCTACAACCAGCGCGCCATCGGATCCGACCCTGACGTGCTCACCATCGGCACGGAGCTGCGGATCCCCTGATGAGGCCGTCCCCCGCTCCCGTCGGCTCCGGCGCCACGCAGCTGTGACGGGAGCGGGGCGGGCCCGCCGGACGCGTTCTCTCCCTCCGGCACGGCCTTAGCGTGGAGTCATGAACACGAGCGGAACGCGGCCGGCGGGCCCGCCGCCGGACCGTGCGGACAGTGCTTTCCCCGCCTTCCACGCCGCGCACAGCGGCGGGCTGGCGGAACTCGACGCCCGTGTGGCCGACTGCCGGGCCTGCCCGCGGCTGGTGGCCTGGCGGGAAGAGGTCGCCGCGACCCGGCGCGCGGCGTTCCGCGACTGGGAGTACTGGGCGAGGCCGGTGCCGGGGTTCGGGCCGCCGGACGCGGCGCTGGCCGTCGTCGGTCTTGCGCCCGCCGCGCACGGCGGCAACCGGACCGGCCGGATGTTCACCGGGGACGCCTCGGGTGACTTCCTGTTCGCCGCCCTGCACGCCGTCGGCCTCGCCTCCCGGCCGACGGCCACCCACCGCGGCGACGGACTGGAACTCCACGGCGTACGGATCACCGCGCCGGTCCACTGCGCCCCGCCGCAGAACAAGCCCACCCCGGCCGAGCGCGACAGATGCCGGCCGTGGCTGTCGGCGGAACTCGCGCTGCTCGGACCCGGTCTGCGCGCGGTGGTGGTCCTGGGGGCATTCGGCTGGCAGGCGCTGCTGCCCGTGCTCGGCGACGCGGGGTGGCAGCTCCCCCGCCCGCGGCCGGCTTTCGGCCACGGCACCCGGCTGACCCTGCCGGCCACCGGAGCGCGGCCGGAACTGCAGGTCCTGGGCTGCTACCACCCGAGTCAGCGCAACACCTTCACCGGCCGCCTCACCTTCACCATGCTCGTCGACCTTCTCTCCGACGCCGCCGGCCTCGCGGGTCTGACGGACGGCGGGCCCGCCGCTTGAGGAAACGGCGGGCCAGGGCGGCTCACCCTCCCGCGACCTGCCGGAGCGCCGAAGGAGTCAGGTCGGCGAGCGTGGGGTAACCGTCGACGGCCATGATCAGGTCGGCTTCGGCGAGCAGCGAGCGCAGCACGTGCACGATGCCGTCGGTGCCGCCCATGGCCAGGCCGTGGGCGTAGGGACGGCCGACGCCGACGGCGGTGGCCCCGATGGCGAGGGCCTTGATGAGGTCGGCGCCGGTGCGGACACCGGAGTCGAAGAGGACGGGCAGTCCGTCGGCGGCCTCCACCACGCCGGGCAGCGCGTCGAGTGCGGGCAGACCGCCGTTGGCCTGCCGGCCGCCGTGATTGGAGCAGTAGATGCCGTCCACGCCACCGTCCTTGGCGCGGCGTACGTCCTCGGGGTGGCACAGGCCCTTCACGATCAGCGGCAGCGAGGTGAGGGACCGCAGCCAGGGCAGGTCGTCCCAGGTCAGGGGGTTGCCGAAGAGCTGTGTCCAGCGGAGGGCCGCGGCCTGCGGGTCCTCTTCCGCGGCGTGGGGCAGCCCGGCGCGGAAGACCGGGTCGCTGGTGTAGTTGGTCAGGCAATGGCCGCGCAGCATGGGGAAGTTGGCGGTGGACAGATCGCGGGGGCGCCAGCCGCTGACCCAGGTGTCGAGCGTGACGACGATGCCCTTGAAGCCGGCCAGCTCCGCGCGGCGCACCAGGCTCTCGGCCAGTTCGCGGTCGCTGGGCGTGTAGAGCTGGAAGAAGCCCGGGGTGTCGCCGTACTGCGCGGCGACGTCCTCCATCGGGTCGGCCGACAGCGTCGAGGCGACCATGGGGACGCCGGTGCGGGCGGCTGCCCGTGCCGTGGCGAGGTCTCCGTGACCGTCCTGGGCGCAGATGCCGAGGACCCCGATGGGCGCCATGAACAGCGGCGAAGGCAGCGTCATCCCGAACAGGTCGACGCTCAGGTCGCGTTCGGCGGCGCCGACGAACATCCGCGGGATCAGCCCCCAGCGGTGGAAGGCCGACACGTTGGCGCGCTGGGTGCGCTCGTCGCCCGCGCCGCCCGCGACGTACGACCACACCGACGACGGCAGCGCGGCCTCGGCCTTGGCCGCCCAGTCCGCCGCGGTCATCGGGAAGCGTGGTGTGACGCCGCGCAGCCCGTCCAGGTAGATCTCGTTCTGGTAGTTCCCGAAGTCCTGGTCCATGACGGGGATTCTCCCCGGTACGGGGGCGGCCGGAGCGGGCGGGGCGCGGTTCGCCCCGTACCCAACACCCCACCGGCGAAGGCCGCCTGCATAGGGTGGGGGAAGCCGTGACCGCCCGCGACATCCTTGAGGCAGCCCGTGCGTGAGTACCTGTTGACGTTGTGCGTCACGGCCGCGGTCACCCACCTCCTGACCGGGCCGTCCCGGAAGTTCGCGATCGCGGCCGGTGCGATGCCGGCGGTACGGGCGCGCGACGTGCACCACGAGCCCACGCCGCGCCTCGGCGGCATCGCGATGTTCGGCGGCCTGTGCGCCGGCCTCGTCATGGCCTCCCGACTGCCCCATCTCCAGGGCGTCTTCGAGGTGAAGGAGCCGCAGGCGCTGCTGTCGGGCGCCGTGCTGATCTGGCTGGTCGGGGTGCTCGACGACAAGTTCGAGATCGACGCGGTCATCAAGCTCGGCGGGCAGCTGATCGCCGCGGGAGTGATGGTGCAGCAGGGCCTGCGGATCATGTGGCTGCCCGTCCCCGGCATCGGCACGGTCATCCTCAACGACACGGTGGGCACACTGCTGACCGTCGCCCTCATCGTCATCACCCTCAACGCCGTCAATTTCGTCGACGGTCTCGACGGGCTGGCCGCCGGCATGGTCTGCATCGCCGCCACCGCGTTCTTCCTGTACGCCTACCGCCTCTGGTACGGGCACGGGATCGAGGCCGCCGCCCCCGCGACGCTGTTCTCCGCGGTCCTGATGGGCATGTGCCTGGGGTTCCTCCCGCACAACCTGCACCCGGCCCGGATCTTCATGGGCGACTCCGGATCCATGCTCATCGGCCTGGTGATGGCGGGCTGCGCCATCACCGCCACCGGCCGGGTGGACCCGGACGCGCTGAAGCTGTTCGGCACCGAGCGGGCGGCGGTGCACGCGATGGTGCCGGTCTACATCCCGCTGCTGCTGCCGCTGACGGTGATCGCCCTCCCGCTGGCCGACCTCGTCCTGGCCTTCGTCCGCCGCACGTGGCACGGCCGCTCACCGTTCGCCGCCGACCGCGGCCACCTCCACCACCGCCTCCTCGGCATCGGCCACTCCCACCGCAGGTCGGTCCTGATCATGTACTTCTGGTCCGGTCTGATCGCCTTCGGCGCCGTCGCGTACTCGGTGCACAACACGAGCTTCTGGATCGTCTCGTGCCTGGCACTCCTGAGCGCGGCCGGCCTCGTCCTGCTCCTGCTGCCGCGGCTCTCCCCACACCTGCCACGCCGGGCCGCACGCCTGGTGCCTGCGCGCTGTCGGAGGGCGGGCGGTACGGACGACTCGGCCCAGTAGGTCGTGTCGTCGGCGTCGCCACGGACGCCGGGCGGCCACGACTCGCCGAAGCGGGCGAGTGCTGGTAGGCAGGTGGGCATGAGCGACATCCCACCGGTTTTGACCGTGACCGCTGTCAGCACCATCGGGGCCGCCGATGTCGACGACGACACCGCGGACTCATGGATGGTGATCGAGACGGCCGAGCAGGGCCAGCTGCTGCTGAACCTCCCCGGCCCGCTCTACCGCGCCATGGCCCAGGCGACCGAGCTGCCCGCTCATCAGCCGGGCCCCGGCCGCCTGGCGCTCACCCAGGACGAGATCTCCGCCTACCGCGCCCACATCGCACGCCTGGCCCGCACCAACTAGGGCGCGTATTGGGTCGTGATCAATGGGTGGTCCGGGTGAGGTCTTTGATCCAGATCATCGAGGCGCGCAGGTGTAGGCCGGCGAGGTAGCT
>NZ_JBITJM010000040.1:0-30611 GCF_044460025.1 Streptomyces sp. NPDC050161 | reverse complement strand
TGCCCGGGGCCCACGGTCTTCCACCCTGTTGTTACTGGGCCGTTTGCGGCCCGCGGGGGCGCCCCGGCGGGGGGGGGGGGGGGGGGGCCGCGGGGGGGCCCCCCCCCCCCGGGGGGCCCCCCCGGCGGAGTTCACAGGTCAGCGCACGTCATAGGCGCGGACCACGGTCTGGCTGACCGCGTTGCCGTGGGAATCGGTCAGTTCGGCCTTGAGCGTGACCTGTTTGCCCGTCGCGCCTGCGTGGTCGACGGTGGCCGTCCACGTGCCGTCGTGCTGTGCGGTCGGGGCGGCGGTCCAGGTCTTTCCGCCGTCGTAGGAGTAGGACAGCGCGGCCTTGGTGAGGTCGCCCGGGGTGTATCCGGCGTGGCCGTCGGCGGAGAGGGTGATCCGCTGGCCGTCCGCGGCGGGCAGGGTGTTGTTGCCGTCCTCCGGGACACCGTAGTCGGGGAACAGGAGCGGCAGGCCCCGGGACTCCACGTCCTCCTCCAGGTGGGAGCGGAACGTCCAGGTGGTGGAAGTCTCCTGGGAGCGCAGCCAGTTGCGGTCCGATGTGGGGATCTTCTGGGTGTCGCGCCGCAGGGTGTACGTCGCTTCCTCCGCCGGTACCTCGAACACGCCGTTCGGGAACGAGCTGGTGCCGACCACCGTGCCGTCGCGGCGCAGTTCCAGGTTGCCGATGTCGCCGAAGGAGGCGCCGGGCGACCAGTGGTCGCCCGAGCCGTCGTTCCAGAATCCGGGGCCGAAGCCCATGAGGTTGCCCTGGCGTTCGGCGGCGAGCTGCAACGACCCGTCCTCGTTCAGCGGTGCGGTGGGCCGCAGCACCCCGCCGAACCACTCGTCGGTGCGCTGCTCGCCCGCGCGGTAGCTGCGGTCGCGGTCGGTGAGCAGGGCACCGAACGGCATGGACGTGAGGACCGAGTGCTGCCAGGACGTGCCCGGCGTGTAGAACTCGGTGCGGGTGCCCGGCACATGGACCGGATCGAAGAGGCCGACGTTCACCTGCTCCTGCGGGCTCCAGGCGGGGCGGATCGCCAACAGGTCCTGGTAGTCGGCCGGTTCGCCCAGGGCGTGGTAGTCGGTCCGTACGGCGGCCAGGCCCTTGTCGCGCACCCGGTAGGTGCGGGCGGAGCCGACCGGCCCGTCCTCGGGGAAGGTCAGGTTGTAGACGTACGGCTGCCCGGCGGCCGGGCCGTGGCCGGTGCCCTTCGCGGCGTCCGTCCCGTAGGTGCGCCAGTTGCTGCTGAATTGGTAACCGCCCTTGCGGGCACGGCCGTTGACCGCCGCGTAGACCTCCTGTCCCGCCTTGGTGGTGCTCGCGGTGCCTGCCGTCACCCAGGTGTCGTCCCACCAGCGGCCGTAGGACAGGACGGTCCTGCGTGCCTCGCCGGCGCGGTCGGTGCGGACCGTCAGCCGGTGGGCCTGCCGGGCGTCGAGGACCAGGGTGGTGTCCTTGGTCAGGTGGAACTCGGGGTGCGCGAGGTAGCTGAGGGACGCGTCGCCGGTCTCGACGAAGCCGCTGATGAGGTAGGCGCCGGGCCGGAGCTGGAAGCGCTGTTCGGCCGCGCCGTCGTTGACCCGCCGCTCGCCGGTCGCGGTGTCGGTGGACACCACGTCGAGCGAGGAGGCACCGGCCGCGGGTGCGCCCGCCCGGTCGGTCATCTTGATCCGGAGGGTGACGGTCTCCGGCTGGACGTACAGGGTGAACGGCACCGTCACCCGCACTCCGTGCGCGGCGGTGGCCAGCACCCGGCCGCTGAGGTCGCCGTACTGGCCCTTCGTCAGGTGCGCGGACGGGTCGAGCTTCAGCGGCACGGTGACGGTCTTTCCGGCGGGCACGGTGACGCGGGAGGCGCCGAGCCTGGCGGGGGTGGAGGTGACGGTGCTGCCGTCGTTCCCCTGCACCTCGCCGACCGTGAGCTTCAACTGCACGTCCTTGTCCGTGGTGTTGGTGTACGGGACGTCGACGGACGTGCGGTCGGACGGGTCCTGCGGCCAGCTGAAGTCGCCGCCCTGGACGGCGGGGGCGGCCAGCACCGGCTGCGTCGCGGCGGCGGCCACGTCGAGCCGTCCCGCGCCGATCTCGTCGGCGCCGCCGAACGCCTTCGCCTCACGGGTGCCGGCGCCGTTCTGCGCGGAGGACACCAGGGCCGACTTGACCTGCTGGGCCGTCCAGTCGGGGTGTGCCTGGCGCACCACGGCCGCGGCGCCCGCCACGTGCGGGGTGGCCATCGACGTGCCGGACATGGCGCGGTAGGCAAGGGCGCCGCGGCCACCGGCGGAGGCCGCCGAGATGCCGACGCCGGGCGCGGCGATCTCCGGCTTGAGGGTGTGGGTGGTGAGCACCGGGCCCCGGCTGGAGAACGGCGCGGTGCTCTCGTCGCGGTCGACGGCCCCGACGGTCAGCACGCCGGGTGCGCAACCGGGCGATGACACCGACGGTTCGGCGGGGCCCGCGTTGCCCGCCGCGACCACGAACAGGGTCTTGGTGTTCTTGGCGAACTCCTGCGCCGCCTGCCCCATCGGGTCGGTGCAGTCGGTGGCTTCGGGCGAGCCCAGGCTCATCGACACGACGTCGGCGTGCTGGTCCACCGCCCACTGCATGCCGGAGATGATCCACGAGGTGGACCCGGAGCCGGTGTCGTCGAGCACCTTGCCGATCAGCAGCCCGGTGCCGGGCGCGACGCCCTTCTTCCTGCCGCCGCTCGCCGCGCCGCTGCCGCCGACCGTCGACGCGGTGTGCGTGCCGTGTCCCTGCACGTCGTCGGTGCTCGCGTCGTCGGTGAAGTTCTTGCTGCCGGTGATCCGGCCCTTGAGGTCGGGGTGTTCCGCGTCGACGCCGGTGTCGAGGACCGCGACGGCGGTGCCCTTGCCGTCGAGCCCGGCGGCCCATGCCCGGGGTGCGTTGACCTGCTTCGTCGACCGGTCGAGCGTGGTGTGCACCTTCCGGTCGAGCCAGAGTTTGCGCAGGCCGCCCGTGGCGCGTGCCCGGTCGGCGCCGAGGTCCTGCCAGAAGTCGCCGGCCCGCTTCTTGTCGGCGGACAGCGCGACTCCGCCGATGACGCCGAGCACGCTGCCGCGCTTCGCGCCGCGTGGCAGGCCGGGCACCGCGCGGGTCACGTCGACCGCGCCGCCGTACGTCGCGATCAGCGGCAGCGCGGTACGGTGCGCGTCGTCGTAGCCCTGCCGGACGAGGCCGCTGACGTTGAACAGCTCCTCGTCCACCCGCCCGCGGGCCAGCGCCCCGGCGGCGGTGTCCGGGTAGACGTACAGGTCCTTGCCCGACTGGCGGGTCTGCACGGACGGACGGCTGCCGTCCGCGCGGGGCAGCACGAAGGCGCTGCTGCGGCCCTTGGCGTCGGTGCGCAGCTGGACCCGGTCACCGGTGACCAGCGTGACGGTGGCGGCGGTAGCGCCCTTGCCGACGGGTGCCCGGCTGCCGGTGACCGGCCGTGCGTCCGCCGTCCGTGACGGGTGTGTACCGGCCGCTGGCTGTGCCTGGGACGGCACGGCCAGGGCGGTGGCCAGGGCGAAGGCGACGGCCGCCCCGAGGCCGGTACGGGTGGCGGCCCGGCCGCGCCGTCGTGTGCGGGTGCCGGGGCCGTTCCGTGCGTCGGTGTCGTCCCCCTGCCGTCTTCGCCACCGGAACGAGCCGTTCGACGAGCCAGAACGCATTGCCATCCCCATCCCCAACTGGTGCCGACTGCTGCTGCGGTGCCGACACCCTGGCAGAGCGCGGGGAGCCGCGGGGATGATGTCAGCGGCGGGATTGCGCCGTGGCTCCTTCCCGCCAGCCCACGGGCCCGGAGCGGCGGCCAGGTCAACGCGCGGCAGCGGTACGGCAGATGAGGAGAGGGCGGCATCGGATGCTCAGTGCGATAGGTCTCGACGAGGCCCAGGAGACCGTCTACCGGGCGCTGGTCGGCCTGGGCGCCGCCGAAGTCCCCTACCTGGCGGCCCGGTTGGCGCTCACCGAGGACGACACCGTCCGCACCCTGCGCCACCTGGAGAGGCAGGGCCTCGCCGCCCCGTCGTCCACCCGCCCGGGACGCTGGGTGGCCGCGCCGCCCGCCGTGGCACTGGGCGCCCTGCTCACCCAGCAGCGGCACGAACTCGACCGGGCCGAGCTGGCCGCCGCGGTGCTCGCCGAGGAGTTCAGGGGCCAGGCCGCCGAACCTGCCGTGCACGACCTGGTGGAGGTGGTCACCGGTGCGGGTGCGGTGGCGCACCGCTTCCTCCAGCTCCAGCTCGGCGCGGCGGAAGAGGTCTGCGCGCTGGTCACCAGCACGCCGACGGCGGTCACCGGCGTGCAGAACGACGCCGAGGAACGGGCCGCCGAGCGGGGCGTCGACTACCGCGTGGTCATCGAACGGGGTGTGCTGTCCGCGCCGGACGGCCTCGTGGGCCTGACCGCCGCGCTGCGGCGCGAGGAGCGGGTACGGGTGGTGGACGAGGTGCCCACCAAGCTGGTCATCGCCGACCGTGCGCTGGCGATGGTGCCGCTCACCCCGCGCGCCGCCGCGTCGGCCGAACCGGCTGCGCTGGTGGTGCACGGCAGCGGGCTGCTGGAATGCCTGCTGGGCCTGTTCGAGGCGGTCTGGCGGCAGGCCGTGCCGCTGCGGCTCACCGCCGACCGCGCCTCCCACGAGGAGCATCCGGGCCACCCGGACGGCGCCGACCTCGAAGTGCTGTCCCTGCTGCTGGCCGGGCTGACGGACGCGAGCGCCGCCAAACAGCTCGGCCTCGGCCTGCGCACCGTCCAGCGGCGGGTGCGGAACCTGATGGAACTGGCCGGTGTGACCACCCGGATGCAGCTGGGCTGGCAGGCGTACGAGCGGGGGTGGCTGTCCCGCTGAGGGTGCCGCACCCGCCGTGGCGGGGGCGGCCGTCCGGGAAGCGCGGGCGGGCCGTGTCCGGCAGGCTTGGGCCATGAGAGCGTGCGGTGTGCCGGGCGTGACCGGGAAGGCGCTGCGCCGGACGTGCCCGGTGGCCGGCGGACGGAGTGAGGCCGGCGCATGAGCGCGTGGCAGCTGGTCGCGGTCGGTCTTGTCCTTCTGCTCGGGCTGTTCGGGGTGCTGATTCCCGGCGTCCCCGGGCCGCCGATCGTGTGGGCCGGTGTGCTGTGGTGGGCGATGACCGAGCAGTCGTCGGCCGCCTGGACGGTGCTGATCGCCGCGACCGCCGTGCTGCTGCTCAACCAGGCCCTGAAGTGGCTGCTGCCCACCCGCAACCTGCGGGCGGCGGGCACGCCGTACCGGACGCTGTTCGCCGCGGGCGCCGCCGGGATCGTCGGCTTCTTCCTGATCCCCCTCATCGGCGCCCCGCTGTTCGCGATCGGCGCGCACTACCTGCTGGAGCGGGTCCGGCTGGGCAGCCACGGCGACGCCTGGGCCGCCACCCGCACGGCCCTGCGCGCCGTCGGCCTGAGCGTGCTGATCGAACTTCTGGCCTGCCTGCTGGTGGCGGGAGCCTGGGCGGGTGTGGTCATCGCGGGGTGGGCGTGATCCCGGTGGCGGGCGCCGTTCACGTGCGATGACGGGCTCGGGTCGCCGTTCGGCCTCGATGACACCGGCCCGTCGCGCGGATGGCGCCACCGCGGCATCGCAATGGCGCCGACACAAGCCATCGCACCGTCAACGCGGCACCACGGCACACCAATCCACCGAAGAAACCCCAGGTCAGCAGCGTATGCACCAAAAAGGCGCCGCTGCGGCTAGCCATGGCGCCATCGATGCGCCATGATGGCACCATGGACCTCACGCCCTACGTCGACAACCTCCGGCAGGAGCTGGCCGTCGCCGCGGACGCCGGCGGCGACGACGCCCGCGCCCTCGCCGAGCGGCTCACCGCCCCCCTGGAATCCGCCACCCGGCTGACCCTGCTCAACGCGCTGTCCGCCGCCATGGTCGAGGTCACGCGGGAGCTGGCGCCCGGCTCGGTCGACGTGCGGCTGCGCGGACTCGACCCGGAGTTCGTGGTGACGGCACCGCCCGCCCCCGAACCGTTCCGGGAGGAACGGGAGCCGGCCGACGAACCCGCCGCGACCGCACTGCCGCCGTCCGCCGACACCGACGACGGCACCATGGCGCGGATCAACTTCCGCCTCCCCGCCCACCTCAAGGCCCGCGCCGAGGACGCCGCGGCGGCGGACGGCCTGTCGGTCAACGCCTGGCTGGTGCGGGCCGTGTCCACCACCCTCGACGGCGGGCAGCGCGCGAACCCGCAGGGCCGCGGCAAGGAATCGGGCGGCCGGGGCTTCACCGGCTGGGTCCGCTGACCCCACCCCTCTTTCACCGGCGGATCGCCGATCCCGCCGACGTCCCTCCGCACCCGCCTCACCAGCGGGATCAACCACCCGAGCCAAGAGGACGGAACAGCCATGCCTTCTTACGAGACCCCCGAACCGATCGCCGTCACCCTGGAGTTGGACTGCGGCACCGCCCGTATCACCGCGGGCAAGCGCACCGACACGGTCGTCGAGGTGCTGCCGTGCAACGGCTCCGACGACAAGGACGTACGCGCCGTACAGGAGACCCAGGTCAGCTGCTCCGGCGGTCGCCTCGTGGTCAAGACACCCAAGAGGCGGTCCCTGTTCGGCAAGCCGGGCGCCATCGAGGTGAGCATCGAACTGCCCGCCGGATCCGATGTCCGGGGCACCACGGGCATGGGCAACTTCCACTGCGAAGGCCGCGTCGGGGACGTCACGCTCAAGACCGGGCTCGGCGACCTCCAGGTCGACGAGGCGGCCGGCGCCGACCTCAGGACCGCTACCGGCGACATCCGTCTGGCCCGCTCGACCGGGGACATCGAGGTCACCGGCATGGGCCGGGTCGAGGTCGGCACGGTCACCGGCGCGGCGACCGTCAAGAACGGCAACGGCGCGACCGAGATCGGCGAGGTCACCGGCGCCCTGAAGACCAACGCGGCCAACGGCGACATCTCCGTCGGCATCGCGCACAGCGACGTCGGAGCCAAGGCCGCCAACGGCCGGATCGAGATCGGTGTCGCCCACGCCGGGGTCGACGCGGTGACCTCCAACGGCCGCATCCGCGTCGGCGACGCCGCCCGCGGCCGGATCGACCTGCGCACCGCCGTCGGCGACGTCGAGGTGGGCATCCACGAGGGCACCGCAGCCTGGCTCGACCTGCACCCCAAGTACGGCACGGTACGCAACGCGCTCGGCTCCGCCGCCGGACCCGCGGACTCCGACGAGACCGTCGAGGTGCACGCCAGGACCGCGGCCGGCGACATCATCATCCGCCGCGCCTGAGCCCGCGCACCGTCAAGACCGGCATCGACAAGACCGGCATCACACGGTAACTCCCCTTCACCACATGCCACTTCAGTAAGCCCAGCGCACTCTGGAGGACCCCATGCCGTACGACCCGACACCCACCGACGCCACCACCGTCGAAGAGCCGCCCACGCTGCCCACCGACCGGCACACCGGCTGCCCCTTCGACCCGCCCGCCGCACTCACCGCGCTGAGCGAGAAGCCGCTGAGCCGCCTGCGCTACGCCGACGGGCACCTGGGCTGGCTGGCCACCGGACACGCCGCGGCCCGCGCGGTCCTGTCCGATCCGCGGTTCAGCTCGCGCTACGAACTCATGCACCTGCCGATGGCGATGCCGGGCCTGCCGGACGAGCTGCCGCCGGCCCCGACCGGCGACTTCCTCGGCCTCGACGCCCCCGAGCACACCCGCTACCGGCGGCTGCTCACCGGAAAGTTCACCGTCCGCAGGATGCGTCAACTCGCCGAGCGCGTCGCGCAGTTCACCACCGCGTGCCTGGACGCCATGGAGCAGGCCGGGCCCACCGCCGACCTGGTGGAGGCGTTCGCGCGGCCGGTGCCCGCGCTGATGATCTGCGAGCTGCTCGGTGTGCCCTACGCCGACCGGGACCGCTTCCAGGGCCAGGTGGCGACCCTCTTCGACCAGAGCGCCGGCATGGAGGCGAGGGGCGAGGCACACGCGGCCGTCGAAGCGTTCCTGAGCGAACTCGTGACCGCCAAGCGCGCCGCGCCCACCGACGACCTGCTCAGCGATCTCACCACCTCAGCTCTCACGGATGAGGAACTGGTCGGAGTGGGCGGGGTACTGCTCGCCGCCGGTCTCGACACCACCACGAACATGCTCGGCCTCGGCACCTTCGCCCTGCTCAGCAACCCCGCCCAACTGGACGCCCTGCGCGCCGACCCCACGCTCGCCGAGCAGACCGTGGAGGAGCTGCTGCGCTACCTCAGCGTGGCCGACCCGATTCCGCGGGCGGCGCTGGAGGACGTCGAGGTGGCGGGTCAGCTCATCAGGGCGGGCGAGACGGTGACCGTTTCCGTGCAGGCCGCCAACCGCGACCCGCACAGGTTCCCCGACCCCGACCGGCTCGACATCCACCGCAAGGCCACCGGGCACCTGGCCTTCGGACACGGCGCCCACCAGTGCCTGGGCCAGCAGCTCGCCCGCGTCGAGATGGCCGTCGCCTTCCCCGCGCTCTTCGCCCGCTTCCCCACGCTGCGCCTCGCGGTGCCGCCGCAGGAGGTGCCGCTGCGCGAACACGCCACCATCTACGGGGTGGCCGCCCTGCCCGTCACCTGGGACGAGGAGCAGCCGTGACGACGCCCCGGCTGAGCGTCGACCGTGCGCGCTGCGCCGGCGCCGGCATGTGCGCCCTGACGGCTCCCGAGGTCTTCGACCAGGACGACGAGGAAGGTCTGGTGGTGCTCCTGCACCCCGCGCCCGACCCCGGGCACCTGGCCGCAGCCCGGCTGGCCGTCGGCCTCTGCCCCGCCGGGGCCATCGCCCTCAACTCCCCTGATTCCGGGGACGCGTAGCGACCGCTCCCGGTCAGGGACGGACACCGCCGCGCGGGGGCCACTCCGCCGCCGTGAGGCGCCCGGCGGCCCACAGATGGTGCAGGGCGTAGGCCCGCCAGGGCCGCCAGGCGCCGGCCGCGCCGTCCGGGCCCGCGTCCGGGTCGCCCAGGGCCCGCATCCTGATGTACGCAGCGGCCCGCGCACCGACCCCCGGCAGCTGCCGCAGGGCCCGCTCGGCGGCGTCCCGGTCCGCGCCCGCGTCCAGTACGAGCCTGCCGTCGGCGAGCGCCGCGCACAGTGCGCGCACCGGCTCCGGCACGGCGGCATCCGCCAGCTCCGCGGCGGTCGGGAAGACGTGGGTGAGCCCGCCGTCCGCGGCGTCCAGCGGCTTCCCGTACGCCTCGACCAGCTCGGCGGCGCGCTGCGGCGGGCCGCCGACAACCGTGCGCAGGGCCAGTTCCCCGGGGTCGGCGGCGCCCGGCGAGCGCAGTCCGGGGCGGGCCGCGACCAGCGGGCCGAGCAGCGGGTCGGTGCCCAGCCGTTCGGCCACCGCGTACGGGTCGGCGTCCAGGTCGAAGAGCCGGCGAAGGCGCTGGACGGCGGTGGCCAGATCGCGCGGGTCGGTCAGCCGCAGCCGGCCCTCCAGCCAGCCGCCTTCGGCGCCGCGCGGCGGGCACGCCGGTCCGGTCAGCGGGCGGCGCCGCGGCGGGTGGCCGGTGCGCTCGTCCGCCTCGGCGACGGCGGTCCCGTACGGCAGCCGCAGCGTGCGGCGGTAGGTGCGGCAGCCGCGCGGGCCGCGGATCTCCTCCACGCCCGCCACCGCACCGGCCGCCAGGAAGTCGAAGATCTCGGTGGCCGCGTACGGGCCGCGGAAGGCGAGCCGCAGCGGGATCCCGCCGGGCGCGGGGCCGGTGGCGCGCCCGGCGCAGGCGGTGGCGGAGGCCCGCAGTTCGCGCGGTGTCCCGGCGTAGATCTCCCGCATGGTGGCGTTGAACTGCCGGATGCTGGCGAAGCCGGCGGCGAAGGCCAGCTCGGTGACCGGCAGCGCGGTGGTCTGGAGCAGCACCCGCGCGGTGTGCGCGCGCCGCGCCCGCGCCAGGGCCACCGGACCTGCGCCCAGCTCGGCGGTCAGCTGCCGCTGCACCTGCCGGGTGCTGTACCCCAGGCGCCTGGCGAGCCCGGCGACGCCTTCGCGGTCGACCACGCCGTCCCCGATCAGCCGGACGGCGCGGCCGACGAGGTCGGCGCGGACGTTCCAGGCGGCCGACCCCGGTACGGCGTCGGGGCGGCAGCGCCGGCAGGCCCGGAAGCCCCCGGCCTGCGCGGCGGCGGCCGACGGGTAGAACCGCACGTTGGCCCGTTTCGGGGTGACCGCGGGGCAGCTCGGCCGGCAGTAGATCCCGGTCGTGGTCACCGCGAAGAAGAACTCGCCGTCGAACCTGGCGTCCCGGCTCGACACCGCCCGGTACCGCGTCGCGTCATCCATCACGGCGTCCAGTGTGCGCCGCCCGCGCCCCGCCGACCGGCGGAAATCGGACGTCGCACCCGGACCGTCCGCTCAGCCCCCGGTCCCGCGTTTCCGCTCCATCATGTGGCGGCCCAGCGCCTGCTTCTGCCGCCAGTCGCGGCGGATGGCGGCCCGCAGCCTGGCGTCGGTCTTCGCCACGATCCGCTGGTTCTCGCGCAGCAGCTTGCGGTAGCTGTCCAGACGGCGCTGCGGCAGCGTCCCGTCGTCCACCGCCGCCAGGACGGCGCAGCCGGGCTCGGCCTCGTGCGCGCAGTCGTGGAAGCGGCACTCCCGCGCCAGCTCCTCGACGTCCGCGAAGGTCCGGCCGATGCCGTCCTGCGCGTCCCACATGCCGACGCCGCGCAGCCCCGGTGTGTCGATCAGCACGCCGCCCGACGCCAGCGGCAGCAGGTCGCGGGTCGTGGTGGTGTGCCGGCCCTTGCCGTCCCGGTCCCGGATCGCCTGGACGTCCTGCACGGCACGGCCCGCGAGCGCGTTGGCCAGCGTGGACTTGCCCGCGCCCGACCGTCCCACCAGCACCGACGTGCCGCCGGACAGCACGGCGGCCAGCACGTCGACCCCCTCGCCCGTCTCGGCGCTGACGGCCAGGACCTGCACGCCCGGTGCGGTGCCCGCGGCGTCGGCGACGAGGTGCCCGACACCGTCCGGATCGTCGACGAGGTCCGTCTTGGTGAGCACGACCAAGGGCTGGGCGCCGCCTTCCCAGGACAGTTCCCGGTGGCCGCCGGTCTCCTGCGCGCCGGATCCGGACAGCGCGAGCGACAGGAACCGCTCGATGCGCCCGAGGTCCATCTGGTCCGCGAGGGAGACGCAGATGACGATGGTGTCGACGTTCGCGGCCAGCACCTGGCCCTCGGAGCGCTTCGACGAGGTGGACCGCACGAACGCCGTCCGCCGGGGCAGCAACTCCCGTACGACACCGTCGACATGCTCGCCGCTCAGGCCGTTCTCCAGGTCGATCAGCGCCCAGTCGCCGGTGCACGGCACCCGCATCGGGTCGCCGGTCGCCACCAGCGCGGTGTCGGCGAGGACGGTGCGGACGCCGTCGCCGTCGGCCACGACGGCGTCCACCCGCCCGCGGTCCACGCGGATGATGCGGCCGGGCACGTACCCCTGCCCGGCGTGGGGGAGGAAACTCTGCGCGAATCCGTCGTCCCAGCCGTACGAAGACAGCGTGCGGGCCGGCGTGTCCGGTGAAGCAGACAGGAAATTCAAGGGAAACCCTTCACAAGGGCGGCCCCGGCACCCCGCGCGACGCGGGGGAAGGAAAGGGTCGAAGTCTCAGCCGGAGGCCACGGAAGCGGAACTGATGCTCTTCCGGGTACGGGCAGCGCCCGTTGTCACCACAGTCATCGGTCACACCTCCTGGTCCGTTCACGGCCTGGCACGGCGGCCGGATGGCGGCCTCCGTGCGGAACGGCTTCACCGTAGCCCGGCCGCCGACGAAGGCACCAACGATTTTCGCGGAGGCCGCCGTCAGCGGTCGCCCGGCCCGGTCAGCGGTCGCCCGGCCCGTCGGCGGCTGCCCGGCCCGCGCGGTCGGCGAAGTAGGCCGTGGGGGTGGTGCCGAGGGCGCGGCGGAACATCGCGGTGAAGGCGCTGGGGGTGGCGTAGCCGAGGCGGGCGGCGACGGCCGTGACCGGGGTGCCCGTGGCGAGCAGGGTGACCGCGCGGACGAGCCTGGCCTGCTGCACCCAGTGGGCCGGGCTCATCCCCGTCGCCGCGGTGAACCTGCGGTGCAGGGTGCGCGGGCTCAGGTGGGCGACGGCCGCGGCGTCCGCGGTCGTCCAGCGGTCGCCCGGATCCCGCCTGATCGCCTCGCAGAGCGCGTCGAGCCGGGGGTCGTCAGGCGCCGGCAGGTGCAGCGCGGGGACCGGGTGCGGGACGAGCTGGAGCAACAGCAGCTCCATGACCTTGCCGTCCCTGCCGTCGCGGTCGTACACGAGGGGGATGCGGGTCGCCTCGTCGATGAGTTCGCGCAGCAGCGGGGAGACCGCGACGACGGTGGGGGTCTTCGGCAGCTGTCCGACGGCCTGCGGCAGGAGGTAGAGGGTGCGCATGGCGACGGCGCCCGCGCAGGTCATCGCGTGGGTCAGGCCGGCCGGGATCCAGACACCGCGGGTGGCGGGTGCCACCCACAGGCCGTAGTCGGTGGCGACGGTGATGGCCCCGGTGGTGCCGTAGATCAGCTGGGCGCGCCGGTGGTGGTGCGGCGGGATGTGATGGCCGTCGGGGAGGTCGCGTGCCATCGCGGCGAGCGGCCTCGGAACGTGCTGGTAGTCGTCGCGGTGCTCGCTCTTTCCGTACATGGCACATTCTCGACAGACGATGGCAGGACAACGAAAGTATGCCGGGAGGCGGCGGCTTAGCGTCGGGTCATGTGAGCGATTCCTCCTCCCCTCCCCCTGTCAGGTACCGGCCCCGCTTCCGTCGCGGCGGCGGCACGGCGGCGTTGCCCGCGCCCGGGATCCCCGGGCCGGGCCGGGCGCTGATCTGGCTGCTGGCGGCCACCAGCGCCGTCACGGCGGCCAACGTCTATCTCAACCAGCCGCTGCTGGGCGCGGTGGCTGCATCCCTGGGCGCGGATCCCGACACTCTCGGGGCCGTCCCCACCGCCACCCAACTCGGGTACGCGGCGGGCATCTTGCTGCTGGTACCTGCGGGCGACAGTCACGACAGGCGGCGGCTGATCCTCTGGCTGGGCACGGCCTCCGCCCTGGCGCTCGCCGTGTGCGCGGTGTCCCCTTCGGTGTGGTGCCTGATCGTCGCGAGCTTCGCCGTGGGCCTGCTGTCGCCGGTCCCGCAGCTGGTCACGCCGCTCGCGGTGGCCCTGGCCGACCGGGCGGACGGCGGGGCCGGCAAGCCGGGCACGGGCCGCGGGCGCATCATCGGCACCGTGCAGGGCGGGCTGCTGGTGGGGGTGCTCGCCTCCCGCGCCTACTCCGGTTCCTTCGCCGAACTCGCCGGGTGGCGCGCCGTGTACGGCTGTTCCTGTGTGCTCACCCTGCTGCTCGTCCTCGTGCTGCGGCGGGCGCTGCCGTCCGTCCCGGCGACCGGCACCGCCCCCTACCGCGCCACGCTCGCCTCACTCCCGCGGCTCTTCCGCACCCTCCCGCTGGTCCGGCTGATCACGGTCTCCGGGGCGCTGGTGGGGATCGCGTTCGGCGCCTTCTGGACGACGCTGACGTTCCTGCTCCAGCAGCACTTCCGGCTGGGCCCGACCGGGATCGGTCTGTTCGGCCTGGTGGCCGCGGCCAGCGCGCTCGCCTCCCCGTACGCCGGGCGGCTGGCCGACCGCATCGGCCGCCGCGGCGCGCTGGCCGCCCTGCTCGGCCTGGTCATCGCGGGCTGGCTGCTCCTGCTGCCGGGCGGCGGCGATCTGTGGTGGCTGACCGCCGGGGTGATCGTCCTGGACGTCGGTGTCTGGGGCAGCCAAGCGGCCTGTCAGGCGGCCCTGTTCACCCTCGAACCGGCCATCCACAACCGTCTCAACACCCTCTACTTCACCTTCCGTTTCCTGGGGATCGCCCTCGGGTCGCTGTGCGGGACGCTGGCCTGGGCGGCGGGCGGCTGGCCCGCGGTGGTCGCCACCGGCACCGCCGCGGCACTGGCCGGCCTGCTCGTCGGACTGCTGCCGGGCAGCGGGTGTCCCACCTCACGTTCCGGCATCTGATCGGCACTGTCCGGATCCCCGGCCGAGCCCATAGGCTGGGCGGTGCAGCTGGTTCGCCCTGTCCGCCAGGCAGGCGCGTCGCAAGAGGGAACCCGGTGGGAATCCGGGACTGCCCCGCAGCGGTGAACGGGAACGACCGCCGTCATACGCACTGGCCCCGAACGGGGCCGGGAAGCGACGGCCAGTAGGTGTCTGCCCGAGGCAGACGTGCCCGTGAGTCCGAAGACCTGCCACTGCCCGCGCGCGGCCTCGTGCGCGGTGATCCCGGTGACCTCGTGGGCGGGTCGGCGTACGTAATCAGGCGGGCACAGGCGCGTTGGGCGCCGTCCGCCGGGTTCGGCACCCTTCGCGCCCGTGACCACACCGGGGTCGCATGGAGAGACACTCGCGAAGGAGAGTTCCGTGACCAGCAAGTCCGCAGCCGCGGCAGCACGGGCCACCGTGCACGGCTACCCCCGCCAGGGTCAGCACCGGGAACTGAAGAAGGCCATCGAGGGCTACTGGAAGGGCCAGGTCAGCGCCGACGCGCTGCGCGGCACGGCGGCCGGGCTGCGCCGCCACCACTGGCAGCAGCTGGCCGACGCCGGCATCGACGAGGTGCCCACCGGCGACTTCTCGTACTACGACCACGTGCTGGACACCAGCGTCATGGTCGGCGCGATCCCCGCCCGCCACCGGGGCGCGGTGGCCGCCGACCTTTCCCCAAGCTCTCAGCTTCGTTCGAGCAGGGGATGCCCCATTGACGTCTACTTCGCGATGGCCCGCGGCAACCAGGAGGTGGCGCCGCTGGAGATGACCAAGTGGTTCGACACCAACTACCACTATCTGGTGCCGGAGTTGGGGCCCGATACGGTCTTCGCCGCGGACTCCACGCGGCAGGTCGCCGAGTTCAAGGAGGCCGCCGCGCTGGGCCTGACCGGGCGCCCGGTCCTGGTCGGCCCGGTCACTTATCTGCTGCTGGCCAAGCCCGCGCCCGGCGTCGACGCCGGCTTCGAGCCGCTGACCCTGCTCGACCGGCTGCTGCCCGTCTACGCCGAGGTGCTCGGTGACCTGCGGGCCGCGGGCGCCGACTGGGTGCAGCTGGACGAGCCGGCCCTGGTGCAGGACCGCACGCCGGCCGAACTGAACGCAGCCGCCCGCGCCTACCGCGATCTGGGTGCGCTCACCGACCGCCCGAAGCTGCTGGTCGCCTCCTACTTCGACCGCCTGGGAGACGCCCTGCCCGTCCTGGCCAAGGCGCCGGTGGACGGCCTGGCGCTCGACTTCACCGACGCGGCGGCTGCCAACCTCGACGCGCTGGCGGCCGTCGGCGGGCTGCCCGGCAAGCGCCTGGTGGCCGGAGTGGTCAACGGCCGCAACATCTGGATCAACGACCTGGAGAAGTCGCTGTCCACCCTCGGCACCCTGCTCGGCCTCGCCGACCGGGTCGACGTGGCCGCGTCCTGCTCCCTCCTGCACGTGCCGCTCGACGCCGCCGCCGAACGCGACATCGACCCGCAGATCGTCCGCTGGCTGGCCTTCGCCAAACAGAAGACCGCGGAGCTGGTGACGCTGGCACGGGGCCTGTCGCAGGGCACCGACACCATCGCCGCCGAACTCGCCGCGAACCGCGCCGACCTGTCCTCCCGGGCCCACTCCGCCCTCACCCACGACCCGGCCGTACGCGCCCGCGCCGCCGCCGTCACCGACGCGGACGTCCACCGCTCGGCGCCGTACCCCGACCGTGCCGCCGCCCAGCGCTCCCACCTCGGGCTTCCGCTGCTGCCGACCACCACCATCGGCTCGTTCCCGCAGACCGCCGAGTTGCGCACGGCCCGCGCCGACCTGCGCGCCGGGCGGATCGACTCCGCCGCGTACGAGGAGCGGATCGCGACGGAGATCCGCGAGGTACTGGCCTTCCAGGAGAAGGCCGGGATCGACGTCCTGGTGCACGGCGAGCCGGAACGCAACGACATGGTCCAGTACTTCGCCGAGCAGCTCACCGGCTACCTCGCCACCCGGCACGGCTGGGTCCAGTCCTACGGCACCCGCTACGTCAGGCCGCCGATCCTGGCCGGCGACATCTCGCGGCCCGAGCCGATGACGGTCCGGTGGACGACGTACGCCCAGTCGGTCACCGACCGGCCGGTCAAGGGCATGCTCACCGGCCCTGTCACCATGCTCGCCTGGTCCTTCGTCCGCGACGACCAGCCGCTCGGCGACACCGCACGCCAGGTGGCGCTGGCACTGCGCGACGAGGTGAACGACCTGGAGGCGAACGGCACCTCGGTGATCCAGGTCGACGAGCCCGCGCTGCGCGAGACGCTGCCGCTGCGGGCCGCTGACCGCGCCGCCTACCTGGCCTGGTCCACCGAGGCGTTCCGGCTGACCACCGGCGGGGTGCGCCCCGACACCCAGATCCACACCCACATGTGCTACGCGGAGTTCGGCGACATCGTCCAGGCCATCGACGACCTCGACGCGGACGTCATCAGCCTCGAAGCCGCCCGCTCCCACATGCAGGTCGCCCGCGAACTGGCCGCACACGGCTACCCGCGCGAGGCCGGGCCCGGCGTCTACGACATCCACTCGCCCCGCATCCCGGACACCGACGAGGTGACCGCGCTGCTGCGCAAGGGACTTGGGGCCATTCCCCCCGAGCGGCTGTGGGTCAATCCGGACTGCGGCCTGAAGACCCGCGGCTGGGCCGAGGTCCGCACCTCGCTGGAGAACCTCGTCACCGCCGCCCGTACGGTGCGCGGCGGGCTGTCCGGCACGGCCTCCTGACACACCCGCGCCTCCGGGTCCTGTGCGGTTCACAGGGCCCGGAGGCGCGCAACTCCCTTGTCCGGGACGCCGGTTGCTACGACGCCTGGCGGGCCGCTTCCGGGTAGAAGTCCCGGGGGCGGCCACGGGAGTCCTTGAGGCGGCCCAGCAGGCTCGCCGGGTACTCCAGCAGCCAGTAGCTGAGCGCCGCGACCGGCAGCGCGACGGCCGCCACGATCAGCAGCGCCGGCAGGAAGCCCGCCTGGTCGGTGGGGAGCAGTCCCGCCTTGTGGAGCTGGAGCATGACCGGCTCGTGCCAGATGAAGAGGCTGTAGCTGACCAGGCCCACGGCGGAGAGCCAACGGGCCGTCAGCATCCGGTTCCAGAGGCTCTTCCGCCGTACGTGCACGGTGCCGAAGAGCAGCAGCAGCCACAGCCCCGAGGTCAGCGGGTGGTAGAAGGTGAAGGCGGCGTTCTCCGGGGTGGAGAACAGCGACAGGCAGTACAGACCGGCGACGGCGGCGGCGCAGAGCGGCAGCGCGACGCGCCTGCCGAGGCGGCCCCGCTCCCCCAGCGCGGCCATCAGCACGGCGAGCCCCATCCCGGCCGCGAAGCCGCCGAACCTGGCCTGCGGGCCGAAGTAGACCGCCCAGTCGGTGTGCGGCACGCCGTACCCGTAGTGGGCGACGGCGATCCAGGCGAACGGCACGGCGTACAGCGCCAGGCAGCCCGCCGCGCACACCGCCACCCGGGTCCGCCGCTGCCGCAGCGGGCGGCAGGCGCGTACCGCCAGCGGCCCGATCGCCACCAGGACGAGGTAGAAGCAGACCTCCAGGGACAGTGACCAGGTGGGGCCGAGGGTGTAGAAGATCCGGTGCTGGTCGAAGACGTGCGTGAAGGTGAGGTGTTCGGCCAGATCACGCCAGTCGCCCGGCAGCGTCGGGTTGCGGCTCGCCCAGACCACGAGCACCGCGAGGACGTACAGCGGCAGGATCCGGATCGCGCGCCGGAAGAGGAAGACCCGGGCGGGCCTGATCGAGCGTCCGTCGATCGCCGCGCGGGCGTAGGACAGCGTCAGCAGGTACGCCGACATCACGAAGAACAGGTCGATGATCTCGAACGAGAAGGCGGCGCCGATCAGCGGGTTGTCCACCGGCGGGTGGCTGCCGGCCGCGTCGTAGCGGTAGTACTGCTGCCAGACGTGGAAGATCAGCGTGCTCAGCGCCGCCAGGCCGCGCAGACCGTCGATGTCGGACGCACGGCTGCGGGCCGGTGCGCCCTCGGGCGGGCGTGCCGGGGCCGCCGGGGGGCGGGTGGCGGTTTCGGTGCTCATCGCCGCGCCACCGCCTTGACCGCCGCGCGCGGGGTGACCCGCCACTGCCGGTCGCCCAGCGCCTCTTTGAGGTGGGCCTGCCGGGCCACCATGTTCTTGAAGTGGCTGTAGAAGACGGTCGAGACGAGCAGGTACGACCAGAACCACGGGCTACGGCCGCGCAGTTCGGGCACCGCGAGCCGCCAGGCGAAGAGCGCCTGCACGGGTCCTGCCGCCACGGTGAGGAGCATGGCCAGGAGGCAGACCGGCACCGCCCAGTCGAGGTGCGTCAGGCCGCCGGCCCGCCAGGCGGAGTACGCGAGGATCGGCAGGATCTGGAGGGTCAGCCACGGCTGCACCTCGCGCCAGCCGAGCAGGACGAGCAGGCCGAGCTTCTGGCGGGCGGTGAAGGCGGGCGAACGCAGCCCGTGCCACAGGTGTTTGAGCGAGACCTGGAGCCAGCCCTGTGCCCAGCGGGAGCGCTGGTTCCACAGCGCCTTGAGTGTGGTGGGCGCCAGTTCGCGGGAGAGCAGGGTGCGGTCGACGGCGAACCTGGCGCCCTCGCCGAGCGCCCGCAGCGTCGAGTCGATGTCCTCGGTCAGCATCGAACCGTGCATCCGGGTGCGGGCGAGCAGGTCGGTGCGCCAGAAGCCGTTCGAGCCGCCGAAGACGCCGAAGCCGTACAGCCGGGTCCTGCCGGGGTGGCTGACCGCGTAGATCGCCTCGAACTCCACCGCCACCAGCTTGGCGACCCGGGAGCTGTCGCCGTTGCGGATCACGCAGTGGCCCTGGACCACGTCGTAGCCGTTGGACAGCCAGTGCCAGGCGTCGCGGAAGGCGGTCGGTGCCGGGTGGTGGTCGGCGTCGAAGATGCCGACGAACTCGCCGCGTACCCGGGTGACCGCCGCGTTGACGTTCTGCGCCTTCGATGTGCTGCCGATGACCGGGAGCAGCACCAGGCGCGGGTCGCGGCGGGCGATGGTGCGCAGGGTGTCCTCGACGGGCAGCGGGTGCGGTGTGTTGTACGCGAGCACGATCTCCAGCTCGCCGGGGTAGTCCAGGCGCAGGAACGATTCGACGGTCTCGACGATGGTGGCCGCCTCGTTGGGCAGGTAGGCGGCGATGACGGCGCTGGCCGGCGGGTACGGCGCCCCGGGTTTTTCGGGCCTGGCCTGCGCGTCCAGCGAGAAGAGGCATTCCAGGACGATCAGCAGGGCGGACAGCACGAGTCCCGCGACCACCACCCAGTACATCGCCGAGCCGAGGTCCCAGCCCAGCGCGTAGGTCTGCCGGTAGAGCACGAAGGGCACCGCGACGCCGAGGAGCAGGACGATCGCCGGGGAGAGCGCGGACAGCAGCGGGCGGATGAGCGAGCCGAGCGGGCGCCGGCGGCGGTGGTCGGTGCTGCCGCGCATCCAGCGGGCGTAGCGGACCGGCCGCAGGTCACGGTGGCGGAGCGCCTCCGTCACCGCGTCGCCCGCCTGCCGCAGTCCCGCGCCGCCGTCGGGGCATTCGGCCAGTGGCAGCCAGCCGATGGCCGGGGTCAGCCGGACGTTCTCGTCGGCGACGACGAACCGGGTGCCGGCGACACTCGCGGCGAACTTCTCCAGGCTGCGGCGCGCCGTCTCCCCGTCGACTCCGGGCAGCAGCATCAGCAGGTGGCCGTCCTCGTCCCAGCCGAGGCGGTCGCAGAAGCTGCCGAGCCCGTTCCAGGCTCTCGACTCCGTTGGAGCCGGGGATACCCCGTGGACCACCCCGGCCAGCCGTTCGGCGATCTCCCGGCGTACCCGTGGGCCGAGGCGGGCTTCGAGTGCGCGCATCTCGGCGACGCCGACCACCGCGACCACGCCGCCGCTCCGGCTCGCCTCGGGCCGTTGCAGCTCGCGGTCGAGTTCGTCGACGAAGTGCGGGTGGGAGTAGAGGCCGGTGCGCGGGTCGAGCAGCAGGTTCTCGACGGGGACCGGGAGGCGGCGCAGCTTCGCCTCGATCCTGGCGGACAGCTCGACGGGGTCGGAGCCTTCCGGTATGCAGTCGTCGGCGCCGTGCCGCAGCATGTCGACGACGCCGGCGCTGCCGGGGGCTTCGGTGACCATGAGGAGCGGCAGGGCCCGTCCGGCGGGTGCGGTGCGTATCTCGCGGATGACGTCGAGTCCGGCGCGCGGGTCGTGGTCCTGGCCGTCGGCCGCGGTGTGACCCGGCTGTTCGTCCAGGGCGACGATGGCGTCCGGCGGTGCCTGGCCGACCTGCCGTCCGATCCCGCCGGGCGCGGCGTGGCTGACGTCGTGGCCGGTGGCGCGCAGGGTCCTGGTGAGCCGGTCGATGCGGGGGCCCGGGGTGCCGACGACGAGGACGTGGCCGGTGGTGGGCGGCGCGGCGGCGCTCGGGGTGCCGTCGGGCGCGGTGGGGGTGTGGGGGCCGTCTTCCTGGCCGTCGTCCAGCAGGGCCACGGGGGATTCGGGGGTGTGTGCGGGGTGCGAAGTGAGCACCGGTGAGGGTCCTTTCTTGCCACGGGGGCAGGGGCGGACCGGTCCTTCGCCGGGAATCCGGCGCTGCGGAGCGGTTCGCCTCAACTGCCGTGCACGGGAGGCGTGTTCATCGGTGGCGCAGCGGGAACTGCGGCCGTTACCGATCCGTCGGGGAGGTGGGGGTCACCCGCACGGTCTCGCCTGCGCGTACGGCGGCGCGGTGTCGGGGATCGACGGGTGCCGCACTGCACCCGTCTTCCCTGTCCAATACATGACAAATGTAACGGCGGACGGCCGCCGCTTCTGCACGGTCGGCTCCGCGGTGGCGAGTGGCGCACGGGGCAGCCCTCGCCGCACGGGAGCGCGGCTGAGCGGTGTTCGCATATGAGAGGTCCCATCCTGATCGGATTGTGGGGGGAGGACCGGATGTGGTGATGCACCGACAGGACCTAGGTCCGGCCGGCAACACGAGCCTCAGGGATCACTGTGACGCTGCACCTTCATCTGCGTAACGCTCTCATTACGTCCCGGCATCCTGCTACCCCGCACCGCCCCGGCCGCCCGGTACGCACCGGTACACCGGCTGTGCTCCGTAAGGGCGTTGATGGGCGGGTATCGGCGGAGCGGGAGCGGGCCGCCCCCTGCCGGGCGGCCAACTCTCATCCCTTGCCGGTGAGTTCGCCGCTGAGCGTGCCGTGCATCGCGGCGCTCGGCGGGTTGAGGCCGACGATCTCCACGTCCTTGCCGCGCTGTCGGTACTTGGCCGTGACGGCGTCCAGGGCGGCCACGGACGAGGCGTCCCAGACGTGCGCGGCGGAGAGGTCGATGACCACCGCGTCCGGGTCGCCCGCGTAGTCGAACTGCCCGACCAGGTCGTTGGACGAGGCGAAGAAGAGGGCGCCGGTGACGGAGTACACGACCTGCCCGCCGTCCGGGTCGGTGACCGAGGTGACGTGGACGAGGTGCGCGACGCGGCGGGCGAAGACGGCCATCGCGGTGAGGGTGCCGACGATGACGCCGATGGACAGGTTGCCGGTCGCCACGACCACGGCGACGGTGATGACCATGACGGCGGTCTCGCCGACCGGCATCCGCTTGAGGGTGGCGGGCTTGACGGAGTGCCAGTCGAAGGTGCCGAAGGAGACCAGGACCATCACCGCGACCAGCGCCGCCATCGGGATCTCGGAGACCACGGGGCCGAGCACGATGCACAGGATGAGCAGGAAGAATCCGGCGAGGAAGGTGGACAGCCTGGTCCGCGCGCCGTTCTTCACGTTGATCATGGTCTGGCCGATCATGGCGCAGCCGCCCATCCCGCCGAAGAAGCCGGTGACGATGTTGGCGATGCCCTGCCCGATGGACTCACGGGTCTTGTTGGAGCGGGTGTCGGTGAGGTCGTCCACCAGCTTGGCCGTCATCAGCGTCTCCATCAGACCGACCACGGCCATCGCCAGCGCGTAGGGCGCGATGACGGACAGCGTGTGCCAGCTGAACGGCACGTCCGGCAGCCCCGGCACCGGCAGCGACGACGGCAGCTTGCCCTTGTCGCCGACGGTGGGCACGGCGATGCCGGCGGCGACGGTGATGACGGTCAGGATCACGATGGCCACCAGCGGCGCGGGCACCGCCCTGGTGATCCGCGGGAACAGCACCATGAGCGCCAGACCGGCCACGACCAGCGGATACACCGCCCACGGCACGTCGCGCAGGTTGGGGACCTGGGCCAGGAACAGCAGAATGCCCAGCGCGTTGACGAAGCCGACCATCACCGAGCGCGGCACGAAGCGCATCAGCTTGGCGACCCCCAGCGCACCGAGGGCGATCTGGAAGACACCGGCCAGGATGACCGTCGCGATCAGGTAGCCGAGACCGTGCTCGCGGGCGACGGGTGCGACGACCAGGGCGACCGCTCCGGTGGACGCGGAGATCATCGCCGGCCGGCCGCCGGCGAAGGCGATCACCATCGCCATCGTGCAGGCGGCGAACAGCCCGACCTTCGGGTCCACGCCGGCGATGACCGAGAAGGAGATCGCCTCGGGAATCAGCGCAAGACCGACGACCAGACCGGCCAGCACCTCGGTGCGGAAGACCTTCGGGGACAGCCACGGCGGGCGGCTGCCGCGCAGCCGCATGCGGGAGGACAGGGCGGAAGAGGGCAAGGAAGCGGAACCTGTCGTGCTCGGGCAGCCCCGGTGTCACCGCGGGGCGTGCGAGGGCGCGGAAGACCGGGCGGCATCCCGCGGATCGCCCGCGGGCGGCGGACGGAAGACGTCGGACGGGCCGCGGCACCGGGCCCGGTAGGGTCGCGGCACGGCGGCGGTCACGTGCGCGACCTGCCGCGGGTGCGGCACAGCCGTGCCCCACGAACCGCACCCTACCCTAACGTTAGAGTAGAGATCGTGGCCGTCCGCTTCCCGCGGCACCGGCCGGAGTGACGAGAAAGGCGCCCGCGTGAGCAGCGAGCACATGCAGATCGGCGAAGTGGCCGCGCGGACCGAGCTGTCGCTGCGCACCATCCGGCACTACGAGGAGACCGGCCTGGTCATCCCCTCCGCCCGCTCCCAGGGCGGCTTCCGGCTCTACACCGAGTCCGACGTGGCCCGCCTGATGGTGATCCGCCGGATGAAGCCGCTCGGCTTCTCCCTGGACGAGATGCGGGAACTGCTGGCGGCGACCGACCGGCTCGACTCCGGCGACGGCCTCTCCGCCGACGAACGCACGCTGCTGCTGGAGCGGGTCGGCGGCTTCGAGGAGGCCGCGCAGCGGCGGGTGGCGGACCTGCGCACCCAGCTGGCACGGGCCGAGGAGTTCGCGGCGACACTGCACGAGCGGCTGACGAGGATCCCCGCGCCGTAACCGGTCATCCCGTGGCCGGACGCCCCGCGGGCCGGACGGACACCGGCCGGGGCCCGCAGCCCCGGCCGGTGCCGCCTCACCCCGCCGGCTGCTCGGGAGCGCTCCCGTAGGGACGGGTGATGATCTCCAGGCCGTGACCCGCGGGATCCATGAAGTACACGCCCCGCCCGCCGTGATGGTGGTTGATCTCCCCGACCAGCTTGCGCTGCGGGTCGGCGGAGTAGGCGAGCCCCGCCTGCCTGATCCGCTCGAAGGCCGCGTCGAACTCCGCGTCGGAGACCAGGAACGCGTAGTGCTGGAGGGCGAGCGCGCTGTCGGGCACGGTGGCGAAGTCCAGGGTGACGCCGTTGGCGGTGTCGACCGGGACGAACGGGCCCGCCTCCACGCCGACTTCGAGGCCCAGGATGTGGGCGAGGAACTCGGCGGATTCCCGGTTGTCCCGGGCGTGAACGATGGTGTGATTCAACTCGACTGACATGGTGGAATGCCTCCGCAAGGCATACTCACGGCGCCTCCATGCCTCACCCGGACGGTGACCGACACGCGATGCCGTGCGGCTGAGCATAGGCCGGGCCCGCCGGACTGTCACGCCGAATACGGCTCAAGTCCCCTCCCCCGCCCCCTCGTTGTCCGCACGGCCCGCGCCCGGATACCAGAGGACCACCAGGGCGCCGACCGCCACGATGACCAGCGTGAGGACGGTCATCGTCACATCGAGCGCATCGGTGAAGGCGGTCAGGACGGCCGGGTGCGAGGCACCGCCCGCCGCGCGTTCGGCCGCGGCGACGGTGGTGGGCGCGTCCGGGCCGCGCAGCCGCGGCGGCAACCGGGTCACGAAGACCGCCGCGACCAGCGTGCCGCTGAGGGCGGCGCCCAGCGCGCTGCCCAGTTCACGGGCCAGGCTCTGCAGCCCGGATCCGACACCCGCCCGGTGCGCGGGCAGCGCCGAGAGCATGGCGTGCGACAGCAGCGGGGTGGCGAGGCCGCAGCCGGCCGCGGTGAGGGTGGCGCCCAGGGCGTAGAGGGCGTACGGGGTGTGCACGCCGACGGTCGCGACGGTCGCGGGGCCTGCGGCCAGCACCAGCAGGCCGCAGGCCACCGTCCGGCGCGGGCCCAGCCGCGCTTCGAGCCGTACCGCGGCCCGCGGCGCGAGCAGCAACGCCGCCGCCATCGGCAGCAGCCGCAGTCCGGCGCCGAGCGGCGAATACCCCTTCACGTATTGCAGGTACTGGCCGTTGACGTAGAAGAGGCCGAACATCCCGACGAAGACCAGCACCATGCCGAGGGCGCCCGCGCGCACCGCGGGGAGCGTGAACAGCCGGGGGTCGAGCATGGGCCGTGGATGCCGCAGCTCGTACCGCACCCACCCGCCGAGCAGCAGGCAGGCGCCGGCGAACGCGCCGATGACCCGCGGGCTGCCCCAGCCCTGCTGCGGGGCGGCGACGACCCCGGCCAGCAGGGCCAGGAATCCGGCCGTCAGGAGCGCGGCCGACAGCGGGGACACCGGGCGGTCGCGGGGCGGCTGGGCCGGGGCGCAGCGCGCCACCAGGATCAAGGCCAGTACCGCCGGCGGGACGACGCACCAGAAGAGGGCGCGCCAGGAACCGGTCTCCAGCGCCGCGCCGCCGCCGACGTTGCCCAGGACCGCCGCCATGCCCGTCATCGACGCCCAGACCGCCACCAGTTTGGGCCTCCGCTCCGGCGGCGCGCCGTCCACCAGCAGGGCAAGCGTCGTGGGCAGCACGGCCGCCGCGCCCACCCCGCTGAGCATCCGCCCGGCGATCACGACGTCGACCCCCGGCGCCGTCGCACACAGCGCGCACCCCGCGGTGAACAGGGCCATCCCGCCCAGCAGGGTGCCCTTGCGGCCGATCCGGTCGGCGAGCGCGCCGCCGGGGATGAGCAGGCAGGCGAAGAGCACGACGTAGCCGTCCACCACCCACACCACCTCGGCGGCCGACGGCCGCAGCGCACTGCGGGACAGGGCCGGGATGGCGAGATTGACGGCGGAGACCATGCCGACGACCAGCGTCACGCACAGGCCCATCACCGCGACGGTGGCACGGGTGGGGTGGCCGGTGTCCCCCGCAAGCGCCCCGCGCGGGCCCGCGGCCCGCGCCGGGACCGGCCCGGAGACGGGCCGCGGCAGCTCAGTCACCGTGGCCTCCCCCGTCCCCGTACGGCGCGCGTTCCGGTGCGGCGGCGCGCCCCAACTCGGCCCGGAACGCGAGCCGGTCGCCGCGGATGCGGAGGAATTCCAGGTCGACGGGGCGCCCGCCGGGCAGCCTGGTGAGCCGCTCGACGGTGAACACGGCGGCGCCCCGCTCCACGCCGAGCAGCGACGCGGTGGGCGCGTCGGCGTTCACCGCGTGCACGGCGAGGCTCGCCGAGCCGAGCGGCCCGGCCGGCGACTGCTCGATCAGCGCGAACAGGTCGCGGCAGGACAGGTCGGCGTCCAGCAGCGGCAGTCCGATGTCGACCGGCAGATACGTCAGGTCGAGCGAGAGCGGCAGCCCGCCCAGCGAGCGGAGCCGTTCGATGTACACCACCTGCCCGCCCTCGGGCACGCCGAGCCTGCGCGCGACGTCCGCGGGCGCCCTGACCACCTCGGCCGCCCGCACCTCGTTGCCGACCTCGCCGTGCGAGGCCAGCGTCTCGGCGAGGCCGGTGAGCCGGTGCAGGCCGTGCTCGTAGGTGCGGTGCGTGATGACGGTGCCGACGCCCTGGCGGCGTTCGACGGCGCCGTCGTCGCGGAGCAGCCGCAGCGCCTCGCGCACAGTGTTCCGCGAGACGCCGAAGTCGCCGATCAGCCGGCGCTCGTCGGGCAGCATCCCGGAGGGGAACGCGCCGGACGCGATCTGGTGGCGCAGCACCTCGGCGACCTGACGCGCCCGGTCGGCCCGCGGGCGGCGGCCCGGCGACGGCGGTCGTCCGGCGCTCTCCTGGGGGTGTCGCGGGCCGGTGGACGGCCTGGTCATCGCATCTCCGCACGGTGGGGAGCAGGGGCGGCCGGACCGCGGCGGCCACCGCGTCAGCGGCTCCCCACCCGGTGTCCGGCGGCTGCCCACGCTAGGCCGGTGATGTTTCGGCGACGTTACGCCACCCATCCTGACCTGCGAAAACGCTCCGACGTGCCGAAAGGCGGCGCGGGGTGGTGCGTTCCGCCACCGTGCGGGGGACGGGGCGCCCGGATGCGGTGCCGCGCGGTGCGGGCGCGGCCGTTGCGCCCGCTTGCGGAGAGTGCGGGCCGCGGGCAGGAAATGGTGCGTGCGGCGGCAATCCGGGGCAAAGTTCGCTGTGCCGAACGGCTCGCCCGCCGGACGCCGGAGATCGGAAGAAGGGCCCGTGACCTCGCCACCACCGCCTGACAGCGACCCGCCGGGGCCGCCCGCCGACCCGTCCGCGGGGCGACGGGGCAGCGCCGGTTCCGGCAAGGGCCGCCCCGTCGGCCGGGCGGGGCGGGGCCCCGGCGCCCGGCAGCCGTGGTGGTGGCCGTCCGCCCGGCTCGCCGTGGCCGTCGCCGTCCTCGCCGCCGTGACCGTCCTGACCGTCTTCCTCACCCGGCCGGACCACGAGGAGGGCGCACTCCCCGGCTCCGGCGAGGTCCTGCTCCAGCCGGCCACGGCGCCAGGACCCGACCCCTTCACGGATTCGACGGCCGCGTCGGCCGGGGCGTCCCCGCCGTCCGCTCCCCCGGCCGCCCCGCCCGGCGACGGCGACGACGTCCGCAGCGTCCAGGGCTCGTCGCCCGGCCTGTACGCCGGCCGCAGTGGCGCCGCGAGCTGCGACGTGGCGCAGCAGGTCCGCCACCTCACCGTCAACCGGGCGAAGACCACCGCCTTCGGCGACATCGCGGGGATCGACGACGCGGCGGTGCCCGGCTACCTGCGCGCGCTCACGCCCGTGGTGCTGCGCAGGGACACCCGGGTCACCAACCACGGCTTCGCGGGCGGCGAGCCGTTCGCCTACCAGTCGGTGCTCCAGGCCGGGACCGCGGTCCTGGTGGACGCGCACGGGCTGCCGCGGGTGCGCTGCGCGTGCGGCAATCCGCTGACCCCGCCGGTGGCGCTCAAGAACACTCCGGCGACGGCCGGTGAGCCGTGGCCCGCGTTCCGCCCGTCGGACGTGGTGGTGGTGCAGCAGACGTCGGCCGTGGTGGACGCCTTCGTCCTCGTCGACCCCGCCACGGGCCGGTGGTTCACGCGCCCGCGCGGCACCACAGGCGCGACCGACCGCCCGACGGCTGAGCCGGCCGGCGCCCCGGCCCCCGGAGCCTGAAGGCGGCACCGGGACGACGGCACGGGTGCTCCCGGCGGCGCCTCCCACCGGCTCCCTGACAGCAGTTCTCCGGCGCCCACCAGGGCTTTTCCGCGCCGCGCGGCGGCGGGGCCCGTCCCGGTGGGCGGACCAGCGCCGTGCGGACCGGCGGGGTCCGCAGCATGATGGAGAGACCCAAGGTGAGCGTCGGCCGCGAGTAGGCGTGAGCAGGCGGGCGTCGAAAGGGCCGGAAGAGGAGGATCCGTGAGCAAGGACGACGACGGGTCGACCACGGCGCGGCCGAAAGAGCTGTTCACGGGCGGCGAGCGGCCGTTCGACGCCGAGGATGTGGTGCGGGCCTCAGGGCGTGAGCCCAGCCCCCAGAACTTGGAATGGGCACGGCGCCTGATCAACGAGAAAGGGGCCGCCGCCATCGAGCGCTACCTGCCGTGAGCCGTAGCTGACGTGCTCCGCTCCCCGGGCTGCCGTGCCCCGGGGGCGGAGCATGGCGTTGGGGGCGGGGCATGGCGTTGGGGGCGGGGCATGGCGTTGGGGGCGGAGCACGGCGTTGGGGGCGGAGCGAGGCGTTGGGGGCGGAGCGAGGCGGGCGGACCGACGGGGCAGGCGGGCGGGCGGACCGACGGGGCAGGCAGGCGGGCCGACGCGGCAGGCGGGCGGGCGGAGCGGCACTCCCCCCACCCCCGAACCCACCCCCGCCCCCTCCCCCGTAGGGGGAGAGGGGGGAGGGGGCGGGGGGCACGCCGGAAGGGGGCGGGGGGCACGCCGGAGGGCACGCCGGAAGGCCGTCCGCACTATCACACGATCGGCTCCCTCACCGTGGTTTCGACGAATTAATAGGGCACTTCGGGCGTAATGTCCCCCACGCGTCAATGGGCGTCATTGCGCGTCAAGAACAGGAGAGCCCCATGTCCATGACCGGCATCCCCGCGGCCCGCGGCACGAAGATCCTCACCGGTGCGGGCGCGCTCGCCGCGGCCGTCGCCCTCGGCACCACTCTGCTCGGCGCGGCCCCGGCCCAGGCAGCTCCCGCCGGGCCGTACGGCACGGTCGTCGCACACACCGGCCTGAACCAGCGTCAGTACCCCAGCATGGACTCGTCCGGCAAGGGCTTCCTCGCTCAGAACGCCCAGGTCGGGCTGCGCTGCAAGGTCCGCGCGCAGAACGTCGGCGGCAACGAGGTGTGGTACCTGCTCCGTGACCGTGCGGCCTGGGTGTCGGCCAAGTACGTCGTCAACGCCGGCGTCGTGCCGTACTGCAAGGCCGTCCAGCGGAGCCTGAACACCGCCGGCGCCGCGCACCCGGGCGCCCGGGGCTGACCGGCCGCGGCGCACCACCGCGGCGCACCGCAGGACCGCGCACAACGGCCCGGCATCCGGTTCGTCCGGATGCCGGGCCGCCGCGTGCCGGGCCGCTCCGGGTGCGCCCGTCCCCCGCCGTGCGCACACCGGGCAGTTCCCGGCCCCGGCGCGGCTGCCGTCCCTTCCCCCGTGCGGGACGGCATCCGCGCCGGCACCCCCCGTGCCTGGCCGGACCCCCGCCCCCCGTGACGCTCCGCGGGGGCCCGTGAAAAGAGCGTGGCGGCAGCCGCTTGCCATTTGCTGAACGATGTATCAACGCCCGTACGTGGCCGGTCGGTTCGGGTGCGCGTCCCGGGACCTCCTTCTCCGCCGGTCGACTACGGGCCGGCCGGTGTCCCGCCGACGCGCAGGGTCAGTTCGCGGGCGGTGCGCGCCACTTGCTCGGCGATCTCGGCGCGCTGTTCGGCGTCCACCTCCGCGGCGGGGAAGGTCGCCGCCACTCCGGCGATCGGGTGCGCTCCGTGGTCGAGCACCGGTGCCGCGACCGATGAGAAGCCGGCGGTGACCTCGCCCTCCTCCGTCGCGTAGCCGCGGCGCCTGACCGCGACGAGCAGTTGGTGCAGCGCGGACAGCGATCCGGGCCCGGTGCCGGTGCGTTCCACGAACGCGGACGGGTCGGGGAACAGCGCCCGTACTTGCGCGCGCGGCAGCCGGGCCAGCATCGCCCGGCCGCTGGCCGTCAGGTGGGCGGGCAGCCGGACGCCGACCTCGGTGACCAGCGGCGGGCGGCCGAGCGCCCGTTCCTCGATGACGTAGATGACCTCACGGCCGTGCAGCACGGCGAGGTGGGCGCTGTGTCCGGTGCGGTCCACCAGTGCGGCGAGCGGCACCCGGGCCAGCCGCTGGAACGGCGCCTGGCGGCTGTAGCCGGAGCCGAGTTCGAAGGCGCTGACGCCCAGACCGTAGCGCCGTTCCTCCGCCAGGTGCACCACGAAACCGTCGTGCACGAGGGTGTCGAGGAGGTGGTACGTGGTGGAGCGCGGCAGCCCCACGTCGCGGCTGATGACGGCGGCCGGGACCGGTCCCGCCTGTCGGGCGAGGTAGCGCAGTACGGCCAGCACCTGGGCCGCCGCGGGCACGATGGACATGCCGTGACGCTACCGCTGTCTGGGACACCAGACGGCCGTCCGGCCCCGACGTGTCTCGGATACCAGACACAATAGCGTCGGCGGGTCTGGCAGAGCCGCTCTGAGCTGGCGCTTCATAGACGCATGGCACAAGTTCTCGTAGACGTCGGTGCGCTCTCCCCCGAGGATGTCGTATCCGTCGCCCGCGAAGGCGCCGGCGTGGCGCTGTCCCCGGCGGCGCAGCAGAAGAGGTCATCCGCGCGCTGATGCTGCTGCGCCTGTCGACGCTCGCCACCGGCCCGCTGCGCTGACCCTCACTTCCCTCCCCCAACTCCCTTCCCTTTCCCGGATGTTCGACCTCCGGCCGTCCGATCACAGAAAAGGACTCACCATGAACGGTGCACGCCCGGTACGCGCTTCACGTGGCTCGCAGCTGAACACCTTGGGGTGGCAGCAGGAGGCTGCGTTGCGGATGTTGCAGAACAACTTGGATCCGGAGGTGGCTGAGCATCCGGAGAAGTTG
>NZ_JBITJM010000039.1:0-37634 GCF_044460025.1 Streptomyces sp. NPDC050161 | reverse complement strand
TCCCACTCCGCATTCGTCAAATCCCCACGGCCCATACAGCCAGCCTGACCCCAACACCCCGTCCACGCCAGGAGATCCGAGAAACAGTGCCTAGTGGCGACCAACCTGAGAAAGAGGCAGAATCGCTTGTAACTGGCACTAGACCTAGGGGGAGCTTTGGCCAACGATCCGCGGAGCGGAAATAGGGTCGGTTCGGATCACGTGCCACCAGATGCAGATATTCGCAGAGGCGAGCTGAACTCATTCATTCGCTACCAGCTTGGGCGCATGAGCACATTGAATGAGCATCACAAATTTGAGGATGTTTGCCGAGCTCTCGTGCGCCAACGAATCACGCGGAACATTCTGGCGGCCACAGGTCCGGTGTCAGCTGGAGGTGACCAAGGTCGCGATTTCGAAACATTTCTGAGCTACAGCAAGGAAAACGTGCAGGATGCGGGAGTGTTCTTTGGCCTAGAGAACGATCAGGTGGTGGTATTTTGCTGCACCCTTCAGACCTCAAACGTTCGACGGAAGATACTGACGGATGTCTCCACCGTCTTACAGTCGACCTCCGCGCCTCCCGTAGATGCCATCTTTTACTTCGCAGAGGCGGATATAAGCGTAAGCCATAGGCACAAAATTGCTCGGGAAGTTTTAACGGAGCATGACATGAGGCTAGAGATTATCGATGGTAACTCTATAGCCGAAATGCTCTCCGAACCCGAGCTGCTCTGGATTGCGCGAGAGTACCTCAACGTCTCGACTGAGCTAGTGAATGGAATGCACGAATCAGGCCCTGTGGACCGGGTTCTGAGTACGGGCTCTGTGATCGTACGATCACCTTTTGATCTAGACCCTATCCGGGACCTCGGAGTTCATCCTTCAATGCAGTTGGATGAGTGGGTTGGCATAACCCCATATGTTCGGCGTTCTGTAGATGATGACCTGGATGCCTTGCTGGGCCAAGGAATCGGCTTTGTGGTCCTAGAGGGTAACTCGGCTTCCGGTAAGACGAGAACGGCATATGAGGCCCTCGCAAGAAGCGTAGAAGTAGGCGGAGAGCGCGCAATCGTAGTCGCTAAGGACGGCATATCCCTGCGAGCGCTAATTTCAGCCGGTTTCAGGCTGGAGAACACTGTCGTGTGGCTAGACGATCTCGAAAAGTTCGTCGGGGCTGATGGCTTGGACGAGGGCCTCATTCGCCTATTTAGCGGAAGTGGCGTTCTCTTTTTGGCGACACTTCGTTCTGCCGCAAAGGGGGCTATGGCATCGGCCACGGCGGGTACTCCGGGACGCTCTCTATCAACCATATCTAAAGCGGTCTTGGCGGGCGCTACTAGAATTCGCATAGACCGAACTCTAAACGATGAAGAGATCAGGTCGGTCGGACGGCAGAGGTCTGACCGTCGAATAAGCATGGCCCTCAATAAAGCTGGGCATGCCGGCTTCGCAGAGTTCCTTGCCGCCGGGCCAGCCACTCTTGAACGCTGGCGAGATGGACAGGATGGCGCCAATGAAGTGGGGGCAGCACTGATATCTGCTGCAATCGACTTTAGACGCGCCGGATATTTCTCGCCGATCCCCCAGGAGTGGATTGAGGCCGCTTTCAGTGCGTACTTGGATCCACGCACAGCGAAGAGAGTGGACCCTTTTCAATTGGGTGACGCTATTTCGTGGGCAACGGAACCCGTGCACGGCGCGAGTTCCTGTCTGGAAGTGGCAGGAGATCGGCTCTTTTCCCCATTTGACTATCTTGTGGACCATGCTCAGGATGAAGAAGCTGACCAGAATCGAGTAAGTTCAAATGATCCGTCCAGGATATTGAAGACGATACCTGACGTGATTTGGCATGAGATTCAAGATCGAATCACATTAGACGACCCCAGCTACATGAGCTGTGTGGCGACGTCATCTCTATCGTTTCATCCCGGACTAATGATGCGTTACGAAGTTCTTGTCGAGAAAGGCGTGATGGCGCCAGAGTCAATGCATGATCCGGGTGTTCTCTTGAATTTTGTCCGATCATGCGTTGAGGCCAGCTTGTGCATCCCCTGCCATGTCAGCATCCTTAAGCTGGAGATGAGGGCCGTACTCAAGGCGCTCCTGGATGAATTCGGCACGATCTCCAAAGATGCCCACACGCGCCCAACCGAATCTCAGATCGTAGCAGTTGACGGACTTTACAGTTTGGCGAATAACGAAGCAATCCTGACGAATAATAGTTCGCCAATCCATGAGGCCGCATCTCATTTCCCCCCCGATAAATGGGAAGAAGTGGGAAGGTTCTTCATGGAGATTGACGCCCCAACGGAAGGGCGCCTCTGGGTATTGTTTAGCGAGGCACAAAAAGGGTTGCCGGTTAGGTGGCCAGTCTCCCTTCGGAAGAATTACGGAATTGCAATTAGGCTGCCAGGGGCCCCAAAGGATACGGATGAGCCATAAGCGGCCAGGCCAGCGGAGCGGATTTGGGCTGGAGCTTCTTGGGGCGAGTTATCATGGCCCGTGAAGCCAATTGCGAGTCGGGCAGTCTGTGGACCTGCCCGTTAAAGCACGACGTCGGGCCGTGATCTTTTAGACTCGCCCCAAAGTGGCTGCCCTTAGAGTGTGCTCGTACCAGGAGATCCAGTTTCGCGTACTAGCGATGCCTACAAGCCGCGCAAGGTCCAAGAGGGCAGGCCCCTAGCCGAACCGCACGCCGAGAACGTGGCCGATGCTGCTCCACTTCTCGGCGCTCCACTCAGGGGAACGCTCCAGCCACTTGGAGACCCATTCCCTCTCTTCCGCAGTCAGGTCGTCGGCGGCCATCCCGGTAGCACTCGGGGTGGCCGCCGATTCGTTTGCGGTCACCGCGGTCGCCCCTCCCCCTCGTGCTTGAGCTGGAGCGCGGCCCCCCGTTGCCCTCGAACGGTCTCGGCGAGGAATTCTTCGCCGGGGCTGTAGCCGGTGGCGAGGTAGCGCCAGTCGGAGAGGACGAGGGTTTCGGTGGGGTCGTAGGTGGGGTGGCCGTTGCGGGTGCGGGCTTGTTCGGTGGCGTGGGCGCGGCGGGCGGTGCGGAGGGTGCCGAGGGTGGTGGAGTAGCGGCGGGATTTGGTGGAGAAGTGGCCGCGGTGGCCGAGCATGTGGGCCCACTTCCAGAGGTTGAGGTGGGCGAACTCGGGGCGTTGGCCGAGGTTCCAGCAGGTGTGGAGGAGTTGCCGGGTGTGCCGGGTGACGGGGAGGGAAGCGGGCGGTTCGGCGAGGCCGGTTCCGGTGCAGTCGGGGCATTCGGTCCGGTGGCCGGTGGGTGTGGTGGTGGCGCCGCGTCCTTGGCAGGGGGCGCAGTACAGGGGCCGGTCGATGGTGCCGGTCGCTTCGGCGCCCTTGGTGGCGTACTTGGCGACGTAGGCGGCGACTCCCCTATCGGTCAGGGGTGCGTCGGTGGTGGCGGGGGCTATCTCGCGTACGTCGATCTGGTCGCCCCATGTCAGTTCGCGGTCTCCGATGGTGTCGGAGGCGACGGTGAGGCGGACGCGGGCGGCGGCGGCCGGGATCGCTTCGGCGAGAAGGGCGGCGGTTGCCCAGGAAGGCGGGCGTTCGGTGTTGCCGTCGGGGCCGTCGAGGCGGATGACCGCGTGGAAGTGGACGATGCCGCGTTTTTGGTATTCGGCGACCTTGGCGAACGACAGGCGTAGGTGGTCGGCGAGGGAGCGTTGGGGCAGTCCGGCGCGGGCGGCGATCTCGCGGCGGAGGTAGGTGGTGAAGCGGGCCCACAGGGCGCCGGCATGGGCGTTGAAGAGCACGGCGCCGCAGTAGTCGTAGGTCAGCGGGTCGAGCGGGGTGCCCAGCGCCGGATCGTCGTGGGTGTGGCGGGTGCCGCAGCGGCACGGGCGGCGGGTGGGGCGGTTGTGGACGGGGCCGAAGCCGGGGGCTGTGAGGGTGGCGAACACGCGGGGGTGGGTGGCGACGGTTTCGGGGACGGTTTTGCCGCCGCAGAGTCCGGCGTGGATGAGGTGGTAGGTATCGGCGGCGTAGACGCGGGAGCAGGCCGGGCAGCGGGTGGCGCGCCGGTTGCCGCAGGGCAGCAGCAGGCGGCCGGTGGGTTCGTCGGCGGTGGTGAAGGCGTGGAGCACTTCTCCGGTGGTGGCGTGGTGTGTGGTGGTCTTGCCGACGAGGGCGATGGGGCGGGTGCAGCCGCCGAGGCGTTCGACCTGGGCGCGGGTGCGGTCGAAGTCGGGGTGGGCGGCGAGGTAGAGCAGGTCCCGCACGGCGGGCGAGGCGCTGTGGCGGGGGGGTGTGGTGGGTGTGCATGAGCGGGTTCTCGGGGGCGGGGCGGGTCGCCCCGAGCAGCCGTGGGCGTGCAGTGCTCGGGGCGACCGGCCGCGAGGGGGGTCAGGGCGGGGTGGAGTGGGCCGGCGCGGGCGGTGCGGGTCTCACCGGCGCGGCTCCCTGGTGGTGAACTTGCCGTGCATCAGGCGGCTTTGGTGAAGTCCGTGCCCTGTGGTGGCGTGGGCAGGAGCGTTGCCGGGTCGCGGGTCAGGTGGGCGGTTTCCCGCGCGATGCGTCCGGCGTCGGCGGCCGACAGGTAGGGGGTGCGGACGCGGAGGAAGCCGACCCGTTTGGGGGTGAGCATGGAGGCCACGCCGACGTATTCGGGGTCCTGGAGCAGGAGCGGGCTGGCGTCCGGCCAGTTGCGGATGTCCTCCCCCACCGCCGCATCCGTCGTGCGCTGGGCGAAGGAGAGGCTGACGGAGCAGACGTCCCGGATCGACGTGGGCAGCGCGTCGCCGGTGACCTTCTGGGTGGCGAGGATGACCAGGATGCCCGCGCTACGTCCCTGGCGTACCAGGTGTTCGACGAGCCGCACGTTCTCCGCTGCCAGCGCGGCCCGCTTCTTCGTCTGCGGGTCGCTGCCCTTTTGCTCGCGGAAGAAGGTGTACGCCTCGTCGATGACGAGCACCAGCCACGGCCAGGTGGCCGAGGGGCCGACCTGCCACATGTTCTGGGTGCCCAGCATGGCGCGGGAGTGCTCGGTGCGGCGGGCGTGCAGGTGCACCATCTCGTGGAAGAAGTGATTCGCCTCTTCCAGGTCACTGCCCACGAAGCGGAACAGGCGGTCGGCGAGGTCGGTGAGGGGGCACCTCTGCCCCTGGGGCCGATCGGTTCTCGCCCCAGCCGACCGGGTGGAGGCGCATCAAGACCAGCACCCATCCCTCCAACGCCATCGGCCGAAGGCACCAAGTCAGCTCGCGCCCCCGGCGTGGGTACATCCAACCCGCCACGAGCGAGCACATCCGATGGCCACCAGATAGGCAGGCTTGCGTGTCGGTGCAAACACGCCATAGCGATTCGCCGCGTCTCTCTGCGCCTGCGCCGTCGCCACGCAGCGATGCAATCCGCGCTCTTGCTATCCAGCAGCCGTCACTCGGCCACCACCACAAGCCCAGCTCACCAACTCCCGTTGTTTCTCTGGAATATGCTGACATCGCACGCAAGCGAGGGGGAGGGCATGGCCGCAGGCATTGAAGTGACGATCTACCCGTGGACCAGCAGATTCGCACTGGACGATGAGCCCTGGCTCGGCCAGGTCTCCGCCCTGCACACAGCATTGCGTGAAGAGGTGGGGCCAGTCATCCGGCGCGGCGCCCCCGGGCCGGGACAGAAGGGCACCCTCGACGCAACGATGCTCGCATTGGGTTCGTCCGGTGCACTGACTGCCGCCGTGGCATGCTTCCGGGCTTGGCTGGCCCGGGACAAGACCCGGACCCTGACCGTGACATGGACGGACAGCACAGGGGCGGAGAAACGCGTTCAGGTGACCGGCGACAATATCGATCAAGCGTCCTTCCAGGCGCTCGCCGAGACGCTTGGAAACCGGCCGGAGGAACGCTAATGGCAGAGGTCCGACGCTATCGGGGCCTGCTCATCGGAAATGCCACCTATCCTCGCGATCCACACTCACTACCTGCTCTAAACGGCCCTCTCGAAGACATCGCGCAGCTAAGACAGGTTCTAACGGAACCACGCATCGGGCTTTTCGCTGACTCCGACCTCGAAATCCTGCCCGACTACGGAATCCAGGACCTTCGGGAACGGGTTGACGACCTGTTCACCACTGCCACCCTCGGGGATGTCCTGCTGCTCTACTACAGCGGTCACGGCCAACTGGACGAACGCGGCAACCTCTACCTCTGCGCCAAAGACACCAGGACAAGCGGCTTGCGGTCCACGGCATTGAGCGCAATTGAGATCAACAACATCATCGACGGCTCGCCAGCGAATACGACCGTAATCATCCTGGATTGCTGCTATAGCGGTGCCTTCAAGGGGGGCAACTTTGCAGTCCCTATCGCAGGGAGAGGGCGCTATGTCCTAACCAGCAGCAGGTCCACACAAATGACCCAGGCAGCCATCCACCCTGGCCAGCCAAGCCCATTCACTAGCCAACTCATCCAAGCCTTACGCACCGCCCAACCAGATCAGGCTAACGGACATCTGACCTTGGCTGAGGTATATCGACAAGTGCACCAACGAATGACTACGGAGTCCACCATCTCCCCGCAACTGCGGTTCACGGGGGAAGGCAGCGTAGCCATCGCCCGCCGTCAAGCCTCACCCTCACCACCACGGAAGGCCGAACACAGCCCATCCACTGAAAAGTGGAAAGTCAAAGATGACATTTCCATCACTTCGACCGCGCAACGGAAGACCTTCGATTTCGAACAGTCACCCGAGCCCCAACTCCATGAAGGAGATATCAGCGAGAACCCTCAGGGTTGTACGGGGGGAACCGAGGGGGAATCCGAAAAGGAAAAACCAAGCAAACTCCACAGAGCTGTTCCCTGGATTGGCTCTGCGATAACCATTGCGTTCACGCTATGGTCCTGCCTACTCACGTGGCTTTCCTCGCAGTCGGAAGGCTGGCTAGATCGAGCATCAATGCTCACCCTAGGCCCTCTAGTTTTCATCACGATTACCGCATTAGACTCGCTCTATCGACTTAGCGGAATCGATCTCCCTTGGTATGCATACACAGCCACATCCGTATCTCTATCTATCGGACCAGCAGCCTTCGCCTTAACTCAGACGGGAAAGAGTAAAAACACTATAGAGACGATCCTTGTCGCAGCAATTCTAGTCGTACCCGTATACATTACACCGTACCTATTTCGCGCGGCAGTGATGGACATCCTGCTCCCTGAGCTTCACCCGGAAGTGAAACAAAAGTTGCAACTAGAGCGCGCAGAAGCTGCCGCCCTACACAGGAAGAAGGCTGAATCAATCCATCTAGCAGAGAGCATGCGGCGCTACCACAGACTGAAGGGCGATTCGAGGGGCTAAGGCATCGCCAAAAACGAGAAACCCGAACACTCTCATTCAGCCGCACCACGTGATGTAGTGACCTCCGCACCTCAGACCGGATACGAGCGCCCGGCCGATCCCGCTCGTGCGCACTCCGTGGCAAGACTCCGGGCCTCCTCGGACCCGCCCACGTAAAGCGGCCGTCTCACCCCTTCACGCAGACAATCTGCTTCAGCTTCGCGACCACCTGCACCAGATCCCGCTGCTGCTCGATGACCTGGCCGATCGGCTTGTACGCGCCCGGGATCTCGTCCACCACGCCGGAGTCCTTACGGCACTCCACGCCCGCCGTCTGCTGCTCCAGGTCCCGCGTCGAGAAGCGCTTCCTCGCGGCGTTCCGGCTCATCCTCCGGCCCGCACCATGCGACGCCGAATTGAAGGACTTCTCGTTGCCCAGACCCCGGACGATGTACGACTCCGTGCCCATCGAGCCGGGGATGATGCCCCACTCCCCGCCCCGGGCACTGATCGCGCCCTTACGGGTCACGAGCAGGTTCATCCCGTCGTACGTTTCCTCGCTGACATAGTTGTGATGGCAGCTGATCACACCAGGGCGGTACTCGACCGTCCTCATCTGACCTTGACTATCTTCCTGCTGGCAGCTGATCACCGGCTCGAACACCGGCCTGGCCTTCCTGAACTCCTTGCGGACGACGTCCTGGAAGAGCGCCATCATGACCGCGCGGTTGTGCTTGGCGTACTCCTGGGCCCAGAACAGGTCGTTGCGGTACGCCGCCATCTGCGGGGTGTCCGCGATGAAGACGGCGAGGTCGCGGTCGACGAGGCCCTGGTTGTGCGGCAGCTTCTGCGCCTGCCCGATGTGGAAGTCGGCGAGTTCCTTGCCGATGTTGCGGGAGCCGGAGTGCAGCATCAGCCAGACCGCGCCGGTGTCGTCGAGGCAGAACTCGATGAAGTGGTTGCCCGACCCGAGCGATCCCATCTGCTTCGTGGCCCGGTCCTGCCGGAACTTGACGGCTTCGGCGACGCCGTCGAACCGGGCCCAGAAGTCGTCCCAGCCGGAGGTCGGGTAGCCGTGCAGCGCGCTCGGCCTGACCGGGTCGTCGTGCATGGCGCGGCCGACCGGAATGGCCTCTTCGATCTTGGAGCGGAGGCGGGAGAGGTCGTCGGGCAGGTCGCCGGCGGTGAGCGAGGTCTTGACGGCGCTCATGCCGCAGCCGATGTCGACACCGACCGCCGCGGGGCAGACCGCGCCGTGCATCGCGATCACCGAGCCGACCGTGGCGCCCTTGCCGTAGTGCACGTCCGGCATCACGGCCAGGCCCTTGATCCACGGCAGCGTCGCGACGTTGCGCAGCTGCTGCATCGCCACGCCCTCGACCGTGGCGGGGTCCGCCCACATCCGGATCGGTACCTGCGCACCGGGCACTTCGGTGTACGACATAACTTCCCCATTCCCCCGAAAAGACATAAAACGCAAAACGCGGACAAGTCACCCGATGCTGGACGGTGAACCGGCGTGTGCGGCACGACGTGCGGTACACATTGTGTCCATCGCCCGCCACCCGGCGGCAACCAGTTTTCGCAGGAAGGAGCCACGGACGATGCAGCGCAAATCGTTCGTACCCGGTGCCGCTCTGGTGGCAGCCGCGGCCCTGGCCGTCGGCATCACCGGCTGTTCCGGTGGCTCCACGACAGGCGGCGGCTCCGACGACGCGAAGGGCGGCGCGGCGGCCTCCACCCAGGTCGCCGAACCCGGCAAGTACCAGACCCTTCCCGAGGCGTGCCGGCTGCCCGCCCGCAGCACCGTGCGCGGCATGCTGCCCGGCGACGGCCAGCACCTGTCGGCCCAGGAGGCCGAGAAGATCTACGCCGGCCAGGCCGACGTCACGTACAACACGGACCGCCGCGTCGGCTGCCACTGGAAGCGCGAGACCACGGCGGGTACCCGGCACCTCACGCTCGACATCCAGCGGGTGGTCTCCTACGACGCCACCGTCAGCGACGACGACCGGGCGCAGGAGATCTACACCAAGAAGGAGCTGGCCGCCGGCATCCCGGCCGACGGCGACACCCCGTCGGCGGCACCGTCCGCGTCCGAGAGCGCGTCGAAGGACGGCGACAAGGAGAAGGACGGCAAGGAGAAGGGCAAGGGCAAGGCGGCGGACAAGGGCGCAGGCAAGGACGTCGACGCGAACGCCGCCCGGCAGGACGGCAAGGCCGCGACGGACGGCACGAGCAGCCCGTCGGCGTCGAAATCCGCGAACCCGTCGGCCGCGGGCCGGACACCCGGACCGTCGACGGCCTCGCGCACCCTCGACGACCTCGGCGACACCGCCTTCCTCGACGACGCGCTGGCCACGGCGGACTCCGGAGTGCACCGCGACATCACTGTGGTGTTCCGCACGTCGAACGTCATCGTGACGCTCACCTACGACCAGTGGTCGACGGACAAGACGCGGGTGCCCGAAAGCCAGGAACTGCAGGACAAGGCCCATGCGCTGGCGACCGAGCTGGCCGACACCCTCAGCGAATAACGCCCGCTTTCGCGTCGAATGCGGCAATTGACCGTCTGGTGTGGATGGTCTGGTTCACCCCGTCCGTCATGACGCGTATCGGGCGCGCGCCGTGTGCCGCCGCGTAGCGTGCCGTCTAGCCTTGCCGCCGCATACCCGGGGACGGATTCCATGATCCGGACCCTGTGTGCCGGAACAACGACGACGAACAGCGAAGGAACCATGCACCGTTCATCCAAGCGACTCGCCAGCATCATCGCCTGCGCAGCCGTACCGGTGATGCTCGTCGCCGGCTGCTCCGACTCCGGCTCGAAGGACGCATCCGACGCCTCGAAGTCGGCCGCGCCGAGCACGTCGGGCTCGGGCACGAGCTCGCCGAGCATCTCGCCGGCCAAGTACAAGACGCTGCCCGACCCGTGCAAGGCGTTCTCGCAGGACACCATGAAGGACCTGCTGCCCAAGGTGAAGGACGCGTCCGGCGAGAAGGGCAAGTCGACGGACACCGACGCCAGCGGCTCCTGCTCCTGGTACAGCTCGAAGTCCGAGGGCGTCGACGGCAGCCAGTTCCGCTGGCTGGACGTCAGCTTCAAGCGCTACGACTCCGAGGCCTCCGTGGGCGCCACCGGTGAGAAGCGCGCCACCGGCTTCTACACCAAGCAGATCGACCTGGCGAAGGGCACCAAGGACGCCAAGAACGTCAAGACCGCCGCGGTCGACGGCGTCGGCGACGAGGCGACCTCGGTCACCTACGACATCAAGAACAAGGGCAACGACTACAAGAACCAGACGATCGTCGCCCGTACCGCGAACATCGTCGTCACGGTGAACTACAACGGCGCGGGTCTGGCGGGCGGCGACACCCCCAAGCGCGACGACCTCCTCAAGGACGCCCAGAAGGCCGCCGGGGAAGCCGTCAAGGCGGCGGCCACCGCCAACGGCGACAAGGCCGAGACCCCGAAGGCCGACGCCGGCAAGAGCACCGCGCCCAAGGACGACAAGAGCGACGCCAAGGGCGACGACAAGGGCAAGGACGCCAAGGACGACACGTCCAAGGACAGCAAGTCCGGTGACGACAAGTCCGGCGACGACAAGGGCAAGGACGGCAAGAGCGACAGCTGACGGAGGCACCGCGCCTCCTCGCTGTGGCGGAACGGGTTCGGCCCCGGGGACGGGATCCCCGGGGCCGAACCCGTTGTCACGGCGCGCTCACCACCCGCCGGGCGTGGCGCCGTACCGCTCAGCCGCCGAGCAGCCTGCGCACCCGCTCGGCGCCGACCGCCAGCAGCAGGGTGGGCAGCCGCGGCCCGGTGTCCTTGCCGACCAGCAGGTTGTAGAGCAGCGCGAAGAACGCCCGCTGGGCGACCTTCAGCTCCGGCGTCGGCTTGGCGTCCGGTGCCAGGCCCGCCTGGATCTTCGGGACGCCGTAGACCAGGGTGGTCAGGCCGTCCAGGGACCAGTGCTCGTCCAGGCCGTCGAGCAGCAGCCGCAGCGAGCCGCGCGCCTGCTCGTCGAGGGAGCCGAGGAGTTCCTTGTCCGGCTCGTCGCGGACGATGGTGCGCGCTTCGGCCGGGACCTGGGTGGTGATCCAGTACTCGGCCTTGTCGAGCCGCGGGCGGGTCTCGTCGAGCGCGGTGACCGGCTGCTCCGGGTCCAGCTCGCCCAGGATGCGCAGCGTCTGCTCGTCGTGGCCCGCGGTGATGTCCATGACGGAGGCGAGCGTGCGGTACGGCAACGGGCGCGGGGTGGTGGGCAGTTCGCCCGCGGCGGTGCCGATGGCGCGGCGGTGGGCGGCGACGTCGGCGGGCTGCGCCGAGCCATCCGCGATCTTCCGCTCCAGGGCGTCCCACTCGTCGTAGAGCCGCTGGATCTCCTGGTCGAAGGCGATCTTGAAGGACTGGTTGGGCCGGCGGCGGGCGTACAGCCAGCGCAGCAGCGGCGCCTCCATGATCTTCAGGGCGTCGCCCGGGGTGGGCACCCCGCCCTTGGACGAGGACATCTTGGCCATGCCGCTGATGCCGACGAAGGCGTACATCGGGCCGATCGGCTGCGCGCCGTCGAAGACCTCGCGGACGATCTGGCCGCCGACGACGAAGGACGAGCCGGGCGAGGAGTGGTCCACGCCGCTGGGCTCGAAGAGCACGCCCTCGTAGGCCCAGCGCATCGGCCAGTCGACCTTCCAGACGAGCTTGCCGTGGTCGAACCCGCTCAGCAGGACGGTCTCGGAGTGGCCGCAGGCGGTGCAGTCGTAGGCCAGCTCGGTGGTCTCGTCGTCGTACGAGGTGACGGTGGTGAGGTCCTTCTCGCAGACCGTGCAGTACGGCTTGTACGGGAAGTAGCCGGAGCCGCCCGCGCTGCCGTCGTCCTCGCTCGCCGCGCCTGAGCCCTCGGCGGCCTCCAGCTCGGCGGCCTCGACCGGCTTCTGCTGCTTCTTGCCGGCGTTCGGCTTGTCCTTGGTGCGGTAGCGGTCCAGCACGGCGTCGATGTCGGCGCGGTGCTTCATCGCGTGCAGCACCTGCTCGCGGTAGGCGCCCGAGGTGTACTGCTCGGTCTGGCTGATGCCGCGGTACTCGACACCCAGCTCGCGCAGCGACTCCTCCATGGCGGCCTTGTAGTGCTCGGCCCAGCTGCCGTACGGGCTGCCGGGCGGGGCCGGCACGGAGGTCAGCGGCTTGCCGATGTGCTCGGCCCAGGACGGGTCGATGCCGGCCGGGACCTTGCGGTACCGGTCGTAGTCGTCCCAGCTCAGGATGTGCTCGCAGGCGTAGCCGCGGCGGCGGATCTCGTCGGCGACGAGGTGCGGGGTCATGACCTCGCGGAGGTTGCCGAGGTGGATCGGGCCGGACGGGCTCAGACCCGAGGCGCAGACGATCACCGGCGCGTCGGCGCCGGATTTGCCGGGGGCGCGGCGCTCCGCCTCGGCAATGACCTCGTCCGCGAACCTGGAGACCCAGTCGGTCTCGGTGCTCTGCTGAGCCACGATCGGCCCTTCCTCTACCTGATGCTTCCCGAATGCTTTCCGGTCGGCTCGCCCTACGCCGTGCGGTCGTACGGCAGGCAGCAGCCCGACGGTGCCATTGTCCCAGACGGAAATCGGCTGGCGCCGCCGTGGGATACTCGTTGGCAAACCCTTTCCACTCCAACGGAACGGCCTGACTTCATGACCCCGGTCACTTCCCTCGCAGCTTCGGTCAACCAGCGCGTCGCGGACGCCCTCTCGGCAGCCCTGCCGGAGGCCGGCGCCGCGGACCCGTTGCTGCGACGAAGCGACCGGGCCGACTTCCAGGCCAACGGCATGCTGGCGCTGGCGAAGAAGCTCAAGGGCAACCCGCGGGAGCTGGCGGGCCAGGTCGTGGCGGGCATCGCCACCGGTGAGGGCGCCGTGATCAAGGAGATCGAGGTCTCCGGACCCGGCTTCCTCAACATCACCGTCTCGGACGAGGCGATCATCTCGACGCTGGCCGCCCGCGCCGCCGACGACCGTCTGGGTGTGCCGTACGCGGAGCGTCCCGGTACGACCGTCATCGACTACGCGCAGCCGAACGTCGCCAAGGAGATGCACGTCGGTCACCTGCGGTCCGCGGTGATCGGCGCGGCGATGGTGGAGATCCTGGAGTTCACCGGTGAAAAGGTGATCAGGCGCCACCACATCGGCGACTGGGGCACCCAGTTCGGCATGCTCATCCAGTTCCTCACCGAGCACCCGCACGAGCTGGACCACGAGGACGGCGAGGTCTCCGGCGAGGAGGCCATGTCCCGTCTCGGGCGCCTCTACAAGGCGTCGCGTGCCCTGTTCGACGCGGACCCGGAGTTCAAGGAGCGGGCCAGGGCCCGGGTCGTCGACCTCCAGGCGGGCGACGAGGAGACGCTGGCCCATTGGCAGCGGTTCGTCGACGAGTCGAAGATCTACTTCTACTCGGTCTTCAACAAGCTCGACATGGACATCGAGGACCAGGACGTCGTCGGTGAGTCCGGCTACAACGCCATGCTGGAGGAGACCTGCCGCATCCTGGAGGAGACCGGTGTCGCGGTCCGCTCCGACGGTGCGCTGTGCGTCTTCTTCGACGACGTCAAGGGCCCGGACGGCAATCCGGTGCCGCTGATCGTCAAGAAGTCCAACGGCGGCTACGGCTACGCCGCGACCGACCTGTCCGCGATCCGCGACCGCGTCCAGAACCTCGGCGCCGAGACCCTGCTCTACGTCGTCGACGTCCGGCAGTCGCTGCACTTCAAGATGGTCTTCGAGACCGCACGCCGGGCCGGCTGGCTGAACGAGAAGACCGAAGCGGTCCAGTTGGCGTTCGGCACGGTCCTGGGCAAGGACGGCAAGCCGTTCAAGACCCGTGAGGGCGAGACGGTGCGGCTGGTGGACCTCCTCGACGAGGCGATCGAGCGGGCGACGGCGGTCGTGCGCGAGAAGAACAACGACAAGGTCGCCCTCACCGACGAGGAGATCGCCGCCAACGGCGTCCAGATCGGCATCGGCGCGGTCAAGTACGCGGACCTCTCCACGTCCGCGGGCCGCGACTACAAGTTCGACCTGGACCAGATGGTCTCGCTGAACGGCGACACCTCCGTGTACATCCAGTACGCGTACGCCCGTATCCGCTCGATCCTGCGGCTGCGGGGCGAGGCGGAGCCCGTCGCGCACCCGGAGCTGGCACTGGCCCCGGCCGAGCGGGCGCTGGGCCTGCACCTCGACCAGTTCGGCGAGATGCTGGCCGAGGCCGCCGCCGGGTACGAGCCGCACAAGGTGGCCGCGTACCTCTACCACCTCGCGTCCCTCTACACGACCTTCTACGACCAGTGCCCGGTCCTGAAGGCCGAGGGCGGCGCCGACCAGGTCGCCAACCGCCTCTTCCTCTGCGACCTCACGGCACGCACCCTGCACCAGGGCCTGGCGCTGCTCGGAATCCGTACGCCCGAGCGGCTCTGACCAAGGGTTTTTCGTGAAGTCCTGCCCGGCGCGCGGCGCTTGGCGGGACTTCACGCTTTTCTGCGCGCCTTCTGGAGGGCGTGCCTGCGGGCGTGCCCTCAGCGGCCGGCTGCCGGGCGCGCGTCGCCGCCGGCCGCTCCCGCGCCGCTCCAGCTCGACTGCACGGCGCACGCGGTGAGTTCGGCCGCCGGGCCCGCCAGGTGGGTGCCGGACCGCCAGATCGCCCGCAGCCTGCGGCGCAGATCGACGTCGTCAACCGCCACCTCGCGCAACCGGGCGCCCCGGATGTCGTCGCTGATGGCGAACCTGCTGAGCACCCCCACGCCCTGGCCGGTCAGGACGGCGGCCTTGATCGCCCCCGTGGAGCCGAGTTCGAGACGCGGGGTGGCGGTCCGGTGGGCACCGGCCCGCACCAGGGCGTGATCGAGCGTGTCGCGGGTGCCCGAACCCTTCTCCCTGACGATCAGCGGCGCGTCGGCCAGCTCCGTCACGCTCAGCGGACGGCGCCGGCGGGCCCAGGGGTGGCCGGGCGCCACGACGATGACGAGATCATCGACCGCGACCACCCGCGCGTGCAGGCCACGGGTGGTGCGCGGCCCTTCGATGAACCCGAGGTCGGCGTCGCCGTGCAGGACGTCCAGGGCCACCTGTTCGGAGTTGCACATCCGCAGCGCGACCCCGGTGTCAGGTGAGCGCAGCCGCAGGTCGGCCAGCCAGCGGGGCAGCAGGTACTCGGCGACCGTCAGGCTCGCGGAGACCCGCAGCTGACTGTCGTGGCTGCGGCGCAGCGCGGCCACCCCCGCCTCCAACTGGTCGGAGGCGTTGAGGACTTCGCGCGCCCAGTCGGCGACCGCCACTCCCTCCGGTGTGAGGCGGGAGCCACGCGGGGACCGTTCCACCAGGGAGAGCCCCAGATGGCGTTCGAGCCGCTGGAGCCGGTCGGTCACCGACGGCTGCTGGACGTCCAGGGACCGCGCGGCGGCACCGATGCTGCCGTGCTCGGCCACCGCGAGCAGCATCTCCAGCGACCGCAGATCCGTCCTCATAGGCATGTCCTTCCCATAGAGGGAGTCTATGGGTGCATAGGGCGTTGACGGCTACCGCGCGCGGACGGCCGCTTCGACGATCGAGGTATGAAGCCCACCGACGGGACCGCCCGCCCAGTAGAGCCGCCGATCACCTCCCCCCGCACGGATGACGCCGGTCCCGGTACCGATGCCGCCACGGCCGATCTCCCCGGGGGCGGCAGCCCCGGAGGCGAAGGGGACGCGGGTGCCGGCGCGGGCGGCCCCGGGACCGCCGCCCGTGCCGACGGGACGGACCGACCGGGGTTCCTCGCGGAGCACGGCCCGGGGCTCGCCGTCGTCGTGGTCGGCGTCGCCGTGTCCTACCTGCTGAACCAGTTCGTGCCCGCGATCAGCGCCCTGACCATCGCGGTGCTGCTGGGCGCGGTGGCCCGCAACCTCGGCCTGCTCAGCGACCGCGTGCTGCCGGGCGCCAAGCTCGCCACCAAGAAACTGCTGCGCATCGGCGTGGTCTTCCTCGGCCTCCAGCTCGCCCTCTCCCAGGTCCTGCAGCTCGACCCCGGCGTGCTGCTGGTGGTCGTTCTCACGGTGGCGTGCACCTTCGCCGGCACCATGTGGCTCGGCCGGAAGCTGGGCACCCGGCCGGGCACCACCCTGCTGGTCTCCACCGGCTTCTCCATCTGCGGCGCTTCGGCCGCCGCCGCGATGGACGCGGTCAGCGACAGCGAGGAGGAGGACCTGGCCACCGGCGTCGCGCTGGTGACGATCTTCGGCAGCCTCGCGATCCTCCTGCTGCCGCTGCTGCAGCACCCGCTGGGCCTGTCGGACACCTCGTTCGGCATCTGGGCGGGCGCCAGCGTCCACGAGGTCGCGCAGGTGGTCGCCACCGCGTCGGTCGCAGGACCGGCCGCGCTCGCCGTCGCGACCGTCGTCAAGCTGACCCGCGTGGTGCTGCTCGCCCCGCTGATCGCGGGCTACGGCATCGTGCGCCGGCGCCGGGGCGCGGTGGACGGCAGCGGCAAGCGTCCTCCGCTGGTCCCGCTGTTCGTGCTCGGCTTCATCGCCATGGTCGGCGTGCGCAGCTCGGGAGTGCTGCCCGCTTCCGTGCTCGACGCGGCCCAGACACTGACCACGCTGCTGCTGGCGGGCGCGCTCTTCGGGCTCGGCACGTCCGTCCACCTCATGTCGCTGGTACGCACCGGCGGCCGGGCGGTCGTGCTGGGCGCCGCCTCGACGGTCCTGGCCGCCGCGGTGTCGTTCGCGGGGATCGCGCTGTTCGCCTGATCGTTGACCTGATTCGTTTGACCTGATCCAGAGAGAGCCACGGGCGACGGCCGCGGGAGGGGTGCGCGGGCGAGGGCCGTGGGGGGAACGGGCCGAGGGCCTGCACCGGAGGAATCCGGTGCAGGCCCTCGCTCGTGCGTTCCCCCGCCTTCCGTACGTCCTCCCGGGCCTACCCGCACACGCGTACCCCTCCCCCGCTTCCCCTCCCCGGTCCGTTCGCGCTCTCCCCGGCCGTTCCTGAACGGTCGATGGGACGGTGCCGCGTCCCGGCCCGGCGTTCCAGGCAGGGGGCATTCCAGCAGGTCAGACGGGGTGCGAGCGTTCCAGCGTCCCAATTGCCCGGCCGGCTGTGGCGGGCGGGACGAGCCGCGCAGCAAGCTCGTTCCTGCAACCACCGACCGGCCTCGTCCGGTCCCGACCGACCGCTACGAAACGGGAGCCACCGTGCGACGGATCCCCTTCCGACTCCGCCGCGACGTGCTCCCGGACGCACTGGCCCTGACCGCACTCGCCCTCTCGATCACGACGATCTTCCTGCTCCTCGTCGGCCACGGCTGACGCACGAGCCCGTCACACCGCCGCTCGCACCGCCGGTGCCCACCGCACCGACCGACCGCACCTGAACGAAATGAGACCAGCCGTCATGCGCATCACCCGCAGCGCCACCCGCGTCCTCGCCTCCGCCGCCGTGCTCACCGCCGCCCTCTCCCTGACCGCGTGCCAGAACGACACCAAGGACACCGGCAGCCAGGCCCCGGTCGCCTCCACCCAGACGTCGGCCGACGGCCGGAACGGCGCAGCGAACGCCGGCGAGAAGGACAGCGGGAAGGGCTCCGACACCCACTCCCAGGACAGCCACGCCTCGAACGCCTCCGCCTCGGGCGCATCGGGCACCTCCGGCGGCGAGGCCACCGTCAAGAGCAGCCCGCGGCAGCACAGCTCCAAGGACGGGGCGGACGGCCTCCCGGCCATCACCCCCTGCACCGGAGCCAACGTCAAGGTGACCGTCGCCAAGGTCTCCCGCCCCGTCAACCACCTGCTGCTCACCGCCACCAACACGGGATCCAAGCCGTGCGACGCGCTCTACGCGCCGTACCTCCGCTGGGACGAGGGCCAGTCCGCGACCACCATCCTGAAGGAGAGCCAGCCGCAGGCCGTGACGACGCTGAAGCCCGGGGAGTCGGCCTACGCGGGCATCATGACCGAGTCGGCGGACGGCAGCGGCAACAGCGGCTACACCGCCCACAAGCTCGGCGTCCTCTTCGCCGACAAGTCGGGCGAGGGCTCGACCGGCCCCGCCGCGAACCTCACCCTGCCCAAGGGCGGCATACACACCGACAGCTCGGCGTGGGTCACCTACTGGCAGACCTCGGCCGCGGACGCCCTGACCTGGTGACCCGCCCCAGGAGTGGCGGCGCCCCTCGATCACCCTCAGGGCGCCGCCACTCCGGGTCTCACTGCTTGGGCGCGGCGATCCACTTGCTGCCGCCCAACGGGTAGTCGTACTGAGGCCGCCCGGCCTGGCTGCTGGTGCGGAACGGCCGGCCGTTGTCATCGATCCGCAGGGTGCCGTGCTCCTCCCCGCTGGACCACTCCAGTTCCAGATACCAGCGCACGTCGCGGCTCTCGGCCCGCGCGGTGACGGTCAGGACCTCGGGGTCCTTCTCGCTCACCTTGTACGGGAAGTCGACCTGACCGCCCTCAGGTTCCACGTCCGGCCGGGGCGCGTCCAGAGCGACTCCGAACGTCCTCGGGGTGATGCCCCCACCGCACCCGACCCCCATGCTGTACGACGTCCACGCGGGCGGCGCCGCCTTGCCCACCACCCGCACCCGCAGCGCGTGCAGCACGACCGTGCGCCCGCCCGTGCCCTGCACCGACAACTGCACCAACTGGCTGCCCGCCGAGACGGCTCCCGTGGCATCGACCCAGCCGCGGGCGTCCTGTTCGGCAGGCGGAGGCCGCATCTCGGAGGGCTCGCGGTCGACGAGATAGTGCTGACTGCACGGCCCCTCCCAGGCGTACGGCCGGACGTCGACGCTCAGCGGCAACCCAGCAGGATCCGCCGCCCCGGCACCGGAGTCCGCACCCTCGCCTGATTTCTTCCCGCCCGCCGCCGTACCCGCCGGGGACGGCGAAGCGCTTCCCGTACGGGTCGCCTCGGGAGACGGCTCAACTGACCGCCCGGAGCGGCCACTTCCAGCGGGGCCCCGGTCCGGCGCCTTGCCCGTCGCAGCCGCGGCCCCCCGCCCGTCCGCGCCCCCGCGTCCCTCGTCCCCCGTCACCAACCCCACGGCCAGCGCCGCGGATCCCACCACCGCGGCCACCACGACCGCAGCCACCAAAGCCGTACGCCGCCCCCGGCCGCCCCGCGCCCTTCCCCCATGACCGTCGGCACCGTCACCACCACCGGCACCGGCCCCGCGACCACCACCGGCCGCCTCCGCATCAGACACCTCAGCAACCTCGACCGCCTCAGCACCCGAGCCGCTCCCCGAACGCCCGCCGGAGTCACCGAGGTCCGCAGAACCACCGGGCCCGCTAGGACCACCAGGCCCACCAGCCCCGGTATCCCCGGAACCCCCAGCCGCGCCCGCCCCCGTACTCTCATCCGCCCCCGCACTCTCCCCCACACGCCCCCGCTCACGCTCCCGAGCCCGTGCCCGCTCCCGCTCGCGGTCCCGTCTGCGTGCCTCGTCCGCCAGGATCCACTGGCGGTGCAGCTCGACCAGCTCGTCCGGCTTCGCCTTGCACAGCCGGGCCAGTCGTTCCACGGGCGCGTAATCCGCAGGCACCGCTTCGCCGTTGCAGTAGCGGTGCAGCGTCGACGTACTCATGTGCAGCCGCTTCGCGAGCGTGCCGTAGCTGTGCCCGGACCGGTCCTTCAACTCCCGCAGCAGCGCCGCGAATCCGTCCGCATCCCCAGCCGCACCCGCACCGGCACCGGCCGCACCCCCACCGGCCACGCCCGCACCCACCGCGCCGTCCCCCGCCACGTCCTTCCCCGCCATGCCCTTCCCACCTGTCCTCTCCAGCACGTTGCACCGGCTCAAGAGCCGCCCCTGCCCCCAGGATCTCAGTCCGGCACTCCTCGCTCCCCACCCTGTGGATATCCCCGCCGCACCCGCACCCGCAGCCCCGGCCCGCGGCCCCAGCCCCAACCCTCGCCCCCGACCCACCGCGCACCCGGCCCCACACGCACGAACGCCCGGCGACTGCCGCAACAGTCACCGGGCGTCCGCCCAAGCTCATTCAGCCTTGCTCAGTCCCGCTCGGGCTCACTCCGCGCAGCCCGCCCAGGAAGCGCTCCTGCCCTCACAGCCCCCGTGCGACCTCGGTCGCCCAGTAGGTGAGGATCATGTTGGCGCCGGCCCGCTTGATGCTGGTCAGGGTCTCCAGGATCGCCCGGTCCCGCTCGATCCAGCCCTTCTCCGCCGCCGCCTCGATCATCGCGTACTCACCGGAGATCTGGTACGCCGCGACCGGCACGTCCACCGTCTCCGCGATCTTCGCCAGCACGTCGAGGTACGGCAGCCCCGGCTTGACCATGACCATGTCGGCGCCCTCGTCGAGGTCGAGCGCCAGCTCACGCAGGGACTCCCGGAGGTTGGCCGGGTCCTGCTGGTACGTCTTGCGGTCACCCTGGAGCGACGAGCCGACGGCCTCGCGGAACGGGCCGTAGAACGCCGACGAGTACTTCGCGGTGTAGGCGAGGATCGACACGTCCTCGTGGCCGGTCTGGTCCAGCGCGTCACGGATGACGCCGACCTGACCGTCCATCATGCCGCTGGGGCCCACCACATGGGCCCCCGCGTCGGCCTGGACCTGCGCCATCTCGGCGTAGCGCTCCAGCGTCGCGTCGTTGTCGACCCGGCCTTCGGCGTCCAGGACACCGCAGTGGCCGTGGTCGGTGAACTCGTCGAGGCACAGGTCCGACATGACGATGAGGTCGTCGCCGACCTCGGCCCGCACGTCACGGATGGCGACCTGAAGGATGCCGTCCGGGTCGGTGCCCACCGTGCCCTGGGCGTCCTTCTTGGCGTCCTCGGGAACGCCGTAGAGCATGATCCCCGAGACCCCGGCCTCCAGCGCCTCGACGGCCGCCTTCCGCAGGGAGTCCCGCGTGTGCTGGACCACCCCGGGCATCGCCGAGATCGGCACCGGCTCGGAGATGCCCTCCCGGACGAAGGCCGGGAGGATCAAGTCGGCCGGGTGCAGCCGGTATTCGGCGACCATCCGCCGCATGGCAGGGCTGGTGCGCAGCCGCCTCGGCCGTGCTCCGGGAAACATTCCGTACGTACTGCTGCTCAACTGCGAGCCCTCCTACGCGATCCGGGCCGCCGCTCGCTGGGGCGGGTGACCGGGTCGCCGGCCTCCACCGCGGCATCGCGCCGCGCCGCCCCGAAGTCCGCGAGCGCTTCGGCCAGTTTGTGAACCGAGGGCTCGGGCGACATGACGTCCACACGCAGCCCGTGCTCCTCGGCGGTCTTGGCGGTGGCCGGGCCGATACAGGCGATCACCGTCACGTTGTGCGGCTTGCCCGCGATGCCCACGAGGTTGCGGACGGTCGAGGACGAGGTGAAGAGCACCGCGTCGAAACCGCCGCCCTTGATCGCCTCGCGGGTCTCGGCCGGCGGCGGCGAGGCGCGCACCGTCCGGTAGGCGGTGACGTCGTCGACCTCCCAGCCCAGCTCGATCAGACCGGCCACCAGGGTCTCGGTGGCGATGTCGGCGCGCGGCAGGAAGACCCGGTCGATCGGGTCGAAGACCGCGTCGTAGGGCGGCCAGTCCTCCAGGAGGCCGGCCGCCGACTGCTCGCCGGACGGCACCAGGTCGGGCTTCACACCGAAGGCGATCAGCGCCTTGGCGGTCTGCTCGCCGACCGCGGCGACCTTGATGCCGGCGAATGCCCGCGCATCGAGGCCGTATTCCTCGAACTTCTCCCGGACCGCCTTGACGGCGTTGACCGAGGTGAAGGCGATCCATTCGTAGCGGCCGGTGACCAGGCCCTTGACCGCCCGCTCCATCTGCTGCGGGGTGCGCGGCGGCTCGACGGCGATCGTCGGGACCTCGTGCGGCACCGCGCCGTACGAGACGAGCTGGTCGGAGAGCGACGCGGCCTGCTCCTTCGTGCGCGGCACGAGCACCCGCCAGCCGAACAGCGGCTTGGACTCGAACCACGACAGCTGGTCGCGCTGCGCTGTGGCGCTGCGCTCACCGACCACGGCTATGACCGGCTGGCCCCCGTCGGGCGAGGGCAGCACCTTGGCGGCCTTGAGCACCTGGGCGACGGACCCGAGGGTCGCGGTCCAGGTCCGCTGCCGGGTGGTGGTGCCCGCGATGGTGACCGTGAGCGGAGTGTCGGGCTTGCGGCCTGCGGCCACCAGCTCACCGGCGGCTGCGGCCACCGAGTCGAGGGTGGTGGAGACGACCGCGGTGGCGTCGCTGGCGCCCAGCTCCGTCCAGCAGCGGTCCCCTGCGGTACGCGCGTCGACGAAGCGGACGTCGGTGCCCTCGGCGTCGCGCAGCGGCACACCGGCGTACGCGGGCACGCCCACGGCGGCGGCGATGCCCGGCACGACCTCGAAGACGATGCCCTCGGACGCGCAGGCCAGCATCTCCTCGGCGACGTTGCCGTCCAGACCGGGGTCACCGGCCACGGCACGTACGACCCGCTTGCCGGTGCGTGCGGCCGTCATGACAAGATTGGCGGTGTCACGCAGAGACGAAACTTCGGCGGGCATGACGGGACTTGACGCCTCGTCAGCTGCCGCCTGCAGTGGTGTGTCCACCTGAGCCCTGGCATGTACGCGTACGACGTCCAGCACCTGCGGGTCGGCGATCAGCACGTCCGCCTGGGCCAGCGCCTCCACAGCACGCAGCGTCAGCAGACCGGGATCTCCCGGCCCGGCACCGAGGAAGGTGACCTGGCCGGAGGCGGAGTGGTTCGGGACGGTGGGGTTCAAAGTGCTCGCTCCCCCATAAGACCGGCCGCACCCTTTGCGAGCATCTCGGCGGCGAGTTCACGGCCCATGTGCTGCGGCGTCGTGAAGTCGTCGGGAGAGGCGGGTACGTGCCCGGTGGTGGACAGCTGCACCAGCGCGTTGCCGTCGGTCGTGCCGACGACGCCGCGCAGGCGCATTTCGGTGACAGCCTGTTCGTCAACCTGCAGGTCGGCCAGCGCACCCACAGGTGCGGAGCAGCCGGCCTCCAGGGCGGCGAGCAGGGAACGCTCGGCGGTCACGGCGGCCCGGGTGAACGGGTCGTCGAGTCCGGCGAGCTGGGCGGCGAGGTCCGTGTTGGACGCGGCGCACTCGACCGCCAGTGCCCCCTGGCCGGGGGCGGGCAAAACCATGTCGGGCGACAGCAGTTGCGTCGCCTCGCCGATCCGGCCGAGCCGGGAGAGCCCGGCGGCGGCCAGTACGACGCCGTCCAGCTCGCCCGTCTCGACGAAGCCGAGCCGGGTGTCGATGTTCCCGCGTATCGGGACCGTCTCGATCCGGCGGCCGAGCGACGCGGCCCAGGCGTTGAGCTGCGCCATCCGCCGCGGGGAGCCGGTGCCCACCCGCGCGCCGTCGGGCAGCTGCTCGAAGGTCAGGCCGTCCCTGGCGATCAGCGCGTCCCGGGGGTCCTCGCGCAGCGGCACGGCGGCCAGCGTGAGGGTGTCGGGCTGCGCGGTCGGCAGGTCCTTCAGCGAGTGGACCGCGAAGTCGATCTCCCCGCCGAGCAGGGCATCGCGCAGCGCGGAGACGAAGACGCCGGTACCGCCGATCTGCGCGAGGTGCTCGCGGGAGGTGTCGCCGTACGTGGTGATCTCCACCAGCTCGACGGGACGGCCCGTCAGCTCGCGCACCGCATCGGCGACCTGTCCCGACTGGGCCATGGCGAGCTTGCTCCGCCGCGTGCCCAGTCTCAGGGCTCTCATAGTGCTGTCAGTCATGCCCGCTCCCGTGCTGCATCGTGCCTGTCGGCCCGCGTATCGGCCCTGCTGACGGCGGCGACCGTCTGGGGGTCGAGGTCGAAGAGTTCCCGCAGCGCGTCCGCGTACCCGGCGCCGCCGGGCTCGCTCGCGAGCTGCTTGACCCGCACGGTGGGCGCGTGCAGGAGTTTGTCGACGACCCGGCGCACGGTCTGGGTGATCTCCGCGCGTTGCTTGTCGTCAAGGTCGGGGAGGCGGCCGTCGAGCCGGGCGATCTCGCCCGCGACGACGTCCGCCGCCATGGTGCGCAGGGCGACCACGGTGGGGGTGATGTGCGCCGCCCGCTGGGCCGCGCCGAAGGCGGCGACCTCCTCGGAGACGATGCCGCGCACCTTGTCCACGTCGGCCGCCATGGGCGCGTCGGCCGACGCGTCCGCGAGCGACTCGATGTCGACGAGATGCGCGCCCTCGATCCGGTGGACCGCGGCGTCGATGTCACGCGGCATGGCGAGGTCGAGCAGCGCCAGATCGGCGGTGCGTCCGGCGCGGGCGGCGGCGACCGCACCGGCGCCGAGCACCAGACCGGTCGCGCCGGTACAGGAGACCACGATGTCGGCGAGCGGCAACTCCGCGCCGACGGTGTCCATCGCCACCGCGCGGGCCCGCAGCCCGTTCGCGGCACCGGGGCCGCCCGGCTCGGTGAGGATGCCCGTCAGCCGCTCGGCTCGCTCCAGAGTCCGGTTGGCGACCGCCAGTTCGCCGACACCGGCCCGTACGAGAGTGGTGGCGGCCAGCGAGGACATCGATCCGGCGCCGATGACCAGGGCCCGCTTGCCGTGCGCCCACGCCTCGACGTCCGGGCCGCCCGCGAGCTGTTCGAGGCCGAAGGTCACCAGCGACTGCCCGGCCTTGTCGATGCCGGTCTCGCTGTGCGCGCGCTTGCCGACCCGGAGGGCCTGCTGGAAGAGGTCGTTGAGCAGCCGCCCCGCGGTGTGCTGTTCCTGCGCGACGGCCAGCGCGTCCTTGATCTGGCCGAGGATCTGGCCCTCACCGACGACCATCGAGTCCAGGCCGCAGGCCACCGAGAAGAGGTGGTGGACGGCACGGTCCTCGTAGTGGACGTAGAGGTAAGGGGTCAGCTCCTCCAGACCGGCGCCGCCGTGCCGCGCCAGCAGGGTGGACAGCTCGGCGACCCCGGCGTGGAACTTGTCCACGTCCGCGTACAGCTCGATGCGGTTGCAGGTGGAGAGGACCGCGGCCTCGCTCGCGGGCTCCGCGGACACCGTGTCCTGCAGCAGCTTGCCGCGCGCATCGGGCGCCAGCGCGGCCCGCTCCAGCACGCTCACCGGCGCGCTGCGATGACTCAGTCCGACGACCAGAAGGCTCATGCCGGCATCACGGCGGGCACGTCCCCGTCAGGTCCCTTGCGATCGGCTGCGGCGGCACGGACGGCGGCGGGGGCCGGCGGACCGCTGTCCTGCACGCTGTCCTCCCCGGCCTTGCGCTGCTCGTGGAAGGCGAGAATCTGCAGTTCTATGGACAGGTCGACCTTCCGCACGTCCACCCCGTCCGGGACGGTCAGCACGGTCGGCGCGAAGTTGAGGATCGAGGTGACACCGGCGGCGACCAGGCGGTCGCAGACCTGCTGGGCGGCGCCCGCGGGGGTCGCGATCACGCCGATCGAGACGCCGTTGTCCTCGATGATGTGCTCCAGCTCATCGGTGTGCTGCACCCCGATGCCGGCGACGGGCTTGCCCGCCATGGCGGGGTCGGCGTCGATGAGCGCGGCGACCCGGAACCCGCGGGACGCGAAGCCGCCGTAATTGGCGAGCGCGGCGCCGAGATTACCGATGCCGACGATGACAACCGGCCAATCCTGGGTGAGGCCGAGTTCCCGCGAGATCTGGTAGACGAGATACTCCACGTCGTACCCGACGCCACGCGTCCCGTACGAGCCGAGGTAGGAGAAGTCCTTGCGCAGCTTGGCGGAGTTGACCCCCGCAGCGGCGGCGAGTTCCTCGGAGGAGACCGTGGGGACCGAGCGCTCGGAGAGCGCGGTCAGCGCGCGCAGATACAGCGGTAGCCGGGCGACGGTGGCCTCGGGAATGCCTCGGCTTCGGGTCGCCGGTCGGTGAGTTCGGCCAGTTGCCACGGTGCTCCTGCGGGTAGAGCGGGGCTGCGGGCGGCCGTGCGTCACCCGACCGCCCTGTCGACAGCAGGCTATGTCTTTGTGAACGCGTGCACAAAGATGATGTCCGCTTTGTCTGGCCAAAGTGATCGGTGTCACGCGGCTTTTACGGCCCTTCCCGGAACCAACTCCCAGGTCACACCGTTCACCGGCTTCTCGCAGGTCACGGAGGTTCGCCGACGGGAGCACGCGCTCTCACTCCTCACCGCTATGCCCCCGGAAACCTACAAATCGCCCACCGATGGTAGTCGACCGCAGGACACCTCAGCACCGCGTCGCCCCGGGGCACAATGGCCGCATGGCCCCCTCGTTCGGCATGTTCAGCCGCAGCAACCGCAAGAGCCCCGCAGAGCGCACGGTCACCCTGATCGGGAAGCCCGGCTGCCATCTGTGCGACAACGCCCAGGCCGTGATCGAGACGGTGTGCGCCGAGACCGGCGCCTCCTGGGAGAAGAAGGACATCACCCAGGACGCCGACCTCCACCACAAGTACTGGGAGCAGATTCCGGTCATCCTCGTCGACGGCGCCCAGCACGATTTCTGGCGCGTGGACCCCAAGCGCCTGCGCACCGCACTGGGCGCCTGACACCCCCGCCCGCGACCACCGTCCCGCCGTCGGCCGATCACCTGTTGCCCGACACAAGGCCGTAACCGGAACCACCGAACAAACTGGCTACGCTAGCGGTATGGCCCTCCCGTCGCCCGACCACCGCCCCGGTACGAATCCCTTCGGGACGCCCCCCCAATCACCGTCGCCCGGCGGGAGCACCCTCGGAACGCCCCCGCCCTCCCCGTCGTCCGACGAGCACCCCGGCGCAGGGCCCCGCTCCCGCATCTCCTCCCCCCGGGGCTGGTTCTCCCGGCACCGGCGGCCCGCCACCGCGCGCAGCGTGCTGGCCGGCGAGGCAGCCGCCGAGGCCGCCCGCAAGACCTCGGAAGAGGCCGAGGCCGCCGAGGCCGCCGACGAGACGCCCGAAGAACCCGAGTTCCCGGTCGTCGGGGACGTGGCCGCAGCGGCCTTCTTCGACCTCGACAACACCGTCATGCAGGGCGCCGCGCTCTTCCACTTCGGCCGCGGCCTCTACAAGCGGCACTTCTTCCACAAGCGCGATCTGGCCCGCTTCGCCTGGCAGCAGATCTACTTCCGGCTGGCCGGTTCGGAGAACCCCGAGCACATGGCCGACGTCCGCAACAGCGCGCTGTCCATCGTGCAGGGCCACCGCGTCTCCGAGCTGATGTCCATGGGCGAGGAGATCTACGACGAGTACATGGCCGAACGCGTCTGGCCCGGCACCCGGGCGCTCGCCCAGGCCCACCTCGACGCGGGCCAGAAGGTCTGGCTGGTGACCGCGGCCCCGGTCGAAACCGCGACGATCATCGCCCGCAGGCTCGGCCTGACCGGCGCGCTCGGCACCGTCGCGGAGTCCGTCGGCGGCGTCTACACCGGCAAGTTGGTGGGCGAGCCGCTGCACGGCCCGGCCAAGGCCGAAGCGGTCCGCGCGCTCGCTGCCGCCGAGGGTCTGGACCTCTCGCGCTGCGCCGCCTACAGCGACTCCGCCAACGACATCCCGATGCTGTCGCTCGTCGGCCACCCCTACGCGATCAACCCCGACAGCCGGCTGCGCAAGCACGCGGGCGAGCAGGGCTGGCGGCTGCGCGACTACCGAACCGGCCGCAAGGCCGCAAGGATCGGCATCCCGGCAGCCGCCGGCCTGGGCGCCCTCGCCGGTGGCGCCGCCGCTGCCGCCGCCCTCCAGCGCCGCCGCCGCTGACCCGCTCACGCTCCGCCGCGACACCGCGCTGACCAGGATTGATCGCCATGCGGCGGTCCGGCCCATCCCTTTCGCCTACCCCCGGCGCGCCGCCGTCAGTCCCGTTACTGGCGCTCAGCCACAACACGCCTTCCAACCAGGCAGATTGCGTCACCTTCCGATCAAAAGTTGCTCAGTAATCGATACTTGATCTGCCACGAACCCGGCACGGTCCGTAAGTAATCGATGATTTGAACAACTGGGTGTAGCGCTGCCTATACGAAGCGTTATTCTCCTCAGACGCAATCCGGAACCCACACGTCCCTACGACGAGTGAACGGTCCCGCACTGCACGTGATGGAAGCTCTGCCTCTGGGAGTCCCGTGTACCCACACGTCGGGGTTGACGCCTCGGGCCTGGCTACGCTGCGTACGACACTCGTCGACCACCTGCGCAGTTTTGTCCCCACCGCGTACGCCGTCCCCGCATTCGCCTCAGCCGTCCCCGCCGGCCCCTGCTACGCCCTGGCCGACGGGAGCGCTGCGGTCGGCAAGGCCGCACCCGTCGGCAGATCGCGCCGCTCCGGCACCGGCACGACCACCGCCCGACGTCCCGCCGACAGCGACAGCCGTCGCATGATGGACCTCGTCGAACGCGCCCAGTCCGGAGAAGCCGAAGCCTTCGGCCGCCTCTACGACCAGTACGCCGACACGGTCTACCGCTACATCTACTACCGCGTCGGCGGCCGGGCCACCGCCGAAGACCTGACCAGCGAGACCTTCCTCCGGGCGCTGCGCCGCATCGGCACCTTCACCTGGCAGGGCCGTGACTTCGGCGCCTGGCTGGTGACCATCGCCCGCAATCTCGTCGCCGACCACTTCAAGTCCTCGCGATTCCGGCTGGAAGTCACCACCGGCGAGATGCTCGACGCCAACGAGGTCGAGCGCAGCCCCGAGGACTCCGTCCTCGAATCCCTCTCCAACGCCGCCCTTCTGGAGGCGGTCCGCAAGCTCAATCCCCAGCAGCAGGAATGCGTGACGCTGCGCTTCCTTCAGGGCCTGTCCGTCGCCGAGACCGCCCGCGTCATGGGCAAGAACGAAGGCGCGATCAAGACCCTCCAGTACCGCGCGGTGCGCACCCTGGCACGGCTGCTACCCGAAGACGCCCGCTGACCCCCACCAACCCGCCTCCCCCACCTCCCTGTTCACTTTCCGGACCTCTTTGCGCCGCATTTCCGCCACGTTTGGTGACCGCTCGTGTGCGGTCGGTCAGATCATCGTGAGTGCGTAACCCGTGTGCCGCGCCGCTCGTTGTCCGGGATGCAGGCTCCATGCGGTCACGCCATGTCCGCTGCCTCTCACTCAATCGAGTGGCCGCGGGCATCGGCGTGCAACCGTCCGGTCCATCTGGATAGTCAAAGCCAGTCCGGGGAGTCGAGCGGGATGACGAGAGGAGGTGCCGCCCGTGATCGTGAACATCTCGGTGCACCGGCGGGCCAACGCCTTCGCCCAGGCCCTGGAGGAGCAGGTCCCCAAGGGCGCGGCGGCCGAGGACCAGGTCGACACACCGGACCAAGCGCCGGGTGAAGCACGGCTGTTGGCGGTGGCGGACGGCCTCGGGGAGCTCCCGAAGCCGGAATTGGCCGCCGAGGTCAAGACTGTCCAGCGCGCCCAGCTCATCGCCGCGATGGAGGCCGCCTTCGCCGAAGGCGCTCCGTCCGACGGTGCCAGGGTGCCCGAGCAACGCACACCCAAAGGCGGTCACCGCGCGGCGAAGCAGCTCGGCAAGCTGCGCCCCCGCTCCCGGCTCACCAAAGGGCTCGCTGCGGGGGGACTGACCGTGGGCGTCGCCGCCGGCGCGTTCAGCGGCGTCGCCGCCGCCAGCTCCGACGCCCTGCCAGGCGACTCCCTCTACGGCCTCAAGCGCGGGATGGAGGACTTCAAGCTCGGCATGACCGACGACGACGCCGACCGCGGACGCCTCTTCCTCGACCAGGCATCCACCCGCCTCCTGGAGGCCCGCCGTCTCATGGAGCGCGGCCGGGTGTCCGACCTCGACCACGAGTCCCTCGTGGAGGTCCGAAGAGCCCTCTCCGGTGTCACACACGACGCCGGCGCAGGCCACCGCCTGCTGCACGCCGCGTACGAGCGCGACGGCTCGCTCGGCCCCATCCAGGCCCTCGACTCCTTCACGACCTCGCACCACGAGACCTGGTCGCAGCTGCGCGACCGGCTCCCGGCCCAGCTCACGGACGTCCGGGACGAGGTCAGCTCGGTCATGGACGCCATGGTCGAGGAGGTCAAGCCGCTCCGTTCGCTGCTGCCCGCCCCGGAGAAGGCGGGCCGCCACCGCGCCGCCCCGCCCGCGCCCGGCAGCGGTACCGGCCACCCCGAGCACCCGAAGCCGTCGGACGACCACTCCCCGTCGGACAAGCACGACGGCGGCTCGCACGACACGCCCCGGCCCTCGGCCTCACCGTCCGAGCACGAAGGACTGCTCGGCGGCGCAGCGGGCCGCCTGCTCGACCCGCCGGACAGGGACGGCTCCTCCGGCCCGTCGCACGACAGCGGCGACGGAAAGGGCGCGCCGGGCATGCCTGGTGTCACGCTCCCGCCGCTGATCCCCGGGCTGCTTCCCGGCCTCGGAATCGACGGCGAGCACAGCGGGGACTGACCCCGCCCGGCCGGCGGCGGGCCGCCTCACACGCCCGCCGCCCGCACCGGCCCGCACCCGCCCGCCTGGGGGACGCGGGCTCAGAAGAACACCGAGCGACGTTGCACCAGCAGCTTGTAGAGCGTGTGCTGAATCGTTTCGCGTACCTGGTCGGTCAGGTTGAACATCAGCATCGGATCGTCGGCCGCCTCCGGCGGATAGCCGTCCGTCGCGATCGGCTCGCCGAACTGGATCGTCCACTTCGTCGGCAGCGGCACCGCACCCAGCGGCCCCAGCCACGGGAACGTCGGCGTGACGGGGAAGTACGGCAGCCCCAGCACCCGCGCCAGCGTCTTGGCGTTCCCGATCATCGGGTAGATCTCCTCGGCGCCCACGATCGAGCACGGCACGATCGGCGCCCCGGCCCGCAGCGCGGTCGAGACGAAACCGCCCCGGCCGAAGCGCTGCAGCTTGTACCGGTCGGCGAAGGGCTTGCCGATGCCCTTGAACCCCTCCGGCATCACCCCGACGATCTCCCCGCGCTCCAGCAGCCGCTGCGCGTCCTCGGCGCAGGCGAGGGTGTGCCCGGCCTTGCGGGCCAGCGCGTTGACGATCGGCAGCACGAAGACCAGATCGGCCGCCAGCAGCCGCAGATGGCGCTCGGCCGGATGGTGGTCGTGCACCGCGACCTGGAGCATCAGGCCGTCCAGCGGCAGCGTCCCGGAGTGGTTGGCGACGACCAGCGCCCCGCCGTCCGCGGGGATGTTCTCGATGCCCTTCACCTCGACCCGGAAGTACTTGTCGGCGAATGGGCGCAGCAGCGACATCAGGACCTGATCGGTCAGTTCCTCGTCGTAGCCAAAGTCGTCGACCTCGTACTCGCCGGTGAGCCGGCGGCGCAGGAAGCTCAGGCCGCCCGCGATCCGCTCGTCCAGGGACTGGCCGCCGCGCGGCGCGGGACGGCCGGGCTCCGGCTGCGGCGCGCCGGTCCGCGCCTCCGGTACGGGTGTCAGCGCGGCAGTGCCCGAGGTACGCGCCGACCGCCTGGCCTTGCGGCGCGCCCGCGGCTCCTCGCCGAAGGGAATGACCTTGGCGTCCGCCATCGTGCGTGAACTCCTCACTGGGCCGGACGTGCGGGCAGCACGCCGGCGAGCCGGTCGACGGTGCGGGCGATGGACTCGGGCGGGAGCAGCCCGGGTCCGCGGCTGCGGGCGAATTCCGCGAAGGTCTCCGCCGTCGTGTACTGCGGATGAAACCCCAGTGTCTCGCGCATCTGCGTCGTCTGGACGACCCGGCCGTGCGTGAGCAGCCGGATCTGTTCGGGGGAGAAGTCCGTGATGCCGACGGACCGCAGCGCCGTACCCGCCCAGGTGACCGTCGGCAGGAGCAGCGGCAGCGTGGGCCGCCCCAGCCGCCTGGAGGTCTGGGACAGCAGCAGCACGCCGTCGCCCGCGATGTTGAACGTGCCGCTGTTCAGCGTCCCGCGGCGCGGTTCGGACGCGGCGATCCGCAGGACGTCCAGGGCGTCGTCCTCGTGCACGAACTGGAGCCGCGGGTCGTAGCCGAGGACGGTCGGCAGCACCGGCAGGGCGAAGTAGTCGGCGAGCGGCGAATCCGCGCACGGGCCGAGGATGTTGGCGAAGCGCAGCACGCACACCGCGACGTCGGGGCGGCGCCGGGCGAAGCCCCGTACGTACCCCTCGACCTCGACGGCGTCCTTGGCGAAACCGCCGCTGGGCAGCGACTTGGGCGGGGTATTCTCGCTGAAGACGGCCGGGTCGCGGGGCGCCGAGCCGTAGACGCTGGTCGTGGACTTGATGACCAGGCGCTGCACGCGCGGGGCCTTCTGGCAGGCGCCGAGGAGCTGCATGGTCCCGATGACGTTGGCTTCCTTGACGGCGCTCCGGCCGCCGCGGCTGCCGAGCGGCGTGCCGTTGATGTCCATGTGGACGACGGTGTCCACACCCGTCTCGGCCAGCACCCTGGCGATCGCCGGATGCCGGATGTCGGCCTTGAGGAATTCCGCGCCGCCCAGATGGTGCTCGGGGGCCGCCGCGTCGACGCCGATCACCCTGTCGACGCCGGGGTCGCGCCGGATCCGTCGGACGAACCGGCCTGCCAGCTGCCGCGCGACTCCCGTGACGAGCACGACCTTGCCCAAGATCAGCCCTTCCTTCCGCACCCGGACACCGTCCGAACTGTGCGGGCCACGCTATCGGGTCGTTGTTGCACGGCGATGACCTCGGGCTGCCCGGAGCGACATTTCCCGCCGCTGTCGCCCCACCGGCCCCCTCATCCCCGTCCGAGATCCGCCGCAACGCACCGCAGCCCCCCACCGCACAAGGCGGTGAGGGGCTGCGAAATCGCGATCAGCGTCGCTTACTTCTTGTTACGACGCTGAACGCGGGTGCGCTTGAGCAGCTTGCGGTGCTTCTTCTTGGCCATCCGCTTGCGCCGCTTCTTGATAACAGAGCCCACGACTACCCTCGCTCACTTCGAATCACTCGGTGCGGGGCGTCCGAGCCCACACTACCTACATCGGGCCAGCCTACCCGGCGCCGGGCGTACGGCGTAATCCGAGGGTCCGAGAGGTCCGTCAGGCCGATTCGACGCCTACATAGGACTCGCGGAGGTAGTCGTGGACCGCCTGCTCGGGCACGCGGAACGACCTCCCCACACGGATCGCGGGCAGATGACCACTGTGCACCAGGCGGTACACGGTCATCTTCGACACTCGCATCACGGTGGCGACCTCCGCCACTGTCAGAAACACGACCTCATTGAGAGGCTTCTGGTCCGCAGCCATGCCACACCTGCACCTTCCGCATATGACGGGTACCGGCTTCCCCTCCGGTAACTCTTCGTCGCTATGCGCTCACTCCCCAATTTAGGGGCGGGTGATGCGAGTGGGGAAGAGGAGCAGCGTAGGGCCGTCTAATGGGGCAGACATGCCCTATTGAGTACATAGCGGGTGAGGGGCCGGTAGTAGGCGGACCGTACGGCGTCATCGAGCGGCACCACCGCGGAGACCCGCCCCTCGGCCTGTCCGACGAACAGCGCCGGATCGTCCGTATCCGCCAGACCGATCGCCTCAAAGCCCAGCTGACCTGCGCCGCAGACCCAGCCGTGGTCCCCGATGACCAGTTCCGGGAGCGGCCCTGCCGCGTCCGCCGCCACGGCCAGCGCGGTCCGTACCGGGAGGGGCGAATGGGTGTGCACGCCCCCCTCTCCGGATGCGCCCCGCACGCCGGGCTCGCGCATCAGCGCGACTCCCCGTACGTAGTCCAGGGCGTACGTACGTACCCCGAACCGGGTCGCTATGTCGACACGAAAGCCATACGCGGGGGTGAGGACGGTGCAACCCGCTGACGAGAGGGCGTCCGCGAGAGCGGCGTAGAAGTCCAGCAGCCGGTGCGGATGGCCGGTACCGATCAGGACCGGAGCACGGCGGTCGGCCGCAGCGCCGATCCGGTCGGCGAAAGCCTCCAGACCCGCGATCGTACGGTCCGGGTCGATCACATCAGGGCCTGATCTCAGCGCGGGATCGGCCGAGACCCCGCACTTCCGCCCCATCAGCCGCAGCACTTCACCGGGCGGCCAGTCCCGTTCCGGGTCGAGCCCCAGCAGCACCCGGGGATCGCGCTCCGAGAAGAGCCGGTAGCGGCCCAGGCTCTTCTCCCGCGGAGTCGCGATGGTCCCCGCCAGCCGCGCCGCGATCAGGTGCGCACGCAGCGCGCCGGTCCTCAACACGGCCCCCATGCTGGCTGGTTGAGCGGTCAACGGGAGAGCGAACCGACGGGTAGTCACACATCCGGACGCACCGCCAGGCCCGCCCCTGGAGTCACGGCAGCAGCCCGTGCGCCGGGAACACCGCCCGCCGCGTGGCCAGAATCGCCTGGTCCAGCCGGTCCGCCGGGTCGTAACCGGACTCGGTGAAGTCCCGCCAGTGCGGCACCCGCCCGTCCGTCATCCGCTGCGGCGCCAACTGCCGCGTCCTGCGGAACACTTCGTGCCGCCAGTCCTCCGGAATCCGCGACGAAGGATCCAGCGGCCGGCCCGCGGCGACCGCGGTCAGATGCGTCCAGCTGCGCGGGACCACGTCCACCACCGCATAACCGCCACCGCCGAGCACGACCCACCGCCCGTCCGTGTGCGCGTGCGCCAGCGTGTGGCAGGACTCCGCCACCGCGCGCTGCGCGTCGACGCTCACCGCCAGGTGCGCCAGCGGGTCCTCGAAGTGGGTGTCCGCGCCGTGCTGCGTCACCAGCACCTCAGGACGGAACGCGCCGAGCAGCTCAGGCACCACCGCGTGAAAGGCCCGCAGCCAGCCCTCGTCACCGGTACCGGCCGGCAGCGCCACATTCACCGCGCTGCCATCCGCGCCGTCCCCGCCGGTCTCCTCCGGCCAGCCGGTCTGCGGGAACAGCGTCCGCGGATGCTCGTGCAGCGACACCGTCAGGACCCGCGGGTCCTCCCAGAACGCCGCCTGCACGCCGTCCCCGTGGTGCACGTCCACGTCCACGTACGCGACCCGTTCCACCCCCAGCTCCAGCAGCCGGGCGATGGCCAGCGCCGCGTCGTTGTAGATGCAGAAGCCGGACGCGCCGCCCGGCATGGCGTGGTGCAGCCCGCCGGCGAAGTTCACCGCGTGCAGCGCGTCGCCGCGGCCCACCGCCTCCGCCGCGCCGACCGATTGCCCCGCAATCAGCGCCGACGCCTCGTGCATGCCCGCGAACGCCGGGTCGTCCGCCGTCCCCAGGCCGTACGAGGCGTCCGCCGCCGCCGGATCGGCCGAGGCGGCGCGCACCGCGGCGATGTAGTCCTCGCGGTGCACCAGCCGCAGGGTGGAGTCACCGGCCGGCTTGGCGGCGACCACCTCGACGGGCGCGCGGTCGAGCCCGTACGCCTCCACCAGCCGCATGGTCAGTGCGAGCCGCACCGGATCCATCGGGTGTCCGGGCCCGAAGTCATAGCCCGTTACTGCTTCGTCCCACATCAGCTGTGCGCGCCCGCTCATGGCTGTCACCGTATCGGGCGACCTGCGGCCCGAACGACCGGGCGTACACCAGCGTCACCAGCACCAACAGCATCGGTACGAGCATCGCGCCCCGGTAGCTCCAGGCGTCACCGAGCGCGCCCACCAGCGGCGAACCGACCAAAAAACCCACATAGTTGAAAATGTTCAGCCGGGCGATCGCGGTGTCCGACGCCGCCGGCCCGGCCAGCCGCCCCGCGGCGGCGAACGTCTGCGGCACGAGCACGCACAGCCCGATCCCCAGCAGCGTGAACCCCGCCATCCCCGCCCAGGCGCCGGGGGCCACCGCCACCACCGCGAAGCCGCACGCCGCGACCACCGTGCCGCACCGCACCACGGCGACCGCCCCGAACCGCCGCACCCCCAGATCGCCGACCGCCCGCCCCAACAGCGTGGTGACCATGTAGACGTTGTACGGAACCGTCGCCACCTGCTCCGAACTCCCCAGCACGTCCTGGAGATACTTCGCGCTCCAGTTGGAGACCGTCGAGTCCCCGATATACGCGAACGCCATCACCAGGCACAGCGGCAACAGCAGCCTCATGGACACGGAAGCCACCGCCTGCCCGCCCGAACCGCCCGCCGCCTCCGTCCCGTTCGCACCGTCCACGAACCACCGGCCGATGACCAGCGCCAGCGGCACCAGCACCGCCACCACCGGCCCGTAGAGCACCGCGAGCGACAGCTGCCAGTGCGCCCCCGCCCAGGCCAGCGAGGCGCCCACGATGCCACCCAGGCTGTACGCGGCGTGGAAGCCGAGCATGATGCTCCGCCCGTACGCGCGCTGGAGGCTCACCCCGAGCATGTTCATCGAGGCGTCCAGCGCGCCGACCGAAAGACCGAACGCCGCCAGCGCCACGGCCGCCTGCCCCAACGAGCCCACCGAGCCCGCGGCCAGCAACGCCAGGCACACCAGCGGCTGGACGCAGCGCAGCACCCGCCTCGGCGGCACCCGCTTCACCAGATGCTCGGTCAGCACGCTGCCGACACCGGCGAGGACCGGCACCGCCGCCAGGAAGACCGGCAGCAGGCCGTCGGATATCCCGTAGCGGTCCTGGATCGCGGGGATCCTGGTGACGAGAAGGGCGAAGACCGTGCCCTGGATGAAGAAACTGAGGGCGAGCGAGACCCGGCCGTGCCGCACATGCGTTCCTGGAACCCGTGGCGCCGTCATGGCCGCTCAGCCTAGAACTCCCCACTACCGCTGGGTAGATGGATCACTCAACCAATTCCGGTGCCCCGGCCGGCCGCCGTACGCGCTACCGCAGCAGCAACCCCGGAAGCTCCGTCATCGCAGCGAACCGTGCGGTGGCATCGCCCATCCGACCGGCCGGAGTCATCGCCGTGAAGCCGTACACGTCCATCCCCGCCGCCCGCGCCGCCTGGACGCCCAGCGGACTGTCCTCGACGACCGCACACCGCTCGGGCGGCACACCCATCTCACGTGCCGCGTGCAGAAAAAGATCGGGCGCCGGCTTCCCGCGCCCCACGTCCTCCGCGGAAAAAATCCGCCCGTCACCGAACCGCTCGAACAACCCGGTCCTGTGCAGCGCCACACGAATCCGCTCATGGCTGCCGGACGATCCGACGCAGTGCGCCATCCCCTCGGCGACCAGCTCGTCCAGGACCGCGGTGACCCCACGCACCGGCTCCAGCTGCCTGCGGAACGCCTCGAAGACCCTCGCATGGAAATCCTCGTCGAACCCGGCGGGCAGCCGCTCACCGGACCGCTCAAGCACCGTGTCATGAATACGGTGCACAGCGGCACCCATGTAATCCCGTACGGAATCCTCGTACGTCGTGGGGTGACCCAATTCGGTGAGGTAATCGGCGAGTATCCGATTGGCGATCGGTTCGCTGTCCACAAGGACACCATCGTTATCGAAAATGACCAGGTCGTAGCGCATGGCCCGAGCCTACCGACGAGGTCTTGTGTCCGTGGGTGTGATGAGTGTCCCGGAACGCAAAAAAGCTCCGGTTCCCGAACCAAAAGGTCCAGGAACCGGAGCTGAAAAATTGTTCGGCGGCGTCCTACTCTCCCACAGAGTCCCCT
>NZ_JBITJM010000038.1:0-39092 GCF_044460025.1 Streptomyces sp. NPDC050161 | reverse complement strand
AATTCGTTTCCGATTCCCCGTCGGATGGGGTCTTGCTGCGCCTTTCGGCGTGGTCACTACTTTAGCGGAATTCCTCGGTGACTCATAATCGAGCCACGGTCCGAATTTCGGCATGCCGAAATTGTTCCCGGTGAGGAGTCGTGCAGTAGTGGTGTGCCGCGAAGCGGCGGATGGCTGCTACAGAACCGTTCCGGCTGTGTGGCAACTCGGAGAACACTACGTATCGGCCTGGGGCGTGTCAACCCACGTCAGTCGAGGTCGGTGAGGCGCCCGTCGGCGTCCGGCTGGGCGTCTTCGACGCGGCGGAGCAGCCGGGTCAGTGCCTCGCCGAGGAGCCGGCGTTCGTCGCCGGAGAGGTCCTGGAGGAGGTCTTCCTCGAAGACCGATGCCATCCGCATGGCCTCCAGCCACTTCTCGCGGCCCTCGTGCGTCAGCTCGACGATCACCCGGACGCGGTTCGTCTCGTCGCGCTCGCGGTTGACCAGACCTTCGCTCGCCATCCGGTCGATGCGGTGCGTCATCGCGGCCGGTGTGAGGCCGAGGCGCTTGGCGAGTTCGCCGGGGCCCAGCTGGTACGGGGCGCCGGAGACGACGAGGGCCTTGAGGACCTCCCATTCGGCGTTGCTCATGCCGAGCGTGGCCGTCTGGCGTCCGTAGGCGACGTTCATCCGCCGGTTGAGTCGCTGAAGTGCGGAGACGACCTGTTCGACCTGGGGGTCGAGGTCTTGGAACTCGCGCTGATAGGCCGCGATCTGTTCCTCGAGGCTGGGCTCGGCGGCGGCGCCGGACGCTTCTGAGGTCTCAGGCATGCGGCGCAGTATGGCATGGAACTCATTGGCGTCGAAGTCCTTCTCCATGTACTGTTTAGCTTCGAACTTTAGAGTTGAAGTCTTCAGGGTGCGACCGTCCGGTCCCCTGGAGACGGGGGGCTGCGCGTCCGCGCGTCCGGCCGCCGCTTCTTGTCTGTTCTTCTTCTTGATCGTCTTTCGACATGACCTAGGTAGGTGAGTGTGACCACCGCGATGGGCGCTGCGCTGCGCCGGATCCAGCTGGGGAACGCGCTGAGCGCGTTCGGCAACGGCTTCACGGTTCCGTATCTGTACGTCTATGTGGCGAAGGTGCGGGATCTCGGCGCGAGTACGGCCGGTGTGGTGCTGGCGATGCTGGCCGTTTCGGCGCTGGTGGTGCTGCCGTTGACCGGGCGGGCCATCGACCGGCGCGGTCCCCTGCCGGTGGCGGTGGTCGGTACGGTCTCGGCCGCCGTCGGTGCGATGGGGCTCGGGCTGTCCAGCAGCGAGGTGCAGGTCATCGTGTCCGCCGTGGCGCTCGGTGCCGGTATCGCGGTGATCCAGCCGGCGCTGGCGACGATGATCGTGTGGTGTTCCACGACGGTCACCAGGTCGCGGGCGTTCGCCACCCAGTTCTTCCTGAACAACCTGGGGCTCGGCATCGGCGGTCTGGTCGGCGGGCTGATGGTCGACGAGGCGCACGCGTCGAGCTTTGTGCGGCTGTTCGCCATCGAGGCGGCGATGTTCCTGGTGCTCGGTGCGGCGATCGCGACCGTACGGCTGCCGGGTGCGCCGAAGGTCGAGGACGAGGTGCCGACCGGGGAGCGTCCGCGGGGGGCGTGGCGCGCGCTGTTCGCCGACCGGCGGATGGTGTGGCTGTGCGTGCTGGGGTTCGTGCTGTTCTTCGCCTGCTACGGGCAGTTCGAGTCGGGGCTCGCGGCGTACGCCACCGAGGTCACCCGGATCGCTCCGGCCACGCTGGGCATCGCGCTCGCGGCCAACACGGCGGCGATCGTGGCGGCGCAGTTCGTGGTGCTCAAGCTGGTGGAGCGGCGGCGGCGCAGCCGGGTCATGGCGGTGGTCGGCGTGATCTGGACCGTGGCGTGGATCGCGGCCGGGCTCTCGGGTCTGGTGCACGGTGCGCAGGCGGTGGCGACGACGCTGCTGATCTCGACGTACGCGCTGTTCGGTATCGGGGAGTCGCTGCTGTCGCCGACGGTGGCGCCGCTGGTGGCCGATCTCGCTCCGGCTTCCCTGATCGGGCAGTACAACTCGGCGTTCGCGCTGGTCAAGCAGTTGGCGCTGGCGGTCGGTCCGGCTGTGGGTGCGCTGATGGTGGGCCACGGGATGTCCGTGGCGTACATCGGGATGCTGGTGCTGTGCGCGCTGGGGATCACGGTGCTGTCGTTGCGGCTGGGGCGGATGCTGACCCCGGCGCAGGACAACCCGCACCGTGCGGCGGCTGCCGGGCCGGTGTCCCGGACGGCGGCGGACGCCGAGGCGGAAGCCGCCGTGGCCGTGGCCTGACGGCGGCTTCGCCGGGCGGTCGGTGCGGGGGTCAGGTCTTCGGGAGGGCGAATTCGCACCAGACGGCCTTGCCGCCGCCCGGTGTCCGGCGGGAGCCCCAGGACGAGGCGATGGTCGCGACGATGGAGATGCCGCGGCCCGCTTCGTCGACGGGTTCGGCGCTGCGGCGCCGCGGGAGGTGGTCGTCGCCGTCGGTGACCTCGACGATCAGGCGGCGGTCGGTGCGGCGCAGGCGGAGCCGCATCGGGGGCGTGCCGTGCTGGAGTGAGTTGGCGACGAGTTCGCTGGCGGCGAGCACGCCGAGGTCGTGGAGTTCGGGGGAGAAGCGCCAGGAGGCGAGGACGCCGGAGGCGAAGGCGCGGGCGCGCGGGGCGGCTTCGGTACCGCCGTGGAGTTCGAGCACGGCGTTGTGGAACAGCTCGGCGTCGTGTCCGGTCCGCTCCGGGTGCTGGACGACGAGGATGGCGACGTCGTCGTCGTGTTCGGCGGTGATGCCCAGGGAGCGCAGCAGGCGGTCGCAGACGATGTCGGGTGCGCCGTCGGCGCCGGCGAAGGCCGCTTCCAGCGCTTCGACGCCGTGGTCGATGTCCTTGTCGCGGCGTTCGACGAGGCCGTCGGTATAGAGGACGGCGCTGGAGCCGGCGCCGAGCGGGACGGAGTCCGATGTGTGCTGCCAGCCGCCGGTGCCCAGGGGTGGTCCGGTGGGCTCGCCCGCGCGGTGGACGACGCCGTCGGCGTCGCGGACCAGGATCGGCAGGTGGCCGGCCGAGGCGTAGACCAGGCGGCCCTCGTTCGGGTCGTGGACGGCGTAGACGCAGGTGGCGATCTGGTTGGCGTCGATCTCGGCGGCGAGTCCGTCGAGGAGTTGCAGGACTTCGTGGGGTGGCAGGTCGAGGCGGGCGTAGGCGCGGACGGCGGTGCGCAGCTGGCCCATGACGGCGGCGGCGCGGACGCCGCGGCCCATGACGTCGCCGATGACCAGGGCGGTGCGGCCGGCGCCGAGGGTGATGACGTCGTACCAGTCGCCGCCGACCGCGGCGTCCGTGCCGCCCGGCTGGTAGGTGGCGGCGACGCGGAGGTCGTCGGGCTGCTCCAGTTCCTGGGGCAGCAGGGAGCGCTGGAGGGTGACGGCGGCGGCGCGCTGGCGGGCTTCGCTCGCGCGCAGGCGTTCGGCGGATTCGACCTGGTCGGTGACCTCGGCGCCGAAGACGAGTACGCCCTTGTGCGGGGCGACGCAGGCGACCTCGGGGTCGGGGGCCGGGCCGCTGGCCGCGACCTCGATGGGGGTGCAGGTGAAGGTGTAGTAGCCGTCCCGTGAGCAGTCGGATCCCGAACCGCCGCGCACTTTGCGGGACTTGACCGTGCGGGGCTTCCTGCTGCGCAGGACCTGGTCCATCAGGGGCAGCAGGCCGAGCGCGTCCAGTTCGGGCAGCGCCTCGCGGGCGGTGCGGCCGGCCGGGCGGGGGCCGAAGACGGTGGCGTAGGCGCTGTTGACGTAGGCGATGCGGTGTTCGGGGCCGTAGACGACGGCGACCAGGGCGGGGATGGTGCCGAGGATGTCGTGGACGGAGAGCGCGTCGACGGTGGGCGGCGGGGTGTCGGCGGACGGGGTCTGCGGGTCCGGTGCGGGGCGGGTGCCGTCCTCGGCGCGGGCGGCCGGTACGGAGCCCGGTGCGCGTGGCGCGGCGGCGCCGTCGGCGGGCGGCGGGGTGGTTCCCGGCGCTGCGGGTGCCGGGCGGGGTGCGGCGCGGCCGGAACGGGCGGCGGCGCGCCGCTGTGTGCCGGGGAGTTTGGCGCTCCAGCGCGTGAAGATCACGGAGGGGTACCTCTTACTTCGCGTCGTCGCGCGGGATCGGGCCGTCGGCTTGGGGGCGCCGGCCGGCCGGGGACCGGTGGACGGTCGGCTGGGGCCTCGCGTGGCGCCCTCTGGTGGAATGCAGCAAACGTCCGGATTCCTCGTGATTGTCACTCTTCGCAAGTACGAGCCCACCCATGGTCACACGTCCAGTGTGGCCGACGCGGTCGGCATCCGTCAGACGTCCGGGGGCCGGGAGGGAGTTCCGCGCTCCGTTTCGCCGGTACCGCCCGGTGTGCCGCGGTGCGCCGGGGCTTCGGGCCGGACGGCGGGTCAGCTGGCTTCGTTGTGCCGTCCGGTGTCCGCGGCGAGGGCGAATTCGGCGCGCGGGTTCTCCAGCGAGCCGAGCGAGACGATCTCCCGTTTGAAGAGGCCGGCGAGGGTCCATTCGGCGAGCACCTTCGCCTTGCGGTTGAAGGTCGGCACCCGGCTGAGGTGGTAGGCGCGGTGCATGAACCACGCCGGGTAGCCCTTCAGCTTGCGGCCGTAGACATGGGCGACGCCCTTGTGGAGGCCGAGCGAGGCCACCGATCCTGCGTACTTGTGCGCGTAGTCCACGATCGGGCCGCCGCGCACCGCAGCCGCGACGTTCTCGGCGAGGACCTTGGACTGCCGTACGGCGTGCTGGGCGTTGGGGGCGCACAGGGCGGGCGGTGCGTCCGGTGTGGCGGGGGGCTCGGCCGTCAGGTCGGGGACGGCCGCGGCGTCGCCGGCCGACCAGGCGTGCGGGACGCCGTCCACCTGGAGGGCGGCCGTGCACACGAGGCGGCCGTGGCCGTTCAGGGGCAGTCCGGTGGCGGCGAGGATGGGGTGCGGTTTCACGCCTGCCGTCCACACCAGGGTGCGGGTCGGGAAGCGGGAGCCGTCGCTCAGCACGGCGACCCGGTCCTCGCAGGAGTCGAGGCGGGTGTCGAGGCGTATGTCGATGTTGCGGGCGCGCAGCTCGCGGACGGCGTAGCGGCCCATGTCCGGGCCCACTTCGGGCAGGATCTTGCCGGTGGCCTCGACCAGGATCCACTTCATGTCATCGGGTGTGACGTTGTGGTAGTAGCGGAGCGCGTAGCCGGCCATGTCCTCCAGTTCGGCCAGTGCCTCGACGCCCGCGTAGCCGCCGCCGACGAAGACGAAGGTGAGGGCGGCGTCGCGGACGGCCGGGTCGCGGGTGGAGGAGGCGATGTCCAGCTGTTCCAGGACGTGGTTGCGCAGGCCGATGGCCTCTTCGACGGTTTTGAAGCCGATGCCGTAATCGGCGAGGCCGGGGACCGGGAGGGTCCGGGAGATCGAGCCGGGGGCGAGGATCAGTTCGTCGTAGGCGACGAGGGCGTCCGCGGTGCCGGCTTCCTCGGCGGCCAGCGTCCGGATCGTGGCGGTGCGTTCCTCGTGGTCGATGGCGGTGACCTCGCCGATGACGACCTGGCACTGCGGCAGTACGCGGCGCAGCGGCACGACGACATGGCGGGGGGAGATCGAGCCGGCCGCGGCTTCCGGGAGGAACGGCTGGTAGGTCATGTACGGCTCGGGGTCGACGACGGTGATGCGGACCGTGCCCCGGCGCAGTTCCCGCTTCAGCTTCCGTTGCAGCCGCAGCGCGGTGTACATGCCCACGTAGCCGCCGCCGACGATGAGGATCCGCGCCACGTGTTCCGGGTCCTTGGCGTCCTGGGGATCCGTCGAACCGTCCGAATCCGTCGATTCCTTCGATTCCTCCGGTTCCGTCGAGTCCGCCGAAGATTCAGCCTTCACAGAGGTTCTCCTCGCGATGTCGACAGGTCCCGGGGCGGCACCGATCCGGGGTGACCGGCGGCGCGGCACCTCGGGCGCTGTGCCCCGGGAAAGCACAGCACTGTTCCATGACGCACTGCCGGCCGGGCTTTGTCCACAGGCCCGTCGAAATGTATGACCGGCAACGGGCGCCGGGCCGGAGGGGAAGATTCCGCGAATGCCGGGGCAGCGGCGCAGGTCAGGTGGCGGATGGCGGCCCGCGGGGCGGCCCGGAAAGGGGATGGATCGCTTCCGTAGGCCGAACGGGGGGCGGTGTGCCCGGAACTGGCCCTTCATTCTTGACCTGGGCTCAACTATGTTCGTACCTCGTTGGGGTGCACCTTTTCGTCGGTACGCCCCTACTGTCAGGGCGGGGAGTCTCCGGGGGGAGACGTCATGACCGGGGGATCATTCATGCATAGTCAGGGCTCGCAAGGAACAGTCGGCGTTGCCACGGCGCACGGCGTCAGCGGCAGTGTCGGCAGACACCACGAACACGACAGCGACCACACCGTGCCGGTCGGCGGCATGGGGGCGGGCGACGACGGTACGGGCCGGACCTCGGCCGCCGCCGGGCGGAACGCACCGCTGCGGGTCGACGCCCAGCGCAATCTGGAACACGTACTGCGCGCCGCCCGTGAGGTCTTCGGCGAACTGGGCTACGGCGCGCCCATGGAGGACGTGGCCCGCCGGGCCCGCGTCGGCGTCGGGACGGTCTACCGCCGCTTCCCGAGCAAGGACGTCCTGGTCAGGCGGATAGCCGAGGAGGAGACCTCCCGGCTGACCGAGCAGGCGCGTACGGCGCTCGGCCAGGAGGAAGACCCCTGGTCGGCGCTCTCCCGCTTTCTGCGGACGTCGGTCGCGTCGGGCGCCGGGCGGCTGCTGCCGCCGAGCGTGCTGCGGGTGGGCGCCAGTGCAGGCCACCCGGGCGAGCAGGCACCCGAGGGTGCCGCGGCCGGGGCCCGGGTGCCGCAGCAGCGCCCCGCGCCGGACACCGACGAGGTGGCCGCCCGCGCCGGTGGAGAGGTGCGCGCCGACGCGGCAGGGACGGTCGCGGACGGCGGGCCGCAGGCCGCGGGCGGGCGGGCCGACGAGCCCGGTGGCGTGCCCGCGCTGCTGGATGTCGTCGGGCGGCTCGTGGAGCGCGCCAGGTCGGCGGGGGCGCTGCGGCCCGACGTGACCGTCGGCGACGTACTCCTGGTGATCGCCACGGGCGCGCCCGCGCTGCCCGATCCCGGGCATCAGCAGGCCGCGTCCGCGCGCCTGTTGGAGATATTGCTGGAGGGGCTGCGCTCGCGCCCCGCCGGCTGAGGCCCGGCACGCAGGTCCCTCCGGCCCGGCCCCGCGGGCGGCGGCGCCGGACGGGCCTGCCGGGTGCGTCGGGGCCGTCGCTCCGGTGCGGGCGCCGATGCCCGGTGCCCGCGCGCGGGCACTGCCCCGGACGGGTGAACGCGGGGGCTCCCGTACGGGAGGCCGCCCCGGACGGGTGGTTGGCGGACGGGGCGTCCGATGGCGGACTCTCCGTGTGGCACGCTTGCGCGGTGTTCCGGTGTGATGGCGTGTTCGGGGGCCTCGGCGATGACTCTTGACGGGCGGGACGAGTGGCGCGGCGGCGAGTCTTCCGCCATGGACGCGGGCGGCTCGGGCGGCCGGGCGGCTGCGCAGGTCCCCGGGCAGACCGGGCCGCTGGGGGCGACTCCCCCGGCCGGCGAGCCCGCGGAGCGGCACGACCGCGCCGAGCGCTTCGGGTCCGGGGTGCCCTCGCAGCGCGACCGCTCCGACGACGCGGGCCCGACGGCCGACGGCACCGTGTCCGGTCCCGGGTCCGCCGGCCTCCCGCCGTCCGACACCGAGTTGCTCGCCGCGATGCGGGCCGGGGACGACAGCGCGTACGAGGAGATGTACCGCAGGCACGCCGACGCGGTGCGCCGCTATGCGCGCAGTTGCTGCCGGGACGCGCACACCGCGGACGATCTGACCGGCGAGGTGTTCGCCCGCACGCTGCAGGCGGTGCGCGGCGGGGCAGGTCCCGAGACGGCGGTGCGGGCGTATCTGCTGACGACGGTCCGCCGGGTCGCCGCGGCCTGGGGGAAGACCGCGCGGCGTGAGCAACTGGTCGAGGACTTCGCGGTGTTCGCGGTCTCCGCCGCCGGTTCGTCGATGGACGACACCCTCGATCTCGGCGCCGACGTGCGGGCCATGCACGAAGCCGAGCGGTCGATGGCCGTACGGGCGTTCCGCAGTCTGCCGGAGCGCTACCAGACGGTGCTGTGGCACACCACGATCGAGGACGAGTCGCCGAGCGATGTCGCCCCGCTGCTCGGGCTGACCGCCAACGCGACGGCGGTGCTGGCCCATCGGGCCCGCGAGGGTCTCAAGCAGGCGTACCTCCAGGCGCACGTCAGCCAGTCGCTGACCGAGGGCGGCGACTGCGCGCGCTATGCCGACCGGCTGGGCGCCTACGCCCGTGGCGGGCTGCGGATGCGGGCCGAGCGGGGGCTGCGCAAGCACCTGGACGGCTGTGCCAGGTGCCGGATGGCCGCGGTCGAGGTGGCGGACGTCAACCAGCGGATCGGTGCGGTGCTGCCCGTCGCCGTCATCGGCTGGTTCGCCGCCGGGTACGCGGTCAAGACGGCGGCTGCGGTGGCCGGCGTCGCGGGGGCCGCGGGCGCTGCCGGTGCGGGTGCCGCGGCGGCTGCCGCCGGTTCGGGCTCCGGTGCGGCGGGCGGTGCAGGTGGCGCCGCGGCGGGTGAGGCGATCGGCGCGCCGCTCAAGGTCGGGATCGGGGTCGGCGTGGTGGCGGTCGCCGGGGCGGCGCTCGCGATGGCGCTGTCCGGCTCCCCGCAGCCGGCGCCGAAGCCGCAGGCCGAGCCGGAGCGGACGGCCACCGTCGCGCCGCAGAAGCCCGCGCCGAAGCCACCGCCGCCGAAGCCGGTGCCGAAGCCGCCCGCCCCGCGTCCGGCCCCGCCGCCGGAGCCGAAGCCCACGCCGACACCCACCCCCACACCCACACCGAAGCCGAGCCCGCCGAAGCCGGAGCCCACACCGACACCCACCCCTACGCCCACGCCGACCCCGACACCGACTCCGCCCGCCCCGACGCCGTACTTCCTGAACACGCTCGACCAGGACCTGACGGGCGACGGCACGAAGCCGGAGGTCCGCACCCTGGAGAGCAGTTGGGTGTGGCAGCGGGACGATCCGCGCATCGACGGCCGTACCTACCCGCACGGCGTGACCGTGCACGGCAGGTCATCGGTGGTCATAGACCTCAACCGCAGCTGCACGGCGTACGACGCGAGCGTCGGCGTCGACGACCTCGGCCTGGGGCTCGGGGCGCTGCGCTTCTCCGTGGAGGCGGACGGGCAGCGGCTGTGGCGGTCGGACGTGGTGCGCGGCGGGGAGCCCGCGGTGCCGGTGCACGTCCCGTTGGCGGGCCGCAGGACGCTGCGGCTGATCGTGGAGCCGGAGACGCCGGTGGACACGCTGGCGTTCGGGGACTGGGCGCAGTCGCAGATCAGCTGCCGCTGAGGCGGGCGGCGACGGGCCTGCGGGCTGCGGACGCGCCCTTACGGGCGGCGCAGGACCGGCTCGGCGCCCGGCCGCGGCCCGACGCCGCCGGCCACCGCACGCTGCCGTGGCGCCGCCGTGCCCGTCCAGCAGGTGCCGCGCCGGGACAGCAGGCGGCGCAGCCACAGCTCGGTGGAGACCAGCTCAGCGAGGCCGTCGAGCGGCAGCGGCGCGCCCTCGGCCGCCGCGCGCAGGGCCTTGCGTACGACCCGTGCCTCCACGAGACCGGCGTCGGCGAGCAGCGGGGTGTCGAAGAGCTGGACGAGGGTGCCGACGGCGCCGCGCAGTCCGGCGCGTACCGCGGCGGTGTGGGTGGGCTGCGAGGTGGCGCCCCAGCCGGCCGGCAGATCGCGTACGCCGGCGCCGGAGAGCACCGAGCGCAGCACGGCGGCGCGCGCGCCCGGCTGGACCCGCAGGGTGTCGGGCAGGGCGCGGCAGGCGAGCACGACCTGGTTGTCGAGGAAGGGGGCGTGCAGCCGCTGGTTGCGGACCTCCGCGGCCTGTTCGAGTACGCGGTGGTCGGCGGCCTGGCGGGCCAGCGCGGCGCGGGCCCGGTGCTCCCCGGGGCGGCTGCTTCCGGGTGAGCGGGTGGCCGCGTCCCCGAGGCGAACCGATACTTCGGCGAGCGCCTCGCCGGTGAGCCAGCGCGCGGCCGGCCCGGGGCGGCACCAGAAGAGGGCGGCGAGTGACGCGTCGACCGCGCCGTCCGCCACGGGTTCGTCGGCGAACTGCCGCTCCATGAGGCGGCGCGCGGTGTCGGCGACCCCCGCTCCGTAGGGCGTACGGGCCAGCCTGCGGGCGGCGCGGTAGACGGTGAAGGGGACCAGGACGGACTGTGCGGAAGGGCCGTCCGCGCGGGCGAGCGCGGTGGCCGGGCGCAGCAGGTGGCGTCGGCGGCGATCCAGGAGGAGGTCGGCGAGGCGGGCGGGGTGGGCGTCCAGGACCTGGCGGGCGCCGTGGCCGACGAAGTGGTCGGCGCTGCCGGCCAGCAGGCGTCTGCGGTGGCGTCCCGCGAGGGTGAGGGAGGGGCCCGGCTCGTCGGTGAGGGGGCCGGTGCCGAGGTCGGCGTAGGGCAGCGCCTCCTCGCCCGCGGCGACGACGACGTGGTGCAGACGGGGGTTGGCGGCGATGCTGCGGGCGCGTTCCAGTTCGGCTTCGTGGTGGGCCCGATCGCCGTTCGTGGCAAGGTCGTTGAAGGTGACGGCCAGCAGGCGTTCGCCGTGGCCGCCCAGCGATCCGGGTGCTCCGGGGAGGCCGGCGGCCAGGAGGGCGAGGGTTCCGGAGGCACTGCCTCCGGAGAGGTCGGCGCCGACTCCGGGGGCCGGGCCGCCGCGCGCGGCCCGGCGTTCGGCGGGGCCCATGCCCGGTACGGGGCCGGGGTCCAGGCCGTCGAGCCCGTCCGGGTCGGGCGCGTGCCGGGGGCTCGCGAGCCGGGCGCGCACCGCCTCGACCAGCGCCTCGCGTACACCGTCCACGGCTTGATCGGGGGCGAGTTGGGGCGCGGCCACGGCCAGCGAAGCCGTCGGCTCGTAGGAGGCGATCTCGCGGGCGCCGCCGCGCAGGACCAGGGCGTGGCCGGGCGGGACGCGGCGCACACCCTCGTACGGGGTGCCCGAGCCGATCGCTTCGGGGGTGTCGGGGCAGGCCAGCAGGGCGGCGAGGTGGCCGACGTCGAGGCCGGCCTCGACGAGGTCGGCGAGCGGCAGGGCGGCGGTGGCGTAGGCGGTGCCGCCGTCCCAGGGGGTGTGGAAGACGGGGCGGGCGCCGGCCAGATCGCCCGTGATCGTGATCCGGCGTCCCACCTGTGCGACGGCGGTGTAGCTGCCGGGCCAGGCGGTGAGGTGCCGCAGCGCGCCGCCGCGGGCCGCGAACAGGCCCACCCGCAACTGGTCGTTGGTGGCGCCGCAGATACCGAAGACGGCGAGCCGGGTCTCGGGGTCGGCCTGGACGACGCGCACCTCGTCGGGCCGCCAGTCACCGACCGCCCACAGCGGATCCGGTCCGCCCCACAGGAGTTGGGCGCCTACGGGGAGGACCGCGCGGCTCTCCCCGGTGGGGGCCGGCCCCGTGGCGGTACTGCTCCACCCCACCAACCAGCGCATCGCGCCTCCACGCTTCCCCGTCCGGCGGAGGGCGCGCCACCACCCCGTACCGCGGATTACCAGCCGTTGTGCGGTCCATGCTGCCATGACAGCGGCGCGCGGGAGGCGTGGGAGAGGGCCTGTGTGCGGGTGGTTCGCGCCGCTGCGGCACGGCGGCTCCGGCGCGCCGTGCGTCTCGTCAGGGGCGTACCGGAGCGGCGGGAGCGTGGCCTCCGGGGTGTGCGGCGTGAATTTTTCACCCACCACTATTCGGCCAAAGTCCGTTCGTCACACTCCAGTTGGCGACGCGTAACTGTGGCGCGGCCCGTGTGCCGCCGGTGGCGGCCGGCCTCGTGCGACGGTCCGGGAAGCGGGCTGCGCCTCCCGGACCGGACCACCACCTGCGGGGAATGAGGTGGTGGTATCCCCCAGCCCACTGGATCAAGTGCAGCGGGCCGACCCACGCAGCACCCATGGAAGCCCTCGCGTCACAGGGCAGGCAGCGCGCACGTGTGGGCGCACGGCAACACGTACCCGGAGCACATGCCAATTCCCGTACCCCTGTTTGAACATGAATCTCGCCATCCGGGACACCGACCCTTAACGGTCGGGATCCGGCGAACTACTCTGGGTGGACGCATGCCCCGGGGTACCGGGGCGGCCGTCGCTGTGTCGAGGGGTGCGCATGTCCAGGGATATACGCGGGCCGAACGAAAAGCTCGGCACCGTTCTCGCCCTCGCGGGTATCAGCAATGCCGGACTGGCACGCCGGGTCAACGACCTCGGCGCACAGCGCGGCCTGACGCTTCGTTACGACAAGACGTCGGTGGCGCGGTGGGTCTCGAAGGGCATGGTGCCCCAGGGCGCCGCGCCGCATCTGATCGCCTCGGCGATCGGCAGCAAGCTCGGCCGCCCGGTGCCGCTGCACGAAATCGGCCTGGGCGACGCGGATCCGGCGCCCGAGGTCGGCCTGACATTTCCCCGCGATGTGGGAGCAGCGGTGCGTTCGGCGACGGATCTCTACCGCCTGGATCTGGCCGGACGGCGGGCCGGCGGCGGGGGGATCTGGCAGAGCCTGGCCGGATCCTTCGCCGTGAGCGCGTACGCCACACCCGCGTCGCGCTGGCTGATATCCCCGGCCGACAGCTCGGTGGCGCGCGAGGCGTCCGAGGCGCGCGACAGGGATGCGTCCGGCGGGGCGGACGGGGGCATACCGCAGCACGTCGGCCACAGCGACGTCAGCAAGCTCCGCGAGGCGGCGGAGGACGCGCGCCGCTGGGACTCCAAGTACGGGGGCGGCGACTGGCGTTCGTCCATGGTGCCGGAGTGCCTCCGGGTGGACGCGGCGCCCCTGCTCCTGGCCTCCTACAGCGACGAAGTGGGCCGCGCGCTCTTCGGGGCGACCTCCGAACTCACCCGGCTCGCCGGGTGGATGGCCTTCGACACCGGCCAACAGGAGGCGGCACAGCGGTACTACATCCAGGCGCTGCGGCTCGCCCGCGCCGCAGCCGACGTCCCGCTGGGCGGCTACGTCCTCGCCTCGATGTCCCTCCAGGCCACCTACCGCGGCTTCGCCGACGAGGGTGTCGACCTCGCGCAGGCCGCCCTGGAACGCAACCGCGGGCTCGCCACCGCCCGCACCATGAGCTTCTTCCGCCTGGTGGAGGCCCGCGCCCAGGCGAAGGCCGGCGAGGCACGCGCCTGCGAGGTGGCCCTGAAGGCCGCCGAGGGCTGGCTGGAGCGCTCCCGTGGCGGCGACCCCGACCCGTCCTGGCTGGACTTCTACTCCTACGAGCGGTTCGCAGCCGACGCCGCCGAGTGCTACCGCGATCTGCGGCTGCCCCGTCAGGTGCGCCGCTTCACCGAGCAGGCGCTGTCCCGGCCCACCGAGGAATTCGTCCGCTCGCACGGCCTGCGTCTGGTGGTCTCCGCGGTGGCCGAACTGGAGTCGGGGAACCTCGACGCCGCGTGCGCGGCGGGCACCCGCGCGGTCGAGGTCGCAGGCCGCATCTCATCGGCCCGCACCACCGAATACGTCCGCGACCTCCTGCACCGCCTGGAGCCCTACGGCGACGAGCCCCGGGTGGTGGAGCTGCGCGAGCGCGCCCGGCCCCTGCTGGCGGCGCCGGCGTAGGGCGCGGGACGGGCACGGCGGAGACCCGGGACGCAGGGCGGACAAAGGAAGCACAAGGGAGCACATCGTCACACTCCGCCCGCTCCGTGTGTCTCCCCCCTTTCGCTGCCCTCGCCGCGTTGTCAGTACCGCGCGTCATGATGGGGTATGTCGTTCGGTGATGAGGTGCGGGCCCGCGGTCAGGGGCGGATCCGCGGTCCCGGGGTTGGGGAGGTGCAGTGGCGGCGTACGACTGCGATGTACTGGTGATCGGTGCCGGCATCGTCGGGCTCTCCACGGCCTGGGCGATCACCCGCGCCGTTCCGGACGCGCGTGTGGTGGTCCTGGAGAAGGAGGCGGGGCCCGCCCGCCATCAGACCGGGCGCAACAGCGGCGTGATCCACAGCGGCATCTACTACCCTCCCGGCTCCCTCAAGGCCCGCTTCGCCCTCCAGGGCTCGGCGGAGATGGCCAAGTTCTGCGCCGAACAGGACGTGCCGTACGAGCTCACGGGCAAGCTGATCGTCGCCACGGACCGCAGCGAGCTGCCCCGGCTGCACGGCCTGATCCAGCGCGGCCGGGAGCACGGCCTGCCGGTGCGCGAGCTGGGCCCGGCCCAGATAGCCGAGTACGAACCCGCGGTGCGCGGCCTGGCCGCCATCCATGTCGGCACGACCGGCATCTGCGACTTCGGCGCCGTCGCCCGCCGCTTCGCCGCCCTCGCCGAGGACGCCGGCACCCGCATCGCCTACGGCGCGGAGGTCACCCGGATCGCCCGCCGCCCCGGCCGGGTCGCGGTCGGCACCGCGTCCGGGGCGGTCTACCGCGCCCGCGCCCTGGTCAACTGCGCCGGGCTGCACAGCGATCGCGTCGCGCGGCTCGCGGGCGACGACCCGGGCATGCGGATCATCCCGTTCCGTGGCGAGTACCGCACCCTCGCCCCGGAGCTCGCCCCGCTCGTCCGCGGTCTGGTCTACCCCGTCCCCGACCCGGCCTTCCCGTTCCTCGGCGTCCACCTCACCCGCGGTATCGACGGCGCCGTCCACATCGGCCCGAACGCCGTGCCCGCCCTCGCCCGCGAGGGCTACGCCTGGCACACCGTCCGCCCCGCCGAGCTGGTCGGCACCCTCGCCTACCGCGGCTCCTGGCAGATAGCCCGCCGCCACTGGCGCCACGGCGCGGGCGAACTCCACCGCTCGCTGTCCCGTCACGCCTTCGCCGACGCCGTGCGCCGCCTGCTGCCCGCGGTCTCCGATGACGACCTCAGGCCCGCCCCGGCCGGCGTCCGCGCCCAGGCCGTCCTCCCCGACGGCACCCTCGTCGACGACTTCCTCTTCGCCGAGACCCCCGGCATCGTCCACGTCCTCAATGCCCCGTCCCCGGCGGCCACGGCCTCCTTGCCGATCGGGCGGGAGATCGCGCGGCGGGTGGCGGGGATCCTGACATAGGGGCCGGCACGGCAAGGGGCGGCACGAGGCATACCGCCTCGCACCGCCCACGGACCACGCGCCCGCACCTCCCGGCCCCCAAGACGCCATGGGCGGGCCGACCGCGGGTACGTCAGGTGCCCGGCACCTGGAACGCCCGGATGAACGGCGCGTCACCCGACGGGTGATTGCCCTCGATGTAGAGCGTGTGCTCGTTGTCGTTCCAGCGGACCGACATCTGCGTCGCGGAGGGGAGATCGTGCTTCGGGTCGTAGAGCGTGCCCAAGACCTTCTCCTTGCCGTCCCGCAGCCCCAGGGAGAGCAACTGGGGGTCCTGCGTGCCGAGTTGGGTGGCCGTTCCCTTGGACGACCCGACCACGATGGCGTTCTCGCCGTCCAGCGCGGTGGCCGCGGCCCCGCTCCGCTTCCAGAGCAGCTTGCCGCTCTTCAGGTCGACGGCAGCGGTTCCCGAGCTGTTGCCGTAGGTCGTCACCAGCACCTGGGCGTCCCCGTCGACCATGGTGGTGCGGGGCACGAAGTCCAGCTCCTTCAGATCGCCGGTCAGCTCGATCCGCTTGTCCGGCTCGGGATCACCGGTCGTCGTGTAGGTCTGGAGGACGCGGGTCGGCTCGCTGTCGTCGCTCCTCATGAGCAGCGCCAGCGGCTCGTCCGACACGATCCGTTCGAGGTCCAGCTTCTCCCCGTGGAGATTCGCGGAGATGCTGTCGAGGTCCAGGTGCTGGATGTCCAGCTGCCGCTTCGGCTTCCCGTCCGAGCAGTCGCTGACCCGCGCCATGTACTCGGCGCTCAGCCCGACCGACACCATGCAGTGGTGACCGCGCCGCTTCAGCTGCCACTTGCCGACGCCGCCCGTGACGCTGAAGCCCGCGTAGGTGTCCCCGATCGCCACGGCGACGTACTCGCGGCTGATGCCGACGTGCGGGTGCGTCTCCTTGGCGCGGCCCTTGAGGTTCTTCACCCAGAGCGTGCGCCCGGTGTTCGAATCGAAGACGGACAGATACGAGCAGTCACCGCCGCCCGCGTCGAAGACCGCGGCGCCCACACCCTCGCTGCTCGGTTCCGCGGGCAGGGCACACACGCCGCCGGCGCCCTTGGGGGTTTCGAGCTCCCACTGCTGCTTGCCGGTCTGACGGTTGTAGGCGCGCACACCGTCGTGGCCGCCGAAGATGACCTCGTCATCGTTGAGCCACATCGCCCGCATGCCGTTGTCCTCGTCGGGGCGGCTGGTGGTCGACTGCAGGTCGACGTTCCACTTCCGGGCCATGGCCAGCGGCGGCTTCTCCTCGCCGGCATCACCGGAACCGCCCGCCAGGAAGAAGTACCCGCCCACCCCGAAGGCGATCAGCACGACCAGCACGATGCCGATGATGGCGGGCACCGGCACCCCCCTACGGGGCGGACTCCCCGGCGCTCCCGGGAACGGCGGCATCGGACCGCCCGGGGGCGGGACCTGCCCCGGTATCCCGTGCGGCGCGTACCCCGGACCCGGCTGCGGCCCACCGGGCGGCGCGGGCGGATACGCGTACCCCTGCGGCGGCTGGCCGGGCTGGCCGGGCTGGCCGGGGCCTGCGTACGGGTAGGGGGTGCCCTGCGGCTGTGACGGTGGCGGCACCGGCGCCGGTGCCGGTGCCGGTGCCGGGCCGAACTGACCCTGACTGCCCGGGGGTTGATCCGTAGGGAGCCCGGCGGGCGGGACGGCACCGGCCGGTGGGTGACCCGTAGGAGGACCGGCGGGCGGGACGGCACCAGCCGGGCCCGGCTGCGGCGGCACGCCCTGCCCGTGGAACCCCGGCCCTCCCGGATACGGCGCCGCCGGGACGGCCGGGCCCGGCTGATCCGGCCGATCCGGCTGCGGGACGGCCGGCGGCACAGGCGCGGGCGCGGGCGGCACCCCCTGCGACTCCGGTGGATTCCCGGCGCTGCCCTGACCGTCCTGCGGCACGATGAACCGACCCCCTGGTTGTTTTGCCTGCGTATCAGCGACGCATCGTATGCAGCCGACTGCGCAGAGCGCCAACAGCCGTCCCGTCCCGCCCACGGCACCGGAGGCGGTGTCCGGCCGGCGCCGCCCCCGTAGAATCTCCGCACTGTGTCCGAGAACCCCGCCACCCCCGAACCCGCCCCCGCGACCGACGCCGCAGGGCCCGTCAGCCCTGACGCCCCGGAACCCGGCGCCTCTCCCGGTACGCCCCCGGGAAGCCCGGCCCCCGCGGCCACCGGCCCCTCCGGAACAGTCCCCTCCGATATGGATCTTTCCGATACGGACCCCTCCGGCCCCGCCCGCCGCACCCAGCCGATGTTCCCCGACGGGACCGGGCCCGCGGCCGACCCCGCGGGCTCCCACCACGAGCGGCGGATCCGCTCCTTCCAGCCCCGCCGCAGCCGCGTCTCGCCCAGCCAGGCCGACGCGCTGCGCCGCATGTGGGCGAAGTGGGGCCTGGACATCGACGGGCTCTCCCGCATCGACCTCGACGCGTTCTTCGACGGCCTGCCGGTCGTCCTGGAGATCGGCTTCGGCATGGGCGAGGCCACGGCGCAGATGGCAGCCGCCGACCCGGACACCGGCATCCTCGCCTGCGACGTCCACACCCCGGGCCAGGGCAACCTCCTCGCCCTCGCGGAGCGCAACGGCCTGACCAACATCCGCGTGGCGAACGGCGACGCGATCATCCTGCTGCGCGAGATGCTCGCCCCCGCGTCCCTGGCCGGCCTGCGCGTCTTCTTCCCCGACCCCTGGCCGAAGAAGCGCCACCACAAGCGCCGGCTGATCCAGCCGGACTTCCTCTCCTTGGTCACCACCCGGCTCGCCCCCGGCGCCCTCGTCCACTGCGCGACCGACTGGGAGCCGTACGCCGAGCAGATGCTTGAGGTGCTCTCCGCCGAGCCGACGCTCCAGAACCTCCACTCCGGGTACGCGCCCCGGCCGGACTTCCGCCCGCTCACCAAGTTCGAGGGCCAGGGCCTGGACAAGGGCCACACCGTCCACGACCTGCTCTTCCGCCGCCGGCCTGTGTAGGGCGAGGCGGGCCCGGTGGCGGAGGGGCGGGCGCCCCGGCCCGGCCCCCGCGCCCCTCGTTACTGTCGACGGGTGCACCCGCCCCCGCCGCCGTCGCTTCCGCCCCTACCGGCGGACGCGCCCGACACCCGCCCGTACGCCTCCGCGTACGCGGGCGCTCCCCGAAGGCGTGCGCCCTGGCACAACAAGGCCGTGCGCACGGCCGCGCTGATTCTGCTGCTCGCGGGGTCCGGCGTACTCATCCTGGTGATCATCGGCCGGCAGACCGGAACCGAGGGCTTCTTCGTCGGCCTGGGCCTGTCCGCCTTCCCCGTACCGCTGCTGATCGCCGCGTTCCGTCGGCTGGGCCGCATCGCACCGGAGCCGTGGCGCAACCTCGTCTTCGCCTTCGCCTGGGGCGCCTGCGCGGCCACCCTCGTCGCACTCCTCGCCAACGGCTTCGCCACCGACTGGCTGGACACCACCTTCACCCACGCCTCCCCTTCCTCCACCCAGGCATGGGGCGCGAACGTCATAGCGCCGGTCGTCGAGGAAACCGCCAAGGCCGCCGCCGTCCTGCTCCTCTACCGCTTCCGCCGACGCGATTTCGACGGCATCACGGACGGCATCGTCATCGCCGGCATCACCGCCACCGGCTTCGCCTTCACCGAGAACGTCCTCTACCTGGGCAGCGCCTTCGGCCAGGACCTCTCGATGGGCCACACCGGCCTCAACTCCCTCACCGCCGGCACCTTCTTCCTCCGCATCGTCGTCTCCCCCTTCGCCCACCCCCTCTTCACCATCCTCACGGGCCTGGGCTTCGGCGCCGCCGCCACCCGCTACCCGCACCGCCGCACGTCCCGCGTCGCCCTCGTCCTCTTCGGCCTGCTGACCGCCGTCCTCCTGCACGCCGTCTGGAACACCGCCGCCTCCCTCGACGACCTCGGCTTCCTCACCGTCTACGGCCTCTTCTTCGTCCCCGTCCTGCTCACCGTCACCTGGTTCGCCCTCTGGGCCCGCCGCCAGGAACTGCTGTCCCTGCACAGCTACCTCGCCCCGTACACCGCCACCGGCTGGCTCACCCCCACCGAACCCGCCGCCCTCTCCTCCCTCAAAACCCGAACCCTCGCCCGCGACCTGGCCCGCCACACCCACGGCCCCACCGCCGCCCAAGCCGTCACCACCTACACCACCCTCGCCACCACCCTCTCCTTCCACCGCCGCCGAGCCCATCTCACGGGCCCCACCCCCCACTTCACCGAACGCGAGACCGCCCTCCTCCGAGACCTGTGGCACCACAAACCGGTGGCAGAACCGGCGTTGCTGCATGCGTGGGAGGTGGGGGGTGCGGAGGACACCACTCCGGCGCCACCCGACGGCGACCCGCCGAGGCCCGATGGTTACTAAGGTCGCGCACGCCTACTGTTGGGCTTCGGCCATCCCCCACGCGATCGCTGATGCGGAGCCCGCCCACCCTTCCTTCGTACGCCAGATTGCGCCGATCCCGTGGTCTTCCAGGTACGTGGTGTAGACGCCAATTTCTTCGGAGAAAAGGCCTAGTAGATGCGGCTTGGGCATGCCGCTGTACAAGAAATAGCTGTACTCAAGCAGTTGCCCTACTGCCTCGCGCACAGCCTGGGTGGCATTGCCCTTCTTCACCGCCTTGGCCTCCACCAACCACTCAGTGGCGTGGGCTCCATTGTCGCCCCCAGAGCGGAGGACAAGATCGCGAGGGTGTGCCCTCTCCGTGATGGGGATGAAGCCCCTGCCATGAATGTACGGACCGAAGCTCCGAATCAGACCTTCGTGCACTTGCTTCTTAGTTTGCTGACGGGCAATGATTTCGGCGACGTAGTCATCCCCCGTCTTCGGGTGGAAACCCTCCAGTCCCCGGTATGTCGCATGCGCCTGAGGAACGTACTCAACGGTAGGCCCGTCTGGCGCGCTCACGACCTGGACTTGCGCCTCCACATCAAGCGCCGCCTTCAGAATCATGCCCATGATGCCCAGGTCAGCGCAGAGATCGCCTTCACTGGGAAGCTTCGCTATGTCGTAGCAGCGGCCGGCCACGCTACTTGCCTCGTACGCACGAGGCCGCCACTCGTGGTGCCTCAGTTGAGGACGGTCCGTCCAGTCCGCGACCAGATCATGGGGAAGCTCAGCCAGGAGGGCCCGTGCTCGAAAGGCCAGGTGGTTCCGCAGCCTCTGCCCTCTGGTACGCAATTCGTCACGCATCGCCGTGACACCTTGCTGGAGTGTAAGGGTCACCGATGCCAAATCCGCCGAGAAAATGTAGGCGAGGTAGAGGCCGTTGGTACCTGACCCGCCGGCAGACGGGTCGAAGACACGGATCCATGGCGTTGCCGCGGCTCCCCCTTGGCCACCATGCCCTGTGGCCTTCATCCCGTACGGCAGGGCGTCGGCCAGCCGCTCGCTAGCTGCCTTGAGCACAGCCTGCCCGGGATTACCGCTCGTCGTCGTGAGCGTCGTGTCGAACGTGGTGGCTACATCGAGGAGCAGATCGCGAATACCCATGCACAAAAAATAGTTGAGATCGATCAGCCATGAATACCCCCCACCCTGATTCGAATGATTCACGCCAGTATGGGAGCTTCAGGTGACGCCGCGACCAACTGCTCACCTGGCAATAGCTCTAGGCGCCCCCGAACAGACCCGAGATGCAGTCACGCATCCATTTTTCTGCCCAATGGTCGCAGTCACGCCCCTCCTCGACGCCCGAAGCGCAACAAAAATGAACTGACTGGCGCTACCGCTTCTTCACTTAGGGGATGCTCGCTAACTAGTCACGCCCTTACCTCGAACGACCAGGCATTGTGACCAACGCCATGTTGAGGCGCTAGCTCTACCAACGCCTCACAGTCAACGACTAACGGTTCGTATGCTGAAGAATGGAAGTAGAGTCAAGTGAAGGCGCAGTCGTCGTTTTCCGTTAGCGAGAGGTAAGAAACATGGCTGAAATCCCCACCACCCCCGTAGCCACCACCGGCCTCCTCGCCGGCTATGCCGTGGCCCGCTGGACGAAGAAGCGGCCCTTGGGTGGGGCGGTGTTGGCTGCGGCCGGGGCGGTGGCGGTCAAGGGATGGCAGGAGAAGGCCGGGGGGAAGGCTGCGGCTGCGCTGGGTGGGGTGTATGTGGCGGCGTTTGCCGGGTCGCATCCGCTTGCGAAGAAGGTCGGGGCGTGGCCTTCGGTGTTCGCGGTGGCGGGCGGGATGGCGCTGGCGTCGTGGCTGGTGGCCGACCGGCGGGTGTGAGGCGCGGGAGCGCGTACGAGGACGGCCGTACGGGCCGGGGCGGCAGTCGCGCCCCGGCCCGTACGGCTGTCGTGCCGCCCCGGTGTACGGGGCTTCGTGTCAGGCCGACGCCTCGTTCAGGAGCGTCAGTTCGGCGTCCGTGAGGGTCAGGTCCAAGGACGCGAGGAGGGACGGGAGTTGGGCGACCGTGCGGGCGCTGGCGATGGGGGCGGCGACCGTGGGGCGGGCGGCCAGCCAGGCGAGGGCGACGGTGGCGATCTCGGCGTCGTGGGCGGCTGCGACGGTGTCGAGGGCCTGGAGGACGCGGGGGCCGCGGTCGGTGGCCAGGTACTGGGCGGCCTTGGCCGAGCGGGCGCTGTCGATGTCCGTGCCGGGGCGGTACTTGCCCGTCAGGAAGCCGGATGCGAGGGCGTAGTACGGGACGGCGGCGAGGCCGTGGCGGGCGGCGACGTCGGCCAGTTCGCCCTCGTAGGTGTCGCGCGAGACCAGGTTGTAGTGCGGCTGGAGGGCGACGTAGCGGGCCAGGCCCTCGCGGGCGGAGCAGGCCAGGGACTCCTCCAGGCGCGGCGCCGAGATGTTGGACGCGGCGATCTCGCGGACCTTGCCGGCCTTGACGAGGTCGTCGAGCGCGGTGAGGAACTCCGCGACCTCGACCGACTCGTCGTCGTAGTGCGTGTAGTAGAGGTCGATGTAGTCCGTGCGCAGGCGGCTCAGGGATCCGTCGACGGCCTTCTTGATCGTCGCGGTGGACAGGCCCTTGAGGCCCGGCTGGGCGCCGACCTTGGTGGCGATGACGACGTCGGCGCGGTTGCCGCGGGCGGCCAGCCAGTTGCCGATCACCGTCTCGGACTCGCCGCCCTTGTTGCCCTCGACCCAGAACGAGTAGGCGTCGGCGGTGTCGATGAAGTTGCCGCCGCCCGCCACGTACGCGTCGAGCACGGCGAACGACTCGGCTTCGTCGGCCGTCCAGCCGAAGACGTTGCCACCGAGGGAGAGCGGGGAGACGGACAGCGAGCCGAGGTTCTTGCGTGAAACGGTCATACGTGGTGGCAGCGTCGGGCGGGAGGGGAATATTCCGCCCCCGCCCGACCCACGACCGGTCAGCCGCGCCGGACCCGCCTCGTCGGCCGATCAGCCGTGCCGGACCCGCCTCATCGGACCCGCCCCGCCGACCGGCCGTGCCGTGACCGCCGTGCCCGCCCCGCCCGGTGTCAGACCTTCAGGCCGTGGTCCCGCAGCCAGGGCATGGGGTCGACGGGGTCGCCGCCGCCCGGCCTGACCTCCAAGTGGAGGTGGGGTCCTGTGACGTTCCCGGTGGCGCCCACCCGGGCGATGACCTCGCCGGTGCCGACCTTGCCCGAGGTCTTCACCATGGACGAGAGGTGGCAGAACCAGAGTTCGGTGCCGTCGTCGAGGGTGAGGACGACGCGGTAGCCGTACGAACCGGCCCAGCCCGCCTGGGTGATGGTGCCGGAGTGCACCGCCTTGACGGGAGTGCCGGTGGGGGCGGCGAAGTCCTGGCCGGTGTGGTCGGCGGCCCAGCGGTCGCCTGCCTGGCCGAAGCTCGCCGTGAGGGTGTACGAGGTGACCGGGAGGAGGTAGCTCTTGGCGAGTTCGGCGAGCCGCTCGGCCTCCGCCTTCTTGTGGGCCGCCGCCTTCGCCTCCCGCTCGGCCTCGGCCCGCGCCGCCTCCTTGGCCGCCGCGGCCTTCTTCTGCGCCGCCGCAGCGGTCTTCTCGGCCTGTTCGACGGCGGACTGCTCGGCCGCGTCACGGGCGTCCTGCTCGGCGGCGCTCTGCTGCGCGTCGGCCTGCTGGAGGATGCGGCTGCGCAGCGCCTCGCCCGCGCCGCCCGTCCCCTGGGTGCCGTCGGCCGGGGTGAGGCCGGCGGAGGAGAGCGGTGCCGACGCGTGGGTGGCGGAGGTGGCGGGGGTGCCGGATTCCGGTGCGGCGGAGTCGGCCGCGGAGTCGGCTGCCGCGTCGGATTCGTCCGAGATGAGGGGGCCGATGCCGGGCAGGGACTCGGCGTCCGGCAGCTTCTCCGAGAGGTCGTCGGTGATCGCGCCGAGGTCGGGCACGGAGATCGGCACCGGCGGCTTTCCCTCGGCCGTGGCCATCCCGCCGGCGCCGACCGCCGCGATGACACCGACACCGAGGACCGTGCCGCCGCGGGCGAATCCCCCGCTGCGCTGCTTGGCGACCCGGTGTTTGCCGCGGGCGGCGCGGACGGATTCCTCGGTGGGGTTCCATTCCTCCCACGGGCCCTCGCCTGCGTCGTCACGGCCGAGGCCGCCGGACGGCCGGGGGCCGTCGAAGGGGACGGTGTCGTCGAGGGCGTAGGCGGACGGAGCCTCGGGGGCAGACCTGTTGGACGCCACGGGGGCGCACTCCTTTCCTTCCTTCTCGCCTACCGGGTTAGCTGACGGGTTCGGAGCAGGAAGGTCTCCTACGGGCGGCCTCTGGCGCGAGGCGTCCGATTCACCCCATGATGGTGGTTCCCCGGTTCCCTCCGCGCGGTTCGGGATCCATCCGGCATTCCAGGGCGTTTCCCGTAGTTCACGGAAGTTCCCTGCAGTTCACGGCAGTTCGTGAAATTTCGATGCTGCGGTACTGCGGTGTATCGCGGCGTGCTGCGGTGAACGTGCAGGTCGTGACCAGCGGTGGTGCCCGTGATGCCCGAGGCGCCCGAAGAGCGCTTGCAGGATTCAGCGTCGGCGCACGGTGCCGCCTCTTGCGACGGCTGGGACGACCGCGCTCCGTTATCGGACAGTAATAGAGATGGCCGCGGATTTCCAAGCGTTCTCACGAATCCGCACCCCCTACTCACCAGCTTTGGCCTGGACTTATAGGCCCACCAAGGTTCTAAACAGGGCGAGTTGACCCTCTGGCGGGAAACGGGCTGCGCGTGATTGTGCATCACTTGTTATGCAGAGGGGTGCGCGGCAATCACGGAACGTGAGGGAAGTAGCGTCTGATCATGGTCGTCAACTTCGTCAACAACGGGCAGACACTGGCGGATCGCTACCGGGACTTCTCCTGGTGGCAGGCGCGCGGGCAGTGCGAGGCCCACGAGGAACTGACGGCGCGGATCAGCCAGGACCCGGAATTCTGCGAGCTGTTGGCGGGCTCGCTGCCACCCGGCAACAAGCAGCAGCCCAACCTCCTCCTCGCCGCCGTCCGCCATCTCGACGGCCCGCACGCCGAGCAGGGCCCGCGCGGCGACCTCGCCTACCGCCGCTGGCGCGAGTGGACCATCAGGCACTGGGACGAGGTCCGCGCGGTGATCATGCGGCGCGCCACCCAGACCAACGAACCGGCCCGCTGCGCCACCCTCCTCCCGCTGCTGGCCCGCCTCCCCCAGCCGCTGGCCCTCCTGGAGGTCGGCGCGTCGGCCGGCCTGTGCCTGTACCCGGACCGCTACCGGTACGCGTTCGATGACGGCGGGGACGCGGGCGCGGCCGTGGCGGTCGGCCCGCACGACAGCCCCGTGACGTTCCGGTGCCGTACGAGCCGGGAGACCTGGGTGCCGGACGCGTCCGCGGCCCCGCCCGGACGCCTGCCCGAGGTCGTCTGGCGGGCCGGCATCGACCTGAACCCGCTCGACCCGGTCGGTGATCCCGACGCGCTGCGCTGGCTCCAGGCGCTCGTATGGCCCGGGGCGACCGAGCGGGCGCAGCACCTCCCGGCCGCCGTCGACGCCGTACGGGGAGCGCCGCGCCCCCGGATGGTGCGTGGCGACCTCGTCGACGAACTGCCCGCGCTCGCGGCCGAAGCACCGGCCGACGCGACGCTGGTCGTCTTCCACACCGCCGTACTGACCTACCTGCCGCTGGACCGCCGGGAGCGGTTCGCCACGAGCGTGCGGGAACTGCTCGCCCAGCGGGCGGGGGCAGGACACTGGATCTCCCAGGAGCACCACTCGGTCCTGCCGTGGATCGCCGCCCCGCACAGCGACGTGCTCGGCCCGGCGGAGCGGGAGCCGCTGCTGACGCTCTCCCTGGACGAGCGTCCGGTCGCCCTCACCGGGCAGCACGGCCGGAGCCTGCACTGGGTGGCGGGGACGGCGTAGGCACCCCTGCCACCCCTCGCCGCGACGCCCTACGCCGGCAGTGGCCGCTGCACCGCCAGCAGCGCCATATCGTCCGCGCCCGCCCCTCCGGTGTGCCGGGCGACCTCGTCGACCAGCGTGTCCAGGAGCGCGTCGGGCCCGGTGAAGTGGCGTCCGCGCAGCCGGGCGACCGGGTCGTAGAACGCTCCCGTGCGGTTGCGGGCCTCGGTCAGCCCGTCGGTGAACAGCAGCAGGACCGACCCGGCGGGGAAGAACGTCTCGTCCGACCGGTCGGGCCACCCGGCCACCTCGCTCAGGCCCAGGGGCAGCGCCGCCGATGCCGGGGGCAGCGCCCGCAGCCCGCCGTCCGGGGCGAGCAGCAGGGGCGGCGGGTGCCCGCGGTTGAGTACCCGCAGGACGTGTTCCGTGGGCGGGATCTCCGCGAGGACGGCGGTGGTGAACCCCTCGAACTGGTCGAGCCCTTCGCGCCGCCCGCCCTCCCGTTGCAGCGCGCGCTCCAGCCGGCCCGCGACCGCCTCCAAGGTGGCCTCCTGCTCCGCCGCCTCCCGGAACGCCCCGATGACGATCACGGCGGCCTCCACCGCTTCGAGGCCCTTGCCCCGTACGTCGCCGACGATCAGCCGCACGCCGTGCGGGGTGTCCTGCACCGCGTAGAGGTCCCCGCCGATCCGGGCGTCGGCCTGCGCCCCGACGTACCGGGCGGCGACCGCGAGCCCGGCGACCCGCTCGGGCGGCGTGGGCAGCACGGCCCGCTGGGCGGCCTCCGAGACGTCGCGTACGGACGCCAGCGTGGCGTCGGACCTGCGGACGACCCGGTTGATGCCGAGCGCGAGGACGGCGACGACGAAGACCGTCGAGACCTCCGTCGCGGACTCGTTGGTGTCATGGGCGCCGTGACTCGTCACGACCCACACCGCGCCTGCCACCGCGGCGACCGCCGTGACGGCCGTGCTGCGCAGCGAGTGCAGGGGCGCGGCGACCAGGGGCGCGGCCGAGAAGAACGGCGAGGCGGTGTAGCGGGCCGGCGTGACGATGTCGAAGACCAGGCCGGAGGCGATCAGGATCGCGGGCAGCCAGCGCGCCAGCCTGCGGCCGATGGGCGACATCTGCGCCCGGCGCGCCCGCCGTTCCCCTTCGCCCGTGCGGGCCCTCCCGCCTCGACGCATCCGCACCGGCATCTTCCCGCTCCTGGCGCCCGTCCGTCCTTGAGCCGTCGGCCCCTTCGTCCGCCGGGCCCGGCCCTGCCCGTCCTTTCGTCCGTCGGCGCCCGGCACCCGTCCCTCAGGTTTTCGGGTGCCGGGCCCGGCAGCGACTCCTCGTGGGCCGGACGGGTCACGGAAGGGGCGGTCAGGGCTCGGCGCGCCGGGTGCGCAGCAGTCCGGCCGCCAGCAGCGCGGTGCCGAGCAGGCCGCAGGACGCGAGGAGGCAGACCGCGGTGAACCCGTGGTCGTAGGCGCGTCCTGCCGCGTTCAGCACCGTGCGCGCGGCAGGACGTCCGAGGTGGTCCGCGATGTCGTCGGCCGCCGCGAACGACCGGCTCGCGGCGGCCCGGTGGCCGGGTGACAGGCCGGGGGTGGCCGGCATCGTCAGGCGGTACACCGCCGTCAGGGCGGTGCCCAGTACGGCGACGCCGAGCCCGGCGCCCAGTTCGAAGGAGGTCTCCTGGATGGCGGCGGCCTCCCCGGAGCGTTCCGGTGCGGCGGCGCCCATGACGGAGTCGGCCCCCAGTGTCATGACGATCCCCGCGCCGTAGCCGGCCACCAGCAGCAGGGGCACCAGCGCGCCGTACCCGCAGGTCGCGGCCGGCAGCGCCGCCAGCGCGACGGCGAAGACCGCGAGCGCCCCGCTCAGCGCCCTGCGGTTGCCCCAACGCCCGGACACCCAGGGGGCGGTGGCCGCCCCGACGGCGTTGGCGGCGGCCAGCGGCACCAGCACGAGCCCGGCCCCCAACGGCGAGTGGCCGCCCACCTGTTGCAGCCACTGTGTGAGGAAGAACAGCAGGGCGACGTAGCTGCCGAAGCAGACGATGACGCAGAGGGCGGCGGTCGAGAAGCGGCGGTCGGCGAAGAGGGTGACGTCCAGCAGCGGTTCGGCCAGCCGCCGCTGGCGCCGGACGAAGACGACGAGCAGCAGCGCACCGCCGAGCGCGGCGACGGCGACACCCGGATCCACCCGAAGGTGCTCACCGGCCCGCTTGAGCGCGAAGACCACACCGGCGAGACCGGCGATCGACAGCGCCACGCTCACCACGTCCCACCTGCGGGGAACGGGGTTCTTCGACTCGGGTATGACACGCCGGCCGACGACGAAGATGGCCAGGGCGATGGGGACGTTGACGAGGAAGACGGCGCCCCACCCCCAGCGCTCCGTCACGAAACCGCCCACCAAGGGGCCGACGGCCGCCCCCACGCTGTGTGCCGCGGTCCAGATCCCGATGGCGAAGGACCGCTCGCGGGTGTCGGTGAACGCGACGCGGATGAGGGCCACGGTCGACGCCATGATCATCGCGGCGCCCGCTCCGAGGAGGGCGCGTGCGGCGATCAACTGCCCCGTGGAGGAGGCGAAAGCGGCGGAGGCGGAGGCCAGTCCGAACACCGCGAAGCCGCCGAGCACCATGCGTTTGCGGCCGATGCGGTCGCCCAGCGTGCCGCAGGTCACCAGCAGGGCGGCCAGCGTCAGGGAGTAGACGTCCACGATCCACAGCAACTGCGCGCCGGTGGGACGCAGCTGCTGACTCATCCGGGGCACCGCGACGTGCAGGACCGTCAGGTCGATGCCGCACAGCAGCAGGCTGGTGCACAGGACACCCAGCACCGCCCACCGTCGCCCCGACGGCGCCGACGCCTCCTCTGCCGGTAACGACGCGGTACGCGGGCCGACTTCACAGTTCGCCATGACTGCACTGTCTGCTGTCCTGACCATCGCGGACAAGTACGGTCATGAATGTGCCGTAGTACCACTTTGTATACCTACGGGGAAAGGCGGGGCCGTGCGCGGCGACGTACAGAACACCTCCCAGTACTGCGCCATCGAGATCGCCATGGAAGTGCTCGGCGGCCGATGGAAGCTGGCCATCCTGAAGCAGCTCATCGAACACGGCACGCTGCGCTTCAGCGCACTCAAGCGGGCGCTGCCACGCATCACCCAGCGCATGCTCACCCGCCAGCTGCGGGAGCTGGAGGCCGACGGCCTGGTCGAGCGCACGGTCTACCGAGAGGTACCGCCGAAGGTCGAGTACGCCCTGACCGAGGCCGGACGCAGCCTCCAGGACGTGGCGAAGCAGCTCGACACCTGGGGCCAGTGGTACTTGGACACCCTCGGCTCCCCCGCGCGCACCCGGCCGGGCGACGAGGCACCGGACCGCCCCGAAGACCTCGGCGACGGCAGCGCCCGGAAGTCACCCGCCTGAGCCGCCCCGCCCTTCGGACCAGGGACGCGGCACGACGCCAGGGGCCGGTCGGATGCTCCCGACCGGCCCCTGGACGCACCCGGCGACCGCGCCCTGCGAGGGTTACCGGGTCCTGAAGCGCCGGAAGAGGTTCCGGGCCACGTACACCCCAGGGCCACCGAAGCCGACGAGGTCGACGCGCCCGTCACCGGTGATGTCGGCGAGGAAGCGGGGGTGCCGGTCGACCCGCCAGCCGCCCGCGTCCTCGTTGTACCCGAACCCGCGGCACACCAACTGGGCCTGCTCGAACCGGCCGTCGCCGCGGCTGTGCGACACCCAGACCCCCTCGTCGCCGAAGCCGACGATGTCCGGGTTGCCGTCGCCTGTGACGTCGGCGAGGAGCCGGAGGTGCTTGCCGCCCGTCCACCCCTGCGCGAGCCCGAAGTCGTTCAGGACGAGCTTCGGGCGCTCGAACGTGCCGTCGCCGCGCCCGCGTGACACGACGACGCCCTGCGGGCCGAACCCGACGATGTCCAGTGCGCCGCCGCCGGTGGTCCCGACCAGGAACCTGGGGTGCTCCGCGACCGAGCTCCACCCCTGGTCGGCCCCGAAGTCGTCGAGGACGTACAGGGGCTCGGCGAACGTCCCTTCCTCGTCCTGGAGCGACACCCAGACGCCGTCGTCGTGGAAACCGACGATGTCGAGCCGACCGTCACCTGTGGTGTCGACGAGAAAACGAGGATGCTTCTCGGCAAGCCAGCCACCCGCCTTCTCCTCGTGGCCGAACGCCCGGAGAACGGGTTCATCGGCGACCGCTGCGAACTTTCCCTCCTCGTCCTGGAGCGACACCCGGACACCGTCGTCGTGGAAACCGACGATGTCGAGCCTGCCGTCACCTGTGGTGTCGACGAGGAAGCGGGGGTGCTTGTCGGCAACCCACCCGCCGGCCTGCTGGCCGTGTCCGAACGCCTTGAGGGCCGGCTCGCCGCCCGCGGGCGCGAACGTCCCGCTCTCGTCCTGGGAGGACACCCGGACACCGTCGGCGGCGAGCACGACGACATCGGGCCTGCCGTCGCCGGTCGTGTCCACGACGGTCCACAGGTCCGCGGGGCTCGGGGAGGGCACGGGTCGGTGCAGGACGCGCTCGTCGTCGAACGTGCCGTCGCCTCTGCTGGACGACGTCACCGCCCCCTTCGCGGGTTCGAGCCCGACGATGTCCTCCCGCCCTGCGCCCGTGGTGTCGGCGAGGAACCGCGCACCGGCCCCGGCCCACCAGCCCGGTTGCCCGCCGGGAGAGCGGGTGGGGGTGGCCCCGTCGGTCTTCCATCCCCCGGCGTCCTGGTCGCTCCCGAACTGCTCCAGGACCAGCAGCAGGTCGCTGAAGGAGGGCGTCGCTTCGGGTGCCGGCCGCAGCGCGGTCGAGCGGGCCAGCCGCCAGGACCGGCGGCCGTTCCAGTGGCTCAGGGATGCCCAGCGCAGCACGGGGTCGCTGAGACGCTCCGGCTCGGCCGGGACGAACCGCCACCGCTGGCTCTCCGCGCTGTCGTCGTGCTCACGCAGGACGATCCGGGTGTCGTCATCGCCGGGGTCGGCGAGGTCGAGAACGGCGCCATCGGTCGCGCCCTCGATGACGTAGCAGCCCGCCTCGCCCTCGACGGGGACGACGTGCCACTGCTGGCCCTTCTTGCCGGCGGCGGCGTCCCACTGGCGGACGCCGCGGTCCGCGGCGGCGGGGTCGTCGAGCACCTTGCCGCTGACCGCGTTGCGGATCACATAGACCTGGTCGTCCTGCGCTTGCCCGCCTTGCGCGGCCTGCACGGGGGCGAGCTGCCACTGCTCAGGACTCGGGCCGCCATCGGGGAAGTCGCGGACGACGAGCGCCCCGTCCGCGCTCGGCGCGGCCTTGGCGCCGAGGGGCTTCCCCGTGGCGGCGTTGACGATCTCCAGCTTCAGTTCTTCCGTGGGCACGGACATCGTGGTGCCTCTTCCAGGCGGTACGGGCGTTGTCTCGGGACGGGTGTGGCACGGCGGTGCCCGCGGATCACGTGAAGACGTGGTGGTACGGGACGTTCCACTCGTTGGGCAGCCGCGGATAGAACGTGTTGATGACCGTCCCGGTGAAGTCCCCGCCCCAGTTGTAGGTGAGGCGCACCTCGCTGTTGGCCGTCACCGCGTGGTCCTTGAACCCGAGGATGGCGTCGGGGTGGGTGATCGGCACGAAGGTGATCCCGCCCCACGGCGTCACCGTGACGACCCAGAGCTGGGTGTCCTCGGGCGCGCCGTTCTTCCCGCGCCACTTGTCGCCGACCCTGTCGGGGAGGCCGACCTGGACGGTGTCGGCGGTGCTCTTGGGCGCATCCTGGTGGACGCTGATGCGCCTGCGCTGCGGCTTCGGCGCACCGTCGTCGCCGCGCCCGGCGTCGGCTTCGCCCGCGCCGGCGGGCTTGGGCGAGACCTGGCCGGCGGCGCTCTCGATGAAGTACAGCGGTCGCTGCCCGAAGAAGCCGGCGGGGGTGATGTGCCAGAGGTGGCCCTGCGCCTCCTTGGTGGCCGGGTCGAGCGCGGTGGCCAGCTGGACCCCCTTGTCGTGACTCTCCTCCTTCAGCTCGGCGGGCCGCAGATAGCCGCCGTTGAAGGCGTGGACGAGCATGACCGGCCGGTTCTCGATCAGCGCTGCCACGATTGCGTTGTCATAACTGTTCACCGCTACCGGGCCGCCGACCACCAAATTCGCCATCGTCGTGCGTTCTTGGGTGTACATCGCGGAAACCTCACCTGTTCTGAATATGGAGAACAACGCGTCGGACACTCAGTCCAGTGGTCGATCACGCGGAATCACCGCAGGCCGAATCGCCCTCGGTCGAGACGAATCCGAAGGTGAATGGAAGACCGAAGCCCACACCCTCATGCACGGCAACGACCGAGGCCACAACACCCGTGGACAGGGCTGCCTGAAGGGCATCGGCCGAGTGATCGACAGCGCCTCAACTTACCGCCGTTTCCCCCGAGTTGGGGGCGGTCGGCGAACCCCGTTCACCCGATTGAGCGTGATCTTCGGAGGCACCTTCCCGGGCAATGGACCCCGTGATAACTTCGATTTTCGGAACATGCGCATATGTCTATTTCCACTTCACCGAGCACGGTTCGACCAGAATTAGTCGAGGACGGGGAAATGCCTTCCAACGCGTACAACCTGGAACGGGCCAAGCGCCAGCCGCTGACGAAGAAAAACCTGCGGGAACTCGGCATCGAGCAGACCTGGCAGTCCGTTCTGGACCACCCCAACCTGGTTTACGTCGACGATTACGGCGTGCAGCACAAGCCCGTCGGATTCTCCGTGAACAAGTCGAGCTTCGGCGCTTTCCCCGGCTCCGCGTCCAAGCTGGGCTGGCTCGCCTACATGAACCTCGGGGAGCCGCTGATCGAGGAGCGGGGCAACATCAGCCAGCCCCCGCCCGACACCTTCTCCTCGCGCGCCTACGTCAACCGCAGCCGGACGTCCAAGATGACCTTCACCGACTCGGTCGACTTCACCGTGTCGAACGGGGTCACCTGGTCGCTCCAGGGGGACGCCAAGCTCACCTTCGGCGGCAGCGTCAGCGCGCAGCTCCAGCTCCAGTTGCAGAACCAGCTCAAGCTGGACCTCCAGTCGCAGCTTCAGGCGCAGAGCCAGAACGAAGTGGCGAACCGGAACACGGACACCGTGACCAACAAGAACAGCAAGGACAGCGTCGGCGTGGACAACGCCCACGCCACCGAGGCGTCCACGAGGAACTCGGCAACGAACTCCGCGACGAACTCGGTCACGAACTCGGCGGCGTTCACGACCACGGGCAGCGCCACCGGCAGCGCGACGCTCAACGCCCAGTTGGCGCTGGGCATCACGGCTTCCGTCGGCGGCTCCCTGACCACCAGCTGGACGTCCAAATCGCAGATCTCCGGCGAGATCGAGCCGGACTCCCGCGTGAAGACCCTCGTCACGCAGCGGCGTACGCACAAGCAGTACACCTACGAGATCCCGGTGACCTTCTCCGGGCTGCTCGCGGTGAAGTACGACGTGCCGGTGAAGGTCCTCTCTCCCCCGCAGCCCGGGGACTACCCCGGCCTCGACCAGTTGGTCGCCCGCGACATCGGCGACCTCGACCTGGCGGGCGGCGGCTTCCGCATGAAGGGGCTGGCCGAGGTCGTCTCCGCCCTGGAGGTCCACCACACGATGTTCGACGGCGAGAGCCTGGCGGACAGCCAACGAGCGCTGCACAAGCAGCCTTGACCGGGCGGGCGGCGCCACCACGACGACGATCAGGGGTGATGACATGGTGTTCGACAACATCTTCGGCTTCGCAGGCAAAGGCGCGGGGCTCTTCTCCGTAACCACCGACGGCACCAAGCCGCAGCCGGGCGCGGGCGTCGACTTCGAGGACGCCGACGACGGCACATACGACGACACGAGCACGAGCCTCTTCAACAACGCGATCCACGGGGCCACTTCCCGCGCGAAGGTCGTGCAGGAGCAGTCGCCCGAAGCGCGGGCCGTCCTGGGCTTCCTCGGCTCCTTCATCCAGACCACCCAGGAGTCGGCCGGCGCGCAGGCCCAGTACGCCGGGAATCCCAGCTCGGTGTCCACGGCAGCGTCCGCCGGCATGCAGGAGTCGAGTGCGACGGTGACGGAGCACAGCGGCCTGCAGAAGGACGAGGACCTGGAGAGCAAGCCGAAGAAGAGCGACTTCTCCAAGCCTCCCAAGGCTCCGGAAACCCCCGAGGCACCCAAGCCGGCCGCCGAGGGCACATCCGATTCCCAGTAGTGCACGACGCAGTGCACGGCTCCCGAGGGGGCAGGGGCGATCTCGCCCCTGCCCCCTCGTGCGTCATACGGGCAGCAGCTGCCACTGCCGTTCCCGGTGGTCGCCCTCCGCCCCGTGCTGCTTGATCACCGTGCGGGCATTGGTGTCGACCCGCAGCAGCAGACCGCTGTTCCGGTTCGCGATCTCGTACACCCGCGGGGTGTCGGCCACGGAGCCCACCGGGATCAGCCGCCACTGCTGGTGGTGTGCGTCGTCCCCTTCGTAGGCACGTTGCGCGACCACCGCCCCGGCCCTCTCCTGCGCGCCGACGACCTCCAGGACCTTGCCGCTGCGCACGTTCTCGATCCGGTACAGCACATCGCCGTTGTCCTGGCCCGCCGCGATCAGCCGCCACCGCTGGTGGCCCCTCGGGGTGGCGAGGGACTGGTGGATCTCGGCTCCGTCCTTGGTGGACTCGCGCTGGACCGCCATCCGCAACCTGCTCCGGACGCTCGCCCAGGAGACCACCGTGCCCGAATCGGGCAGCCCGGCCATCTTCGGCGACGCAATCTTCCGGATCCGGTTGTTGACGAAGTCGGCGATATAGAGGGTGTCGACGCAGTCCACAGCGAGCCCGTACGGGGTGTTCAGCTGGGCTGAAGCGGCCGGGCCGCCGTCACCACCGAAGCCCGCCGCGCCCGTACCGGCGACCGTGCTGATCGTCCCGTCCACCGCCACCTTCCGCACCCGGTGGCCGCCGTACTCCGCGATGTGGAGAACACCCTCGCCATCCACCACCACCCCCACCGGGCCGTTCAGCTTCGCCGAAGCGGCCGGGCCGCCGTCACCGCCGAAACCCGCGGCGCCCGTACCGGCGACCGTGCTGATCGTCCCGTCCACCGCCACCTTCCGGACCCGGTGGCCGCCGTACTCCGCGATGTAGAGGACCCCCTCGCCATCCACCGCCACTCCGTGCGAGCGGTTCAGCTGGGCCGAGACCGCCGGACCGCCGTCGCCCTTGGAGCCCGCGGTCCCGTTCCCCGCGACCGTGCTGATCTTCCCGTCAGTCGTGATCTTCCGGACCCGGTTGTTGTGGTACTCGGAGACGTAAAGGACGCCGGTGCTGTCCACCGCCACCCCCAACGGGAGGTTCAGCCGGGCGGCGGTGGCGGGGCCGCCGTCACCGCTGAAGCCCGCGGCGCCGGTGCCGATGACCGTGCTGATCGTCCCGTCGGCCGCGACCTTCCGGACCCGGTGGTTATTGGCATCGACGATGTAGAGGGCGCCTTCGCCGTCCACCGCCACCTCGCGCGGGCAGTTCAACTGGGCCGAGACGGCAGGGCCGTTGTCGCCCCGGTTGCCCGCGGCCCCGGTCCCCGCGACCGTGCTGATCTTCCCGTCAGTCGTGATCTTCCGGACCCGGTGGTTGTTGTAGTCGGAGAAGTAGAGGGTGCCGGCGCTGTCCACCGCGATCCCGTACGGGCGGTTCAACTGGGCCGAAACGGCAGGCTCGTTGTCCCCTTTGAACCCCGCGACCCCGGTGCCCGCGACCGTGCTGATCGGAGGGGCGGAGTCCTCGCCACCCGTGCTTGCCGTCTGGGGAGTGCTCATTGTCATCCCTTCACCATTCACCAACCGCCCATTACAAGCGGTTGTATGTTGATTCCAGAAAGTCACACGGGTGCCGGGTTGGCAAGATCACTTCCGAGTGACCCTCGGGGAACACATTGACGAGACACCGCACCGATCGCCGCCCCCGCCAACACCCTTACGCGAGCTGCTCGGTGGCGGCGGCACCCTGACCGAGGAGAGGGCCGTACCGGCCGGGATGCAGCCGTTCCGGAAGGCGGGGGGCCCACGCCCCGGCAGCGCGTCCACCGCAAGCTCAGAGCGGCACTGAACGGCGCCACCGCCCAGCAGTTGATCACCTTCGCTCCGGCCTCCCACGCCGAGCTGGAGTCCAGACAGCGCCCCCAGCCCACGCAAGAGGCCGAAAAGACGGAACGCCCCGGCCGGTGATCCCCGGCCGAGGCGCTACCTCGCAGGTCAGCGGCGCCGATCCGCGCCGCATGCGGTGGGCCATCAGGGGCTCGAACCCTGAACCAATGGATTAAAAGTCAGGGACACGACATGCCAGGTAACGACGACGCGTGATCACCCATGCCGTTGCCGCAGGTGAGAGGCTAGGTGCTCGATCCATGATCGCGCCCCATGCCAACCCGTTCAAAGGCGTCCGGGCTCACATCGGGCTCACGACGTACTACCTCTCACCTGCTGCAACGCGCAGCGCAGCGGATATGTGAGGCAGCGCCTGGCGCTGCCAGGGCAGGGCTGATGAACGTCAGCCCTGACCCGCAATCAGAGGCACAATGACGGCGGCGATCGCAGACGCCAACCCGCCCACGGCAATGAACCCGGCGAACTTCTCTTTGGCGGTCGGAAAGACTGCCTGCGTGAGATCGCCAGCTTTGCTACGCAGAACAACGAGCTTCAGCTTCTGCCATCTGTGCTGGCGGTAACTGCACCCCATCAAGATCCCTGAAGCGTTCTTTCGGCAATACGTCTTGCCATCGCGGTTCACAGCGCCACACCACGTCGGAATTTGGAAGAGCGCAAACGCACTGACGGCCAGCGACAGAATCAGGATGAGCAGCCCCGAACCGCTGTTCCCCCAGGCCACGATCAACGCTCCAGCAGCTACAAAACCCCAATACGTACGGAACGCTTTCATGGGTGCGGAACATACCGCCAGCACTTGCCTTCGGACAGGGCGCAAACCAGCCTCGTCAGAGCACGAGTCGGGGCAGTCAGCGCAGTGCCTGCATGACGCGGTTACGCAGCGTCTCATCCGCGATGGTGTCGGAGTCACGCCAAGCCGCGGCCGTGACCTCCTCGGTTTGCAGCTCGCCGACATTGGCCGAGGTGTGGAAGAGGAACCGGAAGTCGATGTGCTGGTGGTCGGGCTCGCCCTTGGCATTGTTCGCGGGGATGGGGTGCACGTCGATATGCAGGGGGTGCAGTCCTGCCGGGACGACGACCGAGGCAGGAATCCCGGTCTCCTCCGTCAGCTCGCGCTGCGCCGCGTCGACGAGCCGGGAGTCGTCGGCCTCCAGGTGTCCGCCGGGCAGCAACCACCGGTCGAGGGCCAGGTGCCGGATGTGGAGCACGCGGCCGGCGGGGTCGGTGAGGATCGCCCCTGCGGTGGCATGCCCGCGGAACTCCTTGCGCGAGGTGAGGTCGGCCCCGGCATCGAGGAGGTCGAGGACGGGTGCGAGACGTCCCTTCTCGTCGGGGTGGGCGTCGAGGTAGTCAGCGACGGTCACGCGGATGCGCTCGGCTGTGATGGGCACAGGCAGGTCTCCTATCGGTTGAAGTAGTCGAGCCATGTCGCCGCGATGGCGGCGCGGTCGGTCGGGCTGATCTCGTGCATACCGGGGTCGAGCTCATCGCGGGCGAGCATGGCAGAGGCAGCCAGGATCTCGGCCTGAACGAGGAAGATGAACGGGCCCACGCTGGCGCCGTGCAGGAAGTTGACGGCGTTACCGCCGTTGAGCAGGTAGAAGTAGTGGCCGGTTGTGAGGTAGCGGGTGACGTGCTCACCGATGTGGGCGCGTTCGTAGGCGTCCGGCAGTCCGTCGAGTTCGAGCTCGTCCTCGCTACTCGTCACGGTGGCCACGTAGGCCCCGTTGCGCAGCTGGGGAAAGTCCTCGCCGCGCAGCGCGAGCGAGCCGGTCGCGCAGAGCACGAGTCCGGCGTCCTGAAGGCCACTGGCCCGGTCGCGCGCGACCGTGAAGCCCTGCGAGAGGGCCTGTGTGCGACGTACGGGGTCGATGTCGTACACAGTCACTCGTACACCCTTGGCATGCAGCAGGCGGGCAATGGAGCTGCCCAGCTTGCTGAAGCCGATCACGAGCGCCGTACGACCGTGCAGGATGTCGCCTCGGGTGCGCATCAGGGCCTCGGTAGAGAACACGACGGACTGCCCGACGAGGAAGTCCTCAGGGTCCTTGAGCGGTGATCGGGCCACCGAGACGACCGGGCAGGGCAGCTTGTCGAGCTCGGCGTACCGCTTGTGCCCGTTCTCGGTGTCCTCGACCACTCCCAAAATGCGCCCGGAGAAGCGGTCGCACAGCGCACCGAGGGCCGGAGTGAAGTACCCGCCGACGTCGAGCAGCACGACAGGGCGGCCGGCGGCCCGTGCCTCGACGTAGCGCACGGCACGGTCCACGTCGGTGAACATCTCGCGCGTCAGACTTTCGCACGCGTGCCCGTCGGTCTCGACCTGGCGCCGCGCCTCGACCTGTACGGACTTCGGCTTGGGCAATACAGCCCGCAGCTCCGTCACGTTCGCCACGCCCCGCACAAACGCCGGGCGCTCCGGCAGAAGATGCGTGATCAGGAACGAGGCCGGGCGCTCCTGGGGAGCGAAGTGCGTGGCGATACGCCCGAAGTAGGCGTCAAGACGGGCGCGTTCGAAGGTTTCCATTCTTGCCTCTCCTCCCTTGCGGCGATCTCTGGTTGTGGTGCTGAGTCGATCTGTTGTTGCTCAAGGGCACGGCGCAGCCTGCCGGGGGCGGTGAGCCTCTCGCCGTCGGGCAACTCGCACCATCCGCCGAACCACTCGTCGCAGCGGTACGGGTTCGGGGCGACGAGCCATGAGCCCTTGGACAGCAGCCGCGCTGACAGGCCAACCCATGCGCCTCGACTGCCGGTCGGCACGACGAAGGAGAGGAGGTCGCCCGGACGGTCGTAGAGCACTGGGCCGAGCCCTTCCTCGGTCTGTCTGAGCTGTGCGAGCGCGAGGAACCCGGCATCGGCGGGCACCCGTACGACATCCCACTCGTGGCCGACCGAGAGCAGGTGCAGGCCGGGCACGTCCTCTACGAGCGGAGCGGCGAGCAGTGCCTCACGCAGAGACATCACGCCCCCCTCTCTGCCGTGCGCGCGGGCCGGCATCGACGGGCACGTGTCACCGCGCCTTGGGTTGGCGGACCGGACCACGATCAGGCGCGTGCTCGTCTGGGCTATCTGCTGTTCGCGCTCCACAGCGATGCGTTTCGGCCCCAGGTGGACACGAGCAGGCAGAACCACGCCGTACGCATCCGGCAGCACGAGGACGTCGAGCAGTCCCACGAAGGCCGGCGACCGTACCTCCGTGACAGGCCCCCACTCCGTGAAGAGACCGCACAGCGTCAGCTCGTGCTGTCGGGAGTATTCGGCGAGCGAGTCAGCAAGGGCAGCGTGTCTCGCCTTGCTGCTCGTCCGACGCAAGTAGCCGTACACGTGCGGGCCGTTCACCGGCCGAAGCTCTGTGATCCGTTCCATGGGTCGAGCGTCGCGGCATCCCAACGGCCTCTAAGAAGTCATCTCATTTGGCGAGTCTGCGGTAGCAGATGAGGGTGCAGGCGATGCTGGTGAAGGCGAGGAAGTGGTCAGCCTTGCGCTCG
>NZ_JBITJM010000037.1:0-39631 GCF_044460025.1 Streptomyces sp. NPDC050161 | reverse complement strand
ATCCCACTCCGCATTCGTCAAATCCCCACGGCCCATACAGCCAGCCTGACCCCAACACCCCGTCCACGCCAGGAGATCCGAGAAACAGTGCCTAGTCCTGGGCCCACTGCTCCAGCAGCTCCGGGTCCTCGCCCTCGTCCTCCAGGGCCTGCCGGACGACGCGCAGGGCGAGGCCCTGGGGGTACCCCTTGCGGGCCAGCATCCCGGCGAGCCGGCGCAGGCGTTTGTCGCGGTCGAGTCCTCTGGTCGTGCGCAGTTTGCGCTCGACCAGTTCGCGGGCGGTGGCCTCCTCCTGCTCGGAGTCGAGGCGGCCGACGGCCTCGTCGATCACCTCGGATTCCACGCCCTTGGTCCGCAGCTCGCGGGCGAGCGCGCGACGGGCGAGGCCCCGGCCGTGGTGGCGGGACTCCACCCAGGCGTCGGCGAAGGCCGCGTCGTCGATGAGGCCGACCTCCACGTAGCGGGACAGCACCGCGTCCGCCACGTCCTCGGGGATGTCCCGTTTGCGCAGGGCGTCCGCGAGCTGGCTGCGGGTGCGCGCGGCGCCGGTGAGCAGGCGCAGGCATATCGCCCGTGCCTGCTCTTCGGGTGTGCGCGGTGGTCCCGTCCCGTCCCCCGACGAGGAGGGACCACCGCTGTCCTCACGGCCTCCGCGGCCTCTACGGTTCTCGGCGTCGTCCGCAGCACGGCCGTAGCCGTCCTCGCTGCCGGACCAGTCCGTTCGCCGCGTCATGACGGGCTAGCTCTTGGCCGCGGCGGCCTTGGAAGCCTTGGCGCCCTTGGCGGCCGGCGCCGGAACCGTCTTGGCGGGCTCGCTCGCGGCTGCCGCGTCCGCGCCGGGCTCCGCCCCCGGTTCCTGCGGCTTGACGCCGATGCCCAGCTTCTCCTTGATCTTCCTCTCCACCTCGTTGGCGAGGTCCGGGTTGTCCTTGAGGAAGTTGCGGGCGTTCTCCTTGCCCTGGCCGAGCTGGTCGCCCTCGTACGTGTACCAGGCACCGGACTTGCGGATGAAGCCGTGCTCCACACCCATGTCGATCAGGCCGCCCTCGCGGCTGATGCCCTGGCCGTAGAGGATGTCGAACTCGGCCTGCTTGAAGGGCGGGGCCACCTTGTTCTTGACCACCTTGCAGCGGGTGCGGTTGCCGACCGCGTCCGTGCCGTCCTTGAGGGTCTCGATGCGGCGGATGTCGATACGCACCGAGGCGTAGAACTTCAGCGCACGGCCACCGGTCGTGGTCTCCGGCGAGCCGAACATCACGCCGATCTTCTCGCGGAGCTGGTTGATGAAGATCGCGGTGGTCTTGGACTGGTTGAGCGCGCTGGTGATCTTGCGCAGGGCCTGGCTCATCAGCCGGGCCTGGAGACCGACGTGGGAGTCGCCCATCTCGCCCTCGATCTCGGCCCGCGGCACCAGGGCGGCGACGGAGTCGATGACGATGAGGTCGAGCGCGCCGGAACGGACCAGCATGTCCGTGATCTCCAGCGCCTGCTCGCCGTTGTCCGGCTGGGACAGGATCAGGGCGTCCGTGTCCACGCCGAGCTTCTTGGCGTACTCGGGGTCGAGCGCGTGCTCGGCGTCGATGAACGCCACCGAGCCGCCGGCCTTCTGGGCGTTGGCCACCGCGTGCAGGGTCAGGGTCGTCTTACCGGAGGACTCCGGGCCGTAGACCTCGACGACGCGGCCACGAGGGATGCCGCCGACACCCAGCGCCACGTCGAGCGCGGTCGATCCGGTGGGGATGACCTCGATGGGTTCGTTCGGCCGCTCCCCCATGCGCATCACGGCGCCCTTGCCGAATTGCCGTTCAATCTGTGCGAGCGCGGCGTCGAGCGCCTTCTCGCGGTCAGTGCCTGCCATGGGTTCCACCCGATTTGCTTGAGTCGATCGCTTCACGTCCATGACGCTAACGCCTGCCACTGACAATGCGCCCGGACCCGGCTCCGACCTGTGGATAACTCCGCGGCAATGCTCCAGCACACGGGTCGGATCTCCATAAGAATGGATGTTCGATTTTGGTGTCAAGCGCATCGCCCCAGGCGGCACACCCGCCCGGCCGCGCGCCCGCTCAGCGGTCGTCCGGCCCGCCGGAGCGGCCGTCACCACCGGAGCCGCCGCCCTCGCCCCGGTCCCCGCCCCCGTCCGCCTCCCGGTCCTTCGGATGCGTGGACGGATGGCGGTCGTGCAGGGTGCGCCGCACCCGCGCCAGGGCCGCGGCGCCGCGCCGGCCCCTGCCGTGCACCCGCGGATCGTCGGTGACCTCGTAGCGCTTGACGTACGCGCTCAGGAACGCCTGCAGGGTCGCGGTCGCCGGGATCGCGATCAGCGCGCCGACCGCGCCCAGCAGGGCGGTGCCCGCGACGACCGAGCCGAAGGCGACGGCGGGGTGGATGTCCACCGTCCGCGCGGTGATCCGGGGTTGCAGGAGGTAGTTCTCGAACTGCTGGTAGATCACGACGAAGCCGAACACCCACAGCGCGTACCAGGGGTCGACGGTGAACGCGATCAGGATGGGCAGGGCGCCCGCCAGGTACGTGCCGATGGTCGGGATGAACTGGGAGACGAGGCCGACCCACATGCCGAGCGCCGGGGCGTAGGGCACCCCCAGGATCTCCAGCAGGACGTAGTGCGCGACGCCGGAGATCAGCGCCATCAGGCCGCGGGAGTAGAGGTAGCCGCCGGTCTTGGCGACGGCGATCTCCCAGGCGCGCAGCACCTCCGTCTGGCGGCTCGGCGGGAGCACCGAGCACAGGGCACGGCGCAGCCGCGGGCCGTCGGCCGCGAAGTAGAACGAGAACAGTGCCACCGACAGGAGGTTGAACAGGCTGCCGAGCACCTGGCCCGACACCGCGAGGACGTTGTTGGCGCTGTCCTGGACGTACTTCTGGAGCCAGTCGGACTTGAGGAGGTTGTTCTGCACCTCAAGGCGCGAGAGGTGGGTGTGGAAGGTGCCGTTCACCCAGCTGATGACGTCGTCCAGGTACTGCGGGAACTCCTCGACCATCTTGGCGATCTGGCCGGCCAGCATCGACCCGAGGAGCGCGAAGAAGCCGGCGGCGGCGACGAGGATGCCGCAGAAGACCAGGCCGGTGGCCAAGCCGCGGCGCACCCCGCGGTGCGCCATCCAGTCCACCGCGGGCTCGACGGCCAGCGCCAGGAAGAACGCGATCAGGATGTTCAGGAGCAGGTTGATCAGTTGGTGGAACCCCCAGCTGGCGAGCTGGAAGCAGGCCACCAGGGCGAGCGCGAGCACCATGGCACGCGGCAGCCAGCGCGGCATCCGCGCACCGGTCGCCTCCGGGGGCCGTCGGTCGTCGTTGCTGGTCGTGTCTTCAGTCGCGGGCACGGAGCCAGTCTCGCGCACGGGTCCTGCAGTCTCCGCCGTACCCCGGATCTCCGCCGGGTGTGCGCCGCATCGGGGCGCTCACCGCTTGCTCTCCGGCACGTCCATCGTGGCGCAGACCACCCGCCACACGTCCTTGGCGCTCCACCCCGCGGCCAGCGCCTCCTGGACGGTCCGGCCGCCGAGCCCGGACATCACGTGATCGCGGGCGAACGAGTCGGCGTACGCCGCTCCGAAGTGGTCCGCCATTCGCTCCCAGAAGACCGTCAACCGCATGAATTCCGCTCCGTACCCGCTCTGAACTGCACGTTTTCTGTATTTTCCGCCCCTGCGCGACCGGCAGGGCGTTCCGGGGACTCCCGTCCCCGCCGCATCAAGCATCCATGGCGGCGCCACTTCGTGCGCCCTCCTCGGGCATGCGGTGCGGATACGTACGCACAGTAGAGCCTTCGCCTCTCCCGGGGGCACGGAGGCGACGGCCCCCGTACGGGCACGGCCGCCGCCTTCCTCCGGGTACCCGTCAGTGCCGCAGGACGCCGACCCGCTCCGCGCCCAGCAGCGGCGCGCCCAGCGGGCCCCTGACGTGCTGCGACACCCACACCGGGCGGTGCGCCTCGCGCGCGGGCAGCCACTGCTTGCGCCAGTGCCCGCGGACCATCCACCGGTGGTGGTGCCCGCGCCGCTCCCGCGCCCCGGAAGGCTGCCCGTCGGCCATGGCGCGGCGCAGCTGGACGGAGGTGATCCGGGTCGGCACGCCGGGGTCAAGCCGTCGGATGCGGCGGACGGCGGAGCGGGGTGCCTGCGTCCGGGACGCGTGGACGAGGGTCTGCTGCCCCATCAGCAGCCAGGTGGCCAGCACGGTGCGCTCGGCGCGGGCGTGCCAGTCGTGGTCCTGCTCGGATTCCCATCCGGCCGGTCCGAGCCAGCGGGGCGGCTGCCCGTACGGCAGGACGCCGGAGGCTATCCGGTCCAGCGCCGGGAGCTGGGCGCGCAGCCGGTTGCCCGACACCCGTGAGACGCGTTCCTGTTCGGCGATCCAGTCGTCGGTCAGGCCCCACAGGATGACTTCGACGCCGCTGCCGTGCGGCGCCCACGACGCCGCGCGCACCGGAACCCGTAGGGGGCCCGTCCGGTGGACGGCGCAGGGGACTTCCCAGATCAGCAGTCCGCGCTCGGCGGGCAGTTCCTCGTGGTGCAGCCGGTAGGCGGGCAGCCGCTCGCCGGCCGCCGCAGCCAGCTGCGCCATCTCGCCCGCCACGTAGTACATCTCGGCGTCCCGCAGTCCCGCGGCGGCGCGGTGCGCGAGGGCGGCGGCGGCCCCGTACGGGTCGGACCGGTACTCCTGCGGCAGTTCGGCGGCGCTCCGGAGGGCGAACTCGCGCCCCCAGTGGGCGCCGCCGGCATCCGCCAGCCAGGCGGTCAGCTCGGCCCGGATCTCCGGCACGTCGGCCGCGCGCAGCGGCCCGGTCACGTCGCGCCCTGCTCTGCGTGCGCGGAGCCGGTGGCCGTGGCGGCGGTGCGGCGGGCGAAGAGCAGCCGCGTCCGCATCCGGTAGACCTGCGCGCCGTCCTGGTTGGCTGCGGTGACCAGGAAGCTCACCACGCCGATGCCGGGCCGCTTGTGGTGCGGTTCGGCCGCCTCGACCTCCGCGCGTGCCGCCAACTCGTCGCCGGGGCGCACCGGTTGCATGAACCTGACCTCGTCCATGCCGTACGACCCCTGGCACGCGGAGTCGGCCAGCAGGGTGCGGACGAACCGGCCCATCACCACGGCGCCCGTGTGCCAGCCGCTGGCCACCAGCCCTCCGAAGGGGGAATGGCGGGCCGTCTCCTCGCTGAGGTGGAAGGGCATCGGGTCGTAGCGGCGCGCGTAGCCGGTGATGTCGTCCGCGGTCAGGCGCTCCCGGCCGAGGTCGTGAGTGCGGCCGGCGGGGAAGTCCTCGTAGTGGTATCGCATGTGTCCTCCTGTGGGTGCGGCGGCCGGGCCTGCTCGCGGTACAACTGGGCGACGTGGAAGGCGAGATCCATCGACTGGCGGCGGTTGAGCCTGGGGTCGCAGGAGGTCTCGTAGCGCAGGTGCAGGTCTTCGGGGGCCACGTCGTCGCCGCCACCCAGGCATTCGGTGACGGCGTCGCCGGTGAGTTCGACATGGATGCCACCGGGGTGGGTGCCGAGTGCCCGGTGGACCTCGAAGAAGCCGGTCACCTCGTCGACGATGTCGTCGAAGTGGCGGGTCTTGTGCCCGGTGGGCGCCTCGAAGGTGTTGCCGTGCATCGGGTCGCAGACCCAGGCGACGCGGGCGCCGCTGCGGGTCACCGCGTCGACGAGGGGCGGCAGGACGTCCCGTATGCGGTCCTTGCCCATACGGGTGAGGAAGGTGAGTCGTCCCGGCTCGCGGTACGGGTCGAGCCGTTCGACGAGGGCCAGCGCGTCCTCGGGGCGGGCGGTCGGGCCGAGTTTGACGGCGATGGGGTTGCCGATGCCGGCGGCGAAGGCGATGTGCGCGCCGTCCAGTTGGCGGGTGCGCTCCCCGATCCACAACAGGTGACCGGATCCGGCGTACGGCCTTCCGGTTCGCGTATCGGTGCGCACCAGGGCCGATTCGTAGTCCAGGAGCAGCGCTTCGTGGCTGGCGTAGAACTCCGGCGGGCGGCTGCCCGCGGACCGGTCGAGGCCGTAGGCGCGGATGAAGCCGAGCGCGGCCTCGATCTCGCCGAGCAGGTGCTCGTAGCGTTCGCCGATCGGTGAGCGGAGCACGAACTCGCGGTTCCAGGCGTGGGCTTGGTGCAGGCCGGCGTGGCCGCTCGCGGTCAGCGCGCGGATCAGGTTCAAGGTCGCCGCCGAGCTCTCGTACATCCTCCCCAGCCGCTGCGGGTCGGGGGTGCGCGCCTCGGCGGTGAACTCGTGTCCGTTGATGCAGTCGCCGCGGTACGAGGGCAGCGTCACGCCGTCGCGCGTCTCGGTCGGGCTGGAGCGCGGCTTGGCGTACTGGCCGGCGATCCGGCCGACGGGGACGACGGGTGTCGACGCGGCGTAGGTGAGCACGACCGCCATCTGGAGCAGCGTCTCGACCTTGCCCGGTACGCCCCGGGAGCCCGCGCCGTCGAACACCTCGGCGCAGTCGCCCCCTTGGAGCAGGAACGCCTCGCCGCGGGCGACGTCCGCGAGCCGGTGGCGGAGCGCGTCGCACTCCGCGGCGAAGACCAGCGGGGGCTGCCCGGCGAGCCGGGCGATGACCGCGTCGAGTGCCTCCCGGTCGGGCCATTCGGGCTGCTGGGCAGCGGGCAGAGCGCGCCACGGGGCGGCGGTGGACCGGTGGTTCATCCAGGTGTCCATAGACGTTTCGGGCCCCTCATTCAGAGGTGGTTCGAAGGTGTGCGGAGGCACTGCGCGGGGTGCCGTCGGTGCCGGTGGTGCAGGTGACCGGCACGGAGCGGGTGGCGGCGGAGCGGGTGGCGGCCCTGCGGCCCGGTGTCCCGTGGGCGGGTCCGGTCAGGCCGTGGCGTCCGGCGGCGGCTTCCGGCACGGGCGCCTCAGCCGCGGCCGTCGCGGCAGGTACCGGCGGTGTGGGCGGTGTGCCGGAGGACGCCAGGAGGCCGCGCAGCGCAAGCCCGGTGAACGCCCCTCCGGGGCCCAGACAGGAAAATCTCCGTGCTTCCGTAGCGATCACGAACTCAAGAGTGGGCTGCCGGGACCGGCCGCGACAGTCGCCTCCTCGTCGTAGATCGCGAGTACTAGGGCGCTTCTGACGGATCTCCGTGGAGGAAGGAGCGGCGTCTGGTGCGTGCGATCGCAAGGCGCCGGGATGTCTTCATAGCGGAGCTATGGGGGCATTGCGGCAACGCCGCGAGCGTGCGTGCCAGGCGCCGCGACGCCGCGGAGATCCGTCAGAAGCGCCCTAGGCGTGACGGACGGGTCGCCGTGGTGTCACGCCGACCCGTCCGTCACGCCTTGGGGGCGGCAAGCGACCGTCAACGCACGCCGGAGTGGCGCCGCTTGAGGCTCGACTTCTTCTCTCTGTTGCCGCACAGGTCCATCGAGCACCACCGCCGGCTGTTCGTACGGGACTGGTCGAGGAAGACGACCATGCAGGTCTCCCCCGCACATTCGCGCAGCCGGGCGGGGTCGGCGTCGGTGAGCAGTTCCACCGCGTCCCGGGCCAGCGAGGCGAGCATGCCGGTCACCGTCTCCGTGCCCGCCCACACCCGGCTCCGCCCGTCGGCGCTCAGCGCCAGCGGCAGCGGTGTGGACCGCGCCCAGCCGTTGACCTCCGCGACGTCGGCGCGGCGCGGGATGCCGCCGTCCATCTTGGCCCACACGGCGCGGTAGAGGGACTCGCGCAGACCGCGCGCCTCCTGCGCGATGCGCTCCGTGGCCCCCCTTGTCCCGCCGTCGTCCGGGAGCAGTCCCGCTTCGATCCCCCACCGCGTCAGGCGGTCCGCGGTGCCGATGCGTTCGGCGTCACGGTCTCCGCAGCCGCCTCTCGTCGCCGCGAAGTCCAGACACGGCCGCCCGGAGAAGAAGAGGAAGGGCAACCGGTGTTCGCGGCGGGCGGGTCCGCACGATGCGATTCCGCACGGAGTCGACATATTCGACACGTGAACCATCATAGCCGGTTCCAATGTTGTATAGTTTTGATAGCCATTGAGCCACTCGTTGACCTGACACCAGAAGGTCGCAGGGAATATGTCACCCAATGGAATATCCCATGCATTAACCCGGCCCTCGTTGGTGCGCAGAGGATGACACTCAGCCAGCAGCGCACCCCCCACGCAAAGTTGACAGATCGCGAAGTCCAAGTTCTGACGGCGATTGTAAAAGGAATGTCAAACCGCAGGATAGGCCGCGAGTTGCGGATTTCCGAGCACACCGTCAAAGCCCATATCCGGTCCATCTTCACCAAGCTCCGGGTGGCCTCGCGCACCCAGGCCGCCATCACCGCGCTACAGGCGGGTGTCATACCGCCCGTCTGAGTCACCAACCGCCCATGCCACCCGCACGCCTTCACGGCAGCCCAGGGGCCGGCTCCCGCACACGGGGAGCCGGCCCCCTTTTCCGCGCGGCCACCGACGCCCCAGGCCCCGACCGGGCCTTCGGTGGCAGCCCGGACCGCGGCGTGAGGGGGCGGAGTCGACGTCATGGATCCATGCTCGGCGGTCCGCAGGGATGAGTCCAGCGACGAAAGTGTCCTGAGGTATTAGCTCGGCTAAATGCTGGGCAACGGATCGGCGTCCGGGAGTGGCAGACCGGGCGGTATGCTGCAAGAGGGGCGTGCAACTCGGCGCCGCGGGGCGGGGGTTCGGACGGTCCGCCGACGCCGCGCGGCCCGTCGGATGTACGCCGCCACCACGCCCGAGCCGGCTCCTGGTGTGCGGGCGGCGCGGGGCGCGCGCTCGGCACCCTCGCCCCGCTGTGCCCGTGGGGCCACCGCCCGGGACGGCCGTCCGGCGCTACGCGTCGCCCGCCGGCGCCTGCATCGCGATGTGCCCGTCGCGCAGCGCGAGCACCGCCGCTTCGGTACGCGTGGACACGTCCAGCTTGATGAAAATCGACCGGATGTGGACTTTCACGGTGCACTCGGAAATCCCGAGCTGCCGCCCTATTCTTCGATTCGAAAGCCCGGCCGCGACCGCCTGAGTAACCTCGATCTCACGTCGGGTCAATGGGGGCCCGGCCGCTTCCTGGCCGACGCCACCACCGTTCTCGGGCAGCCGCGGCGAGCGTGACATACGAGAATCCATTGCCTGATCCGTCCGTGCGTCGTAATCGCCGACTGCACAGGGCATGCCGCGCATGCATGAAGATACGCCCCCGTACGAGGGAAAACGGTACGAAGCCGCAGTTCGAGTGTCAACGTTTTTGTCTTGTTTTTGGCGTAGGCAAAGCGCCATTAAAAAAACCGGCGGGACTTTTTCATGCGCCGTTCCGAGCCACCGAGTACGTCATTGAAATTTCGCCGAAAGGGCCGAAATTACCCGGGCCTGTAAGGACCCCACCCCGAGTAGGCACAGTACCGAGTCATCACCGGCTCCCGGGTATCCGCTGCGCAGACGCGGCTCGATGAAGCGTCATCGTCCAGTTCCCGCACCGCATGCCCCGCCATGCCCCCGGCGCGCAGCCCGCAGCCCCGCCCTCCGCATACCACAGCCAACTCCACATGGCCGCATTACGGCCATCGGGCCGACGCCCGTCCCCGCACTTCCTCCCGCGCGCACGGTCCGGCTCCCAGGACGTCAACCACGAGCCCTCCGCGTCCCGCCCTGGGAGGGCACCGGCACCGGAGCCGGTGTCACCACCGTGAACCGGCCTTACCGTCGGGCCATGGCCGAAAATGTAAGCCCATCGCCGACCCCCCTGGCCCGAGCGGAGCGCTTCGTCTGGCTCACCGCCCGGGTGCTCGAACAGCGGCTCTTCGCCTACCACTTCCGCAACGGCGACGCCGGGCCGGTCGAGACCGCGCTCGCCGCGTACCGCAACGACGACGACGGCTACGGCCACGCGCTGGAGCCCGATCTGCGCGGCCCGGTCAGCCAGCCGCTGCACACCGCGCACGCCCTGGACGTCCTGGACCGCATCGGGCGCTGCGACAGCCGGCACATCGAGCGCATCTGCCGCTATCTGACGCACATTTCGACACCGGAGGGCGCACTGCCCGCGCTGCACCCCTCGCTGCGCGGCTATCCGGCGGCCCCCTGGATCCCGGTGGTCGACGACCCGCCCAGCTCCCTGCTGGCCACCGGCCCCGTGGTGGGCACGCTGCACCGCAACGACGCCTGGCACGCCTGGCTGTTCCGGGCCACCGACTACTGCTGGGCGGCGGTGGAGTCGCTGGAGGAGACCCACCCGTACGAGGTCAGGGCAGCGGTGGCCTTCCTGGACGGCGCCCCCGACCGCCCGCGTGCCGCCGCCGCGGCCCGCCGTCTGGGCACGCTGGTGCGGGACCGCGGCCTGGTCGTGCTGGATCCGGCGCGGGCGGACCGGACCGCGGTGCCCGAGGGGTACGCCCCCGGGGAGCACCATTTCGCGTACGACTACGCGGCCACACCGGGCTCGTGGGCCCGCAGTTGGTTCACGGACGCGGAACTCGACCGGGCGCTCGGCCATCTCGCCTCGCTCCAGCAGGAGGACGGCGGCTGGCCGGTCAACTGGCGCCTCTGGGCGCCGGGAACGGCCCTGGAGTGCCGCCCGATGGTCACGCTCCGGGCGCTGCTGACCCTGCGCGCCTACGGGCGGGACATCGGCTGACGGGGCGGGCCGGGGCCCGGCCTCCCGGCCTCCCGGAGGAAGCGGGAGCCCCGGTGGGCCCCAGGGCCCCGTCGGCCGCCCGTCGCCTCCCCGCCGTCAGCCGCCCAGGGCCCGCACCCCGGCCGTGACGGCCACCGCGACCGCGACGACCAGGAGGAACGGCGCCCGCAGGACGAGCGCCAGGGCAGCCGCCGCCACCCCCGCCGCCTTGGCGTCGAGCAGCAGGTACCGCCCGTCGCTGAACGTCTGCTGCGCGGTGAGGGCGGCCAGCAGCGCCACCGGGAGCAGCGCCGCCAACCGCTTGACCCGGGGGCGCTCCAGCAGCCCTGAAGGCGCCAGCAGGCCGAGGTACTTGAGCAGGTAGCAGCCGACGGCGGTGGCGCCGATCGCGATCCAGGTGTTCATGTCCGGTCCTCCTCCGGGGCCGTCCGGCCGTCCCCGTTGTCGTGGGCCCGTCCCCGGGTGCGGTCCCGCCGCCCTCGGACCATCAGGACCGCCGGGGCGGCGAGCGCCGACAGGAGCACCGGCACGCCCGTGGGCAGCAGCGGCAGGGTCACCATCACGAGCAGCACGGCGAGGCCCGCCGTGGCCCGCTCCGCGCCGCTCTTGAGCATCGGGGCGAGCAGTGCCAGGAAGACGGCGGGGGCAGCCGCGTCCAGGCCCCAGGCCCCGGTGTCGCCGAGCGCCCCTGCGCCCAGGGCACCGACCAGCGTGGTGACGTTCCACAGCAGGTAGAGCGTGAGACCGGTGACGGTGAAGCCGAGCCTGGCGCTGCGCCGGTCGGGCTGGGCGAGGGTGACGGCCGCGGTCTCGTCGATGATCCAGTGCGCGGCGAGCGGCCGTACGGCGGGCCGGTGGCCGAGGAGCGCCGAGAGGCGCAGCCCGTAGAAGGCGTTGCGGGTGCCGAGGAAGAACGCGCCGGCCGCGGCGGTGAGCGGGTTGCCGCCCGCGGCGAGCGCGCCGACCAGGGCGAACTGCGAGGCTCCGGTGAAGACCAGCAGGCTCAGCGCGCAGGTCTGCAACAGGCCGATGCCGGCGCCCGCGGAGGTGACGCCGAAGGCGAAGCCGGAGAGCCCGACGGCGACGCCGACACCGAGGGCGTCCCTGATGACGGCGGAGTCCGGCTTGGCGGGGCCGTCGGGGTCTGCGGGGGCGGGAACGGGCCGCCCCGGTGGAGCGGCCGGTTCCGCTCTGGGCATCTCTGTCTGTTCAGCCACGTCCGGGACGCTAGGCGGCGCCCGCGGGCCCGGTCTTGTACGTTCTTGCGCGGCCCGGCAGGCGCCTCACCCGCGGGGGCGGGCGGCCCGTTCCCGCCGGTAGGCGCCGGGCGGCACCCCGACGATCCGGGTGAAGTGCCGGTTGAGGTGCGGCTGGTCGGCGAAGCCGACGGCCACGGCGGTCTCGGCCGGTGCGGTGCCCCGCTCCAGGAGGGCGCGAGCGCGGCGTACCCGGGCATCGGTGAGCCAGGTGTGCGGCGGCATCCCGTAGGCGGCCTTGAAGGCGCGCAGCAGCGCGAACGGGCTGCTGCCGACCTCGCGGGCCAGGTGCTCCAGGGACGGCGGGCGGGTCATCCGCTGCTCCAGGAGGTCCTTGGCGCGGGCCGCGGCGCCGGCGCCCGCCGTACGAGGCGCGCGGACCGGCAGCGGGCCTCCGTAGCGGCGCAGCAGCCGGGCGAGCGCCACCCTCAGCAGGCTGTCGGCGGTGAGCACGTCGCCCGCCTCGGCCGCCCGGTGCACCTCGGTGATCAGCCGGCCGGTCCGGGGCGCGTCGGCGACGGTCTCGGCGAACCCGGGGGCGCCGCGCAGTCCGGTCGTCTCCCGGGCGACTTCGGCGACGAGCCGCGCGGAGGGGTAGAGCGTGTCGTACGACCAGCCCTCGCGCTCCCCGGCGCGTGCGCTGTGCGGCACCTCCGGGTTGAGCATGATGACGCCGCCGTGCCCGGCCCGTACGGCGCCACCGGACAGCCCGACCTCTTCGATCCCTCCGGTGACGACGGCGACGACGAAGCCGTCGTGGGAGTGGCGGGGGAAGGCGTGCCCCACGTAGCGGGCGCGCAGCAGGTCGAGGCCGGGGAGCCCGGCGCACCGCCAGTGCCGTGCCCATTCGCCGTGCGCCCGCGGCGCGGCGGCCTGGGGCCCGCCGTCCGCGGCCGTGCCGTGTCCGCCGCAGGTGACCATGGCGCCATTCTGCGTCCGCCCGTCCGGCCGGTGGCCTGCGCGTCCGTACCGTGGACGCGGCGCGCGCGGGGCGGTGCGGCGGGCGGCGCGGGCCGCGTTGTCAGTGGTGCGGTGCACGATGGGGGACATGGCGAAGGCAGCGCTCGACTCGTTCTCCCCCGCGACCCGCGGCTGGTTCACGGGAGCCTTCAGCGCGCCCACCGCGGCGCAGGAGGGCGCCTGGCGTGCGATCGGCGAGGGGTCGGACGTCCTGGTGGTGGCGCCGACGGGCTCGGGCAAGACGCTCGCCGCCTTCCTCGCCTCGCTGGACGCGCTGGCGAGCGAGCCGCCGCCCGCCGAGCCGAAGAAGCGCTGCCGGGTGCTGTACGTCTCCCCGATGAAGGCGCTGGCCGTCGACGTCGAGCGCAATCTGCGCAGCCCGCTGACCGGCATCCGCCAGGAGGCGGTCCGGCTCGGGCTGCCCGAACCCGACCTCACCGTGGGCATCCGCTCCGGGGACACCCCGCCCGCCGAGCGCCGTTCGCTCGCCACCCGCCCGCCGGACATTCTGATCACGACGCCCGAGTCGCTGTTCCTGATGCTGACGTCGTCCGCCCGGGAGGCGCTGGCCGGCGTCGAGACGGTGATCCTGGACGAGGTGCACGCCGTGGCGGGCACGAAGCGCGGCGCGCACCTGGCGCTGTCCCTGGAGCGGCTGGACGAACTGCTGCCGCGCCCGGCCCGCCGGATCGGCCTGTCGGCGACGGTACGGCCGGTGGAGGAGGTGGCCCGCTATCTGTCGCCGCGGCGCCGGGTGGAGATCGTGCAGCCGCCGTCGGGGAAGCGGTTCGACCTGTCGGTGGTCGTCCCGGTGGAGGACATGGGCGAGCTGGGCGGCTCGCCTGTCCAGGAGGGGGAGAGCGGGCAGAAGCCGTCCATCTGGCCGCAGGTCGAGGAGAAGATCGCCGATCTGGTCCAGGCGCACCGCTCCACGATCGTCTTCGCCAACTCCCGCCGCCTGGCCGAGCGTCTGTGCAACAGGCTCAACGAAATCGCCTACGAACGCGCGACGGGCGAGCCGCTGCCCGAGCACCACTCCCCCGCCGAGCTGATGGCCGAGTCCGGCGCCGCCAAGGGCGCGCCCGCGGTGCTGGCCCGCGCCCATCACGGCTCGGTCTCCAAGGAGCAGCGCGCCCAGGTGGAGGAGGACCTCAAGGCGGGCCGGCTGCCGGCCGTCGTCGCCACCTCCAGCCTGGAGCTCGGCATCGACATGGGCGCGGTCGACCTGGTGGTCCAGGTGGAGTCGCCGCCGTCGGTGGCGTCCGGCCTCCAGCGGGTGGGCCGGGCCGGCCACCAGGTGGGCGCGGTGTCGACGGGCATCGTCTTCCCGAAGTACCGCGGCGATCTGGTGCAGGCCGCCGTGGTCACCGAGCGGATGCGTGCCGGTGCGATCGAGGCGCTGCGGGTACCGGCCAATCCGCTGGACGTCCTCGCCCAGCAGATCGTCGCGATGACGGCGATGGACACCTGGGACGTCGAGGAGCTGCTGGCCGTGGTGCGCCGCGCCGCCCCGTTCGCCGCGCTCCCGGAGTCGGCTTTCACCTCGGTGCTCGACATGCTGGCCGGGCGCTACCCGTCGGACGCCTTCGCCGAGCTGCGGCCACGCCTGGTGTGGGACCGCATCGCACAGACCGTGACCGGCCGCCCCGGGGCGCAGCGGCTCGCCGTCACCTCCGGTGGCACGATCCCCGACCGCGGCCTGTTCGGCGTCTTCCTGGCGGGCAGCGACTCCGGTAAAGGGGGCGGTGGCGGGCGACCATCGGACACTGCGGCGCGAAGCGCCTCCTCTCGGGGTGGTGGCGGGCGACGGGTGGGCGAGCTGGACGAGGAGATGGTCTACGAGTCCCGCGTCGGCGACGTCTTCACGCTCGGCACGACCTCCTGGCGGATCGAGGACATCACCCGCGACCGGGTGCTGGTCACCCCCGCCCCGGGAGTGCCGGGCCGCCTGCCGTTCTGGAAGGGCGACCAGCTGGGCCGCCCGCTCGAACTGGGCCGTGCGCTCGGCGCGTTCCTCCGCGAGATCGGCTCGCTGGCTCCGGACGACGCGCGTGCCCGGTTGCAGGCCGCCGGCCTGGACGACTGGGCGGCCGGCAACGTCCTGGGCTACCTCGCCGAGCAGAAGCTGGCCTGCGGCCACGTCCCGGACGACCGCACGATCGTCGTGGAGCGGTTCCGTGACGAGCTGGGCGACTGGCGGATCGTGGTGCACTCCCCCTTCGGCGCCCAGGTGCACGCCCCCTGGGCGCTCGCCCTCGGCGCCCGGCTGTCCGAGCGCTACGGCATGGACGCCCAGGTGATGCACGCCGACGACGGCATCGTGCTGCGGCTGCCCGACGCCGACCTGATGGGCCTCGACCTCATCGACGGGCCCGGCACGGACGGCGCCCGACCGGCCGCTGCGGGCGCGGAGTTCGACCCCGAGCAGTCCCCGGTGGGCGCCGCCGACACCGTCTTCGAGCACGGCGAGATCGACCAGCTGGTCACCGACCAGGTGGGCGGCTCGGCGCTGTTCGCCTCCCGGTTCCGGGAGTGCGCTGCGCGTGCCCTGCTGCTGCCGCGGCGCAGCCCCGGCAAGCGCACCCCGCTGTGGCAGCAGCGTCAGCGTGCCGCCCAACTCCTCCAGGTGGCGAGCGAGTTCGGGTCGTTCCCGATCGTCCTGGAGGCGGTCCGCGAATGCCTCCAGGACGTCTTCGACGTACCGGGCCTGACGGAGCTGATGGGCGACATCGAGGCCCGCCGGGTCCGCCTGGTGGAGGTCACCACCCCCGAACCGTCCCCGTTCGCCCGCTCGTTGCTGTTCGGCTACGTCGCCCAGTTCCTCTACGAAGGCGACTCCCCGCTGGCCGAGCGCCGCGCCGCCGCGCTCTCCCTGGACTCCCGGCTGCTCGCCGAACTCCTCGGCCAGGCCGAGCTGCGGGAGCTGCTGGATCCCGAGGTGCTGGCCGGGCTCGAACGGGAGCTGCAGTGGCTCACGGACGACCGGCGCGCCAAGGACCCCGAGTCGGTCGCCGACCTGCTGCGCCTGCTCGGCCCGCTGACCGACGCCGAACTCGCCGCACGGGGCGCCGATCCCGCCTGGCCCCGGGAGCTGGCCGCGGCCCGCCGCGCGATCCCGGTGCGCATCGCGGGCGCCGACCACTGGGCGGCCGTCGAGGACTCCGGGCGCCTGCGGGACGCCCTGGGCACCGCGCTCCCGGTGGGCATCCCGGAGTCGTTCACCGAACCGGTCAAGGACCCGCTCGGCGATCTCCTCTCCCGGTACGCCCGCACCCACGGCCCGTTCACCTCCGAACAGGCCGCCGCCCGCTTCGGCCTGGGCACCGCCGTCACCGACGGCGCCCTGCACCGCCTGGCCGCCGCCGGACGCCTCGTCCAGGGCGAGTTCCGCCCGCCGGTGGCGCATCCGTCGTCGCCGGAGGCGCAGGACGCCGCGCCCGTGTACGGCACCGGCCAGGAGTGGTGCGACGCCCAGGTGCTGCGCCGGCTGCGCCGCCGTTCGCTCGCCGCCCTGCGCGAGGAGCTGGAGCCGGTGCCGCCCGCCGCGCTGGCCGCCTTCCTCCCCCAGTGGCAGCATGTCGGCGCCCCGCGCCCCGCCCCGTCCGTGGGCGGCAGGCCGGCTTCCGGCGCCCCGGCGCCCGGTCTGCGCGGGATCGACGGCCTGGTGCGCGCCGTCGAGCAGCTCCAGGGCGCGCCGGTGCCCGCGTCGGCCCTGGAGAAGCTCGTCCTGCCGTCTCGCGTCGCCGACTACACCCCCGCGATGCTGGACGAACTGACCTCCACCGGCGAGGTGTTGTGGGCCGGAGCGGGCGCGCTGCCCGGCAAGGACGGCTGGCTCTCGCTCCATCTCGCCGACACCGCGCCCCTGTTGCTCCCGCCGCCGCTCCCCCTCGAACTCTCCGCGCTGCACGCGTCCGTGCTGACCGCGCTCGCACCCGGTTACGGCCTGTTCTTCCGCCAGCTCGCCGACCAGGTGCGCGCCACCACCCATCCCGAAGCCACCGACCCGCAGCTCGCCGACGCCCTGTGGGAGCTGGCCTGGTCGGGCCGCCTCACCAACGACACGCTCGCCCCCCTGCGCTCGCTCCTGGGTTCGGGCCGTACGGCCGGTGCCACCGCTCACCGCGCCCGCCGCGCCGTCCCGCGCGGCCGGTACGGCTCGCTGACCGCGGCCACCGGCCGTACCGGCCGCCCCACCGCCTCGCGCTCAGGACCGCCGACGGTCGGCGGCCGGTGGTCCCTGCTGCCCGCGCCCGAGACGGATCCCACCCACCGCGCCCACGCCCTGGCCCGCGCGCTCCTGGACCGGCACGGCATCGTCACCCGGGGCGCGGTCGCCGCCGAGGGTGTCGAGGGCGGGTTCTCGGCCGCCTACCGCGTGCTGGCGGTGTTCGAGGAGACCGGCCAGGCCCGCCGCGGGTACGTCGTCGAGGGCTTGGGCGCCGCCCAGTTCGCGATGGACGGCGCGGTCGACCGGCTGCGCGCGGTGAGCGCCCGGCGCGACCGTACGGCGGGCGACGCCGCCCCGGCGCCCGATGCCGGCCGCGGCACCCGCCCCGACGACCCGCAGCGGGCCGTCGTGCTGGCCGCCGCCGACCCGGCCAACGCCTACGGCGCCGCGCTCCCGTGGCCCGATCCGCCCGAGGGGTCGACCCACAAACCGGGCCGCAAGGCGGGCTCCCTCGTCGTCCTGGTGGACGGCGAACTGGCCCTCTACATGGAGCGCGGCGGCAAGACCCTGCTGCTGTGGCCCCTGTCCCAGGACGCGACCCCGCCCTCCGACATACGGCTGCGGCAGGCGGTGGAAGCGCTGACCACCGCCGCCCACGCCGGCGCCGTCGGCACGATCACCACCGAGCGGATCAACGGCACCTCCGCCCTGTCCTCCCCCTTCGCCCCCCTGCTGGAGAACGCCGGCTTCCACCCCACCCCGCGCGGCCTGCGCCTGCGCGGCTGACCGAGCGCCGGGCGCCCCCGCACGCCAAGGCCGCCCGCCGCACCCACCGCCGACCGCGCCCCCTCCCGGCATCCCGGCATCCCGGCATCATGGATGCCATGCCCGAAGGTGACACGGTCTGGCGCACCGCCCGGCGGCTGCACGACGCCCTGGCGGGCCGGACGCTGACCCGGTGCGACCTGCGGGTGCCCCGCCTCGCGACGGCCGACCTGTCAGGCCGCACCGTCCAGGAGGTGCGCTCACGCGGCAAACACCTCCTGACCCGCGTCGAGGGCGGCCTCACCCTGCACTCGCACCTGCGGATGGACGGCGCCTGGCAGGTCTACGCCGCCGGAGAGCGCTGGCGCGGCGGCCCCGCCCACCAGATCAGGGCGGTACTGGGCACCGCGGAGCACACCGCGGTCGGCTACCGCCTGCCCGTCCTCGACCTGCTGCGCACCTCGGACGAGTCCCGGGTCGTCGGCCATCTCGGCCCCGACCTCCTCGGCCCCGACTGGGACGCGGCCGAAGCACTGCGCAGACTGCTCGCCACGCCGGGCCGCCCGCTCGGCGAGGCGCTGCGCGACCAGCGCACCCTCGCGGGCCTCGGCAATGTCTACGTATCCGAGCTGTGCTTCCTGCTGCGCGCCTCGCCCTGGCTGCCCGCCGACCGCCTCCCCGATCCATGGCGCGCTCCCGAGCTGGCCAAGAAGCTCCTGGAGGCCAACAAGAACCGCACGGCACGCGTCACCACCGCCAGCGCCCGCCCCGACCGGCGCCTGTGGGTCTACGGTCGGGCCGGCCGGCCGTGCGCCCGCTGCGGGACGACCGTGCGCAGCGCGGAGCAGGGCCCGGCGGCCGAAGCCCGCCTCACCTACTGGTGCCCGTCCTGCCAGCCGGACCCCGACCCCGGCCCACACACCACCGATCCACCCCCACCCACCAATTGACGCTCCGTCAGCCATTTCCCTACCCTCACCTCATGCCCGTCACGGCGTACGACCTCACCGGCCGCACCGCGCTCGTCACCGGAGCGGCGAGCGGCATCGGACGCGCCACAGCCACCCTGCTCGCCGAAGCCGGCGCCGCCGTGCACTGCGCGGATCTCGACGAGCGCGGCGTCCGCGCCACCGCGGCGGCCCTCACCGCGACCGGCGCCACCGCCCGCGCACACCACGTCGATGTCACCTCGCGCGACCAGGTCGCGGCCGTCGTCGACGCGGCCGTTCGCAGCACCGGACGGCTCGATGTGCTCGCCGCGATCGCCGGGGTCATGCACAGCGCGGCCGTCCTGGAGACCGAGGAAGCGGACCTGGACCGGGTCTGGAACATCAACTTCAAGGGTGTGCTGCACAGTTGCCAGGAGGCCGCCCGCGTCATGATCGCCACCGGGACCGGCGGCAGCATCGTCACCATGGCCTCCGGCGCGGTCGACACCGGCGCACCCGGCCTGCTCAGTTACGGCGCGTCGAAGGCCGCCGTCATCCAGCTCACCAAGACGCTCGCCACCGAGGTCGGCCGCCACGGCATCCGGGTCAACGCCGTGGCGCCCGGCTGGATCCGTACGCCGATGACCGCCCGGCACACCGCCGACGCGCAGCAGCAGGCCGAGCACCCCATGGCCCGGATGTCTCCCCTGGGCCGGGTGGGCGAGGCGGCGGACGTCGCGCAGGCCGTACTGCATCTGGCGTCGGACGCCGCCGCCTTCACGACCGGCCAGATCCTCCGCCCGAACGGTGGCGTCGCCATGCCCTGGTGAGCACCGCCCGCACCGCGCCGTCCCATGTCCCGCCGCCGCTCCGTTCCGGCGGTCCCGCCCCGGGCGCGCGGGGCCCTGCCCGGGACCGCCGCCCCGTCCACGGCACGCAGTGCACCGGCAGCAGGCTCAGCCCCCAGCCGCCCGCCGTCACCGCGCCCTCGACGGGCCCCGCCGACGCGGGCCACAGCGTCAGCCGCAGCACGGCCCACCACCACAGCAGGCCGACGAGCACCGCGGCGGCCCGGCTGCCCGCCCCGGCGCGCGGGCGCACCGGGGCGCCGGATATGCGACCGCCGCGACTCCGGTCGGCCGGGTCGCGCCTCCCACCGCCGTGCCCTCTCATCGCTGCCTCCTCAGGCCGACGCCAGGGTCTGTCGTTCGGGTCGGGTCGGGCTCAAAGGGCAGACCCTAGACGGACCCAACCACCCCATGGGAGGGCGCATCGGGGCATTCCCGGCGCGCACCCTGCGTCCCCGGGCCCGTCCGGGCCCCGGCCTGCGGCCCGCGGGCCGTCAGTGGGATTCGGCCTGGAACATCCAGTGGTGCTTCTCCAGGTCGCGGGTGAGGCCGATGAGGATGTCCTGGGTGACCGGGTCGGGCGCATCGGTCGCGCCGATCCGCTGCCGCATCCGCCCGATGACCGCGCTCAGGGCCGCGACCAGCGTCGAGACCGCGTCGACGTCCTTGATCCAGCCGTCGGGCACTTCCTTGATGCCGGTCGTCTTGGCGACGGTGATGGCCCGGCCGTCCGGCGTCACCCCGATCGCCGCCGCCCGCTCGGCGACCGTGTCCGCGTGCGTCCGCGCGGTGGTGACCACCTCGTCGAGCTGGAGATGGATGGAACGGAACCGCGGGCCGACGACGTTCCAGTGCACCTGCTTGGCCACCAGGGAGAGGTCCACGAGGTCGACCAGGGCTCCCTGGAGTGCATCTCCGACGACGGAGCGGTCGGCTTCGGACAGCGTGCTCTTGACCACAGACATCCAGCTACTCCTGTTCGGACGAACACCCGGAGCGGACAGCAGGCCGAAGTGTTCAGGAATGTGCAGATTTGCCCATCGTATAAACGATGGGTGCACTCCGAGCAGTCGAGCCGTCCACTCGGGCAGCGGGCCTCGCGTACACCGGCACCGGCGCCCGGCCCCGGACAGCACGAAGCCCCGCCCGGCTGCTGCCGTGCGGGGCTTCGGTGCTCTACAGCTCTGCGTCAGGCGGCGACGACGTCCACGACGTCCGCCGGAGCCTTGATGGTCACGCGATCTTCCGGCACACCCGTCAGGGACGCGACGGAAACGGAGTTGAACGTGGGCCGCACCGGTGCGGGCACCGGGTCGGTCGCAGCCGCGGACTGTGCCAGTTCGGCGAGCGCCAGCTCGTCGCTGACCTCACGCATCAGCTCGGACATGCGCACATCCAGCGCGTCACAGATCGACGAGAGCAGTTCGGACGACGCCTCTTTCTGCCCCCGCTCGACCTCGGACAAATAGCCGAGCGACACCCGGGCGGAGGAAGAGACCTCGCGCAGGGTGCGGCCTTGGCGCTGACGCTGTCGGCGCAGCACGTCACCCAGCAGGCGACGAAGCAGAATCATCGCTGGCTCCCTCCTCGGACCTCGGATCCGGATCCTTCTCGCCCCACCGTACCGCCTCGGACCGCAGCCGTGCCGGGCGTGAGTTCGTGTTCACTCAGGGCTGCAAACATCCATTCCCCCCGTGTTGTTCCGTATCCTGTGCCCCCGCATTTTCTGTCAGTTCGCTCAGCAGCAGGGCGAGGGAGGCCGCGACGCTGTCCCGGCGGATCCGCTCGCGGTCACCCTCCAGCGCCAGCCGCCGCGCCCGCACCGTGCCCTCGGGGCCGCACACGGCGACATGGACGGTGCCCACGGGCTGCCCGTCCTGCGGGTCGGGGCCTGCCACCCCTGTGGTGGCGATTCCCCAGTCGGCGTCCAGCACGCGCCGCACGCCGCACGCCATCTGCCGGGCGACCTCGGCGTCCACCGCACCGCGCGCGGCCAGCAGCGCGCCGTCCACACCCAGGACCGCCTGCTTGACGTCGGTGGCGTACGCGGTCACCGAGCCCCGTACGACCCGCGAGGCGCCGGGAACCGCGGTCAGCTCGGCCGCGACCAGCCCGCCCGTCAGCGACTCGGCCGCCGCCACGGTCTGCCCGCGCCCGGCGAGCAGCGCCAGCACACCGGCCGCCGCACCACCCGCCGGCCCGGTCACCGTACGGCGTCCCGCGCCGCGCGCTCCTTGGCCAGGCCGTCCCTGCGCAGCACAACGGCCTGGCGCACGTAGTCCAGGCCGGTCACCACCGTCAGCAGCACGGCCACCGCCATCACCCACGCGCGGAAGGTCGCCAGCGGGCCGGTGAGCACGAGGACGTACATCCCGACGGCGGTGCCCTGCGCCAATGTCTTGATTTTGCCGCCACGACTGGCCGGAATCACGCCGTGTTTGATCACCCAGAACCGCATCAGCGTGATGCCCAGCTCGCGGAAGAGGATCACGCCGGTCACCCACCACGGCAGGTCACCGAGGACCGAAAGGCAGATCAGCGCGGCGCCCATGATCGCCTTGTCGGCTATCGGGTCGGCGATCTTCCCGAAGTCGGTGACGAGGTTGTACGCGCGTGCCAGATGCCCGTCGAAGACGTCGGTGATCATGGCGACGGCGAACGCGGCCCAGGCGAACGCGCGCCAGGCCGGGTCATGGCCGTCGTCGTGCATCAGCAGCAGTACGAAGGCCGGTACCAGCACCAGCCGCAGCATCGTCAGGACGTTGGCGATGTTCCACAGCCCGGCCTGCCGGACGGCCGACGCCGAGCGCGGCCCGCCGGTTGCGGAAGCCGGGACTCCGCTCATCTGGCCGCCTCCTCGGGATACGCCGCACCCTCCACCGACAGCACCTCGGCCACGAGATCCACACCCTCGCTCGCGACCACCTTCGCTTCGACCATACGACCGGGCGCCAGCTCCTGGCTGGTCGACAGCAGGGTGACCCCGTCGGTCTCCGGCGCCTGGTGCGCGGCCCGCCCGACGACACCGTCCTCGTCGTCGGTCCGGTCGACCAGCACCCGGACGGTGCTGCCCACCCGCTCCTCGGCGCGCTGCGCCGTCAGCTCATCGGCCAGCCGTGACACCCGCGCGAGCCGCTCGGCGACCACGTCAGGATCGACCTTGTCCGCGTACGAGGCGGCTTCCGTGCCGTCCTCGTCGGAGTACCCGAAGACGCCGATGGCATCCAGTCCGGCCTCACTGATGAAGCGTTCCAGCTCGGCGAGGTCGGCCTCGCTCTCGCCGGGGAAGCCGACGATGAAGTTCGACCTGGCACCCGCCTCGGGCGCCTTGGCCCGGATCTGTTCCAGCAACTCCAGGAAGCGGTCGGTGTCACCGAAGCGCCGCATCGCGCGCAGCACGCCGGGCGCCGAGTGCTGGAACGACAGGTCGAAGTAGGGCGCCACCTTGTCGGTGCCGGTCAGCACGTCGATCAGCCCCGGCCGCATCTCGGCGGGCTGGAGGTAGCTGACGCGGATCCGCTCGATGCCGTCCACCGCGGCCAGCTCCGGCAGCAGCGTCTCCAGCAGGCGGATGTCGCCGAGGTCCTTGCCGTAGGACGTGTTGTTCTCGGAGACCAGCATGATCTCCTTGACGCCCTGCTCGGCCAGCCAGCGGGTCTCGCCGAGCACGTCGGACGGCCGGCGGGAGATGAAGGAGCCGCGGAAGGACGGGATGGCGCAGAACGAGCAGCGCCGGTCACACCCGGAGGCCAGCTTCACGGACGCCACCGGATTGCTGCCCAGCCGGCGGCGCAGCGGCGCACGCGGCCCGGAGGCGGGTGCCAGGCCCTCCGGCAGATCCTCCGGCGGGGTGTCCTGCGCGTGGCCCGGCAGCGCCACGTCGGCGGCCTGCCGCTCGGCGGGGCTGATCGGCAGCAGCTTGCGCCGGTCGCGCGGGGTGTGCGAGGCGTGGATGCCGCCGTTGAGGATGGTCTGGAGGCGGTCGGAGATGTCGCTGTAGTCGTCGAAGCCGAGCACGCCGTCGGCCTCGGGCAGGGCCGTGGCCAGCTCCTTGCCGTAGCGCTCGGCCATACAGCCGACGGCGACCACGGCCTGGGTCTTGCCGTGATCCTTCAGATCGTTGGCTTCGAGGAGGGCGTCGACGGAGTCCTTCTTGGCGGCCTCGACGAATCCACAGGTGTTGACGACGGCGACATCGGCATCGGCGGCGTCCTCGACGAGGTCCCAGCCGTCCGCTGCCAGGCGGCCTGCGAGCTCCTCCGAGTCCACCTCGTTACGGGCGCAGCCAAGAGTGACAAGGGCGACGGTACGGCGTTCGGGCATGGTGCTCAGCCTACTTCGTCCCGGCCGCGCCCCTCGCGTGCAGGTCCGCCCCCGCCGATACAGGGGCGGACCTCAAGGGCCGCGGACCCGCCGCGCCGCCCGGCCTCAGCCCGCCTGCGGGTCTCCCGGCGTGTAGCTCAGCCGCTCGACCGAACCCTTGTCGCCGACCTGCTTGACTTCCTTGCCATTGACGTAGAGCTGCACGACACCGGCGTTGCCGAGTACCAGGTCGATGCGTTCCTTGTCGGTGAAGGTCTTGGAATCGCCCTGCTTGAGGAGGCCGTCCTCCAGGAGCTTGCCGTTGGAGTCCTTGGCCGAAATCCAGCTCTGGCCGTCGCGTGCGGTGACCTTGATCGTCACCTTGTCCTTGGGCAGCCCGGCGATGGCGCTGTCCGACGGCTCGGGCTCCGTGGTGGGCCTGGACTGGTCGGTGGGTGCGGTGGTGTTCGGCTGCGGCGTCGGCTTCTCGGCGTTGGTGTCACCGCCGGCCACCGGGATGCCGCCGCCTTTCTGTCCGTCGCTGAACAGCGTGAAGCCGACGAAACCGATGACCGCGACGATCGCGGCGACCATCGCGGCGGTCCAGTTGGGGCGGCGCCGCTCGGGACGGATCCGTTCGGCCTCGAAGAGCGGCGCGGCCGGAGTCGGCTCGGGCCTGCCGCCGTGCTCGGTGTCGAACTGGTCGACCAGCGGCCCGGGATCGAGGTGGACGGCGCGGGCGAGCGCACGGATATGCCCCCGGGCATAGACGTCGCCGCCGCAACGCGAGAAGTCGTCCTGCTCGATCGCGTGCACGAGGGGGATGCGCACCCGTGTCGACGAACTGACCTCTTCGACGGTCAGCCGCGCGTCGATACGGGCCTGCTGGATGGCTCGACCGACGGAAGGCCGGTCGTCTGATGGGGAGTTGCCGATGGACACGGGGGCGCCTTTCGAGCGTGTAGCCACCTGCCGGACGTTCAGTCTAGGGGTGGACCGAAAGGGACGGGCAAACGGGCGGATGGGGTTTAACACCATCGATAGACCCGCCGGCGACGCCTTCGGGCCCCATGGTGAAGCATCGTTCCCTCACCTCCCTCAACTTGACGTATCGGCAGGAGAAACGGTTGCTTCCCTCCCGCACGAGTGACTCGTACGGGTCAAACGAGAGGCTGTACCTACCCGGAAGCCTCCCCCCGGATCACGGCCAGCACTCCGTCCAATTCATCCGGCTTCACCATGACATCGCGGGCCTTGGAACCCTCGCTCGGCCCGACGATGTTGCGCGATTCCATCAGGTCCATCAGCCGACCGGCCTTCGCGAAGCCCACCCGCAGCTTGCGCTGGAGCATCGATGTCGACCCGAACTGGGTCGACACCACCAGCTCGGCGGCCTGGCACAGCAGGTCGAGATCGTCGCCGATGTCCTCGTCGATCTCCTTCTTCTGCTGCGTGCCGACCGTGACGTCGTCCCGGAAGACCGGCGCCATCTGATCCTTGCAGTGCTTGACCACCGCCGCGACCTCGGCCTCGGTCACGAAGGCGCCCTGCATACGGACCGGCTTGTTCGCCCCCATCGGCAGGAAGAGACCGTCGCCCTTGCCGATCAGCTTCTCGGCGCCCGGCTGGTCGAGGATGACCCGGCTGTCCGCGAGCGAGGAGGTGGCGAACGCGAGCCGGGACGGGACGTTCGCCTTGATCAGGCCCGTGACGACGTCGACGGACGGCCGCTGGGTCGCCAGGACCAGGTGGATACCGGCCGCGCGGGCGAGCTGCGTGATACGGACGATCGCGTCCTCGACGTCCCGCGGCGCCACCATCATCAGGTCCGCCAGCTCGTCGACGATCACCAGCAGATACGGGTAGGGCGACAGTTCCCGCTCGCTGCCCGGGGGCGGGGTGACCTTGCCGTTGCGGACCGCTTCGTTGAAGTCGTCGATGTGCCGGAAGCCGTACGCCGCGAGGTCGTCGTAGCGCAGGTCCATCTCGCGCACCACCCACTGGAGCGCCTCGGCTGCCCGCTTGGGGTTGGTGATGATCGGCGTGATCAGGTGCGGGATGCCCTCGTAGGCCGTCAGCTCCACGCGCTTGGGGTCGACCAGCACCATCCGCACGTCCTCCGGGGTCGCCCGGACCATCACCGACGTGATCAGGCAGTTGATGCAGGAGGACTTACCGGAACCGGTGGCGCCTGCGACCAGGACGTGCGGCATCTTCGTCAGGTTGGCCATGACGTAGCCGCCCTCGACGTCCTTGCCGAGCGCGACCAGCATCGGGTGCTCGTCGCCCGCCGCGTCGGCCAGCCGCAGCACGTCGCCGAGGTTGACCATCTCGCGGTCGGTGTTCGGGATCTCGATGCCGACGGCGGACTTGCCGGGGATCGGGCTGATGATGCGGACGTCGGGGCTGGCCACCGCGTAGGCGATGTTCTTGGCCAGCGCGGTGATCTTCTCGACCTTGACGGCCGGGCCCAGCTCGACCTCGTAGCGGGTGACCGTCGGGCCGCGGGTGAAGCCGGTGACCGCCGCGTCGACCTTGAACTCCTGGAAGACCGTCGTCAGCGAGGCGACTATCGCGTCGTTCGCGGCGCTGCGGGTCTTGCCGGGCCCACCGCGCGCGAGCAGGTCGAGGGCCGGCAGCGAGTAGGTGATGTCGCCTGCCAGCTGGAGCTGCTCGGCGCGGGCCGGCAGATCACCGGCCGGCTCCGGCGGGGCCTTGGTGAAGTCGGGCACCGCCGGGGTGTCGTCCGCGGGCCCCGGCTGCACGCCACGGGCCTGCGGCACCGCACCGCTGTGCCCGGTGTCCTCGCCGCGGTCCCGCCGCTCCCCCGAGATGCTGCTGCTCAGACCGGCGACCAGCGGCGAGGGCTGCACGCCGTGCAGGACGGCGCCGTCCAGCGCGGCGGCAGCAGCCGCGGCCACGTCCACCGCGTCCATCGTCCGGTCCGCAGCGGGCTGCGCGGGCTCCTTGCGCGGCCGGCGGCGCTTGGCCAGCGCCTCCTCCTCTATCGCGTCCGGATCCGCGGCCGACGCCATGGCCCGGCCCGGCCGCCGCGCGGGCTGCTCGCGCCACTCCTCGGCGTACTCGTCCTCGTCGTCCGGCTCCGGTTCCACGGCCTCCAGGACGCCGAGCCGGGCGCCGAGCGCACGCAGCCGCTGCGGGATGGCGTTGACCGGGGTCGCGGTGACCACCAGCAGCCCGAAGACCGTCAGCAGCACCAGCAGCGCCACGGCCAGGGTCTGCCCCACGGTGAAGATCAGGGGCTTGGACGCCGCCCAGCCGACATAGCCGCCCGCGTCCTGGAGAGCCGCGATGCCGTCGCCGCGGCCCGGCGATCCACAGGCCATGGCGACCTGCCCGAGCACTCCGATGACCAGCGCGGACAGGCCGATGACGATCCGGCCGTTGGCCTCGGGCTGCTCGGGGTGCCGGATCAGCCGTACCGCGATCCCGCCGAGCAGTATCGGCACGACCAGGTCGAGCCGGCCGAAGGCGCCGGTGACCAGGAGTTCCACGAGATCGCCGACGGGGCCGCTGAGGTTGGACCAGGTGCCGGCCGCGACGACCAGCGCCAGGCCGAGCAGCAGCAGGCCGAGACCGTCCTTGCGGTGCGCCGGGTCGAGGTTCTTCGCGCCGCGGCCCATGCCGCGGAACACCGCGCCTATGGCGTGCGCGAGCCCCAGCCAGCAGGCCCGCGCCAGCCGGTAGACACCGCCGGTCGGTGACGGCGCCGGTTTGGGCGGGGCCTTCTTCGCGGGCGCCTTGCGTGCCGGCGCCTTCTTGGCCGGTGCCTTCTTGACCGGAGGCTTCTTCGCCGCCGCGGTCTTCTTCACCGGCGGCTTCCTGGCAGGCGCCTTCTTCGCCGCGGCCTTCTTGGCGGCGCCCCCGGACGATCCGGCGCGCTGCTTCGAGGGGCCCGCCGTGCTCTGGGTTCCCTTGCCGGTCGTACGTGAGGCCATGGGGACGAGATTACAGCCGCCGCCTGGCATCACACGAGCGCACGGCACTTCACCCGATCGTGTCGTGCGCTCGCGTCATGACGCCTCGCGCGCCCCCGGCATGAGAGGGCGTCAGTCAGCCGACCACGCCGCCGGTACCCGGCTCCAGTGCGTCCAGCGCCCTGCGGAGCCCGGTCAGTTTGCGCTCCAGATGGGCGGCGGTGGCCACCGCCGCGGCGTCCGCCGACTCGTCCAACTGCTTGGACAGCGCCTCGGCCTGCTCCTCGACGGCCGCCAGCCGCGCCGACAGCTCGGCGAGCAGCCCCGCCGACTCCTTGGCGTCATCGGCGGCCGGCCTGCCGCCTTCGAGCTGGAGCCTCAGCAGCGCGGCCTGCTCCCGCAGTTGGCAGTTCTTCATGTACAGCTCGACGAAGACCGAGACCTTCGCCCGCAGCACCCACGGGTCGAACGGCTTGGAGATGTAGTCGACCGCGCCCGCCGCGTAGCCGCGGAAGGTGTGGTGCGGGCCGTGGTTGATCGCCGTCAGGAAGATGATCGGGATGTCACGGGTCCGCTCGCGCCGCTTGATGTGCGCCGCGGTCTCGAATCCGTCCATCCCCGGCATCTGCACGTCGAGCAGGATCACCGCGAAATCATCCGTGAGCAGCGCCTTGAGCGCTTCCTCCCCGGACGATGCCCGTACCAGTGTCTGATCGAGCGCAGAGAGGATCGCCTCCAGCGCCAGCAGATTCTCCGGCCGGTCATCGACCAGGAGGATCTTGGCCTTCTGCACCATGGCCCGACCTCCTCGCCCCGGCATGGGGCCTCCCCTGTCCGAAGGACTTGGGGAAGAACCGGACGCCGCCCCAGGGGACGACTCCATCATGCCGCCCGTCCTTGTGCCGGTCATGGTAGCTGCACCCCGCTCGTCGCCACACCCTGTCACCGCGATGTCACTGCGTACGTAGCGGAAACGCGGGGCGAGACCGGAAGGTTCCCGGACATCCGCGTTTCCACCCGTCCACGGCCACACTGCGTCAGCACGCGGTGATCCTCTTTCGACTCCATACTGGACGCTCCGTCACTCCGCGCGCATCCATTGCTCCATGACCGACAACAGATGATCGGTGTCCACCGGCTTGGTGACGTAGTCCGATGCGCCGGAGTCGATGCTCTTCTCCCGGTCACCCTTCATCGCCTTCGCGGTGAGCGCGATGATCGGCAGCCCGGCGAACTGCGGCATCCGCCGGATCGCCGCGGTGGTCGCGTAGCCGTCCATCTCCGGCATCATGATGTCCATCAGCACCAGCACCACGTCGTCGTGCTGCTCCAGCACCTCGATGCCCTCGCGGCCGTTCTCCGCGTACAGCACCGACAGGCCGTGCTGCTCCAGGACGCTGGTGAGCGCGAAGACGTTGCGGATGTCGTCGTCGACGATCAGCACCTTCTCGCCGTGGAAGCCGCCCTCGAAGGCCGGATCCTCCACCAGGTCCTGGCCATTGCCGAGCCAGGGCTCGGTGGCGGGCTGCGCCGGCGGTTCAGGTGCGGCCTGCCGCTGCGGTGCCGGGGGCGCGGCGGGCAGCGCGGCACGCCGGGCGGAGCCCGAAATCCCGCGCCGCCGACGGCGGTTGAGCGCCGTGGCCGACGCCTGCTCCTCGGCCTCCCGCGCCGCTTCCTCGGCCGCCTGCCTGCCGACCTCGGTCTCCCGCGCCTCGGCGTCCATCGCGAAGCCGCCCGCCACCAGCGCCGGGTAGCCCTGCGGCGGCAGCCCGCCCGGGTTCTGCGGCAGGTACAGCGTGAACGTCGAGCCGCGGCCCGGCTCACTGGCCGCGTGGATCTCACCGCCCAGCAGCCGGGCGATCTCCCGGCTGATGGACAGGCCGAGGCCGGTGCCGCCGTACTTGCGGCTGGTCGTGCCGTCCGCCTGCTTGAACGCCTCGAAGATGACCCGCATCTTGCTGGACGCGATGCCGATACCGGTGTCGGTCACCGAGAAGGCGATCATTTCGGCCTCCGGGTCGCGCAACGACCCGTGTTCCAGGAGCTGTTCGCGGATCGCCACCGGGACGTCGGTACCGGCCGGCCGGATGACCAGCTCCACATTGCCGCTGTCGGTGAACTTCACCGCGTTCGACAGGAGATTGCGCAGCACCTGGAGCAGCCGCTGCTCGTCGGTGTGCAGGGTGGAGGGCAGGTCAGGGGAGACGCGTACGGCGAATTCCAGGCCCTTCTCGGCGGTCAGCGGCCGGAACGTCGCCTCGACGTAGTCGACGAGCTGGACCAGCGCGATCCGCGTCGGGCTGACGTCCATCTTGCCCGCCTCGACCTTGGACAGGTCGAGGATGTCGTTGATCAGCTGGAGCAGGTCGCTGCCCGCACCGTGGATGGTCTCGGCGAACTCCACCTGCTTCGGCGAGAGGTTCCCCTCGGCGTTGTCGGCCAGCAACTTGGCCAGGATCAGCAGGGAGTTGAGCGGCGTGCGCAGCTCGTGCGACATGTTCGCCAGGAACTCCGACTTGTAGCGCATCGAGACCGCGAGCTGCTCGGCGCGCTCCTCCAGGACCTGCCGCGCCTCCTCGATCTCGGTGTTCTTCACCTCGATGTCGCGGTTCTGCGCCCGCAGCTGCTCGGCCTTCTCCTCCAGTTCGGAGTTGGACAGCTCCAGCGCCTTCTGCCGGCTCTCCAGCTCACCCGACCGCTCCTTGAGCTGCTCGGTCAGCTCCTGCGACTGCTTGAGCAGCACCTCGGTCTTGGTGTTGACCGAGATGGTGTTGACGCTGGTCGCGATCATCTCGGCGATCTGGCTGAGGAAGTCCTTCTGGATCTGCGTGAACGGCTGGAAGGACGCCAGCTCGATCACGCCGAGCACCTTGTCCTCGAAGAGCACCGGCAGCACGATGACGTTCGCCGGCGGCGCCTCACCGAGCCCGGAGGCGATCTTGAGGTAGCCGGACGGCACGTTCTCCACCAGGATCGTGCGGCCCTCCTCCGCCGCCGTCCCGATCAGCGTCTCGCCGGGCCGGAACGTCGTCGGCATCCCGCCCATCGCGTAGCCGTAGGAGCCCATCAGCCGCAGCTCGTACGCGCCTGCCTCGCCGCCGTCCGCGCCGATCTCCTGGCTGTCGGGCTGCGCGGCGAGGAAGAACGCGCCGTGCTGCGCGGAGACCGCGGGCGACAGCTCGCTCATGATGAGGGTGGCGACGTCCTTGAGGTCGCGCCTGCCCTGCATCAGACCGGAGATCCGGGCCAGGTTGCCCTTCAGCCAGTCCTGTTCCTCGTTGGCGAGGGTGGTCTCGCGGAGCGTGGAGATCATGGTGTTGACGTTGTCCTGGAGCTCCAGGATCTCGCCGGCCGCGTCCACGTCGATACGGACGTTGTGGTCGCCGAGGGTCACGGCCGCGGCGACCGCGGCGATGGCCCGCACCTGGCGGGTGAGATTGCCCGCCATCTCGTTCACCGACTCGGTCAGGTCCTTCCAGGTGCCGGCCACGCCCCGCACCTGCGCCTGCCCGCCCAGCTGGCCTTCCGTGCCCACCTCACGCGCCACCCTGGTGACCTGCTCGGCGAAGGACGAGAGCTGGTCGACCATGGTGTTGATGGTGGTCTTCAGCGCCAGGATCTCGCCCCGCGCATCGACGTCGATCTTCTTGGTCAGATCACCCTTGGCCACCGCGGTGGTGACCATCGCGATGTTGCGGACCTGGCCCGTGAGGTTGTTGGCCATCGAGTTCACGGACTCGGTGAGGTCCTTCCACGTACCGGCGACGCCGGGGACGCGGGCCTGACCGCCCAGGATGCCGTCGGTGCCCACCTCGCGGGCCACCCTGGTGACCTCGTCGGCGAACGACGACAGCGTCGTGACCATGGTGTTGACGGTGTCGGCGAGCTGCGCGACCTCGCCGCGCGCCTCGACCGTGACCTTCTTCGTCAGGTCACCGTTGGCGACCGCCGCCGAGACCTGCGAGATGTTGCGCACCTGGATGGTGAGGTTGTTGGCCATCAGGTTGACGTTGTCGGTCAGGTCCAGCCAGATACCGGTCGCGCCCGGTACCCGCGCCTGGCCGCCCAACTGGCCCTCGGTGCCCACCTCACGCGCCACCCGGGTCACCTGCTCGGCGAACGACGACAGCTGGTCGACCATCGTGTTGACGGTCGTGACCAGTTCGAGGATCTCGCCCTTGGCGTCGACGGTGATCTTCTTCGACAGGTCGCCGCGGGCCACCGCCGTCGTCACCTCGGCGATGTTGCGCACCTGCGACGTCAGGTTGTTCGCCATGAAGTTGACGGACTGGGTGAGGTCCTTCCACGTCCCGCTGACGCCCTGCACCTCGGCCTGGCCGCCCAGGATGCCCTCGGTGCCCACCTCGCGGGCGACCCGCGTGACCTGCTCCGCGAACGAGGACAGCTGGTCCACCATCGTGTTCAGGGTGTTCTTCAGCTCCAGGATCTCGCCCCGGGCGTCCGCGTCGATCTTCTGCGACAGATCACCGCGCGCGACCGCCGTGGCGACCTGCGCGATGTTGCGGACCTGGGCCGTGAGATTGCCCGCCATGCCGTTCACGGAGTCGGTCAGATCGCGCCAGACGCCGGCGACACCGGGCACCTGCGCCTGGCCGCCCAGCCTGCCGTCCGTACCGACCTCCCGGGAGACCCGGGTGACCTGCTCGGCGAACGCGGAGAGCTGATCGACCATCGTGTTGATGGTGTTCTTCAGCTCCAGGATCTCGCCGCGCGCGTCCACGTCGATCTTCTGGGAGAGGTCACCGCGCGCCACCGCCGTGGTCACCTGCGCGATCTGCCGCACCTGCGAAGTCAGGTTCCCCGCCATGAAGTTGACGGAGTCGGTCAGTTCCTTCCAGGTGCCGCTGACGCCGTCCACCCGCGCCTGGCCACCGAGGCGGCCCTCCGTGCCCACGTCCCTGGCCATCCGCGTGACCTGGTCCGCGAACGAGGACAGCTGGTCCACCATGGTGTTCACGGTGTTCTTCAGCTGGAGCATCTCGCCGGAGACGTCGACGGTGACCTTCTGCGACAGATCACCGTTGGCGACCGCCGTGGTCACCTGCGCGATGTTGCGCACCTGTCCGGTCAGGTTGCGGAACGCGGTGTTGACCGAGTCCGTGAGGTCCTTCCACGTCCCCGCGGCGCCCGGCACCGCCGCCTGGCCGCCCAGCTCACCCTCGACGCCGATCTCCCGCGCCACACGGGTCACCTCGGCACCGAACGAGGACAGCTGGCCCACCATCGTGTTGACGGTGTTCTTCAACTCCAGCATTTCCCCGGCGACATCGACCGTGACGGTCTGCGAGAGGTCACCGTTGGCGACCGCCGTCGTCACCTGCGCGATGTCCCGCACCTGCGCCGTGAGGTTGCGGAAGGCCGTGTTGACGGAGTCCGTCAGGTCCTTCCAGGTGCCGGCCGCGCCCGGCACCTGCGCCTGCCCACCGAGCTGTCCCTCGGCGCCGACCTCGTTCGCCACCCGCGTCACTTCGTCCGCGAAGGTACGCAGCGTCTCGGTCATGGTGTTGATGGTGTCGGCGAGCTGCGCGACCTCGCCGCGCGCGCTGACCGTGACCTTCTGCGACAGATCGCCGTTCGCGACGGCGGTGGTGACCTGCGCGATACCACGGACCTGCGCGGTGAGGTTCCCGGCCATGAGGTTGACCGAATCCGTCAGGTCCTTCCACACCCCGGCGACGCCTGGCACCTGCGCCTGACCGCCCAGTTCGCCCTCCGTGCCGACCTCGCGGGCGACGCGCGTCACCTCGGAGGCGAACGACGAGAGCTGGTCCACCATCGTGTTGACGGTGTTCTTCAGCTCCAGCATCTCGCCGGCGACGTGGACCGTGACCTTCCGGGAGAGATCACCCTTCGCCACCGCAGTGGTGACGAGAGCGATGTCACGCACCTGCGCCGTCAGCCGCGAGGCCATGGTGTTGACGGACTCCGTGAGGTCCTTCCACGAACCCGACATACCGCGCACCCGCGCCTGACCGCCGAGCTTGCCCTCCGTACCGACCTCACTGGCCACCCGCGTGACCTCGTCGGTGAACGCCGAGAGCTGGTCGACCAGGCCGTTGACGGTGCGCCCGACCTTCAGGAACTCGCCCCGCAGCGGATGCTCGGACGAACTGTCCGAACTGCGCGAGCGCAGATCCATCCGCTGCTCCAGGTCGCCCTCGGAGACCGCCGACAGCACCCGCCCCACCTCGGAGACCGGCCGTACGAGGTCGTCCACCAGGGCGTTCGAGGCATCGATCGCCGCCGCCCAGGACCCCTCGCAGGCCGCGACCTCCAGCCGTTCCGTGAGCTTTCCCTCACGCCCGACGACCCGGCGCACCCGCGCCAGCTCGCCCGTCAGGTGCAGATTGCGGTCCGCCACCTCATTGAAAACCGCCGCGATTTCCGACATGACGCCTTCGCCGGAAACCGTCAACCGCTTGCGGAAGTTGCCGTCCCTCATCGCGACGAGAGCGACCAGCAATCGATTCAGGGCAGCTGTATCCACTTCGGTCGTCCCGTTGTTCCGGGATCGTCCGCCTTTCGCGCGCGTGCTTGCGGCCCGCGCGGCTGCGCCAGACTCCACCGTGTCCCTCCCGCAGGGTCGACCGTTCTACCCGGGCTTTCTCCTGATACCTGCCCAGTGTTTCACCATGGCCCACCGAAGCGGCAAAGAGTCGGGACCTCACCACATCGCGGGCACACATCGCGGCCGGCGGGGCGGATACTCCGTCACTCTTCACGACGGCACAGGTCCCGATAAAGGGGCGCGGTCAACACAGTTCGGCAGCATCCCCCCACGGGGCGTAGCGAGTGCCGGCCACGCCCCGGCGGCCCCGCGTATTCCCCAGCGGCAGGCACCTCGACGCCCCGGGCCCGCTGATGCCGGACGGCACTCCTTCGTTCCCACCGCTCACCACGACCGACTAGCCTGGCGTTCGCATCGATGCCACGAGAAACGGGCACAGGACCCTGGGGAGCGACGAAAAACCAATGGGGAGTGCTGTGATCACCGCGCGGGCCGCTGCCACGTTCGAACCGGTGGGGCGCTCCGTCGCCACCGCCCGCGCCTTCGTCCGCGACACCCTCCAGGGCTGGGGCTACGGCGACATCGTCGACGACGCCGTCGTCCTCACCAGCGAACTGGTCACCAACGCCGTGGTGCACGCGGGCACCGCGGCCGACGTGCTGTGCCTGCGCCAGGACAGCGGAGTGCGCATCTCCGTCGCCGACCGCTACCCGGAGCGGGAGATCCCGCTCCAGAACACCGGTCAGGCCCTCGTCCACCCCGACCGCGAGGGCGGCCGTGGCCTGCTCCTGTGCGGCGCGCTCGCCACCCGCTGGGGCGTCGAGTACACCGCGGCGCAGAAGCACGTGTGGTTCCAGCTCGACCTGCCCGACCGCCCGGCCGGCACCCGCTCCGCGGGCCCCGCGCTCCCCGTCGACGCCCTCCCGGTCGCCGACACCCGGGTACGCGTCGCCGTCATCCAGATCGACCGCGGCGGCTGCATCAGCTTCTGGAACGACGACGCCCAGGGCCTCTTCCAGTTCGAGGCCGAGCAGGTCATCGGCAAGCCCCTCACCGACTTCGCCGCCTGGCCGCACACCCCGGGCACCGGCACCGGCATCGCCGAGGCACTCCGGCTCTCCCGCTGGGAAGGCTCCTACGGCATAAGGGGCGCCGACGGCCGCGTGCTCCCCGTCTACGCCTCCCACCTGCGCGTCCGCGACGCCGACGGGGAGGCGTCCACCGTCTGCCTCCTGGTACGCGACCACGAACGCGCCGTCCTCCAGAGCCCCCAGCGCACCCCGGCACCGGACGCCGCAGCCCACCCCGAAGGCCGCCCGTCCGACCCGTTCGAGGTCTTCATCGGCTCGCCCGCCCCCGACGACCTGGACGGCCTCCTCCAGCGCACCGTCGAACGCGCCCGCGACATGCTCGACGGCGACGCCGCCTACCTCCTGCTCGCCACCGACGACGAGACCGAACTGGAGGTCCGCGCCTCCACCGGCCTGCCATCCGCCCGCCAGCGGTTCGCCCGCGTCCCCGTGGAAACCGGATCCGGACGCTACGGCTCCGCCCGGATGCCGTCCGTCCACGAAGACCTCACCGCGGTCCCCGGCGCCGTACCCCTGCTCTCCGGCACCGGCATGCGCTCGGTCGTCACCGTCCCGCTCAAGGTCGAGGGCCGGCTCACCGGATCGCTCGGCGTCGCCGCGGAAGGCGCCGGCCGCTACACCAACGAAGAGGCCCTGCGCCTCCAGTTCGCCGCCGACCGCATCGCACTCGCCGTCGAACGCGCCCGCCTGACCGAACTGGAACGCCTGCGCCGCGGCTCCCTCTCCTTCCTCGTCGAGGCGTCCGACCTCCTGGCCGGCACCCTCGACCGCGACCAGACCCTGGCCCTGATGGCCCAGATGACGGTGCCCACCCTCGCCACCTGGTGCGCCGTCTACACCGTCGCCGACCAGGCGTCCGAACCGGAACTCTCCTACGTCCTGCACGAGGACGAGGACCGCATCGACGGCCTCAAGACCCTGCTGAAAAAGGTCGATCCGCCCGAGCCGGTCCCCACCCCGGGCGCCCGCGTGTGGACCGCACCCACCGACGCCGCACACGACGCCGCCCTGCGCACCACCCTGCGCAGCCTGGGACTCGGCAACTCCGCCCGCCCCTCGACAGGTCCCGGCGCCACCCTCGCCACCGCGTCGGCCGTCGGCGGCGAGACCGTCGTACTCCCCCTCGTCGCCCGCAACCGCGTCATCGGCATGCTCACCCTCGGCAAGCCCACCGAAGAACACTTCCGCCAGGAAATCCTCGAACTCGCCGAAGACCTCTCCCGGCGTGCCGCGCTCGCCCTGGACAACGCCCGCCTCTACTCCGAGCGCACGGCCATCAGCCAGTCACTCCAGCGCAGCCTGCTCCCCCCGGAACTGCCCGAAGTCCCCGGCGTCGAGGTCGAGGTCATCTACCGCGCGGCCGGCGAGGGCAACGAAGTCGGCGGCGACTTCTACGACCTCTTCCCGATCCGCGACGGCGCCTACGGCTTCGCCATCGGCGACGTCTGCGGCACAGGACCGGAAGCCGCGGCCGTCACCGGACTGGCCCGGCACGCCCTGCGCCTCCTCGCCCGCGAGGGATTCGGCGGCCCCGCCGTACTCGAACGCCTCAATGCCGCGATCCTCGACGAGGGCGCCCGCAGCCGCTTCCTCACGCTCCTCTACGGCGAACTGTGGCCCCAGGAGGACGGCAGCGCCCTCCTCAAGGTCGTCTGCGCCGGCCACCCCCTGCCGCTCCGCCTGCGCCAGGACGGCACCGTCGAACCAGCCGCCGAACCGCAGCCCCTCCTCGGCGTCATGGACGACCTCGAACTCTACGAACAGACCGTCACCCTCGACCCCGGCGACGTCCTCCTGTGCGTCACCGACGGCGTCACCGAACGCCGCGAAGGCACCCGCATGTTGGGCGACGACGGCCTCTCCGACGTCCTGACGACGTGTACGGGCCTGACGGCGGGCGCCGTCGCCGCCCGGGTCCTGCGCGCCGTCGAACGCTTCGCCGCTGAACCCGCGTCGGACGACATGGCCATCCTCGCCATGCGCGTCCCCCAGTAGAACGCCGCCCACCCGCGCTCCATCCCTGTGGCCTGCGTCACCCCCCCGACACGGCCGCTCACCCGCCCGCCAGGAAACCTGCGCCCGGCGCACTGCCGCCCTACCTGCGCCGCATTGGTCACCCCTCCAACAGCGGCCCAGGCTGGGGCACATGACTTCCACCGCACGACGCACACCCGGCGACCAGCTCGCCGTCGTCAGCCAGACCGGCCCGACCGTCACCTTCTTCGACGCCGCCACCCACGAGCGGCTCGACGTCCTGCCGATGCCCGACCAGCCCCACGAACTGTGCTTCGACCCGGACCTCCGACTGCTGTACTGCACCATCACCTACCGCTCCGGCTTCTACAACGCCCACCGGGGACGCGCCCACGAACTCACCGTCATCGACGTCGACACCCACACCGTCGTCGACACCCTCGACCTCTCGCCCGACCACGCCCCGCACGGTCTCGCCCTCGACCGCGCCCGCAGCCGTCTCTACATCAGCGTCGAGGCCACCGAGTCCGAACCGGGAGGCGTCGTCGTCATCGACACCCGCACCCGTACCCGCATCGGCCGCATCCCGACGATGGCGGACGGCCCGCACTGGTTCGCCCTCACCCCCGACGGCACCCGCGGCTACACCACCAACAAGGAGGCACCTTTCGTCTCCGCCATCGACCTGGAACGCGGTGAGTTCACCGGCCGCATCGAGGTTCCCGGCAGCGAAGGACTGGCCGTCTCCCTCGACGGCCGCTACGTCTACGCCGCCGCCCCCAAGGTCGACGACACGACCGCCCGGCCTGGCATCCGCGTCATCGACACCCGCACCGCCACCGTCGTCCGCACCCTGCCGACCCAGGAACCTGTCATGCCGGTGCACGTCACCGCCACCGGCGCCGTCCTGGTCGGCGAAACCCGCGCCGGAGGCACCATGGACAGCCCGCTCGGCCGCCAGCTCCCCGGCGTCCTCACCGTCTTCGCACCCGACACCCTGGAGCCCGCCGACGGCATCCCCGTCGGCGCCCTCCCGCTGACCATCACGTCATCCCCCGACGGCAGCACCGCCTACGTGTCCGGCAACCTCTCCAGCACCGTCACGGTCGTCGACCTGCCCAGCCGCACCGTCGTCGCCACACTGGAAGTCGACCGTAAGGACCTCTCAGGCGCCCACGGCCTCGCCTACATCCCGGCGCCAACGGCCTGACCCACCCGACCCATACAAAAAGGCCCCCGCCACAACGGCGGGGGCCTTTCTCTCTTGAGCCCCAATACGGAATCGAACCGTAGACCTTCTCCTTACCATGGAGACGCTCTGCCGACTGAGCTATTGGGGCGCGCCAGCGGAATAGAGCATACATGAATCCCGCGGCACCTCCGAATCGCGCACAACGGCCCCGCACACCACGCCTAAAAGGCCGGTTGCAACAATCCGCCCAGCGCATTGCACGCACTCACCATGCGCTGCAACTCCCGGCGCGACATTCCCGCGTACACCGGCAACGCCAGCGTCTCGTCGACGGCCCGCTCGGTCTCCGGAAGAAACACATCCCGCCGCAGCCCCGGCATCCGGTACACCGGAACCTGCACGGGAACGCGACAGGCAACCCCCTTGGCCCGCAGCGCCCGCGCGAACGCGTCCCGGTCCGGCCGGCCGTTCCCCGGCACCCGCACCACGTACTGCTCGTACGTGTGCCCCGCGGCGGCCACGGGCGTACGGACACCGTTGAGCCTGGCATCCAGATACGCGGCATGCCGGCGCCGCTCCTCCAACCCGTCGGCCGCCCCACCGGGTTCGTCCTCCACCATGACCAACAGCCCGTGCCGCTGGCCCACTTCACGGATCCATCCGTCGTCCGCCCGCCGCCCGAAGCGGTGCACGGCCACGATCGCCGCGGTACGGCCCGTCAGCACGTCGGACACGGCAGCCGGGTCGAGGCAGTAACTGCCCGCGTCGACATCGGCGAACACCGGCAGCGCCCCCATCCGCACCACCGCCTCGGCCACTTCGGCGTTCCCGTAGGCCGGCACCACGACCTCGTCACCGGCACGGACGCCGGCCGACTTGAGCGTTCCACGTGTCCCCATGCCGCGGATCCTGACGACGCAAGGTGAACAAGGCGTTACGCACATGCCCTGAACGAGGGAACAAAAAAGCTCCGGTTCCTGAACCAAAAGGTCCAGAAACCGGAGCTGAAAAATTGTTCGGCGGCGTCCTACTCTCCCACAGAGTCCCCTCTGCAGTACCATCGGCGCTGAAAGGCTTAGCTTCCGGGTTCG
>NZ_JBITJM010000036.1:0-44926 GCF_044460025.1 Streptomyces sp. NPDC050161 | reverse complement strand
TCTTCCCGGTACGCCCAGTACCGGGAAGACCCTCCGCCTTGCGAGCGCACGCACCAGACGCCGCGGGGCCTGCCCTCCGGGCAGACGACGGGAGTGTGACGACAGGACCGAAGGCTCGCAGAAACCGGAAAGACGAAGGGAACGGCGTGACCGTGACAGCACGAGACGAGGCGGACGGCAATCCGGACCTGCCGTATCGATCCGCACCGGACCCAGCACCCCGGACCCGCCCCCGCCCCGCGGGCCGCCGCACGACCTCGACGACCGTTGTCGGCACCCGGGCCCTCAACCGCGCCACACTCGCCCGGCAGTTGCTGCTCGAACGCGCCGACGTGCCGGCCGTCGACGCCGTCGCGCATCTCGGCGGTCTCCAGGCACAGGAACCCCAGGAACCGTTCGTCGGGCTGTGGTCGCGGCTGCGCGCGTTCGACCCGGCGGCGCTGTCGGACCTGCTGACCGGGCGGCACGTGGTGCGCACCCACCTCATGCGCCGCACCGTCCACCTCGTCACCGCCGACGACGCACTGGCCTGGCGGGCCCGCCACGGCGCCATGCTGCGCCAACGGGTACTGGGCACCTACCGCCGTGAGCTCGAAGGGGTCGACCTCGACGAACTCGCCGCGGCGGGCCGGGCGGTGCTCGCCGACGACGAACCCCGCTCGATGACGGAGCTGGCCCGTGCGCTGGTCGGGCGCTGGCCCGCGCCGGGGACGAGGGCGCTGGGGGAGATGCTGGTCGCCGCCCTCGTCCCGGTGGCGCAGCTGCCACCGCGCGGCCTGTGGCGGACGAAGGCAGGGGTGCGCAACGTCCTGCTCTCCTCCTGGCTCGGCCGCGAGATCGACCCGCTGTCCCCGGACCATTCCGATCCGGTGGGCCAGGCGCTGGTACGGCGCTACCTGGCCGCTTTCGGGCCGGCCGCATCGGCCGACCTGCGCGCCTGGTGCGGGCTCGCCGGGCTGCCCGCCGCGGTTGCCGCACTGCGCGAGGAACTGGTCTCCTTCCGCGACGAACGCGGCCGGGAACTGCTGGACCTCCCCGACGCCCCGCGCCCCGACCCCGACACCCCCGCCCCGGTGCGGTTCCTCCCGGCGTTCGACAACGCGGTCCTCGGCTACCACGACCGCAGCCGGATCATCGACGACACCCACCGCGGCCTGTCGGTCACCGGCGCCCGCGTCGTCCTGGTAGACGGCCGGGTCGCCGCGACCTGGTGCGTCAGAGCCGGCACCGTGCAGGTCACCCCGCTGGGCCGACTGTCCCCTGCCGACCGCACCGCCGTCGCCGAGCAGGGACGCGCACTGGCGTCGTTCCTCTCCGACGACGACAGCCGGCGCGTACAGCTCGTCGAACCCTCCCGATGAGCGGCGCACCCGCGCGGCTTCCGTCGACCATGACGGGGGCGGGGCGCCGGGCCGTCCCGGTCCGCCCCGCGCTGCCCGCCTCTCCCGTGCTACCCGTCTCCCTTGGACCGCCACAGCAGCCACCCGAAGTACGGGGCACCGATCACCGCGGTGACGACTCCGACGGGGACCTGGGCGGGCGCGATGACCGTCCGGCCGACCGCGTCGGCGACCACCACCAGGAGGGAGCCCAGCAGCGCGGCCACCGGGAGCACCCGGGCATGACGCTGGCCCACAAGGGCGCGCGCCGCATGCGGTGCCACCAGCCCGACGAAGCCGATGACGCCGACCGCGGCGACCGCCGCGGCGGTCAGGACGACGGCGATGCCGAGCAGCACCAGCCGCATGGTGCCCAGGCGGATCCCGAGCAGCCGGGGCGTGTCGCCGTCCAGGCCGATGAGGTCCAGGTCGCGGCGCAGCACGGCGAGGACCGGCAGGGACACGGCGAGCGCGGCGAGCACCGGCAGGACCTCGGGGAACGTACGCCCGTAGGTCGAGCCGGACAGCCACACCAGCGCCTTCGTCCCGTTGTGCGGATCCGTCAGCACGATCAGCAGGCTGACCAGCGCCGTCGCGCCCGCGGAGACACCGATGCCGATCAGCACCAGCCGGTTCTGCTCCAGCCCGTGCCGTGCCGCGAGCCCGAAGACCAGGGCGGCGGCGACCGCGGCACCGGCGAGCGCGGACCCGCCGATCAGCCAGAAGCTCGCGAGCGGAACGACCGTCAGGGTGAGGACGGCGCCGACACCAGCGCCGCCGACCACGCCGAGGATGCCGGGCTCGGCGAGCGGATTGCGCGAGACCGCCTGCACCACCGCGCCCGCCGTCGCCAGCGCGGCACCGGCGAGCAGCGCCGCGGCGACCCGCGGCACCCGGGTGTCGAGCACGAAGGTGACGAGCTGACCCGACCGGCCGGTGAGCCAGTTCCCCACGTCGCCGAGCAGCAGGGGCGCATCGCCGAGCAGGACCGCCCCGACGACCGCCGCGATCAGCGCGGTGGTCACCACCGAGAGGGTGAGGACGAAGGCACGACGGCTGCGCAGCCTGGCGAAGGCCGCGTCCGGCCCTGTGGATCCCTTGTCCCTGGACCTGTGGGCGAGGACGACGAGCACCACGGCGCCGAAGAAGCTGGTCACGATGCCGGTCGGGACGGCCGTGCCCGCCTGCGCCCCGAACAGGGCGCGCAGCAGGACATCGGCGCCGAGCACGACGAGCACGCCGGCCAGCGCCGAGACGGGGATGAACGCGCGGTGGCGCAGCAGCGCGGGGACGCGGGCACCGGCCAGCCGGACGATCGCCGGCGCGCACAGCCCGACGAAGCCGATGGGCCCGGCGACGGTGACGGAAACCGCGGAGAGGACCACGGCGAGTACCACGGCGACGGCCCGGGTGAGGCGGGGGCTGACCCCGACCAACCGGGCCTCGTCGTCGCCGAGTCCGAGTATGTCGAGCCGCCTGCCGAGCACGACCAGCGCGATGAGTGCCACGAGCGCGACCGGCGCGAGCCGGTCGATGGTCTCCATGCCGATCTGCGCGAGGGAGCCGTTGCCCCACGCGTAGAGGCCGGTGGTCTGCTGGGGGCGCAGCAGGAGGAGCAGCTGGCTCAGTCCGCTGAGCCCGAGGGTGAGCGCCGAACCCGCCAGCACCAGCCGGGTGGGGCCCGCACCGGCACGGGCGAGGCCCAGCACGACGCCGGCCGCGAGCAGCCCGCCGATCAGGGCCGTGCCACCGGCCGGGAGGGCGGGCAGGGTGACGCCGAACGCGGCGACGGCGACGACCGCGAGATAAGCACCGGCGTTCACCGCGAGCGTGTCGGGCGAGGCCAGGACGTTACGGGACACCGACTGCAGGACGGCTCCGGCCGCGCCCAGCGCGCAGCCGACGACGAGCCCGGCGGCGAGCCGCGGCAGCCGCGAGGCCACGAGCACGGCGTCCGCCTGACCCGAACCGTCGCCCCCGGTCCACAAAGTGGTGACGGCACGCCAGAGCGTGTGCGGCCCGACGGCTGCCGTGCCCTGGCCGATGTGGACGACCGCGAGGGCGAGCAACGCGAGGAGCGCCCCGAACGTGAGCAGCGCGAGCGAGCCGCGGCGCGCCGGCCGGACGGCCCCGGCGGATGGCACTGCCTCCGCCGGGCCGGTCGCCGACGCGCGTGCGGGCTCCGTCGTGTGGGTGCGCACGTTCACTTGGTGAGTGCGTCCACAAGCGCGTCCACGTACTGCGTCATGGACGCCGTGCCGCCGAACATCCAGATGCCGTCGGGGAGTCGGTGGACGCGGTCCTTCTTGACGAAGGGCAGTGACTTCCACACCGCGTTGTCCTTGAGCCCGTCGGCGAACGGATCGCCGTTGTCGGTGGAGTTGGCGATGTAGACGAACCGGGAGTCGCCGATCTTCGTGAGGCCCTCCACGTCCGTCGCCGCCAGGCCGTAGCCCTTGTCGCCCTTCATGGTCCAGGGGCTGACCAGGCCGAGTTCGGTGTTGACGTCGGTGATCAGCGAGCCCTTGACGTAGGGGCGCACCGAGACCTGGCTGCCTTCCTGCCAGCCGTCGGCGAAGGCGACCTTCTCGCCGTCGAGGCCGGCGGCGGCGAGTTCCTTCCTGCCGTCGGCGAGCTTCTTGCGGAACGCGGCGATCTCGGTTTTCGCCTTGGCCTCGGTTCCGGTGGCCTTGGCGATGAGGTTCACGTTGTCGGTCATCTGCTCGATCTGCCGGCCGGCGTCCGCGGCCCGCACCACGATGAGCGGGGCCACCTTGGAGAGTTGCTTGACGGCGGCGTCCGGCAGGTCGTCCGTGGCGACGACGAGGTCGGGCTTGAGGGCGGCGACGGTGTCCACGCTGGGCTCGCCGCGGGTACCGATGTCCTTGACGTCGCCGTTCAGCGGCGCGGCGGTGTCGTACGCCTTGTAGCCCTTCACGTCGGCGACGCCGACCGGGTCGACGCCCAGGGTGACGAGCGATTCGACGACGTTCCATTCGGTGCCGACGACGCGCTTGGCCGGCCCGTCGAGCGCCACCTTCTTGCCGCGCGCGTCGGTGACCGTCAGCTTGGCGCCGGAGGCGGCGTCCTTCTTGGGCGCCTCGGAAGTGCCGCAGCCGACGAGGGAGATCGCGGCGGTTCCGACGATCACGGGCCATGCCCAGTGCTTGGTCGTCATGAGGTGGTTCAGGGCCTTTCGAGCCGGAGGTGGTGTCTGCCCACCGCGCGGGTGCGGGGGGTGCCCGTGGCGGGGTCGGGTGCGACCTCGATACGGATGCCGTAGGTGTCGGTCAGCAACTGGGGGTCGTACACCTGGGCCGGAGTCCCGGCGGCGGCGACGCGCCCCGAGGACAGCAGGACGACCTGGTCGGCCACCGCGGCGGCCTGGTCGAGGTCGTGCAGGACGACGCCGATGGTCACGCCGTGCGTGTCGGCGAGATCCCGGACGAGGTCGAGGACCTCCACCTGGTAGCGCAGGTCGAGGTAGGTCGTGGGTTCGTCGAGGAGCAGCACTTCGGTGTCCTGCGCCAGGCAGCAGGCGAACCAGACGCGTTGGAGCTGGCCGCCGGAGAGGCTTTCGACGCCGCGGTCGGCGAGTGCGGTGATGTTCGTGACGGCCAGGGCGTGTTCGACGAGCCGGGTGCCGTCCGGGTCGCTTCCCCTCAGCCTGCTGCGGTACGGGTGCCGTCCGAAGCCGACCACTTCGCGGACGCTGAGGCCGGCCGGGGTCGTGCGGCTCTGGGCGAGCAGCGTGACGCGCCGGGCGAAATCCGTACGGGAGAGGGCGAGCGCGTCGACCGGGTCCGTGCCGTCGGCGCCGACGGTCACCTGGCCGGCACGGGCCCTGTGCAGGCGTGCGACGGCCCGCAACAGGGTGGATTTTCCGCTGCCGTTCGGGCCGATGAGTGCGGTGACCCGCCCGCGCGGAAGACGGAGATCCGCTTCGTGCACGACGTCGACGCCGTCGTAGGCGACGGTGATGCCCGTGGCGGCGAGGCCGGACGGGACGTCGGCGTCCTGGGCGGGGGTGCCGGGGCCGTCGCCCGTGGTGCGGCGAGGCCGTGGGCTGTCTTCTCGGTCGGGTGCAGTCACGATCACCCGACAGAGGTTAGCCTAACCTAAGTAATGGTCGATCACCGGCCTCGGAGTCGAGACCGGTGGCCGGAAAGAGACCTTGGATGGCATCCGGTTTCTCAACCGGACGTCCTCGCCTGGCTCGGGACGGCGGCGCCGGGTGCGGCCGAGTCCAGGGCGTCGGTGTGCGTTTCGCGCAGGCGCCACACGGTCAGCGCGGTGATCGCCGCACCGGCGCACAGCAGCAGCGACACCGGCGTGCTGCTTCCGCCGTACGCGGCGAGGAGGCTGCTGGCGAGCATGGGCGAGAAGCCCGCGCCGACGAGGGTTGCCGCCTGATAGCCGAGCGAGGCACCGGTGTAACGGACGCGGGTGCCGAACATCTCGGTGAGCAGGGCACCGAGCGGCCCGTACATCGTGGACTGCGCGAGGCCGAGCCCGAGGGAGAGGGCGAGGATCAGCAGACCGGGCGAGCCGGAGTTCACCAGGGCGAGGACGGGGAAGGCGAGCACGACCGAGAGGACGGCGCCCGCGAGGACCACGGGGCGGCGGCCGATCCGGTCGGACAGCGCGGAGGCGACGGGCAGTACGAGGAGCGCCGCGCAGGAGGCGACCGTGACAGCGGTGAGCACCTGCGGCCTGCTGTAGCCGTGGCCCACCGCGTACGAGATCATGAAGCCGGTCAGCAGCGACTGGGACGTGAACGCGCCGATACCGACGCAGGCGGCGAGCAGCACGGGCTTCGGCCGGCGCAGCACCTCCACGATCGGTGTCCGGTCCAGCGGCTCCCGCTTGGCCTGGGTGAACAGCGGGCTCTCCGCGACCCGGAGGCGCACGAACAGGCCGACGGCCAGCAGCACCACGCTCAGCAGGAACGGCACCCGCCAGCCCCAGGTACGGAATTGGCCGTCCGGAAGCGCGGAGAGCAGCGTGACCACTCCCGCCGAGATCACCGAGCCGAGCGGGCCGCCGAGTTGGGTGAAGCTCGACCACAGCCCGCGGCGGGAACTCCGGGTGTGTTCGGCGTGCTCGACGATCATCAGGGTCGCGCCGCCCCACTCGCCGCCGATCGCGATGCCCTGCACGACGCGCAGGGCGACCAGCAGCACCGGCGCCCAGACGCCGATCGTGCCGTACGTCGGCAGCACGCCGATGAGGAAGCTGCCGCTGCCCATCAGGGTCATGGTCAGCAGCATCATCGACTTGCGGCCGAGCCGGTCGCCGAAGTGACCGAAGATGATGCCGCCCAGCGGGCGGGCCACATAGCCGGCGGCGAAGGTGCCGAAGGCCGCTATCGTGCCGACCGCGGGGTCGGCGCCGGGGAAGAACAGGTCGCCGAAGACGAGCGCGGCGATGGTGCCGTACACGAGGAAGTCGTAGAACTCGACGGCCGTGCCGAGCAGTCCGGACAGTGCGACACGGCGCAACTGCCGGACATCGGGCGATGGTTGAGGAAGGGCGGGTTCGCCGGCGGATAAGTTGCCTGCGGACGGGCGGGACGGCTGCACGACGAGCTCCCGGATGCGGTGGTGGTGCCGCCGGCGGGGGACCGCACCGGCGCCCCGGTGAAGTTAGGCATAGATCATTCCGCCGTCAACGATCTGCGGAACATTGGCCGGTCCCCACCAGGTGAGCCAGGCCGCCGCGCCCCTCGCTCACCGCAGCCCGGACGCCTTGAGGACGGCTCGCGCCTCCCGCCCGTCGAGCCGGTCCGTCAACTTCCCCACCACGTCCGCCCCGTGGCGCAGTGTGCCGCGCTCGGCGGAGCGGCGGGCACCGGCGTCGACCAGATGCCAGATCAGCGGATTGGCGTCCAGGACGCGCAGATCCAGCTCCAGCCACTGCCCGTGCGCATCGCGCAGGACGAGGCACACGGCGGTGCTGCCGCAGCGTCGCACCGCGACCAGCGCGTCGGTACGCACCCGACGTTCGCGCACCAGGCCCCGCACCGCCAGCCACCCGTCGCCCGCGGTCACCCGCGACGGCAGCAGGACCACTAGGACCAGGCCCCCGAGCCCGGCCCAGAGCCCGGCGCGCGGCAGTGTGAGGCCGCCCGCACCCCAATCGAGCAGCATGATCAGGCCGATGAACGCCAAGGAGCACCGAAGGGCGTGCCGGGCATCCGCACGCCAGTGGCGGTCGACGACGTGGCCCCGCCGTCCGGCGGGCACCGGTGCGGCGGGAGCGGTTCGCGTTCCCATACCGCCGACGCTAAGCAGGAGACGCGAGGCCGCCGGGCCCGCTGGCGCCCTCTTGATGCGGCGTTGCCCGTCCTTATCGCGTTGTTGATGCCGAGGGGGCGAGTGTGGGGCAAGTGGAGGATGCCGCACTGCCCGGCCCGTCGTGCCGCCGTGGGAACAGGCCCGGCCCGGAGTGTGTCCGCGGGCCGCGACATCCGGGGCGCTCCGGGGTGCTCAGGGCCGCTCGGTACCCGGTTCCCTGGCCGGCAGGCCCCGGATGAGGGTGTCGATGAACAGCTCGAAGCGAGGGGCGTCGTGACCGAGGCCGAGCGGGTTCTCCTGGACGGCGAGCCAGCTGACGACGGAGGTGATGAAGATGTACCAGCTCTGCTCGGCCAGTTCGGGCCGGACTCCGGCGTTCGTGAACGCGGTGACGACCTCCTCCCTGAGCCGCCCGAAGGAGGGGGAGTGGCGATGCGGCCGTGAGGTACGGGTGGCGTAGCCCGGTACGGCGAGGAACTGATCGTGCATGGCCCAGGCGACGCGCGCGAGCCAGGGCCGCCAGTGCCCGCCGCGCGGGCCGTCGGGGGGAAGGATGCGCTCGACCATGACCTCGTTGATGAGGTCGAACAGCCGGTCGCGGTTGGTGACCCAGCGGTAGAGGGCGCCGTGGGTGACCCCCAGACGGCCGGCGAGTTCCCGCATGGTCAACGTGTCGAGGTTCCCGGCCGAGAGGGCGGCGTCAACGATCCGCTCGCGGCTGATCTGCGCGGGGCGTCCCGGTCGTTGTCGGGTGGTCGAAGGCAAGCGGGACATCACCCTCCGCGAGGTGCTGTCGCACCGCGCCGGGCTGGTGGGCGCTGACACGGGGTTCACACTTGAGGAACTCGCCGACGACCGGATCGTCGCCGAACGCCTCGGCAGGCAGCGCCCGTACTGGCGGCCGGGCAGCACGTTCGGCTACCACGCGATGGTCGTCGCGGCACTGAGCGGCGAGGTGGTGCGCCGCGCCACCGGGCGGACCATCCAGGAACACTTCGCCGCACGCGTGCGGGATCCGTACCGGGTGGACGTCCACCTCGGCCTTCCGGACGACCAGGAACCCCGATTCCTGAGCGCACAGCCGATGTTGGCCACCCCCGAGCGGCCGGCCGGGCCGGCGGCGCGCGCGACCGGCGTGAACAGCCTGTCCGGCATCGCGTTCAACCGGCACCACCCGCAGAACCCGGAACTGTGGAAGCTGCCGAACTTCCGGACGGTCCGGGCCCAGGGGCCTGCCTCCCTGGGCGGCGTGGCCTCGGCGCGCGGCCTGGCCCGGATGTACGCGGCCACGATCGGCCCTCTGGACGGCATGCCGCCGCTGCTGACACCGGACACCGCCGCCGCGTTCGCCCAGATCCACTCCATCGGCCACGACCTGGTCACCGGCGAGCACAAGGCGTTCGCGGTCGGCTTCCACGCCACGTCCGAGGTGTACCCGGTGCTCGGCCAGGGCGCGTTCGGCCACAGCGGCGCAGGCGGCCAGCAGGCATTCGCCGACCCACGCAACGTCCTGTCCTACGGCTACAGCCGCCGCCGATTCCCCTTCCCCAACGGCCCGGCCCCGGAAAACGACCGCCTGATCCGTGCGCTGCATGGGGTGGTTGGGGGGCTTGGGTAGGGGTGGCGCGGTGGGTGGGCGGGGGCGGCCTGAGGCGGCTGCCATCAGTGTTCACCGGGCGATGGGGTTGCCGCGGAGTCTGTCTTGCGGGCCCGGCGGTCCGGCGGGGCTGGAGCAGTGGATGTCGGGGTGTGCGGCTCGCGTGACGAGGCCGATGGTCTGGTCGATGTCGTTGTCGGTGGTGGTGCGGCCGATGCTGAGCCGGAGGGTCGCGCGGGCCTGGGCGCGAGTGAGGCCGATCGCGGTGAGGACGTGTGAGGGTTCGCCGCTTCCGGTGTTGCAGGCGGAGCCGGTGGACGCGGCGATATCGGGGACGCGGTCGAGCAGGTCGGCGGCCTCGACGCCGGGAAGGGTAAGACTCAGGTTTCCCGGCAGCCGCCGGTGTGGGTGCCCGTTGACACTTGCGCCGGGAATGGCGGCCAGGAGGCCGTCTTGGAGCCGGTCGCGCAGGAACCGGAGGCGGCGTGGAGGAGGGACGGCGTCGCTGGTGATGAGGCGGGCGGCGGCGCCGAAGCCGACGATCGCCGGGACATTGGGGGTGCCGGCCCGCAGACCGCGTTCTTGTCCGCCGCCGGTCTGCTGGGCGGTGATGCCGATGCTGCCACGGAGATAGAGGGCGCCGATGCCTTTGGGACCGTGGAGTTTGTGGGCGGACAAAGAGGCGAGGTCGACGCCGAGTCCGGCGACGTCCAGCAGGCCGTACCCGGCGCTCTGGGCGGCATCGGTATGCAGAAGGATGCCGCGCGGGGCCGTGATCTCGGCAATGGCGGCCAGCCGTTGGAGGGTGCCGATCTCGTTGTTGGCGTGCATCACCGAGACCAGCACGGTGCTCGGTGCGAGGGCCGCGGCGATGTCGGCGGGGTGAACGCGGCCGTGCCGGTCGACACCGACGCAGGTCAGTGTGTAGCCGTGGTGCTCGACGAGCCGCCGGCACGCGGCGAGGACGGCCTTGTGCTCGATGGCGGTGGTGATGATGTGTCCGCCGTACGGGCGGGCGGCCAGGGCAGCGCCGACGATCGCGAGATGGTTGGCCTCGGTGGCGCCCGAGGTGAAGACGATCTCCAGCTCGTTCTTCGCGCCGACCAGATCGGCGATATGGCGGCGTGCGGTGCGCACGGCCCGTGCGGCGACGCGTCCGTAGGCATGCGAGCTGGAGGGGTTGCCGTACTGGCTGGTGAGGTACGGCAGCATCGCTTCCAGAACACGCTCGTCCAAGGGCGTGGTGGCCTGGTGATCGAGGTAGATCGGGTTGGTGATCATGCGGCCCGCTCCTCGGTCCGGGCGGCGGCCGGTGCCGTCGTGGCGTACTTGCGTTCGCCGTCGACCAAGTCCCAGTAGTTGGTACCGGCGTTGTGGAACACGGAGAATGCGGTGGCCAGGCAGCGCCAGTTCCGGTTCGGTTGGGCCAGGGTGAGGAAGAAGGCGTCATCGAACAGCCGACGGGCACGTTTGGCCAGGGCCTCACGGGTCGCCTGCGGCCCGAAAAGGTGCAGGAAGCCGTGCTCTCGCAGCCATGCCTCGGCGTGTTCGGCGCCGACTGTGCCGTCCAGATGGCCGCCGTCGGTGAGGGTCTGGGTGGCCAGTCGCTCAAGTCGGCGTTGCCGACGGGCGTCTTCGCCGCCGGGACAGCGGTCGCCGGTGATCTGCCACTCGTGCCAGCGGGGCGGCTGGTAGCGGTTCCAGTCGACGTCGTCGAGGTGGGCGGTGACCTGTGGTGGGATCTGGCCCCGGGTCAGGTCGGCCACGTCGTATCCCGGCCCGAGGGCTTCCAGGGTGAAGGAACCCGGGCGGCCCGGGCCGAGCCGGTCCATGCGGACCAGGACGGTGAGTCTGTTGGTGAAGCGGTTGGTCGGCTCCGCGAGGATCACGGCCCGCCCGTCGGCCAGCAACCTGCCGGCTCTCGGCGGGATCTCCTCGACGGGGAAGACGTTGCCGCCACGGTAGTACTGCTTCTTCTCCGCACCGCCGTCGGAGCGGATCATCAGCCGCTCGGCATCGGTGGCGGTCGCCAACGCGTGGGCGGCGGCTCGCACCGCGTCCGCGTCGTGACCGGGAGGAATGAGACAGGCGTTGAGCACGGGCAGCTTCAGCGAGTGCAGCAGGGCCATGGTTTGCCATTTCGGCCAGCGCCTGTCCTTGGCCGCCGCGGTCAGCTCGGCGTTGGGAAGCGCGTGTAACGGGCGGGATATCGCCATCTCACCGTCCCCCTTCCTTCGTCAGGCGGCGTTCGGGATGTGTATGTCGGCGGACAACTCGATGAATGTGCGCTCGCGGTGGGCCATGAAGGGGTGATCGCGCCAGTCGAAGAGGTGGCCGATGCCGAGCTGGTCCGCGCAGACGCGGCGCACGAACTGCCGGGCGAAGCCGGCGGATGGCCAGTAGTGGTGCTCGCCGGGCCTGGGGGAGAGATACAGGTAGGACCCGCCCGCGGCCTCCGGAAGGTCAGCCATGGAGGAGAGCCGCCGGCCGGGACCGCCGGTCTGCTCATAGGCGGCGGTGATGGCGTCCGGATCGGGGACGGGAATCAGGTGCAGGTGGCAGTGGCTGCAGCAGGAGGCGCCCAGTTCGCAGTCGCGCGGTCCGTGCTCGGCCAGGATCACCGGGCCGTAGCGGGCCTGGATCAGCGCGCGCATCTCCTCCGTCTCCGACGCGACCCGCTTCAGGCGGGCGGGGGTGATGTCGGCGGCGGCATCCAGGTGCTCGACGGGCATGAACAGGCAATAGCCCGGGGTCAGAGCTCCGACGGTGGGCAGCAGTATCCAGCCGCCGGCGGTCTCGGTGATGATCCGGGTCGTGCTCTCACGTGCGGTGAACTCGGTGCAGAACTGGCAGTCCATGGCTGTTACCTCTGGATCGGGCCGACGCGGAATTCGTCGGCGTATCGGCTCTTCAGGTCGGGCCCGCTGCCGCAGAACGGGTGGGACACGGCGCCGTCGCTGCGGGCCTCGTCCCGGGCACGGGCGAGCAGGCGGGCCGGCGGCATGCCGTGGTGCCGCCGCGGCGTGGTGGAGCCGAGCTGCAGCGGATCGGCGAGGTCGATCACCGCGTGCTCGGTGCCGCGAGCGGCTGCCGTGGCGCCCCGGGCGTCAACAGCAGGCCCCCACCGCGGAGTTGGCCGGGGCATTCCAGAGAACCCTTATTGATCAGGCGAGTGATCGACTCGGCTGAGAGCATGGCTCACCTCCGGATTCGGGCAGTCCGGGAATCGCCTTTCGGAGCGAAGGCGGCTGCCGAATTGTTCCCCGGGGTAGCCCGCGATATCCATATGTCCGGTTGGACATTTAAAGGTTTTCTCGGGGTGAAATGCGGAGAAGTTCAGTTCTGTTGGCCGCGCGAACAGCAAACTGATTGAGATCACATCGGGGAGGGGGAGTAATGGCGCCATCGTTACCGTCCGGACCGCTGAAGGTGCCAGGACCGGAGGGCTTCCGCGTTGATCTTCTTTCGTGTTCACCGGATTTGCTGGATCTCACCTGGGATCAGCTCAGAACACTGATCATCGTCCGCGAGTCCGGAACCGCACTGGCTGCGGCGAAGGTGCTCGGGCGCGAGCAGTCAAGCGTGCAAAAGCAACTGGACATTCTCAATCGCAACTTCCAGGAGCTGACGGGAGAGCTGCTGGTCGTGAAGCAAGGGAGGGGCAAGAATTTCCTGTTCACCCCTACCGGGCTGGATGTCGTCGAGCGTGCTCGGGCAACCTTCGCCGACTGGTTGCAGGGCATCGCCGACTCCCGTCGCCGGCTCGGTTCAACACTGACAGTGGGAACGACCGAATTCACCCTCGGTTTCTTGGGCCGGGTGTGGGAGCGTGTCGCCCCGCGACTGATGGAACAGGAAGTCGAACTGAAGGTCGTGCATGTGCGCACCCGCGACTTCTGGACACGCTTGGACTCCAACCAAGTCGACCTTTTGTGCGGTGGGTTGGCCGCCGATACCGCCGCCGAGCGGGTCGCCCCCGACTACGATTTCCTCGAATGGCATCGCGAGGGCCTCGCCCTGCTGACGAACCTTCCTGTGCGCGAACTCGCCGCCAAGACCGTCAGCGTCGACCGGCTGCGGAACCTGCCGTTGGTCATTCCCTCCCGAGGAGTGATCACCGACTTCGTCGAGCGCTGGTACGGACCCGACTTCCGCTCACAACTGCAGATTTCCGCCGAGATCGACGACATCTATTACGGACTCGCCCTGCTGCGCTCCCGCATGACCTATGGGTGCATGCTGTGCGCCCGTTCCATCGGGCAGGCCGCCGTCGACGGCCGCCTGCCCACCAGCGACGACTTCCGGCTCATCGACCTCGCCGACGGCTTCGCCCCCACGCTCCAGCTGATCTCCGGCGTCTTCGCCCGCAAAGGCGAACGCGAGACGTATGACGCCTCCCACCCACTGAACATTCTGTGGGACGCCTTCCGCGACGAAGCCGCCTCCGGCAGGCCCCTTCCCCTGTGACGTAAGGAGCTCTCGTGCTGCTGGCCTCGATCAACCTCAACAAGCGTCTCGGCGCCGCCGGCGCCCGCGCGAACCTCACCGCGTGGCTGGGCGAGCACGGCGTCAAAGCTGTGCTCGCCCAGGAACCCTTCAAGCCCGCAGACCGGACACCACCCATCCTGCAAGGCTTCACCTTCGCCGGCGGCGACGGAAACCTGGCTGCCTGGATCAGCGAGGACCTCACCTCGCCCACCGTGTCCTCACCCCACCCATGGGTCCAGCGGATCGAGCTGGAATGGCTGGTCGTCCTCCAGGTACATCTCGACGCCTATGCAGGCGCGGCCCGTGCCGCCCAACTGGCCGAACTGACCGCGATGGTCGCCGCCGAGGGGGACCGCCCGCTGCTGATCTGCGGGGACTTCAACCTCGCCCCTCGCCCCGAGGACGGCCTGCTCGGCGAGAACATCAGCACCTTCACCACCGGAGCCGAACGTGCGGCGCTGCGCAAGCTCATGCAGAGTACCGGCCTGATCGACACCACCGCCGAGGCTGCGCCCGTCTTCACCTTCGAGCGACTCTCCGCCGGCAAGCTCAGCCGCTTCCGTTGCGACCTCGCGCTGCTCAGCGACCACCTCACGGTCACCGTCACCGCTGACGCCTCGGCGCGAACCGGCCGACAGGCGTTCACCGATCACTCCGCGCTGCTCGTCGACCTACCTGTCACCCTCCAGAAGACCGAACCGGACGACGTGCTTTTCGCCCTGAGCGAGCTGACCGGCCATGACCCCAGCACCCCTTCCGCGAAAGAGGGGTACCGGCCGCACAAGACCGCGATGAGCCGCCAGGCCCCCTCACCCGCCTCCCGAGTGGTGACCCAGCACCTGGCCGGCCCGCTGGGATTGACCAGCGTCCTGGACCACGGCTGCGGTCGCGGCGCCGACATCGCCCACTACCGCTCGATGGGCCTGGACACCGAAGGCTTTGACCCGCACGACGACTTCGGCTGGCCCCGCCCCGACCGCACCGGCTTCGACCTGATCACCTCGGTCTACGTCCTCAACGTCCTGCCCGACCCCTGGCAGCGGATCCAGGCACTCAAGGACGCGGCGTCCTTCGCCCGCCCCGGCGGCCACGTCGTGATCGTCACCCGCTCACCGGAGGAGATCGCCAAGGCAGCTGCCGACGGCGGATGGACGCCGCACCACGACGGCTTCTGGTCCAGCCCGAGCAAGGGAACTTTCCAACGGGGCATCGACACCGCCGAGATCACCGTACTGGCCCGCCGTGCCGGGCTCGTCCCTTCCTCTGATGCTCCCGTGCTGCCACTGGCCGGGGGCTGCCATGCCGTCCTGACCAAGCCCGAAGCGTAAGGCGCCTACCCACCAACGGCGCCCATCGCGTGAGGCATTGCGCACGAAGGCGCGTACCGAGCGACCACCGGAGCGGATATCGATCAGCGGTTGCCCGTCCAGACGATCCGTTCGGCGAAGCCGCCCCGTTCGCCTGCCTTGGTCTCGCGGATCTTCTCCAGATGCTCCGCGTCGATCCCCAGATCCGCGGCGAGTGCGCGAACGACCTCCAGCACATCCGCGAGTTCCTCCGGCGCCGCGTCCTCGTCCGCGGCGAGGAACTCCGCCACCTCTTCGCCCAGCTTGTCCCGCAGCCTGTTGCGGTACTCCGCAGGCGCCGCGGTGTAGGTGACCGGCTCGGCCCCGTCCTCGCGGATGATCTGCGGAATCCGGTCCCGCACCAACTTGCTGGATGCCTTGTAGCTGTCCATGCGTTGCTCTCCCCGCGCCCATCGTCGCGAGGCGGCCGGCCGCTTTGCCGCCGCCTTCATGCCGCCGCAGCCTAGGGAAGCCGCCTCACCAATGGCCATGGAGAACGTCAATCCCACCCGTACGAATTGGTCACTCAACGCTGGGTGACGCGTCATGGCCGCCCCTATGGGAGGAATCGGCGCGAACTGGATGGCGTCACGGTGTCACGGCGCCACGATGCCGCACCCCGCCACGGCCTCTCGGCGTTCAGGCCCGCTCGTGGGGGACGGCGTCCCCGCCCCCGGCACCCGGTGGCCCCGGCCTCCGTCGGCGGCCCCGTGCCGGCCGTGGCAGTGCCGTGCGGTCCACCTTGCCGTTTGTGGTGAGGGGGAGGGTGGTGAGGGGCACGATGAATGACGGGAGCATGTAGGGGGGAAGTGCCTTTGCGAGATGGGTGGTGAGGGACTGGGGCTTCAGCTCGCCGTTGCCTGTCACGTATGCCGTCAGTCTGGGTGTGCTCCCCATGTCGTGCCGGACGACCACCACGGCGCGCGTCACCGTGGGGTGCGTCAGGAGTTGGGTCTCGATCTCGCCGAGTTCCACCCGCAGGCCGTCCACCTTGACCTGGTGGTCGGTCCGTCCGAGGAATTCCAGGTGGCCTGCCGGATGGCGGCGGACGAGGTCGCCCGTGCGGTACAGCCGGGCGCCGGGCGTGCCCGAGACGTGGTCGGGGACGAACTGTGCCGCCGTCAGGCCAGGGTTCCCCAGGTAGCCGCGGGCCAAGAACGCGCCGCCCAGGTGGAGTTCGCCGGTGCCGCCGGTGGAGACCGGGCTCCCGGAGCCGTCCAGGACGTGGGCCGAGACACCCGCCATGGGGTGGCCGATGGGGACGGTGCCGGGCGGTTCGACAGCTCTGCACGGCCAGTGGGTGACTCCGACCGAAGCCTCGGTGGGGCCGTAGAGGTTGTGCAGTTCCGCTGTCGAGACCTCCCGGAACCTGTTGGCCGTCGTCGACTGGAGCGCCTCGCCGATGCACAGCACGCGGCGCAGCGACTCGGCGCCGATCAGCAGATCCCCTTCCACGAGGAGGGCGAGCAGCGACGGGACGGTCTGCACCGTGGTGACGGACTCGGTGCGTATCAGCTCCGCCAGGTACGCCGGATCGCGCTGCCCTCCCGGCTCGGCCAGCACGATGCGGGCGCCCGCGGTCAGCGGCCAGAAGATCTCCCACAGTGATGAGTCGAAGGAGTACGGGGCCTTCTGCAGCACCGAGTCGTCTCGCCCGAGCCCGTACCTGGACTGCATCGCGCCGAGGTTGGCGACTATCCCCCGGTGCGGTACCGCCACGCCCTTGGGCGTTCCCGTCGAACCGGAAGTGAAGAGGACGTAGGCCAGGTCGGTGGGTTCCGGTGGCCTACGTGCCGGCGTCGGCGGATGGGTGGGGGAGTGCAGGAGTTCCAGTCCCTGTAGGGGGACGGATGCCGTGTGCGCTTGCTCGCCGAGTGCCTGTAGGGCCGTCGGCCGGTTCCGTTCGTCGGCGAGTACCAGTGGCGTGGCCGTCACCCGCGCCATGTGTGCGAGGCGTGCCACCGGGTGCTCCGGGTCGAGTGCCAGGTAGGCGCCGTCGGCCAGCAGGATGCCCAGGAGGGACACCACCAGCCGTACGGAACGTTCCATGCAGACTCCGACGAGCACGTCGGGGCCGGTGCCGGCGGTGCGCAGTGCGGCGGCCAGCGCGTCCGCCCGCGCGAGCAACTGCTGGTAGGTCAGCGCCTCTTGGGGGTCCTGGACGGCAATGGCATCGGGGGTGATCCGTGCCTGTCGTAGGACGAGATCGTGGAGGAGGCGAGGGCGGCCCGGAGGGCTTGGTGTGGTGCCAAGTCGTCGTCGTTCAGGGGGTGTTCGGTGGGGCATGCGGGTCCTCTCGTGCCGCTGCCGCCTCCGGAATGCCTGAGGGAATACCCGGTGAATGGGTACGGCAAACGGAATCGGGTGTTTCGGCGTGCGAATCCAACGGCCGCACATGCGTGTGGCGTATGTCACATGCGCTTTCGGTCGGCTCGTGAGGTGCCTTGCCGGCATGTGGAAATTCACTGCTCAGAGCCTCGCGGTGGACCGTCCGGTGAAAAGGGAACGGAGAGTTCCTCCGGTGGATTCCGGGCCGCGGTTTCGGCTGAGGCGTGTGAGCCCTCTTGTTCATCTCGTCGATCGTTGCCTACCTTCTCATTGGTCAGCAGTTCCGCGATCGCCTGCCTTCCTCCCCCACAGACCATTCGTCGGCTGCCCCTCCTTCTGTAATGACGCGATGTGCCCTATGAGCTGCCGTGTTCCTGCACGGCGATCTGGTGATCTGTCAACGTCCACAAGGAGGTGATTTTCATGACGAACGAGGACTTCCTCGCTTCCCGCGAAGCCGGTGAGGCTGCCACCAAGTGGTAGTCATTCGCCTCTCGTAAGAAATCGGACCCGGGCGGACCGAAGCCGGTTCGCCCGGGGCTCGTGCCGGGCGCAGACGAACGGGGGCGAGGGATGCTGGAAAGCTCACGGACAGTACTCGGCTCAAGTCCCCGGACGGTGTGGGATATCGCGCCCGCATCCGCGAGGCCGAATCGGAATCGCCGATGACCAGGTATGCCCGCAGACCTGCGGGATGTGGCGCTGCGCTCACCAAAGGCGCCCTGCTGACCGTCCGTCATAACGCATTCGGTTTCCGGTGCGTATGCGACGCCGTCCCGCAAGGAGAATGAGAATGTCCCAGACCATGGCAGCAGCCGCGCGGGACCACCTGCCGCGTACCCGGGAAGAGCAGCGGCACGCCCTGGTGGAAGCGATCCACCTCTTCGCCGCACTCGGATACAGCGAGGGGATCGCCGGCCACATCAGTGTGCGGGACATCGAGAACGAAGACGCCTACTGGGTCAATCCGTTCGGCCTCGACTTTCACCAGGTGACGGTGGACGACCTCCTGTTGGTGGGGAACGAAGGCGTCATTCTGGCCGGTGAGGGAGAGCTGAATCCGTCGGTCGACCCGATCCACGGGGAACTCCACCGGGCACGCCCCGACCTCGTCGCCTTCGCCCATACGCACTCGATGTACGGCAAGACCTGGTCGTCACTCGGCCGGAAGCTCGACCCCATTACGCAGGACGCCTGCGCGCTCTATCAACGGCACGGCCTCTATTCACAGTTTCTTGGGCTCGTCGACGCCAGGCGGGAGGGGAAGGCGATAGTCGAGGCCATGGGGGAAGGCACGGCCGTCATCATGCAGAACCACGGGTTCCTCGCGGGCGGGCGGAGCATCGGCGAGGCCGCCTGGCTTTTCATCGTGATGGAGCGGGCGGCCAAGTCGCAGCTCATGGCGGAGGCGGCCGGAAATCCGCTGAAGATCCCGCACGACGTGGCTCTGGACACCGGACGCGCCCTCGCGAAAATCGAGTTCGCGGAGAAGCAGTACCGGAATCTGTACGACTCGACGTGCGGGCGCCGATGAGCTGTCCCCCGACGCGGTCAAGGGGCGAGGAAATGAAACGTGGATTCACCTTCCTTCCGGTCGTGGGGCCGAAGGAGTGCGACGCGGACCGGTTTTACGACGCGTGCACAGAGCTGTCCGAGCCGGCCGATGAAATCGGGTCGCTGTCGGGGAACGCCGCGTGACGGAACCGGGCCGGAGCACCGTACCCGGCGCCACCGACACGTCCCCGCCCCGCGCCGCGACGCACGAGCTGTTCGAGCGGCAGGCCAGGCGGCGGCCCAGGGCCCCGGCCGTCAAGGGAGGCGGCCGGACCGTCGGCTACGGCGAACTCGACAGCCGCGCCCATGCCCTGGCCCAGCGCCTCACCGCCGCCGGGGCGGGCCCCGGCACCCCCGTCGCGGTCGCCTCGCCCCGGTCGGTCGGACACATCGTCGCCACGCTCGCCGTATGGAAGGCGGGCGGGGTCTGCGTGCCCGTGGACCCGCTGCTGCCGAGGGAACGCAGCGAGCGACTGCTGGTGATGTCCGGTGCGCAGCTCGTCGTCGGACCGGACGAGCAGATCACCGGGGCCGGCGCCGCGGGGGAGCAGGGCACCGCGTGGTCACCCCGGAGCCAGGGCGACGAGCGGACCGCGTACGTCTTCTTCACCTCCGGATCCAGCGGCGAACCCAAGGCCGTCGGCATCCCGCACCGCGGCATCGTCAACGAAGCGCTCTGGACCCGGGACACCTTCGGGCTCGGCCCCGGCGCCATCGGCAGCTGGCTGTCCTCACCCGGCTTCGCCCTCACCCGCTGGGAGCTGTGGTCACCACTGACCAGCGGCGCCTGCGTGGCCTTCGCCGACGAGGGCACCGAGTGGGACGCCGCGGCCGTGCAGCGCCTCCTGCTGGCGGCGGGAGTGACCTGGAGCGTGGCGGTCACACGGCTGGGGGAGCAGCTCATGGAACTGGACTGGCCCGCCGGGACGTCCCTCCAGGCCCTCATCACCGGTGGCGAGCAACTGCGCACCTGGCCACGGAACCTCCCCTTCCGCGTCTACAACTCCTATGGCATCACCGAGACTTCCGGCGTACGCCTGATCGCCCCACTGCCCGCGTCCCCACCCGGCCCTGACGGGAACTCCCTCCCTCCGATCGGCCTCCCCATACGCGGCACGCACGCCTACGTACTCGACGACGAGCAGACCCCGGTGGCCGAAGGCGCGGCGGGAGAGCTGTACATCGGCGGCATCGGTCTGGCACACGGCTATCTGGGCAGACCCGGCATGACGGCCGCACGCTTCCTGCCCGACCCGTTCCGGGGGCAGGGACAGCGGATGTACCGCACCGGGGACCTCGTCCGCCGGCCCGCCGACAAACTCCTGCGCTACGTCGGACGCGCCGACGACGAGGTGAAGATCAAGGGCGTCAGGCTCAGCCCCGCCGAGGTCGAATCGGCGCTGCTCGCCCACGAAGCGGTCGCATCCGCCCTGGTACGGGTCGACTCCCGTGCCGGTGTGGTCTGTTACCTCGTCCGCCGCCCGGGGCACACCGTGGCCGCGCACGACCTGCGCGCCTTCCTCGCGCAACGGCTGCCGAGCGTCGTCGCCTCCCCGGTGTTCGTCGAACTGTCCGCCCTTCCCCTGCTCAGCAGCGGTAAGGCGGACCGCAGGGCGCTGCCGGAACCGCACCCGGACAACACGCTGACGGACATCTTCGAGCAGCCGCACGACGGGCTTGAGACGACGGTGGCCACGGCGTTCCGCACCGTCCTGGACGTACCGGCGGTGAGCCGGCACGACGACTTCTTCGCGCTCGGCGGCGACTCGCTGCAACTCGGCCGCCTCAAGGGCCTGCTGGAACAGGCTCTCGGCCTGACGGTGCCCGCCTCCGCGCTCTTCGCGGAGCGCACTCCCCGGCAACTCGCCTCCCTGCTGTCCACGCTGCCCGCGGCCCCCGCGCCGGAGACGGCAGCGGACCCGGCACCGCGGGCGGCGGACACACGGTGGATCGACGGGCTCAGCGACGACGAGGTCGCCGACCTGCTGACGGTCATCGAGCGGACGGAGGGACCATGAACCGCGCACCGGCCGCCCAGGACCCGGAGTCGGCCCGGCGCCGGCTGCGCGCACTCGCCGCCCGGCACGGGAGCACACCCGGACAGGACCGGGAGCCGCCGCGCGCCGTACCGCTCTCCGGCAGCCAGCGCAGCATGTGGCTGCACGACCGCCTCACCCCGGAGTCCGCCACCTACGTCGAGACCGTCGCCTTCGACCTGTCGGGTCCACTCGACAGCGCGGCGCTCCGCAGCGCCCTGCACACGGTCGTACGGGACCAGGACGCGCTCCGCACCGTCTTCGTGACGGGGGATTCCGGCCCCGTCCAAGTGGTGCGGACCGGCGCCGATGCCGGGCCCGGCCTCACCGAGGTGACGTGCGGGGCCGGTGTGCACACGCGGGACGACGTCATCGCCCTGGCGGACGCCGATGGCCTGTTCGCGCCCTTCGACCTCGGCAACGGGCCCTTGGCACGGGCCCGCCTCCACCGGCTGTCACCCACGCGCGCGGTGTTCGTCCTCGCGGTCCACCACCTCATCTGGGACGGTGCGAGCACCGGCATCCTCCTCCACGCGCTCTTCACCGCGTACGAGACCGCGCTGGGCGGTGCGACCCCCGCGCCGCAGCCACCCGCCGTGACCTACCCGGAGTACGTACGCGCGGAGCGCGGCCGGTGGGCGGGCACCCGGTTCCGCGACTCCGTCGACCACTGGGCGAACCGGCTCGCCACGGCCGCCCCGCCCGGCGACCCGGCCCCCGGCATGGCGTCCCGGCCCGGCGCCGTTCTCGAACGACCGGTGCCCGCCACGGTCGTCGACACCCTGCGCAGCACCGCGCCGCGGCTCGGATGCACCCCCTTCATGCTCCTCGTCGCCGCACTGAGCGCCGCCCTGCGTCCCGCTTCGCTGCCCGCCGACACCGTGCTGGCGGCCCCGATGTCGGTACGCACCCCCGGCACGGAAAGACTGATCGGCAACCTCGTCCACACCCTGCCCATCCCGCTGGAACTGCCGGCCGGGGCGTCGCGCCGGACGTACGTCGAGCAGGTGCGTACGGCGTGCGCCGAAGCCTGGGAGCACCGGGCGGTCCCGCTGGAGCAGGTGGTCGCATCGGTGCCGCAGCACCGGGCGGCGCACGACCGCTACACCCGGACGATCCTGGACCACGTCCGGCTGCCCGACCCCCTGCACGGCCGGGCGGGACTGTCCTGGACGCCGCACTGGCTCCCCGGCCGCACCGCCAAGTGCGAGCTGCTCATCGCCTGGATCGAGACGGCCGACACCACGATCATGCGCGTCGAGTACCCGACCGCCACCCGGTCACCGGAATCGGCCGGACTCCTGGCGGACCGGGTGCTCGACACGCTCCAGGCACTCCTGGACGACCTCGACGCCCCGCTCGCCACCCTGCCGACGACGGAACCGGCGCCCGCCCCCGCAGGCCCGTCCGCGGACCCGGCACCCGGCCCGTCGGCCGAAGTCCCCCCAGCTGTGCGGGCGGCGGCACACCAGGCGTGGCAGGAGGTACTCGGCGTCGACGACCTGGACGACGAGGACGACTTCTTCGCGCTCGGCGGGCGTTCGATGGACGCCGCGCGGATCGCGGCCAAGACGGGCGCCGCGCTGGACCTCGTCCTGCGCACACGCACCGTCCTGGAGGCGGACTGCTTCGGCGACTTCGTGGCACGCGTGGGAAGGATCCATGAAAAGAACAGCGACTGAGCCGCCCGGCGCCCTCTCGTACGGTCAGGTACTCGCCGACCGCCGACTGGCCGCGCTGCTGCTGGGAGACATGTTCTCGCAGATCGCCAACGGCATGATCATCGTCGCGCTGCCGATGGAGGCGCTCAGGATCCACGGCACGTTTCCCGCCTCGCTCGCCGTGTCCCTGGTGGCGACGGCACCCTTCGTGCTGGCCACCGTGCTCTCGCTGGCGATGGGCCTCGGCCGCAGAAGGCCGCCGCCCCGCGTGCTGCTGCTGACCGACTGTGTGCTGCGGTCCCTCGTCTCGGGAACCCTGGGCGTGCTCGCGCTGACGGACGCGCTGAGCCTGCCCTTACTCATCGTCGGGCTGCTGATGGGCTCCTCCTTCCGGCTCGTCGGCAGCAGCAGCCGACGGCTGCTCGCCACCGGAATGGTGGGCGCCGAAGGCCGGTTGGCGGTCAACGGCCTGCTCGGCTCGGTCAGCAGCGGTGCCCAGTACATCGCGGGCCCCGTGATCGGCGGACTGCTGGTCGTGACGAAGGGCCCCGGCCTGGCGCTGCTCTTCGACGGTGCCGCCGCTCTGCTGCTCCTGGTCGTGGTGGCGACCGTGGTACCCAGGCCGCCGTCCGCCGGGCGGCCCGCGCCGCACAGCGAGAAGAACGGCGACGATCACGGGGCGGCGGGCCCGGTCTCGGGATGGCGGGTGCTGCGCGCCAACTCGCAGGCCGCCCGGCTCTTCGTCGTGGTCTGCTGCTTCAACTTCTTCTACATGCCGGTCGAGATCGCTCTGCCCCTGCTGGTCCGGGGGCCGCTGGACGCCGACGGCGCCGGACTCGGCCTGCTCTGGGGCATGTTCGGCGCCGGCGCCTTCGTCGGCGCGCTGGGCATCAACCAGCTGCGCAGGCTCCCGGTCCAGCCCACCCTGGTGACCGCGATCGCGCTGTGGGCACTGTGCCCCATCGGTCTCGCGACGGCCGGGGACTTCTGGCCGGCCGCCGTGGTCTTCACGCTCGGCGGCCTGGTATGGGCACCGTTCACCCCGCTCGTCTACACGTTCCTGCAATCCACCCTCAACGAAATGGAGCAGCAGCCCGTCGTCACGCTCTGGGCCGCGGGCACGAGTCTCGCGGCCCCGGCCGGCCTGTCGCTCGGCGGGCCGTTGGTGCAACTGCTCGGCGTACGGCCGAGCCTGGCGGTGTCGGGTCTGCTGACGGCGCTGCTGGTGCCGGTGGCGGGCTGGGGCCTGCTGCGTACCGGCCGAGCGGCACAGGACAAGGATCCCGTGACCGGCAGGGCCGGGATCCCTTCACCCGAGGAGGCACGCGATGAACCCGGCCGATGACCTCACCTACGCGGTGGTGGTCAACGACACCCGCCAGTACTCGATCTGGGACGTGTCCCGCGCCCTCCCCGCCGGCTGGCGGGAAGAGGGCTTCCGCGGCTCGGAGCGGGAGTGCCTCGCCCATGTGGACGCGGTGTGGACCGAGATGAAGCCCCTGGCCGAGCAGTAGCCCGCGCCCGAACGAGGCGCCGGATCCGGCATCACCGAGTGGGGAGGACCAGACCATGGAGTCGTACGGCAACACGGAGTGCTGGGACCGGGTGGAGGACTACGACGGTCTCGGCTGGGCGACGGCCCGGGACGCGGAGGAAGCCGCCGGTTTCCTCGCGGAACTGGCGGGCCGGGGGAGGGCCCTGGAACTCGGCGTGGGAAGCGGCCGGGTCGCCGTCCCCCTGGCGCGACGCGGAGTGCAGGTGGTGGGAATCGACTCCTCCGAGCCGATGGCTGACCAGCTCCGCCGCAAACCCGACGCCGCGGACATCGACGTGGTCATCGGAGACTTCGCCGAGGTTCCGGCGCCCGGAACGTTCGGCGTCGTCTACTGCGTCCTCAACACGTTCATGCTGCTGCTGACCCAGGACGAGCAGGTCCGCTGCTTCGAGAACGTCGCCGCCCGGCTCGACCCCGGCGGCTCGTTCGTCCTTCAGCTGTCGCTGCTCAGCCCCGCTCACTACGCCCAGTCGACCTTCGCTGAGACGATGCGCGCCGCGGCCGACTCGGCCGTCCTCGTCGCCGCGGAGCACGACCGCGCAGGCCAGCGCGTCAACCGCCAGCAGATGGTGGTGACCAAAACCGGCGTGCAGTTCTACCCCATGTCGTACCGCTACGTATGGCCGTCCGAACTCGACCTGATGGCGCGGATCGCCGGTCTTGAGCTCGCCGGCCGGTGGGCGGGATGGACGGGCGCGCCGTACCAGGGGAACCCCGGCCGCTACATCACGGTGTTCCGCAAGAGCGTCTGACACGAGCGCCCGGGAGGCAGCCGAGATGGAGCCCGTGCCGCTGATGTGGGGGCAGGAGCACTACTGGTACGGCCGGTACGAGCACCCCCGCATCAACACCAGGATCCCCGTGGTCTGGGCGCTTCCCGCGGGCTGCACGCACGCGCGGGTGGTCTCCGCCGTGCGGGCACTGATCCGACGCCACCAGGCACTGCGGACGACGTTCCCGGTCGGCGGTGACGGTCGGCCCGTCCAACTGGTCCATCCACCGGACGGGCACAGCGCCGTGGAGTCGCAGGCTCTCCGCCCCGGCGAGGACTTCCCTGCCCTGCTCGCCCGGACGGCCGCGCGGGACATCGACCCGGAGCGGGAGCGTCCGGTGAGATTTCTGCACGTCACCGGCGACGGGACGGCGGGGCGGCTGATCGCCGTCTTCCATCACATCGCGGTGGACGCCGCGAGCATCGAGCGGCTGTGGGAGGACTTCACGTCGCTGCTCGCCGGCGCCGGTACGGGAGACCCGCCGGACGGCCCGGGGGAGGGGGAACCCTGGACGCCCACCGATCAGGCACGCCTCGACCACTCCGCCGAGGAGCTGACGTACCGCGCGAGCGCCGCCTCCCACCTGGAGAGGTGTCTGCGGAAAGTGCCGCGGACGCTCTTTCCCGCCTTCCGCCCGCTCCCGCTCACCGCCGACGGGGGATCGGCCGAACCGGAGCCCGTGTACTGGCGGTTGGCGCTCGGCTCGGCCCGGCTGCACGCCGCGGTCGAGAGGCTGTCGGTCAGATATCGGGTGGTGCCGTCGGTCGTCTATTTCGGCGCGTTCGCGGTGCTGCTGAAAACACTCTCGGGGCAGCCGGCCCTCGTCATCCGTTCGGCCTTCTCCACCCGGCCCCCCGCCCATCCCACCGCCGTCGGCTGCTTCTTCCAGCGGTCGCTCGCCGCCGTCGACCTGTCGTGTGCGCGCACGACCCGGGAGGCGCTCCACGCGGCGCGGGACGCGTACACCGACGCCTGGGAGTTCGCCCGGCACTCCTACCGGGACGCACAGCTCGCCAAGGCCGCCGAGGAGACGCGGCGCGGCAGCCCCGTCCGCCTCTCGGTCTCGTACAGCTACTTCGCGTCGCCGGTCACCTCGCAGGTATGGCAGCAGACCGCCGGCCTGCCGGAGATGACCGTCCGCCCGAGGGATCCCGCGAAGCTCGACAACGACGCCGATCTGAACCTGGAGGTCCTGCTCGGCGAGGAGAACCGGGTGGAACTGTCCCTGCTGGTGCACAGATCGCTGTACGACCGCGCCGAGGCGTCCCGCATCCTCGTCGACCTCGCCACGCAGATCTTTTCCTGGGACGGCGCAAGCGCATCCGGCCCCCGCTCTCACGGCGCCATCGCGGAGCGGCCCTGAACGCCCTGCGGCAGGCGCCTGGAGTCGTGCCCGGGGCGGCGCAGCCGCTACGCGGGCGGGGCCGCCGCTGGGGGCGCCGGCAGGGACAGCGCCGCCTGCCGCAGGTGTGCGGCGAGCGCCTCCGTGGCCGCCGACGGCGCCCGGTCGCTGACGCCCCGGGCGAGGAGGTGGCGGCGGCGGGCCCACGGGTCCTGGAGTGCGCACACGTCGAGCGGCAGGCCGGGATCGATGGCGCGGCGCGGTACGACCGCGAGCCCGACTCCGGCGGCCACCAGGCCGACGAGGACGTTGAGGTCGGCGACGCTGGTGCGGTACCGCACGACCGGAGTGTGCGGGCCGAGGTGCTTCTCGATCCAGCGCCGCAGCGAGGAGTCGGTATCGAGCCCGACGAGGGGATGCTCGGCGACCTCGCGATAGGCCAGCGAGGTGCGGCCCGCGAGAATCCCGCCGGCCTGGCCGATCACCACGAGGGAGTCGTCACCGAGTGATTCCATGGCCAGGCCGCAGCCGCGTGCCTCGTCGTCGACGACGACACCCAGATCCGCCTCGCCGTCGGCCAGTGTCCGCACCGTCTGCGGAGTGCGGCTCTCGGAGACCGTGACATCGGCGTCGGGATGCGCCCGCAGGAACGACACCAGGGCCTGCGGTACGAGACGGTGCATCGCGGAGCCGCCGGCCAGCAGGGTCAGCGGAGCGGCCGGGGACCGGGTGTAGCTCGCGACGGCGCTCTCCAGGCGCGCCGTCTGCGCCAGGACCTCGCGGGCGTGCCGGGCCAGGGCCGTCCCCGCGGGAGTGGGCCGCACGCCCCTCCGGCCGCGGATCAGCAGGGCCACACCCGCGTGGTGTTCAAGCGAACGCACCCTGGCGCTGGCCGACGGCAGGCTCAGGTGCATCCGGCGAGCGCCCGCCGTGATCGACCCCTCCGCCACGATGTCGAGGAACAGCCGCAGGTCGTCAAAGTCGTAGCGCACCCTGCTGAGCCTATGGCACTGCCTAATGCCAGGTACGTCGAATACGCATTGTGGGCCCGCCGGTCACCGGGCGACCATCGGCGGGTGTCAGAGATATTGCTCGTCCTGTTGGCAGGCACAGGCGCCGGCGTGCTGAACGCCATCGGCGGCGGTGGCAAGTTCGTCGCGCTGCCCGCGCTGGTGGCGGCCGGCCTGCCACCCGTCACGGCGAACGCGTCGTCCACCATCGCCCTCGTACCCGGTGCCGTGGTCAGCGCATCGGTCTGCCGACGCGAACTCGCCCCGGTGGGAGGCGCGTCCACGAAGGCGCTGACCCTGACCAGCATGGCCGGGAGCGCGGTCGGCGCCGGTCTCATGCTGGCGCTGCCCGCGGCGTCGTTCGAGGCCGCGGTGCCCTGGCTGCTCGCCTTCGCCACGCTGCTCGTCGCCTTCGGGAGCCGTCTCTCCCGGGCGCTGAGCGGCGCGCTCGACCGGCCGGTCGGGATGAGTCCGCGGGCCGTGCTGATCGGCCAGTTCGTCCTCGCCGTCTACGGGGGATACTTCGGCGGTGCCGTAGGCATCATGATGCTGGCCCTGTGGAGCGTCGGCCTCGGCCTCGACGCGGCGGTCAGCAACCCGATGCGGGTCACCCAGCTCGCGGCCGTCTACGTCAGCGCGACCGTGCTCCTCCTCGTCACCTCCGACGCTCTGGCATCGCCGCTGATCCTCGTCACCATGCTGGCCGGCGCGGTGGTGGGCGGCTTCGGCGGCGCCCACCTCGCCCGCCGCCTCCCCGCCCGGATACTGCGCCGGCTCCTCGTGGCCTCGGCCGGCACCACGACCGTCCTGTACTTCCTCCGCGGCTGACCCCGAACGGGAGCCACGGGGGCCGGTGTTGAGCCCCGAAGGTGAGACCGGACGGTCAACTCCCTTGGCTGGTCGGCCCGTTGCGGAAGCGCTGGGGAAGCGAGAGGGCTCGGCGGCGCCCACTCGGCCACGTGTGCGCCCGGTACATCGACCGTGCGGATCAGGGTTAAATGATCTTCAGGACGGTAGTGATGACGGCGCCGCCGACGTTCGGCGGCCCCGGTGGCGGAGGGCGAGGTCTTCTGTAGTGCGTACGAGACTGCGGGACCGATTGCGGTACTGGTTCGACGCGACGATGGACCGGGGGACACCGGCCCTGATCGGCTGGCTGGGCCTGGCGTCCGTCGTGCTGATAGCCGTCGTGACCGGCCTGGTGGTGCTGCTCACCGACGAGGACACCGAGCAGAACGGCGGCTGGCCAGGCGTGGCCTGGATGAGCCTGCTGCGCACCCTCGACCCCGGCACGATGGGCGGGGACGCCGGCGGGCCGCTGTTCCTGGGCCTCATGCTGACGGTGACCGTCGGCGGGATCTTCATCGTCAGCGCGCTCATCGGTGTGCTGACCACCGGCCTGGAGGCCAGGATCCAGGAATTACGACGGGGCAAATCGCGGCTGATCGAGCGTGGGCACACGATTGTGCTGGGCTGGTCGGAGCAAGTGTTCACGGTGATCGCGGAGTTGGTGGAGGCCAACCAGAGCGAACGGCGCTCGTGCGTCGTCATCCTCGCCGACCGGGACAAGGTCGAGATGGAGAGCGAGATCCGCAGGCGCATCCCGGAAACCGGCCGCACCCGGGTGGTCTGCCGATCCGGCAGCCCCCTTCAGCGGGCGGATCTGGAGTTGGTGAGCCTGGACGCGGCCAAGTCCATCATGGTGCTGCCTCCCGTCGGGGACGACAACGACACCGACGTCATCAAGGTGCTGCTGCTCCTCAACAGCCGCCGCTGGAAGGGCGCGCGTCCGCACGTCGTGGCGGCCGTGCAGAATTCGGCCAACACCGCGGCGGCCCGGCTGGCCGCGGGCGAGACCGCTCTGGTGATCGACGCCGACGACATCGCCGTACGCCTGATCGTGCAGTCGCACCGGCAGTCCGGCCTGTCCACCGTCTTCAACGAGCTGCTCAGCTTCGTCGGCAACGAGTTCTACCCCTACCCTGCGACCGCGCTGGCCGGCATCACGTACGGGGAGGCGCTCAACAGATTCGCTCTCGGCATTCCGGCCGGATTGCGCAGGGCGAGTGGGGAGATTCTGGTCAATCCTCCGATGGATACGGTCATCGTCGCCGATGACGACGTGCTGGTGGTCGCCGAGGACGACCTCCTCATCACGCTGTCGGACACCCCGCCTCCCGTCATCGAGCCGGCGATCACCTCGTCCCCCGGCCGGCTGCCGGTACCGGACCGCACACTCGTGATCGGCTGGAACTCCCGGGCACCCAAAATCATCATGCTGCTCGACCGCCTGGTGGAGCCCGGCTCGCTGCTCGACATCGCGGCCTCCCGGCAGCCCGACGACGCCTTCCGGCAGCACCTGGAGAACCTCACGGTGGGCTACAAGCCCTGCAAACCGACCCTCAGGACCTCGCTGGAATCCCTCGGCCTGGAGGGCTACCGGCACATCATCGTGCTGACCGATGACGACATCGACGCCGAACGCGCCGACGACCACACCCTGGTGACGCTCCTTCACCTGCGGGACATCGCGATCAGGTCAGGCAGCCCGTACTCGATCGTCACCGAGATGAACAGCGACGCCAACCGCGAGATCGCCCAGGTCACCAAGGCGGACGACTTCATCGTCAGCACCAAGGTGATCAGCCTCCTGCTGACCCAGCTCGTCGAGGACCGCAACCTGTACGCCGTGTTCACCGACCTCTTCGACCCGGAGGGATCGGAGATCTACCTCAAGCCCGCCGCCAGTTACCTCACACCCGGTACGACGGTGAACTTCGCGACGGTCGTCGAGGCGGCCAGGCAGCGGGGCGAGACGGCCATCGGCTACCGGATCGCCCGCCACAGTGACGAAGCTCCGACGTACGGCGTCTTCCTGAACCCTGCCAAAACCGCGCCGTTGTCGCTGGAGGAACGCGACGCCATCGTGGTGCTCGCCGAGGACAGCCGTGTGGCCGTGCGCCTGCCGGCAGCCGGAGGCGGGCACGCCGCGGGCAGCGGCACGGCAGAGACGTCCGCACTCCCGTAGCGGACCGGGACCGCCACGCGGACGAGACGTTGCCGCACTCCGCGCTCACCCCACGCATAATTCATCCCTTGCGCAATCATGGAACCAAGACGGGGGCCCGGAGCGACACCTACGTGGGAGAGCGGCACATGGCTGATTCGCGGCGGCACTGGCGCTGGCTCGCCGTACCGACCTTCGCCCTGGTCATCTGGGGCGTGGCCCACGAGGGTCACGCCCCACGGCACCCCACCGCACCTCATACGGAGCCCTCCGCCACACCCGGCGCCGGCGGCACCTCCCGCCCCTCCTCTGCCTACGACCCCGCCGACTACGCCCCGCAGGTCCGCAAGTACGCCGCGCGGGCCGGCGTCGAGCCGCGGTTGCTGATGGCGATCCTGTACTGCGAGGCGTACAAGCCCCACGACCCGGAGCTGGAGCGCGCCTGGCAGCACTACAAATCCGACGCGGCATTCGGCATCGCGAACATGCACCGCGCCGCCTTCGACGAGACCCGCAAGGGACGGGACTTCGCCGACCGGAGGTGGGAGGAGCTGCCCGATGACCGGGACCTGGCCGTTGAGGCGGCTGCCTGGTATCTGCATGACCTGGCACGGCAGTTGCCCCCGAAGTGGCCCGCCGCGCACTCGCGTCAGGACCTGCTGGCGCTCGGCTACAACGCGGGGGCGGGCAACATGCTGGCCTTCGCGCGCGGCGTGACACCCGGCGGGCAGGCCCGCTCGTATCTGGACCGCCTGCACGAGAACTGGGCCGCCGCCGGGAGAGCCACCGCGCCCTGAGCCGCGGCACTTACTTTAGGATTTGCGCAAGCCAGGAACCCTGGCGATTTCCGCCGCGTTGAAGCCGAAGGACGCCGGAAGCCAGCACAGTTGTGGAGGAAGCAGATGAGTGTGGCCCTGACCAAGGGCGGCAATGTGTCGCTCGGCAAACAGGCCCCCGGCCTGACCGAGGTGAGCGTCGGGCTCGGCTGGCAGGTGGGAGGTGCCGGCTTCGACCTGGACGCCAGCGCTCTGCTGTGCGACCAATCCGGGAAGGTCCTTTCCGACCAGCACTTCGTCTTCTTCAACAACCTCCGCAGCCCGGACGGTTCGGTGCGGCACTCGGGGAGCGGCGCGGCCGGCGCGGGCGGCGGGGACGACGAGCAGATCCACGTCGAGCTCGGCGCCGTTCCCCCCGAGGTGGCGAAGATCGTCTTCCCGGTCTCCCTCTACGAGGCCGAGCAGCGCGGCCAGAACTTCGGCCAGGTCCGCAGCGCCCACATCCGCGTGACCGACCGGACCAGCGGCACCGAAATCGTCCGCTACGAACTGCGGGGCGACGCCGCAACCGAGACCGCGATGATCTTCGGTGAGCTGTACCGCCACGGCTCGGACTGGAAGTTCCGCGCCATCGGCCAGGGCTACGCCTCCGGACTCGCGGGCATCGCGCAGGACTTCGGCGTCGACGTCCTGCGCGCGGAACCGGCCGCCCCCGCCCCGCCCGCGATGCCCGCCCCGCCCCCCGAGCCGCCCGCCGCCCCGGCAGCGGGGGCCGCCGCCGGCTGGGAGGCACCCGTGCCCGGCTCCGCCGCCATCTCACAGCAACCAGCAGGGAGTTCCCCCATGACGTGCTTCTTCGACCCCCACCACGGCCCCGGCATGACGCCCGTGACGTGGTCACCGCAGTGGGGCGTACCGCGGCAGATCCAGGCGTGCGGGAGCTGCGCCCAGCGCGTGCAGAGCACACCGCCGCCGTACTACACCGAGCCCCAGGCGGGGTACCCGCAGCCGGCCCAGCCCGGCTATCCGCCGGCGCAGCAGGGCTACCCGCAGCCGATGCAGCAGGAGTACCCGCAGCAGCAGGGCCAGCAGCAGGGACGCCGCTTCGGCACGGGCGCGCTCATCGGCGCCGGCGCGGCCGGTCTGGTCGGCGGCGCGCTGCTCAACGAGGCGTTCGACGACGACGAGCCCGACGTGGTCGTCAACAACTACTACGAGGACTGAGCCACCGAAGCCCCATGATCCGGCGCCCGGCCTGCGACCTTCCCCCGCAGGCCGGGCGCCCTGCCGTCCCCGCCGTGACGGCACATGAACTCCTTCCGCCCGCCGTGGCAACTGCGGTAGAGCGCATCCCGCAGCAACTCGCCACGATGCACGGCCACTTGAGGTTGTCCCGCTCGGATGGACGGCCGATCTCGCTTCCCTCTGACGCGGTATGGACGTTCTCGGCGCGGCACCTCTAGCCTGAAGTTGGTCTAGACCGCAGCCCGGCCTCACGGCCCGGCCATGCGGTCCTGTCCAGCGTGCCGCGGCATCCCTCCGGCCCTTCGGCGATGCCGCCAACAGATCAGCTCGGTAAGGCAATTCCCCCACAGCGGCTGCTTCCCGCCCGGCGTTCGGCGCCCGGCGTGAGGTCCGGGCTCCGGTGCCCGGCGGGCGTGCAGCCGCACGAAGGAGTTCCTCGATGAGATCACGTATCGCCGCACTGCTGAGCGCCGCGGCCCTGGCCGTGGGAGTGGCCGTCATGGTGCCGGCCGCGCCCGCGGGGGCCGCGTCCGGCTGTTCCCCGTCCGCGCATGCCCAGGCCGGCCACGCCTGTGAGGGCGCCGGGGCCAGGACCAAGGCCGAGGGCTTCGTCGTCAGCGAAGCCCAGTTCAACCAGATGTTCCCGAACCGGAACGCGTTCTACACCTACCAGGGTCTTACCGACGCGCTCAGCGCCTACCCGGAGTTCGCGAACACCGGCAGCGACACCGTCAAGCGTCAGGAGGCCGCGGCCTTCCTCGCGAACGTCAGCCATGAGACCGGCGGTCTCGTCTACGTCGTGGAGCAGAACACCGGCAACTACCCGCACTACTGCGACGCCACCCAGCCCTACGGCTGCCCCGCGGGCCAGGCCGCGTACTACGGCCGCGGCCCGATCCAGCTGAGCTGGAACTTCAACTACAAGGCGGCGGGCGACGCGCTCGGCATCGACCTGCTGAACAACCCCTCGCTGGTGGAGCAGGATGCCGCCGTGGCCTGGAAGACGGCGCTGTGGTACTGGAACACCCAGACCGGCCCCGGCACCATGACGCCGCACGACGCGATGGTCAACGGCAAGGGCTTCGGCGAGACGATCCGCAGCATCAACGGAACCATCGAGTGCAACGGCGGCAACCCCGGACAGGTGCAGAGCCGGATCAACAGCTACCAGAGCTTCGTGCAGATCCTGGGGACCGTCCCCGGCGACAACCTGAGCTGCTGAGACGGCGAACGGCGCCGCTGGAGCGGTGAGCTGACCGCCCGCCCGAGGCCCCGTGTCCTCGGGCGGGCGAGGGGGAGCCGGGCCTCGCCGGTGGGGTGGCCGGCCGTGAATCCGCCCGCCCGCAGCCGTCGGGCCCGCGGCTCCTACCGCTCCAGACCGGCGGCTTTGGCCGCACGCCGGGCGAAGACTTCCTCGCGGCGGTCCGTCATCTGACGCAGGGCGTCCTTGCGGTCCCGTTTGGAGAGCCGGTCGAGATAGGTGTGGCCGAGGAGATGGTCGGTCTCGTGTTGCAGGCACCGGGCGAAGTACCCCGTCCCCTCGATGACGAGCGGGGCGCCTTCCTTGTCGAACCCGCGGACGACGGCGTGGTCGGTGCGGGGGACCGACTTGCCGGCGCCGGGGACGGACAGGCAGCCCTCGAAGTCGTCGACGAGCCGGCGGTCGCCAGGAGCGGGCAGGTCCAGGACCGGGTTGGCGATGTGGCCGGTGTGCCGGATTCCGTACTCGTCCGGGCAGTCGTACACGAACAGCCGCAGGCCGACGTCCACTTGGTTCGCGGCCAGACCCGCCCCGTCGGCCACATGCATCGTCAGGAACATGTCGTCGATCAGGCTCGACAGCGCGGGGGAGCCGAAGGCGGTCACCTCCTGGCACGGACGGCTCAGGATCTCCTCGCCCACCTCCGTGATCCGGCGCACCGCACCGCGTTCCGCCTCCGGCGGCAGAGCCGGATAGGAGTCGACGGGGCGCCCCTGCACGCGGACCCGCCGGTCGACGGAACGGGGCCGCTCGTGACGAACGGACATAGCTGCCTCTCCTTCTGCGCACGCCACAGCTGCCGCGGGCGTCGCCGCGGCCTGACGCCTTCCAGTACGGACTCCTTGCCAAGCGCTTTGCAAAGTAGCAGACTTTGCAAAGTGACTGATGAGGACGTCAACATTCCGCACGACCGGACGCGCGGCGCCGACGAGGAACTGCGCGAGCACGAGGTCCGCACCGCCCTGCTGGACCTGCTCGCCGAAGTCGGCGCCGTCACGGCGACCGAAGCCGCCTCCCGGCTGGGCTACAGCTCCGGTCTCTGCTCCTTCCACCTGCGCCAGCTCGCGCGCCACGGACATATCGAAGAAGCCCCCCACAGCGGGGGCCGCGCACGCCCCTGGCGGCTGCGGCAGCGCACGCCCGCTGCCGACGGGCCCCCGGCCGAGCAGTTCGGCGACCTGGCCCGGGGGCTTGAGGACGAGAGCTGGCAACGCTGGCTGACCCAGCGGGACGGGGCGCCTCCCGAATGGCGTCACGACGAAGCCTTCAGCGCCGTCGCCTACCTGACGCCCGAAGAGATGAGCCGGGTCGCGGACGTGGTCCGACGAGCGCTCGCGCCCTACGAAGACCGCGAACTACGCCCCCTGGCCCGGCCCGACGGCGCCCGGCCGGTGGCACTGATCACCCGGCTCTTCCCCCTGCTTCCCCATCCGGCGGACGACGCGGACCAGGACTGAGGAGTCGTCGGCCGTTTCTTACGGGATGTCCTTACGGGGTGGGGCAACCGCTGCCCGCCCGGCCGGCCTTCGTCCACCGGCCGGTCCGGGCCGGTCCCACCGCCGGCGCGCCGGGCCGCTCGCCGTGGTGGGACAGGGCCGCGTGCGGGTCGGTTGCGCCGGTGGGGGCGTGGTCGGTGTGGAGGGTTGCCGCGGTCAGCCTCGGGATCGCGTGGATCAGGGCGTGCTCGGCGGTGACGGCCACCTCATGAGCACGGACGACGGTCAGGTGCGGGGCGACCACGATGTCGGCCTCGGCGCGCAGGGCGTGACCGATCCACCGCATCCTCACCTGCCCGACACCCAGCACCCCGTCGACCCCACGCAGCGTGTGCTCCGCGTCCTCGACCAGGCCGGGATCGACGGAGTCCATCAGCCGCCGGTACACCTCGCGGGCCGCGTCCTTGAGCACCAGCAGGATGGCGACGGTGATGAGCAGGCCGATGACCGGGTCGGCGACGTGCCAGCCGAGCGCCGCACCACCGGCTCCCAGGAGAACGGCCAGCGACGTGAACCCGTCGGTGCGGGCGTGCAGACCGTCGGCGACCAGCGCGGCGGAGCCGATCCGCCGGCCCGTGCGGATGCGGTAGCGGGCCACCCACTCGTTGCCGACGAACCCGGCCAGCGCGGCGGCGGCCACCGCCCACAGGTGGGTGATGTCGCGGGGGCTGAGCAACCGGTCGACGGCCACCCAGGCGGCCAGGGCGGCGGAGGCGGCGATCGTCGTCACGATGAGCAGACCGGCCAGGTCCTCGGCACGGCCGTAGCCGTAGGTGTAGCGGCGGTTGGCCGCCCGGCGTCCGAGGACGAAGGCGATGCCGAGCGGGACGGCGGTCAGTGCGTCGGCGGCGTTGTGGATGGTGTCGCCGAGGAGCGCCACCGACCCGGACAGGGCGACGATCATGGCCTGGACGGCGGTGGTCAGACCGAGGACGGCCAGGGAGATACACAGCGTGCGCATCCCCGCCCTGGAGGTCTCCATCGCCGCGTCGACCTTGTCACCGGCCTCGTGACGGTGTGGCCTGACGAGGTGGGCGATCCGGTGCCGCAACCCGGCCGGCGAGGGGCTGCCCCTGCGACCGGGCCCGTGCGGGTCGTGATGGCGGTGGTCTTGATGAGCACGGCTGCGCTGATTCCCCTCCATACAGCTCACCGTGGCACACGAAACCGATCGCGGCTACAACTGATTTACCCCCTGTGACCAGGTGCGATGCTGTCGCAGAAGCACTCGCTGAGCAATTGGTCCGCACGTCGGCTCAGCGGCTCTTCGAGTCCATCACGTGGACCGCCACGGCCGTCGGCCCGACCCTGGGAAGCGTGGCCGTCAGCCTGCTGGGGCTCCGGCCACCGTCACCGGCCACGAGCAGAGAGCCCTCCCCTCGTGGGCAACCGTGAAATCCGGTGCCCACGAGGGGAGGGCTCTACCGGCCGGCCTGGCTACGCAGGCCGGCCGCGCAGGAGATTCTCGCCTGCCCGTTGGGCCCGGCGAGAAGAACTCACTGACGCTCAGCAGCTCTTCTTGTACGCGAACTTGATCGGCTTCGTGACGAACGCCTTGTGGCCCTTCGCGCCCCCCGCCACCGAAATGCACTCGTGGGAGAGCCCGGAATTGGTCGTCACGTAAAAGCCGTGCCTGCCCTTGCACGTGTTGTGGTAGTACACCGTGTAGGTGGCTATTCCGGCCGGGTTCCACGAGTAATTGAAGCAAGTGACGCTGCCGCGCTTGACACTGCGCAGGGAAACGTCGCTGCCGCTGGCGGCGCTTGCGGGGGTGGCTGCCACCGTCCCGGCGACAAGTGCCGCTCCAGCCAGTGCTCCGAGGATCTTGAACTTACGCATTGTGGTGCGTCCTCCCGTTGATTTCGTCTGGAATATGCCGGACGAAAGATCACTTTGCCAGCGCGGAGAAGGGAACGCAATGGCGATATGTCAGGTTTTGAAGGAATGTGATGTAAGTGAGCCGGGTGGGGGAGTTCCCGTACATTACGAATGGGTAACTGTGGATCTCAGCTCTTCCGTTGCCGTCGCTTTCCCTCCCCGAGTTCCAATGCCGTCCCCGGCGGGGCCAGTTCGTCGTTGGGGTTGACGATGGTGCAGCGGTTCATGGAAAGGCAGCCGCAGCCGATGCATTCGATGAACTGGGAGCGCATCTGCTGGAGGGTCTGAATACGTTCCTCGATGGCTTCCCGCCAGAGGCCGGTGAGGTGTTCCCATTCGAGGCGATTGGGAGCGCGGTCCTCGGGGAGGGAATGCATCGCGTCGCGGATGTCGGCCAGGGGAATGCCGACGCCGGAGGCCATGCGGATCAGGGCGATACGGCGCAACAGGTGACGGGGGTAGCGGCGTTGGTTGCCCGCGGTGCGCTGGGGGGTGAGCAGGCCGAGGTCCTCGTAGTGGTGGAGGGCGGCGACCGTGGCCCCGCTGCGGTGGGCGGCTTCCCCGACGGTGAGCAGCTGATGGGCGTTCGACATGCCCCGGACGATACGGGGTTGACCTCATGTCCTCCTGAGGTTTTATCTTCGCCGCATGTCCAGTGATCAGGGTGAGCAGGATGAGCAGGCGAACGGTCCTTCGGGGCACGGAAGTTGGGGAGACTTACTAGGAGGGCAGCACCGGCGGGTGGCCGTGGTGCTGGCCGGTGGTGTCGGGCTGTACGCGACGAACGTGTTCCTGACGACGAGTCTGCTGCCCGCCGCGGTGCAGGACATCGGCGGCGGACGGTTCTACGCCTGGGTGACCACGGTCTTCCTCCTGGCGTCGGTGATCTCGTCGACGCTGGTGAGCACGGTGCTGCCGCGGCTGGGCGCCCGGAACGCGTACTTCCTGGCGCTGGGGTCCTTCGCGGTCGGCACCGTGGTGTGCGCGGTGGCGCCGAGCATGGAGACGATGCTGGTCGGCCGGTTCGTGCAGGGGCTGGGCGGCGGCCTGCTGGCCGGGCTGGGATACGCGCTGATCAGGTCGCTGCTGCCGGACCGGCTGTGGTCGCTCGGCACCGCGCTGGTGTCCGGTATGTGGGGCGTGGGGACGTTCCTCGGCCCGGCGGTCGGCGGGGCGTTCGCACAGTTCGACCTGTGGCGCGGCGCGCTGGTGACGCTGCTGGTGGCGACGGTGCTGGTGATGGCCGTGGTGCCGCTGGCCGTCCCGGCGACCAAGGCGGGCGACGTGCCCCCGGTCGCGTCGCCGCTGACCGTCATCCTGCTGGTGGGATCGGTGCTGCTGGTCAGCATCGGCAACGTGGTGGGCTCGACGGCGGCGCTCGTGGCGCTGCTGGTGGCCGCGGTGGCCGGGCTGGTGCTCGGCCTGGCGTACGACCGGCGCAGCGGCGGACGCATCCTGCCCCGCTCGGCGTTCTCCTTCTCCTCGCCGCTGCCCTGGTGCTACGCCGCCATCGCGCTGCTGTCGATGGCCTCGCAGATCGAGGCGTTCATCCCGCTGTTCGGGCAGCGGCTGGCCGGCCTGGCCCCGCTGCTGGCCGGATTCGTCGGCGCTGCCATCGCGCTGGGCTGGACGCTGGGCGAGATTCCCAGCGCGAGCGTCGCGCGGCTGCGCAACAAGAGCCGGGTGGCGTCGGCCGGACCGCTGCTCATCACAGTGGGCTTCGTGGCCACCGGACTGCTGGCCACCCAGGGCATGGGCGCCGGAGTCGTCGTCGCCTGGGTGGTGGGCCTGTTGCTGGGCGGCGCCGGCATCGGGATCGCCTGGCCGCACGTGGCCACCCGCGTCATGGGCGGCGTCCGCTCGGAGGACGAGGGCGACACCGCCGCCGCGGCGATCAACACCGTCCAGCTCGTCTCCAACGCCATCGGCTCCGCCATCGCCGGGGTGCTCGTCCACCTCGGCGGGCCCGAATCCGCGGGTGAGGCGCGGCTCTCGCTCTGCGGCATCGGGCTCGCGGGCGTGCTGGGCGCCTGGTGCGTATGGCGCGGTACGGCCGCCTGGCGCCGGCGCGACGGCGCGGACGGCGCGCAGGATCAGGCCGCCGCGGACGGCGCGGCTCCGGAGGGAGCCGGCGGTCAGCAGGTGGCGGACGCCGCTCCCGGGGCGGCCACCGAACGGTGAGCAGCAGGGGCGGGCGGCTCGACCGGGCCTGCCCGCCCCCGCGCCCCTGCCACGGAAGCTCCATGCCCCGGCAGGGGCCGAAGTGGCCTCCGGGGACGGAATCCCGCCGGGCGCCCGGCCCGATGCCATGTCGCTCACGTTGAGGTGACGCCGGCGACCGGGCCCGTACCGGCGTCACCGGGAGCATCAGGAGCACCCCGGCGCCGGTACCGGTTACCAGACAACTGAGACCGAGGACACCACGTGACCCTGCGGCACATCGGCAAGCAGCGCACCGTGCACGAAGTCATCGCGCGGCTCCACGACGAGCTGGAGAGCGGCAGTTGGCCGGTCGGCTCGCGCATCCCGTCCGAGGGCGAGCTGGCGTCCAGGCTCGGGGTGAGCCGGCCCACCGTCCGCGAGGCGGTGAGCGCGCTGGTGCACACCGGCATGCTGGCCCCGCAGCGCGGCAAGGGGACATACGTGTGCTCGACGTGCAGTCCCGCCCCGATGCTCCGGGAGATCGAACTCGCCGGAATCCGGGACATGTTCGAGGTACAGCTCTGCTTCGACGTGCAGGTCGCGCGCTTCGCCGCACAGCGCCGCACGGAACGGGACCTGGCGCGGCTGTGGCAGCTGCTCCGCGAGCGGCGCCGGGCAGCCGCGGGCGAGGGCGGCGACTTCGCACGGCGGGACGCGTCCATGCACCTGGCCGTCGTCGGCGCCGCCCACAACGCCGCGCTGACGGAGAGCTACCGGTTCTTCGTCGGGCGCATCCAGCACAGCCTGGACCTCATCGGCGGGCAGGACCTGCGGCCGGCGTGCGGGGCGGAGCCGCACGAGACGCTGGTCCAGGCGATCGAGGACGGGCACCCGGAGGACGCGTCGGCGGCTGCCCGGCAGATCGTCCGGGCCAGTTGGGACGCCCTGGACGGCCTGTTGGTGCGCCGGAACGCCAGGAGAACCGTACGGCAGCGGTAACCGGATCGTAGGAGAGGTGAGCGTGATGGAGCGGGAGAGCTGGGCGTCGGTCACAGGGGAACGACCTCTTGTGGGGCGGGGGACGGAGCTGGCGGTGCTGCGGTCCGGTCTGGATGCCACCGCGGCGGGCCGGGGGCGATGCCTGGTGCTGTCCGGGCCCTTCGGGATGGGCAAGCGCCGTCTCCTGGAGGCAGCCGCCGAGGAGGCGGCGGAGCGGGGCATCGGCGTGGTCGGCACACGGGTGGCCGAGCCGGCCGGGCGGGCCGCGCTGGCACCGCTGTTCGCCGCGCTCGGCGACGGGCCGCTGCCGGTCCTGGACCCCGGCGAGGCGGAGGAACTGGCCGTTCTGCCCGAGCAGCCGACCGGCTGGGGGCGGCTGATAGGCCGGCTCGCCACGCTGATCGCACGCCGGGCAGGCCGTGACGGGCTGCTCATCACGATGGAAGGTGCCCAGTGGGCCGACCCCTCGACGCTCGCCGCGCTGACGGATCTGGTGCACCGCCTCGCCGACGCGCCGGTCATGTGGCTGCTGGCCCATACGGACGTGCCGCGGGAACGGTCGGCGCGAGAGACGTTCACGCAGTTCGCGAAGGAGGCCGCGGAGGTGGTGCCGCTGGCCCCGCTGGACGGCCCGGCGGCGCGGGAACTGGCCGGCCGGCTGCTCGGCGGGGCACCGGACCCGGCGGCGGAGCGGCTGCTCGGCGTCGCGGCGGGCAACCCCTTCCTGCTGGCCAAGCTGGTCCGGCTGCTGCACGCCGCAGGCCGGATCAGGACCGATCACGGCACCGCCCGGGTGCGGGGCCGTGAACTGCCCGAAGGCTGCGCGGAGTCCATCTCCCCCGTCTGGCACGGGCTGTCGCAGAAGACATACGACGTGCTGCGCATCGGCTCCTTATTAGGCGACGCGTTCTCCCTGCGGCATGCCGCAGCCCTGGCCGACACCACCGCCATGGGGCTGGCGTCCGCGGCCCAGGAGGCGGTGGACGCAGGACTGCTCGCCGACACCGGGCCGCTGCTCGCCTTCCGCGCCCCGCTCGTACGGCAGGCGCTCTACACCACGCTGCTCGGCCCGGTACGCCAGGCGCTGCACGCCGAAGTGGCCAGGACCTACCGGGAGGAGGGGCGGCGCGGCAGCGAGGTGACCGCGCACGCCGTGCTCGGCAGCGAAACGGAGCACACCGAACCGGCCGCCGGTCTCGTCCGGCAGGAGGCGGCGGCCACGGACCCGGCGTCCTGCGACCGGGACGCGGCGCGGCGGCTGCTCCAGCGGCTGCGCGCGTACGAACCCGTCGCCGCCGCCCCCGTCGCGACCGCGGTGCGGTTCCTGACCAAGGCCGGGGACGCGCCGCGGGCGGCCGGACTGCTCAGGGAAGCACTGGCCCAGGCACGCTGGGAGACCCCGGCCGGGGCGCGGGCGGCCCGGGAGCTGGCCGTGCTCGCCGTCCACACCGGTCACATCGGCGAGGTCGCGGTGCACTTGGAGCGGGCGCTGCTGGAGGTGGCGCCGCAACAGGGCCTGCGGGCCCAGGTGTACGCCCTGAAGGCGCTCTGCTCGGCGTTGCGCCCCGGCGGCCGGGAGGAGGCGGACCGCACCGCGCGCTGCGCCCTCCAACTGGGCGCGGTGCTCGGCGACCGGACCGTGGTGGCGCTGGCCGACGCCGCGCTCAGCCTGGCGGCCAGGGAAGGCGGCGACCTGGCGTGCTCGACGCACCTGGCGCGCGAGGCGGTGGCCGCCCACGCCCAGGAGAGCACGGGGGACGGCACCGGAGAGCTGCTCCGGCTGTGGCTGGCCTCCGCGCTGACCTCGTACGGCCGGCCGCTGGAGGCCGCCGACGCGCTGCGCGAGGTGCGTGACGGCCGGGATCATCCGGTGCAGGCGCCGGCCCTGCATCTGGTCAGGGCACAGCAGGAGTGGGCCTCCGGGCGGCTGGCGGAAGCGGCGCGGGAGGCACAGCGCGGGCTGCGGGCGGCCGGCGCCGGCACCTCGTCGCTGGAGTGGGCGCTGGCCGGGATGCTGTCGCTCATCGCGACGGTGCGGGACGATCCGGGGGAGGCGGCCGGTGTGCTGGCCCGCGTCCCGGCGGAGGAGGCCGGGACGCCAGGACCGCTGGGCTCGCTCGTGGCGTTCGCCGGCGCGGTCCACCTGGACGCGCAGGGGCACTCCGGCGCGGCCGTGGCACACCTGCGGCACCTCTACGAGGCGCCGGGGGAGCACGTGGCGTTCCTGATCGCCGACCCCGTCGTCCTGCCGCACCTGGTGCGGATGGCGCGCAGGGCGGAGGCGGGCCGGCAGGCGGCGGCGGTGACGGCGCTCGCGCGACGGCTGGCGCGGCGCAACCCCGGCGTACCGGCCGTGACGGGGGCGGCGCTGCACGCCCAGGGACTCCAGGCCGGTGATCTGGCGGCACTGGGCCGGGCGGTGCGCGTGCTGCGGGGCGCCGGCCACCCGCTGGCGCTGGCGTCCGCGCTGGAGGACGCCGGGGTGGCGGCGTTACGGGCCGGGCAGCAGCGGGACGCCGTCGACCGGCTGACGGAGGCCCAGCAGATCTACGGGACGAGCGGTGCGGCGCTGGGCCGCAAGCGGGTGCAGCGGTGGCTGGGCAGCCGGCCGGTTCCTGGCACGGTTCCCGGCACGGCGCCCGGCACGGACAAGGGCGCGGCGGCGCGGGCGGCACGCGGCACGGGGGAGCCGGTCTGCCCGCCGGAGCGCCCGGCGGCCGGGCGGCCGGAGGCCGAGGCGGGCGAACCTGCCGAGGGCTGGAGCAATCTGACGCCGTCGGAGCTGCGCGTCGTACGCCTGGTCGCCGACGGACTGACGAACCGTCAAGTCGCGAGCCGGCTCTCGCTTTCCACCCACACCATCGACTCCCACCTGCGGCGCTCCTTCGCCAAGCTGGGGATCTCCCGGCGGGTGGAGCTGGCCCGCCACGTGCTGGCGAACACGCCGTCCGGCTGGGTGCCCAGCCGGGTGGCCAAATGACCGCGGAACCGCTCCGGTGACCGCACGAACGCAGAGCAGAGGAAGAACCGACGCCATGGCAGTGACGAACGAGTCCGTAGAGGTGCAGGTGCAGATCTCCCAGGGGCCGGTGCGCGGCCGGCGGGAGGGGGCGGACGGGCGCGTGGCGGCGTTCCGCGGGGTGCCCTACGCGGCGCCGCCGGTGGGCCTCCTGCGCTTCGCGCCGCCCGCCCCGCCGCCCCCGTGGCGCGAGCCGCTGGCCGCCGACGGGCCCCGGGGCACCGTTCCCGTGCAACTCCCGTCCCCCGTCGGCGCGTTGATGGGTGACCCGGAGACGGAGCAGACCGAGGCGTGCCTGACGGTGAACGTCTGGACGCCGGGGCCCGGCGGCGGCAAGCGGCCGGTCCTGGTGTGGCTGCCCGGCGGCAGTTTCCTGACCGGCGGCGCCGACCTGCCGCGCTACGACGGCGCGGAGCTGGCGGCGCAGGAGAACCTGGTGGTGGTGCTGGTCAACTACCGCCTGGGCGCACTCGGGTTCCTCGCGCCGGAGGGCGCCGAGCCCGCCACGATCGAGGGGACGGGCACGGAGCTGACCTTCCGCACCGCGTCCCCGGACGGATTCACCACCAACGCGGGCCTGCTGGACCAGATCGCGGCGCTGCGCTGGGTCCGGGCGGAGATCGCCGCGTTCGGCGGGGATCCGGAACGGATCGCGGTCGCCGGGCAGTCGGCCGGCGGACAGGCGCTGGCCGCGCTGCTCGCCCTGCCGCAGGTACGCCCGCTGTTCCGGCGCGCACTGCTGCACAGCGCGCCGCTCGGCATGGCCCCGCTGACCCGGGAAGCAGCCGCCGCGACCGCGGACGTCTTCCGCACGGCGGCCGGCGCGGCAGGACCCAAGGAGCTGCGGCTGATGCCGGCCGAGCAGATACGGGCCGCGCAGCAGCACGTACTGACCCGGCCCCGGCCGGCCGGCGACGTGCGACCGCCCTTCCAACTCGTCGCGGACGACGCCGTCGTCGCCGCTGACCTCGCACGGGCACTGCGCGAATCCCCGCCGCTGAACGGCACCGAGATCCTGCTCGGCACCACCCGGCACGAGTGCGCCCTGTGGTTCGGCGGGCAGCCGGAGGGACCGGACCGGGCGGCGGTGCTCGCGGAGTTCCGCGCCGAGTTCGGCGCCCGCGCCGATGAGGCGCTGGCGCGGTACACCGCAGCCGCCCCGTCACCGTCCCGGGCCCTGCCGTCCGCATTCGAGGACCTCAAGACGGACGCGTTCTTCGCCGCCCCCACCCAGGAGTTCGCCGAAACCCTGCACGCACACGGCGCCCGCACCTGGCTCTACCGCTTCGACTGGCAGCTCCCCGGCCGTCACCGGGTCCTGCGGGCCTGCCACTGCCTGGACATCCCGTTCCTGCTGGGCCGTGAAGAGGCCCGCCGCGCCCCGGTCTTCGACGGCGCCGACCAGGACGGGATGACCCGCCTGCGGCGGCAGGTGCGGGCCCTGTGGGGCGCCTTCGTCCGCACCGGCGCCCCGGCCCCGGAGTCGGCCTGGCCCGCCCACCGCCCCGCCCGCCCCGCGGTCCGCACCCTCGGCGGCGAGCCGTCCGACACCGTCCACGACACCCTGCTGGAGCCGGGACGCGAGGAACTGTGGCGGGCGCGGACACGCGAGTGAGAACGCCCTCCTGACGCGACCGGGCCCCGGGCCGCAAAATCCCGCCCGGGGCCCGGGCGTGCGTGCGGCTCACGCGGCCAGAATCAGGGGGTGCAGGTCGCTCTGGGGGTTGTAGATTGTTGG
>NZ_JBITJM010000035.1:0-47918 GCF_044460025.1 Streptomyces sp. NPDC050161 | reverse complement strand
TCGCTGGAACAACTCCCACAACTCTTCCGGCACCAACCGCTCAACGATCCCCACCACAACCGACAGCCTACCGAACCAAATGAGATGACTTGTAAGACCGCGACGGAGTTCGGGGCGAATGACTATCGGCGTGTCCACATGGCGATCCCTAGCCCGGTGACCGTGGTCATCAGCGTGACGAGCCACGAGGGGAAGCGGAAGCGCTGAATCGTCAAGTGCATTCCACCGCAACGGAGTTCGAACTGAGGTGGGCTGCTGCGGGTGTCGTTGTTCGCCATGCCTCTATCTCACCGGCACCGCTGCGAGTCCGGCAACTCTGGCACATCTTGGATTCCGCCAAAGCCGGTGACGCCATGCCCGTAAGCCCCGCCCCCATACCGTGTCCCTGGGTGCCCCGAGCTTCCTGCCAGCAGTGGCCGGTGCGGATCTCCTGTCCTCGCAGATATGGGGACGTTGACCCACGGAGTTGGGCAGAGATTTTCAGGTATCGATGCTCAGATCACGACGCAGGGCCTGTTTCAGCGAACCTAGCTGTCCGTGGTAATGGTCCCGCCGTTCGAGATAGGCGGCGTCCTGGAACGAAGCACCCTCTTCGATCGCCATGCGTAGGCGACGCAGCGACTTGTACGCGCCCTCTGTGTGCTGCACAACGGATTCCGGTGCAACTAGTTGGAGCTGAGACCTGAGTTCGTACGCCCCGGACTCCAAAAATACTTTTTGCAGTCGGGCGGATCGCTCCGCCGCGGAAGCCGATTCATCGTGGGCCATCTCGCGAAGACCATTCCTGATGCGCGAAAGAGCAGTTAGATACTCCGCATACATGGCGTGGCGGTTGGTTTGCTTGCGCTCCTCTTCTGCGCGCTGTCGCTCTGCCGTGCGTTCCGCTGTTTCACGTCGCCAGCGGACGCGATCCGCCATGAGCGTGGATCCGGAGCCTATGAGTCCGCCAAGGGCTGCGCTTGCCAGGGGGAGCCAGTCCATAGCTACAGGTTAGGCGACAGTGCTGCATACCGATCGGAAACGCCTGAACAGCCAGGTAGTGAGTACCCGGATACCGCGCAGACCTCGACCCGTGCCCGATCCCCAGGTGTCTCGAGTTAACCCAGGCCGGCGGCCGTTGTGCTGAGCATGAGGTGAACCGGGACCATGCGTCACGAGGCCGCCGGATGCGGTGCGGACCGCTCGGACGCCGGCCCCAGCTGATCGGCACGCGGCGGAGCGTATCCGCGTCGATACTCTCGTGGCATGACGGATGAACCGGAACCCACCGGGTGGGGTACCCCAATTCCCGGCCAGGAGGCCGTAGTTGAGTACGTGCTTGCGCTGTGCGCTCATGAACGTGTGCCTCGCGATATGAGGTGCCACTCCTGCTGGGGCGCACGTCAGATCGTTGTGCGGGGTGCCGCAGGAGAGATCTACGCGCAGCCGTGTATCAGGTGCGCGGGCACGGGACGCCGGTAGCCTCTGCGACTCCAAGCCGGATGGCCGGATGGCCGGATAGCCGGATTTTCCGGCGGGAGCGGTCGGCCGGGCAGGGGTTCGGTTCGCGTCGGCCCCGGCTTCCTACTGGCTAGTCTGGGCCCATGACTGACGTGCCCGACGAGCCCCCCGTGAGCCCCGTGAGCCCCGCGAGCCCCGTGAAAGTTCTTCTCGCCGAGGATCAGGGGATGATGCGTGGTGCGTTGGCGCTGTTGCTCGGGCTGGAAGCGGATATGGAGGTCGTCGCGCAGGTCGCGGCGGGGGATCAGATCGTCGGGGCCGCGTTGGAGACCCGGCCGGATGTCGCGTTGCTCGACATCGAGTTGCCGGGGCGCAGTGGTCTTGACGCGGCGGCCGAGCTGCGGGAGCGGTTGCCGTCCTGCAAGGTGCTGATCGTGACGACGTTCGGGCGTCCTGGGTATCTGCGGCGGGCGATGGAGGCCGGGGCTTCGGGATTCCTGGTGAAGGACGGGCCGGTGGAGGAGCTGGCGGCGGCGATCCGGCGGGTGCTGGCCGGGGAGCGGGTGATCGATCCGGCGCTGGCCGCCGCGGCGTTGAGCGCCGGGCCCAATCCGCTGACGCCGCGCGAGCGGGATGTGCTCACCGCGGCCGTGGACGGGGCGACCGTCGCCGATATCGCGGGCCGGGTGCACCTGTCGCAGGCGACGGTCCGCAACTACCTGTCAGCGGCGATCGGCAAGACCGGCACCCGTAACCGCATGGAGGCGGTGCGGGCGGCCCGGCGCAACGGCTGGCTGTAGCCGAAAGCGCCGGGGCCCGGCTCACCCGTGGGCCGTGTCCGCCCGGCGCCTGGGCAGGGCGACGGCCATCAGCGCGACGGCAGCCAGCAGGATCAGCGCGCCGACGTGGAACGCCAGGCCGTAGCCGCTCGCCAGGGCCTCGGCGCCGTGGCCGGTCAGCGCGCGGGCGGCGGCGACGGTGGACAGGACGGAGAGTCCCAGGGCGCCGCCCATCTGGCGTGAGGTGTTGACCAGCCCGGAGACCAGGCCCTGGTCGCCGGGGGCGGCACCGGATGTGGCGATGGCGGCGGTCGGGGTGGCGGCCAGCCCGGCGCCGAGGGCCATCAGGATGCCGGGGCCCAGGATCGTGCCGAGGTAGGTGCCGTCGGCGCCCATCGCGCCCTGCCAGGCCATGCCGCACGCGGAGATCAACGCGCCGGTGAGGGCGAGGGTCTTGGCTCCCATGCGGTTCATCAGCCGCGGGGCGATCTTCGAGCCGATGACGATGCTCAGCGAGTGCGGGATGAAGGAGATACCGGCCTGGAGCGGCGTGTAGGACAGCACGTTCTGCATGTAGAGGGAGAGGAAGTACCACATCGAGAACATGGCGGCGCCGGACAGCACCATCGCGGCGTTGGCCGATGAGACCGTGCGCAGCCGGAACAGGCCGAGCGGCATCAGCGGCGCCTTGGCGCGTGCCTCGACGGCCACGAACGCGGCGATCACGAGGAGTCCGGCGACCAGCGGCAGCAGCGCGTCGGCCGAGCCCCAACCCGCCGTCTCGGTCTGCACGATGCCGAACGCGACGAGGCCGAGCCCGCCGGTCGCCAGCACCGCGCCCGGTACGTCCAGCCGCCGGCCCGTCTCCCGTCGGCTCTCGGTGAGCCAGAGCACCGCCCCGGCCAGCACCAGCGCCCCGATGGGGACGTTGATCAGCAGCACCCAGCGCCACGACAGGTACTGCGTGAGCACGCCGCCGACCAGGCCGCCCACCGCGCCGCCGCCGGCGCCGACCGCCGTCCAGGTGGCGATGGCGCGGGTGCGGGCGGGGCCGGTGGGGAAGGAGGTGGTGAGGATGGTGAGGGTGGCCGGGGAGAGCACTGCCGCTCCGACGCCCTGGATCGTGCGGGCCGCGATCAGCTGCCAGGGCTCCTGCGCGAGGCCGCCCGCCAGGCTCGCGAGGGTGAACAGCGCCAGACCGACGACGAATATCCGCTTGCGCCCGAAGATGTCGGCGACCCGGCCGCCCAGCAGCATGAAACCGGCGAAGGTGATCAGGTAGGCGTTGACGATCCACTGCAGGCCCAGCTCGCTCAGGCCGAGTCCGGTCCGTACCGCGGGCAGCGCCACGTTGACGACGGAGACGTCGAGGACGACGAGGAACTGGCCCGCGCAGACCAGCAGCGTCACGATCCAGGCGGGTGCCGCCGAACGGCGCGGTGGTGCGGACAGGAGAGCGGGAGCGACTATCGGGGGCATGCGGCCCATGTTCGCACCGGGCCGCCGGGCGCCGCATCGGGATATCGGGGCATCCGTCACCCCGCCCGGGGCCTAGGACTTCCGACGGACGCCGCGGGCCCCGGCGCACCGGCGGATCCGGGTGCCAGGACGCCAACTCCCGCCCCTCCACGCTCACTTGCGGAGCAAGGTCACCACCGCGGCGCCGCCCAGACCGATGTTGTGCGCGAGCCCGGTCCTGGCCCCTGCGACCTGCCGCTCCCCCGCCGTGCCGCGCAGCTGCCAGACCAGTTCCGCGGCCTGCGCGAGGCCGGTGGCGCCCAGCGGGTGGCCCTTGGAGATCAGGCCGCCCGACGGGTTGACGACCCAGCGTCCGCCGTACGTCGTGGCGCCGTCGGCGGCCAGCTTCCCCGACTCGCCGTCCCCGCACATCCCCAGCGCCTCATACGTCAGCAGCTCGTTGACCGAAAAGCAGTCGTGCAGTTCGATGACGTCCACGTCCTCGATGCCGAGACCGCTCGCCTCGTACGCCAGGCGGGCCGCGGCGCGGGAGACCGGCTTGCCGACGACGTCGATGCAGGATCCGGAGGCGAAGCTCTCCTCGGTGTCGGTGGTCATGGCCTGCCCGGCGATCTCCACCGCCCGCTCCTGGAGGCCGTGCGCGCGCACGAACCGCTCGGACGCGACGACGGCGGCGGCCGAGCCGTCCGACGTCGGGGAGCACTGGAGCTTGGTCAGCGGCCGGTGGACGGTCCTGGATTCGAGGATCTCGCCGACCGTGTAGACGTCCCGGAACTGGGCGTTGGGGTTGTGCGCCGAGTGCCGGTGGTTCTTGGCGCCGACCGCGGCGAGCTGCTCCGCCGTGGTGCCGTAGCGGTCCATGTGCTCGCGTGCGGCGTTGCCGAAGATCTGCGCGGTGGGCGGGGTCATCTCGAAGCCGTGCGCCTGCGCCATCAGGCCGTAGTGCCGGGCGACCGGGGACGTCGCGAAGTCCTTGCTGTCCGCGCCGCCGCCGAGCGCGCCGCGCTGCATCTTCTCGAAGCCGAGTGCCAGGACGCAGTCGTTGACACCCGCCTCGACGAACTGGCGCGCCATCATGAGCGCGGTGGCGCCGGTCGCGCAGTTGTTGTTGACGTTGTAGACGGGGGCGCCGGTCAGGCCCAGTTCGTAGACGGCGCGCTGGCCGGCCGTCGATGCCTGGTTGCAGTAGCCGACCGGTACCTGCTCGACCGACTCGTAGCCGATCCCGGCGTCCGCGAGCGCCTTGCCGCCCGCCTCCTTCGCCATGTCCCAGTACTGCCAGTCGCGGCTCTCGGGCTTCTCGAACTTCGTCATCCCGACGCCGACGATGTACGCCTTGCCAGTCATGTGTGTCCTCCTGGGGAGTCACCGGGCGGTTGTGGCCCGGCCGTCAGATCAGGGGGCGGGGCTCCGGGTCGCGCGGCAGGCCGAGCAGCCGTTCGGCGACGACGTTGAGCTGTACCTGTGTGGTGCCGCCCGCGATGGTCAGGCAGCGCGACATCAGGAAGCCGTGCAGGGCCCGGTCGCCTGCGCCCTCGCGCACCGCGCCGTCCGGGCCGAGGAGTTCCAGCGCGAGTTCGGCGGTCTTCTGCTGGTGTGCGGTCTGGACGAGCTTGCGGATGCTGGCGCCGGCGCCAGGTTCCTGTCCTGCGACCTGCTGGAGGGTGGTGCGCAGACCGATGCAGCCCAGCGCGTGTGCCTCGGCCGCCAGGGCGCCGACCCGCGCCCTGACGGTGGCGTCGAGCCCGGCCGCACGGTCGATGAGCGTCCGGAGGCCGGTGTCGAAGGTCATCTGGTCGGCCATGTGCACCCGTTCGTTGTCGAGCGTGGTGCGGGCGACCTTCCAGCCGTTGTCGACCTCGCCGACCACCGCGTCGGCGGGCAGCAGCACGTCGTCGAAGTACACCTCGTTGAACAGCGCGTCGCCGGTGATCTCCGTCAGCGGCCTGATGTCGATACCGGGGCTCTTCATGTCGACGACGAAGAACGTCAGGCCCCGGTGCTTGGGCGCGTCCGGGTTCGTCCGGGCGAGCAGGATGCCGTACCCCGCCCACTGGGCCGCCGATGTCCACACCTTCTGGCCGTTGACCCGCCAGCCGTCCTCGGTGCGCTCCGCCCGGGTGCGCAGCGAGGCCAGGTCGGAGCCCGCTTCCGGTTCGGAGAACAGCTGGCACCAGAGCAGGTCGCCGCGGAGCGTGGCGGGCAGGTAGCGCTCGCGCTGCGCGTCGGTGCCGTGCGCGAGCAGCGAGGGGACCACCCAGGTGGCGATGCCCAGTCCGCCGACCTTGACGCCCGCGGCGGCCAACTCCTGCTGGACGGCGAGCTGTTGGACGGGGCCCGCGCCCAGTCCGTAGGGCTCGGGGAGGTGCGGGGCTGCGTAGCCGGTGGGGGCCAGCGCGCGGCGGGCGGCTGCCGGGTCGAGGCCGCGTACGCCGTCGATGACGGTACGGGCGCGGGCGCGGTGTGCGGCGGCTTCGGCGGGGAGTTCGAGGCGCAGGGTGCGGCGCGCGCCGTCGGCGCCGTGCCGGGCGGCCCGTATCCGGTGGCTGTCGCCGCCGCCGAGCAGCTGGCGGGCGACGGTGGCCCGCCGGAGGTAGAGGTGCGCGTCGTGTTCCCAGGTGAAGCCGATGCCGCCGAGGATCTGGAGGGTGTCCTTGGCGCAGCTGAAGGCGGCGTCCAGGGCGGTGGCGGTGGCCAGCGCGCTGACCAGACCGCGGACGCCGGGGTCGGCGTCGAGCGCCTGGGCGGCGTCCCAGACCAGCGCGCGGGCCTGTTCGCAGCGGACCAGCATGTCGGCGCAGAGGTGTTTGACGGCCTGGAACTGTCCGATGGGGCGCCCGAACTGCTCGCGTACGGCGGCGTGCCGGGCCGCGGTCCGCAGGCTGTGCCCGGCCGCGCCGCAGCTCTCGGCGGCGAACAGCACCCCGGCCAGGTCACGGACCAGCGCGCCGTCGACGGCGAGCACCCGGTCGGCGGGCACCGGCACACTGTCGGCACGCACCTCGGCGGTGTGCCGGGTCGGGTCGGCGCTCTCCTGGACGCGTACGGACAGCGCGGTCGCGTCGACGGCGAGCCAGACGGTGCCGGGCGTCCGCAGCTCGCCGCCGTCCCGGTCCGTCTCCGGTGGCCGGGGCTCGGCGGCCAGCACGATCAGGTCCGCGTCGCCGCCCGCCAGGACGGGGGGCGCGATGCCGTCGATGACGTAGCCGTCGGCCGTGGCGACGGCGGTGAGCGAGCCGGCGCCGAGCGCGACGGCGCCGATCAGGGCGCCGCCCGCCAGGTCGGTCACGAGGTCGCGCCGGCCGCCGCGGCGCAGCAGTTCGGCGGCCAGCGCGCTGGGCAGGTACGGGCCGGGGAACGCGGCGGCGCCCAGTTCCTCCAGGACGACGGCCATGTCGAGAAGGGTGCCGCCGCCCCCGCCCACGGCCTCGGGCAGGTGCAGTCCCAGCAGTCCCTGGGCGGCGAGCGCGTCCCAGTGGGCGGGCCTGCCGCGGTGCGGCGGCGAGGTGTCGAGCAGCTTGCGCACCTCTTCGGGTGGCACGGTCCTCGCGACCCAGCCGCGCGCCGCCACGGCCAAGTCGCGTTGCTCTTGCGTGATTCCGATGCCCATGGCGCGCAGAGTAGAACACGTTTCAATATGACGGAAGGTCAGTGGGCGGGTGGAGGGAGAGACCGGGGAGGCGGGGTGCGGGGCGGGGCTTCGCCGCCGTGGGGCCGTGCCCGTGGGGCCCTGCCGTGGGCCGTGCCGCGCGGTCCCTGAGCGCGCACGCCCGCCGACGGGAATCCCGCTGCCGGACGCATTCCGTCAAAACACCGCGATGGCGAACGGCGAGAACACTCCGGCGAATTCCGTCCCGTCCGCGTATTTCCACACCGGCCCTTCCCACCCTCGTCGTCACGCACCTCACGTCCGCGAATTCCGCACCTCCCGCCCCGGAAGGAACGGAAGGAACGGAAGGAACGGGAGGAGAGAGACGGATAGCGGGGGGCAGGAGCGGGGGAACGGAGAGAATCGCGGGTGGTGTCACCGCGCGGGGAGAAGGGCGGGGAAACGGCCGCGCTCTCCGGAATGCGAACTCCGGTTTCCTCTTTTCGTGCGGTGCCGCCACGAACGCACCGGCCCTGTGCACACCTCCCGCCGCGCCACCCGCACTTCGCGCCTCCCGCCCCGTACGGCACGATGAGCCACCGGACCGCACGGCGCACCGGACCGCCCGGTCCGCCGGACCCGCACGACCAGGAGGAAGCCCATGGCCGCTCCCACCGCTCCCCCGCCCGAGCAGCAGCCGGCGGGCGCCGGGCCAGGACCGGAGATCCTCGCCGCCTTCGAGGCGGCCAAGGGCTTCATGCCGGTGGACGAGGGCCTCGCGCTGTACGCCGCCGCGGCGCGGGCGGCGGCGCTCGGGCTGCCTCTGGTGGAGGTCGGCACCTACTGCGGGCGTTCCACGATCCTGCTCGCCGACGCCGCCCGCGCCGCCGGGGTCGTCGCGGTCACCGTCGACCACCACCGGGGCAGCGAGGAGCAGCAGCCGGGCTGGGAGTACCACGATCCGGCGGTCGTCGATCCGGAGGTGGGGCGGATGGACACCCTGCCCACCTTCCGGCGCACCCTGCACGCGGCCGGTCTTGAGGAGCACGTGATCGCGCTGGTCGGGCGGTCGCCGCAGGCGGCGGCGGTCTGGCGGGCACCGGCCGGTCTGGTCTTCATCGACGGCGGGCACACCGACGAGCACGCCACCGCCGACTACGAGGGCTGGGCGCCGCACGTCGCGGACGGCGGGCTGCTCGTGATCCACGACGTCTTCGCCGACCCGGCGGACGGCGGCCAGGCGCCGTACCGGATCTACCGCAGGGCCCTGGAATCCGGCGCGTTCACCGAACTGTCGGCCCACCGTTCCTTGCACGTACTGCAACGCACCGGGCCCGGCATCTGAGCGGGCTACCATCGCCGACGTGTTCAACGGCAGCCCTCGTCCCGCACCCCGGCGCCCGCGTGGTGTCCTCGTCGTCACGCTGGTGGCCCTGGTGGCCGCCGGGGTCGCGAGCTGGCTGATCTGGCGCCCGGCCGCCGGGAGCGAGCCGCCGCGGGCCGCGCCGGGAGCGTCCGGGACGCCGTCCGGCGGCGCCTCGTCCGGCGCGGACGCGCACGGCGGTAAGGGCGGTAAGGGGAGCGACGGGCAAGGCGGCGGGCCCGGCGCGCTGCGCGGCAAGGTCGTCGTCATCGACCCCGGCCACAATCCGCGCAACCGTGACCACCCGGAGCGGATCGCCCGGAAGGTGGACGTCGGCAACGCCCGCAAGGAGTGCGACACCACCGGCACGTCCACCGACGACGGCTACGCCGAGGCGTCCTTCACGCTGGATGTCGCCCGCCGGGCCCGCGCCCTGCTCCGTCAGGAGGGCGCGAAGGTGGTGTTCACGCAGGACGGGGACCGGGCGTACGGGCCGTGCGTGGACGAGCGGGCCGGAGCGGGCAACGCGGCGGGCGCCGATGCCGCGGTCTCCGTGCACGCGGACGGTTCGGCAGCCGGCAACCGCGGCTTCCACGTCATCCTTCCGGCGCGGGTCAGGGCGGGCGCCGCCGACACCTCCGCGATCGTCGGTCCTTCCAGGGATCTGGGGCAGCGGCTGGCGGACCGGTTCGGCGCGGTGACCGGAAGCGCGCCGTCGAATTACCTCGGCCACGGAACGGGACTCGATGTCCGTTCCGATCTCGGCGGCCTCAACCTCTCGAAGGTGCCGAAGGTGTTCATCGAGTGCGGCAATATGCGCGACCCGAAGGACGCGGCGCAATTGACCGATCCGCAATGGCGGCAAAAGGCGGCGCGCGGGATCACCGAGGGCATTACGGACTTCTTGGCGCGATGAACGCGGACGCGGGCCGCGTTCTCGATACCGTGCCGATACCGCTTCCCGACCAGCGGGACGACCCGACCACCCGGGCGATAGGTTCCCCTTTACGATGGTGGGCCACCGCCGTGCCTCGCACCGCGCACACCAGTGACAGCGACGACCAGCACTTCGAAACCGACAAAGGACCTTTACGTGAACATCCGCTCCCTCACTAGAGGCGACGGCGTGGTGATCGGAGCAGCGGTGTTGCTGTTGATCGCCTCGTTCCTGCCTCTCTACTCGACGAGCGCGTCCAACTGCGTCGGCAAGTTCTGCCCGGCGCCCGCCGCCAGCCCGATCGCCTGGGACGCACTGCCGCTGCTGATGAGCGTGTACCTGGCAGGTGTGATCGCGGCGGTCCTGATCGTCCTCGCCCGCGCCCTGCCGCAGCCGCCCAAGGTCGTCGGCCTGGAGCTGAGCCAGGTGGGTGTCGCGCTGTCCGCGTTCGTGGTCTGGAACGCGTTCTGGTGGATCGTCAACGGCGGCGGCCCGTCGATCGGCCTGATCCTCGGCCTGCTCGCCTCGCTGGCGCTGGCCGGCGGGGCCATCGCCACCCCGCTGGTGCCCGCGCTGAAGGCCGCCCTGATCGGCGCGCCCAAGCCGCAGGCCGCCGCGCCGTACGGCGGCCCGCAGCCCGGTTACGGCTACCCGGGTGCGCAGCAGCAGCCGCAGGGGCACGGCTACGGCTACCCCGGCGGCCAGCAGCAGCCGCAGCCGGGCCAGCCGCAGGCGGGCCAGCCCCAGCAGGGGCAGAGCTACGGCGGGCAGCAGCCTCCGGTGGACGCCACCGCGGGCGGCCCGCAGGGCGCGTCCCAGGCGGCCGGTGCGCCCGCGGACTTCGCGGCGTTCTGGTTCGCGGTGCCGGTCGCGCGTCCGCTGTACGGCGAGGACGGTTCACCGTCGCCGATCGCCGAACTGGCGCCCGGCACCTGGTACCTCGCGGTGGAGCAGCGCGGCCAGGCCCTGATCGCGCAGACCCAGGACGGCCGTCGCGGCGTCCTCCAGGACACCACCGGGATCCAGCGCGGCTGACCCGGCGCGCACTGCGTTCCGCACGGCCCCTCGCCTTCGGGCGGGGGGCCGTTGCGCTGCCGGGCGCCGGGCCGTACAGTGCGCCGACAACCGCCCCTGACGGTACGTCAGATATAGCCGGGGTGGCGGGCGCGCGGGCGGCGGGGCATCCGGGAGGGGTGGGCATGCGACTGGGTCTGGCACTCGGCTACTGGGGGCGCGGCCCCGATCCCCGGCATCTCGAACTGGCCCGCGAGGCGGAGCGCCTCGGCTACGGCTCGGTGTGGACGGCGGAAGCCTGGGGCTCGGACGCGTTCACCGCGCTCACCTGGATCGCCGCGCACACCTCCCGCATCGAACTGGGCACCGGCATCGCGCAGATGGCGGCCCGCACCCCGACGGCCACCGCGATGCAGGCGCTGACCCTCGACCATCTCTCCGGCGGCCGGATGCTGCTCGGCCTCGGCCTGTCGGGGCCGCAGGTCGTCGAGGGCTGGTACGGGCGGCCGTTCCCGAAGAGCCCGCTGACCGCGACCCGTGAGTACGTCGACGTGATCCGCCAAGTGCTGCGCAGGCAGGGCCCGGTGGAGGTGGACGGGCGTTTCCATCCGCTGCCCTACCGTGGCGCGGACGGCACCGGTCTCGGCAAGCCGCTCAAGCCGATCACCCATCCGCTGCGGCCCGATCTGCCCGTCCTGCTGGGTGCGGAGGGCCCGAAGAACATCGCCCAGACGACCCGGATCGCGGACGGCTGGCTGCCGCTGTACTGGTCGCCGCTGCGTACCGACGTCTACCGGGCGTCTCTTGAGGGCGCGCCGGACGGCTTCCGTATCGCCCCGATGGCGCGGGCGGTGGTCTGCGACGACATCGCCGAAGGGCTGCTGCCGGTCAAGGCGATGCTGGGCTTCTACATCGGCGGGATGGGGCACGCGGCGAGGAATTTCCACGCGGACCTGATGGCGCGGATGGGCTTCGCGGAGGCGGCCGGGCGGGTGCAGGAGCTGTTCCTCCAGGGCCGCAGGCAGGAGGCGGTGCGTGCGGTGCCGGACGCGTTCGCCGATGAGATCTCGCTGGTGGGGCCGCGGGAGCGGATCGCGGAGCGGCTGGAGCTGTGGCGCGCGGGCCCGGTCACCGATCTGCTCGTCACGGCCCCGGACCCGCACACCCTGCGGGTCCTGGCCGAGCTGACGAGCTGACGACCTGCAACCGGCCCTGCCTCGGCCTCCGCCTCAGCCGAAGGTGGCGTACTCCAGCCACTGGTCGAGCAGCGCGCGGTCGCCCACGACATCGACCAGTTCACTGTCGGCGGGCAGCCTGCGGTAGAAGACCCGCAGCACCTCGGTGAGCGGGCCGCGCAGGGCGACGGTGGCCTTTTCGTGCCCGCGGCGGTGGAGCAGCCGGTCGCCGCTCAGGTCGAGGAACCACTCGGCGTTCAGCTCGGGCGGCGTATCGGTGGCGTGCAGGTGGATGCTGCGTCCTGGCCCGAACAGCGGCTCCCCCTTGGCCGCCAGGTGTTCGGCGAAGGCCGGCAGGGCGCACAGTTGGAGCCACTCCTCCACGCAGTCGGCGGCGACCTCGGGGCCGACCTCGAAGGGCACCCCGGCGGCCAGTGCCGCGTCGGCGCGGTGGATCACCGTCTCGTGCACCATCCGCCGCGCCCAGAACCCGGCCGTGTGCACCGGCGACCAAGTCCACACCGCGGTGCCGGGGCCCGCCTCACGCAGTGCCCTTACGGCCAGGTCGGCGCCATCGGCGAGCCAGGCGTCGAGGGTGTCAGGGGTGACGTCGTCCGGCCCTGTGGCCCCGGGGATGCCCGCCGGGTCGATGTTCTCGGTGGCGCGGACGGCGACCAGGGCACCCGCCCAGCGGTGCGCGCCGCCGACGTGCAGGGCGAGGTCGGCCAGGGACCAGTCGGGGCAGGTGGGAACCGTGGCCGCCAGGTCCCCCGCACGCAGAGCGGCGCGCAACGCGTCGGTCTCGGCGAGGAGTTCGGCGCCATAGCGCTCGTGGGTGAGCGAGCCGTCGAGTGTCATGGGCCGCACAGTAATGCAGGAAACGGCCGGTCAGCTCGGCTTTTGCGGCCCGCGGCGGCCGGCCGTGCGGTGTGGGTCAGCGGCAGCAGTCCGGGGCGAGGCCGGTCGGCAGCAGGTCGCCGCCGAAGACGGAGGTGGTCGCCTCGTCGCCGCCCAGCGCCGCCACCGCGAGGAGCAGCGATCCGGCGGTCCAGGAGGTCCGTTCGACCGGCCAGATCGCGTCGTCGTCGAAGACGTAGCCGGTCCAGTACAGGCCGTCGTCCGCCCGCAGGTGCTGCATCCACTTGAGGATCTGCACCGCGCGGTCGGACTCGCCCATCGCCCAGAGCGCGAGGGCGAGTTCGGCGCTCTCGCCGCCGGTGACCCAGGGGTTGGGCAGCACGCAGCGGACGCCGAGTCCCGGCACGACGAACTGTTCCCAGCTCGCGTCGATCCGGTCGGTGGCGGCCGTGCCGCGCAGCGCGCCGCCGAGCACCGGGTAGTACCAGTCCATGGAGTAGCGGGACTTGTCCAGGAACCGTTCCGGGTGGCTGCGTATCGCGTGGCCCAGGCGGCCGAGTGCCAGCTCCCAGTCGGGCTGCGGCTCCTCGCGCTGCTCGGCGAGTGCCAGTGCGCAGCGCAGCGCCTGGTGGACGGATGACGAGCCGGTCAGCAGCGCGTCGTTGACGGGGGTGCCGTCGTCCTCGCGCTTCCAGCCGATCTGGCCGCCGGGCTGCTGGAGTGCGAGTACGTACTCGACGGCGGCGTAGACGGCGGGCCACATCCGGTCGAGGAAGGTCTCGTCGCCGGTGGACAGGAAGTGGTGCCAGACGCCGACGGCGATGTAGGCGCAGAAGTTGGTCTCGCGTCCGCGGTCGGTGGGGGCCGCGGCGTCGCCGTCGGCGTAGGCCGCGTACCAGGAGCCGTCGGGGTTCTGGGCGCGCACCAGCCAGTCGTACGCGGCCTCGGCGCGCTCGTGTTCGCCGGCCGCGTCCAGGGCCATGGCGGCCTCGGTGTGGTCCCACGGGTCGAGGTGGTGTCCGCGGAACCACGGGATGCCGCCGTCCTCGCGCTGGGCGGCGATGATGCCGGCGACGGTGCGGGCCGCCTGTTCGGCGGTGAGCACGCCCGGCAGGACGAGCCGCTCGGTACGTCCTGGACTCGTCACTTGGCAGCCGCCTCGGGGAGGTGCGGCTTGGTGGCGTAGGCGACGAAGCTCTTGCCGATGAGGGGGTTGAGTGCCTGCTCGGCGAGCCGGGTGGCCAGCGGCTTCTTCATGATGTCCCAGACCAGCAGCTTGTGGTACGCCTTGACCGGCAGCGCCTTGTCGTTGTCGACCCCGAAGGCGCACTTCAGCCACCAGTAGGGGCTGTGCAGTCCGTGGGCGTGGTGGGTGCCGTAGGGCTTGAGTCCCGCGGCGCGCATCTTGGTGAGGAGTTCGTCGCCGCGGTAGATGCGGATGTGGCCGCCCTCGACCTCGTGGTAGGCGTCGCTCAGCGCCCAGCAGACCTTCTCCGGGCCGTAGCGCGGGACGGTGACGGCTATCCGTCCGCCGGGGCGCAGCACCCGCACCATTTCGGCGAGCACGCCCTTGTCGTCCGGGATGTGCTCCATGACCTCGGAGATGATGACGACGTCGAAGCTGTCGTCGGGGAACGGCAGGGCCAGCGCGTCGCCCTCCATGGCGGTGGCGGTGGCGCCCGCCGGGGCCTCGCCGGCCTCCTTCATGGCGGCGAACCACTTGGCGACCTCGCGGATCTCCTCGCCGTTCTGGTCGAGGGCGACGACCTGCGCGCCGCGCCGGTAGCACTCGAAGGCGTGCCGGCCGGCGCCGCAGCCCAGGTCGAGCACGCGGTCGCCCGGGGCGAGCGGGAAACGGGAAAAGTCGACGGTCAGCACGGCGTTCTGCTTTCGTCCGGCGGGTCGGGGCGGTGGTGGTCGCGGGGTGGGTCCGGGGTGGCGGGGCTAGCTCGACGCGGCTGCGGTGCGGCGTCCTGCCGCGGCCTTGTCGTTCTGGAGGGCGATGGCCTCGCGGTAGCGCTCGGCGGTGCCGATGGCGGCCTGCCGCCAGGTGAAGCGGGCCAGGACGCGGGCCCGGCCGGCCGCGCCGAGGCGGGCGCGCAGCGGGGCGTCGCCCAGGAGCCGCAGGAGTCCGGCGGCGAGCGCGTCCGCGTCGCCGGGCGGCACCGCGAGGCAGGTCTCCCCGTCGGGCCCCGCGACCTCGGGGATGGCGCCGCCGGTGGTGGCGAGCAGCGGGGTGCCGGTGGCCATGGCTTCGGCGGCCGGAAGTGAGAAGCCCTCGTAGAGCGAGGGGACGCAGGCGATCTGGGCGCCGCGGACCAGGTCGACGAGTGCGGCGTCGCTGATGCCCTTGACGAACTCGATGGCACCTGACAGGCCGTGCCGTTCGATGGCGGCGGCGACCGGGCCGTCGTCGGCGCGCTTGCCGACCACGACGAGATGGGCCTCGGGGTTCTCGGTGCGCACCTTGGCGAGCGCTTCGACGAGGTGGATGAGGCCCTTGAGGGGCACGTCGGCGCTGGAGGTGGTGACGATCCGGCCCGGCACTTCGGGGACGGAGGGGTCGGGCGCGAACAGGTCGGTGTCGGCGCCGATGTGGACGACGTGGATCCGTTCGTCGGGCACGCCGAGGTCGTCGGAGATCTCCTGGCGGGAGGAGCCGGAGACGGTCAGCACGGAGGGCAGCCGACGGGCCACGCGCTTCTGCATGCGGGTGAAGCCGTACCAGCGGCGGACCGATGCGCGGCGCTTGACGCTGTCGGCCGCGGCGAGGTCGAGGCGGCGGTCGACGGTGATGGGGTGGTGGATGGTGGTGACCAGCGGGGCGCCGATGGCGCCGGGGCCGCCGAGCAGGCCGTAGCCGAGCGTCTGGTTGTCGTGCACGACGTCGAACTGGCCGCGGCGGGCGGCGAGATGGCGGCGGGCCCGCAGCGAGAAGGTCAGCGGTTCGGGGAAGCCGCCGGTCCACATCGTGGCGACTTCGAGTGCGTCGATCCAGTCGCGGTACTCGCCGCGTCCCGGGGTGCGGAACGGGTCGGGCTGGCGGTAGAGGTCGAGGCTGGCCAGTTCGGTGAGCGGCACGCCTTCGTCGAGCACGGGGTAGGGCTGGGCGCCGATCACCTCGACGCTGTGGCCGAGGCGGGCGAGTTCGCGCGAGAGGTGGCGTACGTAGACACCCTGCCCGCCGCAGAACGGGTTCCCCTTGTACGTGAGCATCGCGATGCGCAGCGGGCGGTCGCCAGGTGGCTGGGCGGTGGCAGAGAGGGCCTCGGCGGGGCGAGGCGCGGCTGCCTGGACGGCCTCTGCGGTCACGCGCGGCCCCCTTCTCACTGGACTTTCGCCGGAGCGTAACCGCTGGCGGTAATCTAGAACAAGTTTCAGAACTGCTGGGCTACTCATCAGTTCACGGAGCTGCGAATCTACCGGCCGAGGACGGGACGCGAGGAGCCGCATCAGGTGATTCGCGCCACGACCGGAGCCCCTGCCATGCTGTGCCGATCACACCACCGGTACTCACCGCATCGCGGACGGGATGCCACGGAATGGGACATATGACTACGGAATCCAAGGCGGCCAGGCCGGCGCTTCCCGCGAGTCCTCCCCTGACCGAGCGTCAGGAGGCGCGGCGCCGCCGCATCCTGCACACCAGCGCCAGGCTGGCGAGCCGCGGCGGCTTCGACGCCGTCCAGATGCGCGAGGTCGCCGAGTCGTCCGGCGTCGCCCTCGGCACGCTCTACCGCTACTTCCCCTCCAAGGTGCACCTGCTCGTCGCGACCATGCAGGACCAGCTCCAGCACATGCACGAGACGCTGCGCAAGCGCCCGCCGTCGGAGGAGGACCCGGGCGCGCGGGTGGCGCAGACCCTGATGCGGGCGTTCCGCGCCCTCCAGCGCGAGCCGCATCTGGCGGATGCGATGGTGCGCGCCCTGACCTTCGCCGACCGGTCCGTGAGCCCCGAGGTGGACACCGTCTCCCGGCTGACGACCGCGATCATCCTCGACGCGATGGGGCCGCCCGCCGCCCACCGCAGGCCCCAGGGCCCCGGGGGCACCGCCGCCCCCACACCCGCCCAGCTCTCCGCGGTCCGGGTCATCGAGCACACCTGGCACTCGGCCCTGATCACCTGGCTGTCGGGCCGGGCATCGATCGCCCAGGTGAAGATCGACATCGAGACGGTCTGCCGGCTGATCGACCTGACGGCGGCGGGGGCCGCGGATACGGCTTCGGAGGCGACCGGGAAGGCGCCCGCGGCGACGGAGACCGCTCCGAAATCGGCTGCGGCGGCATCGCGGGGCAGGAAGCGTTAACGGAGCGGGGCGTGTCAGCGGCGCAGGACGTGTAACGGAGCAGGGTGCGCCGACGGCAGAGGAAGCGTCAGCGGCAGAGGAAGCGTTAACTCCGCCTCCGCCTCGGGTAGTTGGCCCGCAAGGGGCCCACCCGCCCCCTACGGGACCACTCCCCCCACCCCCTACGGACCCACCCCTCCCGCCCCCCGCTCACTCCTCCGGCGGAAACACCACTTCCCCGCTGTCGGCCAGGGTCAGGGTGATCGCCTCGACGGGGCAGCTCTCGGCCGCCGCCAGGACGTTCTCGGCGGCGTCCGCCTCCGGTGCCACGGGGTGCGACTGCCGGGCCGAGTCCAGCCGGAAGCCGTCCGGCGCCGCCCCCGCGCACATCCCGGACCCGATGCACACGCCCCGGTCCACCTCCACCCGCCAGCGGTCCGCCATCACGCACCCGCCGGCAGGTGGATCATCTTGTGCTCCAGGTACGCGTCGAAGCCCTCGGGGCCGAACTCCCGGCCGATACCGGAGTTCTTGTAGCCGCCGAAAGGCCCGAGCATGTCGATGCTGAAGGTGTTCACCGAGTACGTGCCGGTGCGCACCTGCCGTGCGATGTCGATGCCGCGTTCGGTGTCGGCGGTCCACACCGAGCCGGACAGGCCGTATTCGGAGTCGTTGGCGATGCGGACCGCCTGCGCCTCGTCCTCGTACGGCAGCAGGCAGATGACCGGGCCGAAGATCTCCTCGCGGGCGATCCGCATGGAGTTGCCGACGTCGCCGAAGAGCGTCGGCTCGACGTACCAGCCTGTCGGCTGTCCGGCCGGTTTGCCGCCGCCCGCAAGGACTTTGGCGCCTTCCTGCTGTCCGAGTGCGATGTAGTCGAGGGAGCGCTGCTGCTGGCGGCGGGCGACCAGCGGGCCGAGTTCGGTGGCCGGGTCCAGCGGGTCGCCGATGGTCAGCGCGTCGGCGGCGGCGGCGAACCGTTCGGCGATCTCGTCGTAGCGGGAGCGCGGTGCGAGGATCCGCGTCTGGGCCACGCACGCCTGGCCGTTGATCATCCAGGCGAACGGCACGATGCCGGCGACGGCCGCGTCCAGGTCGGCGTCCGGGAGGATGACGGCGGCGGATTTGCCGCCCAGTTCCAGCGTGACGCGGCTGAGGTTGCGGGCGGCGACCTCCATGACGCGGCGCCCGGCGGCGACCGATCCGGTGAACGACACCTTGTCGACGCCGGGGTGCCCGACGAGGTACTCGCTGACCTCGCGGTCGGCGGGCAGGATCGACAGCACGCCGTCGGGCAGCCCCGCTTCGGTGGCGATCTCGGCGAGCAGGTACGCGTCGAGCGGCGTTTCGGGCGAGACCTTGAGGATCACCGAGCAGCCGGCCAGCAGGGCGGGCGCGAGTTTGGCCGCCGCGGTGAACTGCGGGACGTTCCAGGGGACCACGGCGGCGACCACTCCCGCCGGCTCCCGGCGGATCAGCAGCGGCCCGAGTATGCCGTCGCGGCGTTCCTCGAAGGGGTGGTCGGCGGCGACCTTCAGGGCGGCGTCCCAGACCAGCATCGCGGCGAGCGACTGCACCATGATCCCGGACGTGAGGGGGGTGCCGTTCTCGGCGCTGATGACCTTGGCGATCTCCTCGCTGCGGACCGCGAAGGCGTCCTTGATCCGGGTGATCACCGCGATCCGTTCGTCGAGCGGGGCGTTCGCCCAGACCCCGGAGTCGAAGGAGGTGCGGGCCGCGGTCACCGCGCGGTCGACGTCGGCCCGCGAGGCGTGCGGGACGCGGCCGATGACCTGTTCGGTGTGGGGTGAGACCACCTCGATCGTGTCGCGTCCTGCCGGATCGACCAGCTCACCACCGATGTAGAGCTTTCCGTACTCGACGAGGTCGCTCATCGCTGCCGCCTCCCGCGGATGGGCCGCCTTGGCCGCCTTGGCCGACCGGAACTGCTGCTCCCGCCGGTTCCTGACGCTGCATCAGAAACTGATACCACCTCCCCCGGGAGGAGTCCACGGCGAGGGCCGAATCCCTCCGCGCCGCCCGTAACGGCCGTTCCACGGTCACCAACTCCGGCCCGGCAGAAGGCCACTTCACGCCGCACTGAAACCGGTTCTAGTTATAGTGGGCCGCCTGGCTGCGCCGAAAGGGGACCGGATGACGCAGGTGACCGACCACAGGGGCGGCGTGTGGAGCATCGCCGTCCCCATCCCCGACAACCCGCTCGGGCACACCCTCGTCCACCTCCTGGAGACCGACCGCGGCCCGGTACTCGTCGACACCGGCTGGGACGACCCGGACTCCTGGGACACCCTCGTCGCCGGCGTCGCGGCCTGCGGCTTCGCCGTCCCCGACCTGCACGGCGTCCTGATCACCCACCACCACCCCGACCACCACGGCCTCTCCGCCGCCGTACGGGAGGCGTCCGGCGCCTGGATCGCGATGCACGAGGCGGACACGGACGTGGTCCGCCGCACCCGCGAGGCCGAACCGGGCCGCTGGCTCGACTACCTGACCGCGAAGCTCACCGCGTCCGGCGCCCCCGACGACCACCTGGCGCCGCTGCGCGCGGCCCGCGCCAGGAAGTCCGGCACCCGCGCGCTGCCCGGCCGCAGCCCCGCGCTGCCCGACCGCCCGATCGCCCCCGGCGAGCTGCTCGACCTGCCGGGCCGCAGGCTGCGCGCCCTGTGGACACCGGGCCACACGCCGGGCCACGTCTGCCTGCACCTGGAGGAGGCCCACCCGGGGCAGGCCGCCCCTGGCGCGCCGCAGGGCCCGGCGGACGGCTTCGGGCGGCTGTTCTCCGGCGACCACCTGCTGCCCGGCATCACCCCGCACATCGGCCTGTACGAGGAGCCGGACGACGCGACGGGCACCGGCAATCCCCCTGGCTCCCGGCGCCCCTCCAACTGGGCAGACCCCCTCGGCGACTACCTCGCCTCCCTGGAGCGGGTCGCCCGCCTCGCGCCCGCCGAGGTGCTGCCCGCCCATCAGTACGCGTTCACCGACGCCGCGGGCCGCGCCAGGGAGCTGATCGCGCACCACGAGGAACGGCTCGACGGGATCCACGCCCTGCTCGGCGAACCGCTGACCCTCTGGCAGCTGGCGGTGGCCATGGAGTGGAACCGGCCCTGGGAGCAGATCCCGCACGGCTCCCGGAACATCGCGGTGTCCGAGGCCGAGGCACATCTGCGCCGTCTGGTGAAGCTCGGGCGGGCCGAGCAGCTGCCGGGCGCCGACCCGGTGCGGTTTCGCGCGATGTGACCGGGGCGGCGGCCCGCGGGCCCGGTCCCGGCGGGCCGCCGCTGGCCCTGCCGTGGCGACCGCCCGCTAAAGTGTGCGGATAACTTCATCCGTGCCCGATCGGGGGAAGCCGGTGGAAATCCGGCGCTGACCCGCAACCGTCAGGGCGGGCCCGTCCCGCGCGCCGCAAGCACGCGCGCGCCGCACGGAGCCCGTACGAGCCGGAGCACCCGGTGGGGCACACCAAGGCTCCCGCCACCGGATCCGCCGCCCGCGGCCGGCCGGTGCGCGGCACCGTCGAGGTATACGGAGCTGAGCCCGGTGCCACCGCGTACGGTCACCACGGCCGCCGACGCGGCGGCCGGCCGAGCGTGGCTGCGTAGGGCGTGCCCGACCACCACCGCTGCGAACCGACCGAGAGGCACCGACCGATGGCCCCCATGGCCCCCTCCTTCGCCGTCCTGGCGCGCCGTGTGGCCGCCGCGCTGGCGGCTGCCGCCGTGCTGGGCACCGCCGCCCCGGCCGCGTTCGCCGACTCGCCGCCGCCCGCCCCGAAGAAGCTGCCCGCGGGCCTGTACGGCTCCGGGGACGCGCAGTACGACGGGGTGTGGCGGCAGTCGCTCGCGCTGCTTGCCCAGCACACGGTGGGGGTGCGTCCTGCCGCGTCCGCCGTGGACTGGCTGGCGGGGCAGCAGTGCGCGGACGGCGCCTTCGCCGCGTTCCGCGCGGACCCGGCGAAGGCGTGTGACGCCAAGACGATGCGGGACACCAACCAGACGGCGGCTGCCGTGCAGGCGCTGGCCGCGCTCGGCGGGCACGACGAGGCCGTGCACAAGGCGGTGGGCTGGCTGAAGTCGGTGCAGAACGACGACGGCGGCTGGCCTTCGACGGCCGGTTCGCCGAGCGACGCCAACTCCACGTCCGTGGTGATCGGCGCGCTGACCGCGGCCGGTGAGCGTCCCGAGTCGGTGACGAAGGGCGGCAGGTCTCCGTACGAGGGGCTGCTCACCTTCCGGCTCGGCTGTGACGTGAAGGAGGGCGAGCGGGGCGCGTTCACCTTCCAGCTCAAGGGCGCGGCGGCGAACGCGGACGCGTCGGCGGCCGCGGCGACCGGCGCCCTGGGCAAGGGCTTCGTCGTCGGCCCGGCGGGCAAGGACGCCGGCGCACCTGCGGCGCCGTCCTGCGAGGACGGCGGGAAGGCCGGTGCGGCGGACCGTGAGGAGGCCGCGGAAGGCGCGGACGCCTACCTCGTGGCGCAGCTCGGCAAGAACGGGCAGCACCTGCCGTCCGCGATGCCGGGGGCGGAGAAGCAGCCCGACGTGGGCAACACCGCCGACGCGGTGGTGGCGCTGGCCGCCGGCGGGCACCGCGCGGCGGCCCGCGAACCGCTGGCGTGGCTGGAGAAGAACGGCGCGCCGTGGGCGAAGACGGGCGGCCCTGCGGCGTACGCGCAGCTGGTGTTCGCCGCGCACGCGACCGGCGCCGACCCGCGGGACTTCGGCGGCAAGGACCTGGTCGCGGGGCTCAACGCGACGGGCCCGAAGCCGGCCGGTGACGGGCAGTCCGTGTCGCCCGCCAAGGATCCGAAGGACACCGGGTCGGACGGCGGCTTCAACGTGTGGTGGGTGATCGTGATCGGTCTCGCCGTGGGTGCCGGTATCGGCTTCCTGATCAGCGGCCGACGGAAGCGCGGGCTGTGATGCGGCGTACGCGCCTCGCCTGTGCCCTGCTGCTCGCGGCGGCCGTGACCGGTCTGGGCGCGGGCCCCGCCCAGGCGCAGGAGTACCGCTACTGGTCTTTCTGGGACGGTGACGGCGGGTCCTGGGCGTACGCCACGCAGGGCCCGGCCACGATGCGTCCGGCCGACGGCGCCGTCACCGGTTTCCGCTTCACCGTCAGCACGGACTCGGCCGCCGCGGGCAAGCCACGTCCCGCGGCCGGTTTCAAGGCGCTGTGTGCCGGTACGCCGGCGAAGGACGGCACGAAGCGGGTCGGGGTCGTCATCGATTTCGGTACGGCGGCGGATGCGCCGAAGGGCGAGCAGCCGCCGAAGCCGCGCGAGGAGTGTGCCCGGGTGCCCGATGACGCGTCGGCGGGTGACGCGCTGGCGGCGGTGGCCACGTCTCTCCGGTACGACGCGCACGGGCTGCTGTGCGGCGTCGCTGACTATCCGAAGGCGGGGTGCGCGGAGCAGGTGAGCGGGTCGGGTGCGTCGGCCGGTGCGTCGCCGTCGTCGGGGAAGCCGGCTGCGGGCGCGGACGGGGGCGGGGACGGCGGTGGTCCTTCCGCCGGGCTGCTCGGCGGGATCGGCGTCGTCGTCGTGCTGGGTGTGGCCGCCGGGTGGCAGGCACGCCGCCGGCGCGGATGAGCGCCCCGCAGGCGACCCGCAGCACGGCCCTGCACGCGGGCGCGTGGTGGCTGTGGGCGCTCGGTCTTGCGACCGCCGCGTCCCGCACCACCAATCCGCTGCTGCTGTGCCTGCTGGTCGGCGTCGCGGGTTACGTCGTCGCGGTGCGCCGTACGGATGCGCCCTGGGCCCGTTCCTACGGGGCGTTCGTGAAGCTGGGGCTGCTGGTGCTCGGTATCCGGCTGGTCTTCGCCTTCCTGCTCGGTTCGCCGATTCCGGGGACGCACACGCTGGTGACGCTGCCCGAACTGCCGCTGCCCGACTGGGCGAAGGGGGTGCGCATCGGTGGCCGGGTCACCGCCGAGGGCATGGTCTTCGCGCTGTACGACGGTCTGAAGCTGGCCACGCTGCTCATCTGCGTCGGCGCGGCCAATGCGCTGGCGAATCCGGCGCGGCTGCTGAAGTCGCTGCCCGGCGCGCTGTACGAGGCGGGGGTCGCGGTGGTCGTCGCGATGACCTTCGCGCCGAATCTGGTCGCCGATGTGCAGCGGCTGCGGGCCGCCCGCCGGCTGCGCGGCCGTCCCGACCGCGGGGTCGCGGCGCTCCTCCAGGTGGGCCTGCCGGTGCTGGAGGGCGCGCTGGAGCGGTCGGTCGCGCTGGCCGCGGCGATGGACGCGCGTGGCTACGGCCGCACCGCTCATGTGCCGCGCGCGGTACGGCACACCACCACCGTCCTGACCCTGGGCGGGCTGCTCGGGGTCTGCGTGGGGACGTACGGGCTGCTGGCCGACGCGGGTGCGGGTCTCGGGCTGCCGCTGCTACTCGTGGGGCTCGCCGCGGCGCTGGCCGGGTTGTGGCTGGGCGGGCGCCGTACGGTGCGCACCCGTTACCGGCCGGAGCGGTGGGGGGTGCGCGCCTGGCTGGTGTCCGGTTCCGGGATCGCCGTCGCCGCCTTGCTGATCGCGGCGAACGGTTATGCGCCCGGCGCGCTGCACCCGTCGGCGGTCCCGCTGACCGCGCCGCAACTGCCGCTGTGGCCCGCCCTGTCCGTGCTGGTGGGGCTGCTGCCCGCGTGGGTGGCGCCGCTGCCTGCCGTGCCGGGCGGCGGGGCGGGGTCCTGCGGGGCGGGGGCGTCGGTGTCCGGCCGGAGTGGCCGGCGGAAGAAGGAGTCTGCGCAGTGATCCGGTTCGAGCAGGTCTCGGTCAGCTACGACGGTGCGGCGCAGCCCGCGCTGCGTGGTGTCGATCTGACCGTGCCCGAGGGCGAGTTGTGTCTTCTCGTCGGCCCTTCGGGGGTCGGCAAGTCGACGCTGCTGAACGCGGTCTGCGGGCTCGTGCCGCACTTCACCGGGGGCACCCTCAGCGGCCGGGTGACCGTCGCGGGGCGTGATACGCGTACCCATGCGCCGCGTGAACTGGCCGATGTCGTCGGCACGGTGGGCCAGGATCCGCTGGCGCATTTCGTCACCGACACCGTGGAGGACGAACTCGCCTACGGGATGGAGTCGCTGGGTCTCGCCCCTGATGTGATGCGCCGCCGTGTCGAGGAGACGCTGGATCTGCTGGGTCTTGCCGGTCTCCGTGACCGTGCGCTGCCCACGTTGTCGGGTGGGCAGCAGCAGCGGGTGGCGATCGGCTCGGTGCTGACCGCGCACCCGCGGGTGCTGGTCCTGGACGAGCCGACGTCGGCGCTCGATCCGGCGGCGGCCGAGGAGGTGCTGGCCGTCCTTCAGCGGCTGGTGCACGATCTGGGTACGACGGTGCTGCTCGCCGAGCACCGTCTTGAGCGGGTGGTGCACTACGCGGACCAGGTCGTGCTGCTGCCGGCGCCGGGTGCGCCGCCCCGGCAGGGCGACCCCGCCGCGATCATGGCGGGCTCGCCGGTGCAGCCGCCGGTGGTCGCCCTCGGTGAGCTGGCGGGCTGGTCGCCGCTGCCGCTGTCGGTGCGCGACGCCAGGCGCCGGGCCGCCCCGCTGCGCGAGCGGCTGGCGGGGCTGGCCCCGGAGGCGGCGCCCGTTCGCGTCGGGGCGGGTGTGGTGCCAGGGCCGGTGGCGCCGGCTGCCGGTGCGCCGGAGCCGGGCCGTCCCACCGGCCGGTGGTGGCGGCGGCGCGGCACGGCGACGCCCGATACCGCGCCCTCACCCGCGCCCGCGCCTGCTTCCGCGCCTGCTTCCGGCGACGCGCACCCGCCCGCCGTCGTCTCGGCGCTGGCCGTCCGCCGTGGCAGGACCGAGGCGCTGCGCGCCGTGGACCTGACCGTACGCGCCGGGGAGACGCTCGCCCTGATGGGCCGTAACGGTGCCGGCAAGTCGACGCTGCTGACCACTCTGGTGGGGATGCACGAGCCGTCGGCCGGCGGTGTGCGGGTCGGCGGCGTGGTCCCGCACCGCACCGCTCCCGGCGCGCTGCTGCGGCACGTCGGGCTGGTTCCGCAGGAGCCGCGCGACCTGCTGTGTGCGGACACCGTCGCCGCGGAGTGCGCGGCGGCCGACCGGGACGCGGGGGCGGCGCCCGGGAGTTGCCGTGCTCTGGTCGCCCGGCTGCTGCCGGACGTTCCGGAGGCGGTTCATCCGCGCGATCTGTCCGAGGGGCAGCGTCTGGCCCTCGCGCTGGCGGTGGTGCTGACGGCGGGGCCGCCCCTGCTGCTGCTCGACGAGCCGACCCGCGGTCTGGACTACGCGGCGAAGGCCCGTCTGGTGGACGTGCTGCGCGGTCTCGCGGCCGAGGGGCACGCCATCGTCCTGGCCACCCATGACGTGGAGCTGGCCGCCGAACTGGCCAGGCGGGTCGTCATCCTGGCCGACGGGGAGATCGTCGCGGACGGGCCGACCGACGAGGTCGTCGTCTCCTCCCCCGCGTTCGCCCCGCAGGTCGCCAAGATCCTCGCCCCGCTGCCCTGGCTCACCGTTCCCCAGGTCGCCCGCGCCCTGGAGGCCGCCTCATGACATCCGACGCTCCGGAGCGGGCCGTGCGCGCGGGCCGCAAGGTGCGGGCCGTCCGGCTCGGGCCGCGTTCCGTCGCGGCGCTGACGCTGGTCTCGGCGATCGGGGTGATGGCGTTCGGCTGGCCGCTGCTCGCCGACTCCGCTTCGGGGCTGGCCCATTCCCGGGACGCGCCGTGGCTGTTCGCGGCGCTGCTGCCGATGTTGCTGGCCGTGGTGGTGGCGACCATCGCCGACAGCGGTCTGGACGCGAAGGCCATCGCGATGCTCGGGGTGCTGGCCGCGGCCGGCGCGGCGATGCGCCCGCTCGGCGCCGGGACGGCCGGTATCGAGCCGATGTTCTTCCTGATGGTGCTGGCGGGCCGGGTGCTGGGTCCTGGGTTCGGGTTCGTGCTGGGCTCGGTGGCGATGTTCGCCTCCGCCCTGCTGACCGGCGGTGTCGGTCCCTGGATGCCGTTCCAGATGCTGTCGATGGGCTGGGTGTCGATGGGCGCGGGGCTGCTTCCGGGGCCTGACCGGCTGCGGGGCCGCCGCGAGCTGGTCCTGCTCGCCGGGTACGGGGCGGTGTCCGCGGTCCTCTACGGGCTGGTCATGAACCTTCAGGGCTGGCCGTACATCGGCGGGATGGCCTCGGGTGTCTCGTTCGTCCCCGGCGATCCGCTGCCCGACAACCTGGCCCGTTATCTCGCGTACTGCCTGGCCACCTCGCTGGGCTGGGACCTGCCCCGTGCGGTGGTCACGGTGCTGCTGACGCTGACGCTGGGCGGCACGCTGCTGAAGGCGCTGCGCCGGGCCACCCGCCGCGCGGCCTTCGACACACCGGTCTCCTTCGACGTGCCGGACGCCGGGGGTGCGCCACGAGGGGGCGCCCCCGGCTGAGGCGACGCCGCGGAGATCCGTCAGCAGCGCCCTGACCGCCGTCCGTCAGGCGCTCCGGGCGGGCGTCCGCATCAGAGCCGCTGGATGATGGTGCCGGTCGCCAGCGCGCCGCCCGCGCACATGGTGATCAGTGCGAACTCCTTGTCCGTGCGTTCCAGTTCGTGCAGCGCCGTGGTGATCAGGCGGGCGCCGGTGGCCCCCACCGGGTGGCCCAGGGCGATGGCGCCGCCGTTGACGTTGACCTTCTCCAGGTCCTGTTCGAAGACCTGCGCCCAGGACAGGACGACGGAGGCGAACGCCTCGTTGATCTCGACGAGGTCGATGTCCTTGAGTGACATCCCCGCTTTGCCCAGGACCGCGCGGGTCGCGTCGATCGGCCCGTCGAGGTGGTAGTGCGGGTCCGAGCCGACCAGTGCCTGGGCGACGATCCGGGCCCGCGGCTTGAGTTTGAGTGCCCGCGCCATCCGCTTGGACGCCCACATCACGGCGGCGGCGCCGTCGGAGATCTGCGAGGAGTTGCCCGCGGTGTGCACGGCGTTCGGCATGACGGGCTTGAGGCGGCCCAGTGCGTCCGTGGTGGTGTCGCGCAGCCCTTCGTCCCGGTCGACGAGCCGCCACATGCCCTGGCCGGCGGCCTGTTCGTCCTCGGTGGTGGGGACCTGGACGGCGAAGGTCTCCCGCTTGAAACGTTCCTCGGCCCAGGCGGCGGCGGCCCGCTCCTGCGAGCGCAGTCCGAGTGCGTCGACGTGTTCGCGGGTCAGTCCGCGGCGGCGGGCGATCCGTTCGGCGGCCTCGAACTGGTTGGGCAGGTCGACGTGCCACTCGTCGGGCCAGGGCTTGCCGGGTCCGTGCTTGGAGCCGCTGCCCAGCGGCACCCGGGACATCGCCTCCACGCCGCAGCCGATGCCGATGTCGATGACGCCGCCCGCGATCATGTTGGCGACCATGTGGTTGGCCTGCTGGGATGATCCGCACTGGCAGTCGACGGTGGTGGCGGCGGTCTCGTAGGGCAGGCCCATGGTGAGCCAGGCGTTGCGTGCCGGGTTCATCGACTGTTCGCCGGCGTGCGTGACGGTGCCCCCGACGACCTGTTCGACGCAGTCGGGCTGGATGCCCGTACGGCCGAGGAGTTCGCGGTAGGTCTCGCCCAGGAGGTAGGCGGGGTGGAGGTTGGCGAGCGCTCCTTGGCGCTTGCCGACCGGGGTGCGTACGGCTTCGACGATGACGGGTTCCGCGGCCATGACTGACTCGTCCTCTCCTCGCGTCCGCGGGGCGTCCCGGCACCCACGGAAGAAGAACTAGTACGCGTTCTAGTTCTGCGCTCAGTCTCGTGAGCGGTCCCCCGCCGCGCAAGGGGCGCGCACCCTCGTTGTCCGATCCCCGGCGCCCCGGAATCGGCCGCCGAAGCGCCCTCGTCCGCAACAGGTGCCGCCGCGACCCTTGCCAGTTGGAGGACTCGTCACTACCTTCACCGCGACATCTGATGAGCCGTCAGAACCCGCAGCGGAGCCGGCACTCCCGGCCCCGGTCCGCGCCCGGCCGGACACGGGACGGGCCCGCGCCGGAGCCGGACCTGACCAGGAGTCGCCGATGCCATGCCCAGCATTGCCCGAGGGATTCGACTTCACCGACCCCGACGTCTACCAGTCCCGCGTCCCGCTCCCGGAGTTCGCGCAGCTGCGGCAGACCGCGCCCGTGTGGTGGAACGCCCAGCCGCACGGCATCGCCGGATTCGACGACGACGGCTACTGGGTGGTGACCCGCCATGAGGACGTCAAGGAGGTGTCCACGAAACCGGACATCTTCTCCGCCCACCTCAACACCTCGATCATCCGCTTCCACCCGTCGATGACCCGCGACCAGATCGACGTCCAGAAGCTGATCATGCTCAACATGGACCCGCCGGAGCACACCCGGGTGCGCCAGATCGTCCAGCGCGGCTTCACCCCGCGGGCCATCCGCGCGCTGGAGGACGCGCTGCGCGACCGCGCCGCGAAGATCGTCACCGAGGCGCGCCGCCGGGGCTCGGGCGACTTCGTCACCGACATCGCCTGCGAACTGCCCCTCCAGGCCATCGCCGAACTCATCGGCATCCCGCAGGCCGACAGGTCCCGCATCTTCGACTGGTCGAACAAGATGATCGCCTACGACGACCCCGAGCTGGCCATCACCGAAGAGGTCGGCACCAACGCGGCGATGGAACTGATCTCGTACGCGATGAACCTCGCCGCTGCCCGCAAGGAGTGCCCGGCCAAGGACATCGTCAGCCGGCTGGTCGCCGCGGAGGACGAGGGCAACCTCGGCTCGGACGAATTCGGCTTCTTCGTCCTGCTGTTGGCGGTGGCGGGCAACGAGACGACCCGCAACGCGATCACCCACGGCATGCACGCCTTCCTCACCCACCCCGAGCAGTGGGAGCTGTACAAGCGCGAGCGCCCGGACACCGCGGCGGAGGAGATCGTGCGCTGGGCGACGCCGGTGGTCTCCTTCCAGCGCACCGCGACCCGGGACACCACCCTGGGCGGCGCGCGGATCGCGAAGGGCCAGCGGGTCGGCATCTTCTACTCGTCCGCCAACAACGACCCCGAGGTCTTCGACCGCCCGGAGTCCTTCGACATCACCCGCGACCCGAACCCGCACCTCGGCTTCGGCGGCGGCGGACCGCACTTCTGCCTCGGCAAGTCGCTGGCCGTCCTGGAGATCAACCTCATCTTCCAGGCCATCGCCGACGCCATGCCGGACATCTCCCTCACGGGCACACCCCGCCGGCTGCGCTCCGCGTGGCTCAACGGCGTGAAGGAACTGCGGGTGCGGTACGGGTGAGGGTGCGCCGGGCGCCGGTGGTCGGCGGCGGCGTAAGTCGTCCGAAAACCGTCGGGCGCCCGGCCTTGCCTGCGATGAGTGGCGGAATTACATTCAACTCGCCGGTAACACCCGGCAGTACAGCGCACCGCCCGTACCGCCCGCCCGGCGCAGCCCGCGTCGGCGGTCCGCCCGGCACAGCGCGTTCGGCACCCCTCATCGCTGCATACCACCGCGCCGCCCCACAGGACGCCGTGCGTAACACCCCTGTGCAGCGCCCTTGTTCGCCCCCCATGTGATCGACAGCGCGCGCCACCGCTCTTCGAAGGGGACTCGTATGAAGGACGCACACGGCAGACAGGTCACGGGACGCATCAGCTGGCGGCGGTTCGCCGCGCTGTCCGTCCCGGCGCTCGCCTGCACGGCAGCACTCGGCATCGCCCTGGCCAACGGAGCCCTTGCGGCCTCGTTCGCCGTCTCGGGACAGCAGTTCAAGGTCTCGGCCGACCGCCTCACGGGCGACGGCTTCGCGCAGTACGGCAGCGTGGACGCCAACGCCAGGGGCGACCTGCTGCCCGTCGCCGTCACCGCCATCAAGTCGGCCGAGCTGCACAGTCTGTGCCAGTCGGTCGTCACGCACCTGCCGGTCATCGGCGACATCTCGCTCAACCTCAGCGCGGGCACGGGGAAGACGCCGGTCAAGGCCGACGACCTCTTCGTGGACGCCACCCAGCTGTCCGGCAACGCGTCCTTCCACCGCATCGAGATCGGCCGGGACGCCTCCACCCTCACCAAGGGTCCTGACGGCGCCCAGGGCCTCCAGGACCTGTTCGCCCAGCAGGCCGACGACGTCGCCATCGATCACCTGCGGCAGACGGCCTGGGCGACCAACGCGGGCACGTTCCGGCTGTCCGGGCTGAGCATGAAGGTCTCCAAGGGCAAGAAGGAATGCTTCTGACATGGCGGCCGGCATCCGGCTCCGCCTGCGGCGCTGGCGCACCGGCCGCCCGTTCTGGGGCGGTCTGGCGGCGGTGCTGGCCGGCGCCGAGATCTGCGCCATCCCGCTCGCACCGCTGAAGATCATGCTCCAGCAGGGCATCGCGGGCATCCCCTCGGTGCTGATGGGCCTGGTGATGATCCTGATGGGCCTGTCGGCCTGGTTCACGCCGCACTACCGGGGCATCGCCGGCATCCTCACGGTGCTGTTCTCGGCCGCCGCGCTGGTGCTGTCGAACCTCGGCGGCTTCCTGATCGGCACCGTGCTCGGCATCATCGGCGGCGCGCTGATCTTCGCCTGGCAGCCGCTGCCCGCCACCGGGGAGCGCGCACCTGGCATCCCGGCCGGCGACACCGCCTAGACACGCAAGCCCGTCCCACCGTTCCGCGGTTCACGGCGGGCCCGTACGCGTACCGCCACGCGCTCGTACGCGTACGGGGCCGTCGTGCCCGCGCACCTTCCCCCTCGCGCCCGGATTCCCGGGCACCCGCAGAAGGAGACCTGACATGACATCCGACGTGAGACCTGCCATGAGATCCGCCCGCACCCCACGTACCGTGCTCACCGCCGTGACCGGCATCGCGGCGGCCGTCGGGCTTCCGCTCGCGGTGGCCGGGCCCGCGGGGGCGGCAACGGCCGCCGCTGCGGCCACCACCGTGACGCCGGCCGGGCACGGCTTCAGCGCCGCGCTCAGCGGCAGCGCCACCTTCTCCGCGGGGTCGGTGACCGTGACCTGTACCGCGTCCGGATCCACCGGCCAGGTCCCGGCGGCCCCCGGCAACCACAACGCGGCCGGGCCGGTGAGCAGCGCCATCTCCGCGCCCACCTACGGCTCCTGCACCACGAGCATGCCGGGGGTCGGCGCCACCGTCAGCACCACCGGCACCTGGGGCGTGGCCATGCAGAACGGCACGCAGGTGACCGCCGGTCTCGCGATGCCGTCGGGCGGCTTCGTCCTCAAGACCAGCGGCCTGGCCAACTGCACGGTGACGGCCGCGCCCACGGCGGCTGCGACCGTCAACGGCACCTGGGCCAACGGCGCGCCGTCGACCCTGAAGTTCACCGACGCGAAGGTGCCGGTGAAGGTGGAGGGCGGGTTCGGCTGCCCGACGACGGCGACCAGCTCGACGTTCAACGCCACCTACAAGGTCACCGACACCACCGATCCGGCGTCCTCGATCACCGTCACCGGCTGATCCTTCCGGCCGTTGTCCTCAGCGCGCGGTGAGGACAACGGCCACCGCCGTCGCAGCCGCCGCCACCGCGACGCTGCCCGCGGCGAACGCGGTGAACAGGCGCCTGCGCAGCACCTGGTAGACACCCGAGTACTCGGCCCGCAGGGAGGCGCTGCGGGTGGCGATGCGTTGCAGGTACGCCTTCGACAGCTCCGCCTGGTCCTGGCAGTAGAGGCGTTCGACCTCGGCGCGCTGACTGTCGGTGAGCCAGGGCAGCCCGGCGCAGAAGGCTTCGGCCCGGGTGCGTGCCCGGCTCTTCTCCGCCTCCCAGAGCAGATAGCCCTCGATTTCGTTGATGGCTTCGTCGGTACGCATTGTGCCGCTCACCTCGCCCATGCCGCTCGGATTGCTCAGGTCGCTCACCCCGCTCCCGCCGCTCATACCCGGGCGCTCCGCTCACCGTCGCGGTCCAGGGCAGCACGGTCGCCCTGCCCCAGCGCGTCGCCTTCCGCGGCGATTTCCGGGTGGTGCAGGTCGAATGCCGGGGATTCGGAACGGATACGGGGAAGGGAAATGAAGTTGTGCCGCGGGGGCGGGCAGGAGGTCGCCCACTCCAGCGAACGGCCGTAGCCCCAGGGGTCGTCGACCTCGATCTTCTTGCCGTACTTCGCGGTCTTCCAGACGTTGTAGAGGAACGGCAGCATGGACAGGCCGAGGAGGAAGGAGAAAATGGTGGACACGGTGTTGAGCGCGGTGAATCCGTCGGCCGCCAGATAGTCGGGGATGCGGCGGAGCATTCCTTCGGCGCCCAGCCAGTGCTGGACGAGGAAGGTGCCGTGGAATCCGATGAACAGCGTCCAGAACGTGATCTTCCCGAGCCGTTCGTCCAGCATCTTGCCGGTGAATTTCGGCCACCAGAAGTGGAATCCGGAGAACATCGCGAAGACGACGGTGCCGAAGATGACGTAGTGGAAGTGGGCGACGACGAAGTAGGTGTCCGTGACGTGGAAGTCGATCGGCGGCGAGGCGAGGATGACGCCGGTCAGACCGCCGAAGGTGAAGGTGATCAGGAAGCCGATCGCCCACAGCATCGGTGTTTCGAAGGACAACGATCCCTTCCACATCGTGCCGATCCAGTTGAAGAACTTCACGCCGGTGGGCACCGCGATGAGGAAGGTCATGAAGGAGAAGAACGGCAGGAGTACGCCGCCGGTCGCGTACATGTGGTGCGCCCAGACCGTGACCGAGAGACCGGCGATCGAAATCGTCGCCGCGATCAGACCGATGTAACCGAACATCGGCTTCCGGGAGAAGACCGGAATGACCTCGGAAATGATGCCGAAGAACGGCAGCGCGATGATGTACACCTCGGGGTGGCCGAAGAACCAGAAGAGGTGCTGCCAGAGCAGTGCCCCGCCGTTCGACGCGTCGAAGACGTGCGCCCCGAATTTACGGTCCGCCTCCAGGGCGAACAGCGCGGCGGCGAGCACCGGGAAGGCCAGCAGGACCAGCACGGCGGTCAGCAGCACGTTCCAGCAGAAGATCGGCATACGGAACATCGTCATGCCGGGTGCGCGCATGCAGATGATCGTGGTGATGAAGTTGACGGCACCGAGGATCGTGCCGAATCCGGAGAAGGCGAGGCCCATGATCCACAGGTCGCCGCCGATACCCGGTGAATGCACGGAGTCGGTGAGCGGCGAATACGCGAACCAGCCGAAGTCCGCCGCGCCTTGCGGCGTGAGGAATCCGCCGACCGCGATCAGCGAGCCGAAGAGGTAGAGCCAGTACGCGAACATGTTCAGCCGCGGGAACGCCACATCGGGCGCGCCGATCTGCAGCGGCATGATCCAGTTGGCGAATCCGGAGAACAGCGGCGTCGCGAACATCAGCAGCATGATCGTGCCGTGCATCGTGAACGCCTGGTTGAACTGCTCGTTCGACAGGATCTGGTGGCCCGGCCTGGCGAGTTCGGCGCGCATCACCAGCGCCATCAGGCCGCCGATGCTGAAGAACGCGAACGAGGTGACGAGGTACATCGTGCCGATGGTCTTGTGGTCGGTGGTCGTCAGCCACTTCACGGGTTGTTTCATGCCTGCTAGGTGTCCGCAGCCCCCTCGGACTTCACTCCTGCGGCCTTTTCGGGGCCGTGTGAAGGATCACCGGAAGAGGGTGTGAAGATCGGGGGCATGCCGGACACCAACGGATCATGAGCACGGACGAAGCCTTCGCCGATGCCTATCGCACGCACTACTGGGCGGTCAGCCGCTTCGTGGCGCGTCGGCTGGACGGGCAGGCAGACGAGGTCGAGGAAGTGGTCGCGGAGGTCTTCTCCATAGCCTGGAGACGCCGCGCCGACCTTCCCGACTCACCCCTGCCCTGGTTGTACGGGGTGGCCAGGAACTGCCTGGCCAACACGGTGCGCGGGCTGGGCCGCTACCGGCGGCTGCTGAACCGCCTGGGCAATCACGAGATCGCGCACCGCCGGGGAACCGTGGAGAGCCCGGACACCGAACGGCCCGGCTCCTGGGTGCACGAGGCGCTGGCCCGCCTCTCCCCCGCCGACCAGGAGGTCCTGCGGCTGACGGCCTGGGAGGAACTGACCATCGAGGAGCTGGCGGTCACCCTCGGGTGCAGCCAGAGCGCGGCGGCGATGCGGCTGCACCGGGCCCGCGGCCGGCTCCGTACGCAGATCGACCGGATGCGGGCGACGGTGTCCGTGCGAGCAGGAGGCTACAGCGATGCGTGACGACGAACTGGACCTGCTGCGCGCCGTCGATCCGGTGTCGTCCCACGAGGGCCCGTGGCGCGAGAGGCCGCTGGACCACCGGGCCGAACGCGCCCTGAACCAGCTGCTGTTCACCACCCGCCGCAGGAAGGTGCGGCGCCGCCTGGTGGTGCGCGCCGAGGCCGCCGTGCTCGCGATCGTCGCGGTGCTCGCGTACACCTTCTCGGGCCCCGGGGCGCAGACGGCCGCCGCCTTGCCCACCGCCCTCCATCTGCGGACCGACGCGCCGTCCGTCTCCCTCGACGTCCTGGCGCACCGGGCCGCGGCCCGTGCGAAGGCGGCAGGGCCCGAGGACGGGCCGCGCCGCGGCAGCCACCTCCAGAGCTGGTACATGAGCATGGAGTCAGGCCCGGACGCGGCGCCGCCGGTCACCGTCCCCGAGGAGCGGATCACCCGGTGGAACGCGGACGGCGGCGGCTCCGAGATGGTGGTGGCGACCGATCCGCGGCACCCGGGCCGCCCCGTGATCCACGCCGACGACAACGGGCGCTGGCGCACCGTCAACGACGGCAAGGTGTTGCACCGCAAGGTGTACCCGGCCGGTTCCGAGGCGCAGCGCGGTGGCCTCGCCTCCCGCACGAAGCCGCCGACCGACCCTGACGACCTGCGCGAACTCCTCCGCATGCTCTACGGAAGCGGCACCGGCGACACCCCGGAGCTGCTCCAGGCGCTGTCCTCGTACCGGCAGGAGTGGACGCCGGGGCCGCGCGAGACCGCCGCCATCGTCGAGCTGCTGGCCTCGGCCGGCGGCCTGCGCCCCGCCGGGATCGTCACCGACCGGCTCGGCCGCCGCGGCCAGGCGTACGTCTACACCGGTCACGACGGTTCGGTGGCGGGCTCCCGCCAGATGATCATCCTCGACCCACTGACCGGCACCCTGCTGGGCAGTGAGATCACGTTCACCAAGGACGTCCCCGACTACAAGATCAAGGCGGGCGATGTGATGTCGTACGAGGCGTGGATGCCGTAGGAGGGCCGGGGCCGCCGCGTCAGTGGCCGAGGCGGCGCAGCGCCTGCTCCGGGTAGCGGGCGCCCGCGACGGCCGTGTCCGGCACGGCGGCCCGCAGCCGTGCGGTCTGCTCGGCCGTCAGCTCCACGGCGAGGGCCCCGGCGTTCTCCTCGACGTACCGCACCCGCTTGGTGCCCGGGATCGGCACGATGTCGTCGCCCTGCGCCAGCAGCCAGCCGAGCGCCGCCTGCGCGGGGGTCACGCCGATCTCGCGGGCGATCCGCCGTACCTCGTTCACCAGCGTGAGGTTGCGGGTGAGGTTCTCGTCGGAGAACCGCGGCCAGCGCAGGCGGTTGTCGCCTTCGGTCAGCTCGTCGCGGGAGGCCAGCGCCCCGGCGAGCATGCCGCGCCCGAGCGGCGAGTACGCCACCACGGAGATCCCCAACTCCCGGCAGGTGGCGAGCAGTTCCCCTTCCGCCACGTCCCGCGTGAACAGGGAGTACTCCACCTGCACCGCGCTGATGGGATGGACGGCGTGCGCGGCCCGCAAGGTGGCCGCACTCACCTCGGACAGTCCGAGATGCGCCACCTTCCCCGCCCGGACCAGCTCCGCCATCGCCCCGACGGTGTCCTCGACCGGTGTGCCGGGGTCGCGCCGGTGCGCGTAGTAGAGGTCGATCCGCTCCACGCCGAGGCGGCGCAGCGACGCGTCGCAGGCGGCCGGTACGTACCCGGGCGAGGTGTCGACCCGGTCGACCCGTCCGGTGGCGGGGTCGTGGCGCAGCCCGAACTTCGTCGCCAGGAAGACGTCCGCGCGCCGCCCGCGGTCACCGAGCCAGCCGCCCAGCAGTTCCTCGTTGGCGCCGCGCCCGTACGCGTCGGCCGTGTCGAGGAGGGTGACGCCGAGCGCCGCCGCCCGGTCGAGCGTGCGGAGCGCCTCATCCGCGTCGGCCGGCCCGTAGGCGACCGACATCCCCATGCATCCGAGGCCGATCGCGGAGACCTCCGCGGGGCCGCTGCCGAGCCGTCGCGTCTTCATCATCGAGTGATCGTAACGGAGCGAACGGGCTCCGAATGATGCCGAATCAGCCATGGAACGGCCCGAGTTGGCGCGCTGCGGCGACGTACGGCCGGGCAGTGCGGCCGTGGTGAGCGGACGTCGGAGCGCACTCCTCGCCGCGGCCCGGGTGGCGACACGGCGCCGCGCGGCGGATCCTTGAAGTCGCGACGATCCATCGGCGCGGCGGCGAGAGGTGCCGCCGCGCCGTTCCCGTGCGCAATGCGGCGTACGGAAACGGCGCGCAACAGGGCAACGCACTCCGTGACGCACCTCACGTGCCCTTCAGGTTTACCCGTGCTGCGCACGTCACATCGGCGCGCAGTTGCAGTCGTTCACCGCGATAAGGATCACAGACAAAGGTCCCGCACATTCCTTTGCAAAAAGACGTTTGCCCTGTCAGGAGCGGGTATACGGGCGACTGCGCGGTCAACCGTGCACCGTCCGTGATGACCAGGTCTGCCCCTATGGTCGACTTTTGCCCGTCACGCCATGACGGGTTTGTCCTTGTAGTCGTCCCAGAGAGCGCAGGCGAGCGAACACGTGCCGACGCAGTCCCCCGTCGCACCCGGGAACCCCGTCCCCGGCGGCAACCGCAAGGACGCCGCACCCGATCTGGAGAAGCGGTCCCAGGGCCGGTCCGCCGGCGAGTCGTCCTCCGAGGTCACCGTCGTCGAACCCGCGATGGTCAAGCGTGCGGTGTCGGCTGCCGCCCTCGGCAATGCGATGGAGTGGTTCGACTTCGGCGTCTACAGCTACATCGCGGTCACCCTCGGCAAGGTGTTCTTCCCTTCCGGGGACTCGACCGTGCAGTTGCTGTCGACGTTCGGCGCGTTCGCCGCGGCGTTCCTCGTGCGCCCCATCGGCGGCATGGTCTTCGGGCCGCTGGGCGACCGGATCGGCCGCCAGAAGGTCCTCGCCATCACCATGATCATGATGGCGGCCGGCACCTTCTGCATCGGCCTGATCCCCTCGTACGCCTCCATCGGCATGGGCGCGCCCATCCTGCTGCTGGTCGCCCGCCTCATCCAGGGCTTCTCGACCGGCGGTGAGTACGGCGGCGCTTCCACCTTCATCGCCGAGTACGCGCCGGACAAGAAGCGCGGCTTCCTCGGCAGCTGGCTGGAGTTCGGCACCCTGGCCGGCTACGTCGGCGGCGCGGGCCTGGTCACGCTGATGACGGCGCTGCTCTCCTCCGATGACCTGCTGTCCTGGGGCTGGCGGATCCCGTTCCTGATCGCGGGCCCGATGGGCATCATCGGCCTGTACCTGCGGATGCGTCTTGAGGAGACCCCGGCGTTCGCGCAGCTGGAGAAGGAAGCGCGGACGAAGGAGAAGGAGCGCAGGGACGCCGAGAAGCGGATCGGCATCCGCGAGATGATCTTCGGCCAGTGGCGCTCGATGCTGCTCTGCGTCGGCCTGGTCCTGGTCTTCAACGTCACCGACTACATGCTGCTGTCGTACATGCCGAGCTACCTGACATCGGAGCTGAAGTACGACGAGACCCACGGGCTGCTGGTCGTGCTCGCGGTGATGGTCGTGATGATGTGCATCCAGCCGTTCGCCGGCCGCCTCAGCGACCGCTTCGGCCGCCGCCCGGTGATCGCCGTCGGCTGCCTCGGCTTCCTGGTCCTCTCGGTGCCCGCGCTGCTGCTGATCCGGCAGGGTTCGCTGGTGGCCATCGCGCTGGGCATGACCGCGCTGGGCCTGCTGCTGGTCTGCTTCACCTCGACGATGCCGTCCACGCTGCCCGCGCTCTTCCCGACCAAGGTGCGCTACGGCTCGCTGTCGATCGGCTTCAACATCTCCGTTTCGGTCTTCGGCGGCACGACCCCGCTGGTGGTCACCGCGCTGATCGGCGCGACCGGCAACCGCATGATGCCCGCCTACTACATGATGGCCGCGGCCGTCATCGGCGGCGTCGCCGTCTGGCTGATGTCGGAGAGCGCCCGCAAGCCGCTGCCCGGCTCGCCCCCGGCCGTGGAGACCGAGGCGGAGGCCGTCGAGGTCGTCCGCACCGCACGCCTCGCAACGGCCGCGTCGACGGCCTGAGGCGGACGCCGCACAGGGCGGCGGAGACGTACGGCAGGAGCCCGGTGCGGGTACGGCACCGGGCTCCTGCGTTACGGGTGCGCTTCTGCGGTCAGCGAAGGGGCGTCCCGGGGCCGTGGCCGGCGATGCCCCCGGGCGGATCCTCCGCCAGCCGGACGAACGGGATGTCCCGCCCGACCCGGCGGTAGTCCGCGACACTGCCGTCGGCATCGAAGCCCATGAACGCCGACAGCCTCTTCGCGGCCTTCGGGTGCCGGGGCGCGTAGCGGGCCATGACCTCGCCGCCCTCGTCCGGCGTGAGGAAGTGCGCGGTGACGGCGTGCCGACGCCGGCCGACCTGGATGGTGACGTGCGGCTGCGCCCTGAGATTGCGGTACCACTGCGAGGCGGGGCCGAAGCCCGAAGCCAGCGTCCAGGTCCGCGCCTCCCGGTCGTGCGCGACGACCTCCAGGACCACCTGCCGGGCGAGGCCCGACGTGCGGCCGATGTGGTGCAGGCACAGCAGCCGTTGCCCGAAGACACCGCCGAGACCTGCCCGGTAGAAGTGGATCGGCAGACGGAACGCCAGCCTCCGCAGCCCTGTGGGACGGGCCGGACGCCGCGGCCCCGAATCCGAATTCACCATACCGGCACGCTACTTGCCCGCCCCGTCCAGGGGCGGGGCGGGATCTCAGCCCCCGGGCCGAACCAGCGGACGAGGGCCGCCTTCAGCCCGTCGGGGTCGGCGCCCGCCCAGGCGACGTAGCCGTCGGGCCGGATGAGCAGTGCGGGTGCCGGGGCCTCGTCGGCGGTCGCGGAGACGCGGCGCACCCGGTCGCTCCAGGGCTCCGCGACGGCGGACGGCTCACTTCCGCCGGTGAGGTCGACGAGCAGGGGGCGGGCGTCGCGCAGCAGCTCGGCGAGGCGCCGGGGGTGTCCGTCGTCGGTGGTCAGGTCGAGAGGCGGCACGAACCAGCCGGTGGGCGCGGCGGGGTGTTCCTCGCCCATGTCGTAGCGGACGTCGGCGCCCGCCATGGTGGCGGCGACCGTGCGCACGTTCTCGGTGCGGTCCAGGAGTTCCGCGAAGAGCCCGCGCAGGGCGGTGACATCGGCTCCGGGCGCCAACAGGGCGGACGCCGCCTGCGTATGCCTGAGCACCCGCTCGCCGGACGCACGGCGCTCGGTCCCGTAGCTGTCCAGGAGTCCTTCCGGTGCCCACCCCCGCACTGCCGCGGCGAGCTTCCAGGCCAGGTTGGCCGCGTCCTGCAACGCCGCGTTCAGGGTCGGCCCGTGGCTCACGTGTGCGGCGTCACCGGCGAGGAAGACCCGGCCGTCGCGGTAGCGGTCGGCCTGCCGGGAGTTCCGGTGGCACAGGCGGCGGAGCAGGGTGGGCGCGCCTTCGGGCGGCGGGGTCAGGGGCAGGCGCACGCCGATGACCCGCTCGATGCTGTCCGCCATCTCGGCGAGCGTCATGGGGGCGCCCGGCCCCGGGAAATCACCTGCCGGGTGCTCCTCCCATTCGGCGGTGTTGACGAGCGGTCGCTGCGGGTCGTGCGCGAGGAGGCTGAAGACGCCCTTGCCGGTGCGGTGGAACATCGCCGGTATCTCGCCGAGCCCCTCGATCACGACGCGTCCGCCCGGTACGAAACGGACCTGCTCGCTCGGCCCGATCAGCGCCGACCGGTCGACGACGTGATCGGTGGTGCCGGGAAAGCCGATGCCCGACTGCTTGCGGACCAGGCTGTTGCCGCCGTCGCAGCCGACGAGGTACCGGGCGGCGCATGTCGTCTCCGCTCCGTCCGCACCCCGCACGACGACATCGACCCGGTCATCGCTCCGGCGGAACGAGACCACGTCCCGGCCTCGCCGGATCTCCGCGCCGAGTTCGGCCGCCCGCTCGCTGAGCACCCGTTCCAGATCGCGCTGGTTGACCGGCAGGAGATACATCGGGTTCTCCTTGCCGAGCACGTGCAGCGGCAGCGGCATCCCGGCGTAGAAGAACCCGGGCGCGGGCTCCGGCGTGCCCTGGCCGCCGCAGCGTTCGAAGAGCCCCCGGTTGTCCAGCAGCCGCACGACCTGCCCGGTGAGGCCGTGCGCCTTGTCCGTCAGGTCCGGTTCCGTCCGTCGTTCCAGCACCAGGGTCTCGATCCCCGCGAGACGCAGCTCGCAGGCGAGGAAGAGACCGGCGGGCCCACCGCCGACGATGACGACATCGAACATCACTGACCACTCCTGAGCGACTCTTCGGAATGCGCGGGCAGGGGGAACGACGTCTTCGGCACCGACGCCATGAGATACACGCCCGTATCTAATGGCGGACACGGTAAACCGCCGCGATAAGATACACAAATGAATCTCCACCGCAGTGGCGCGACCCGTCGGCGCGGTCCCGAGCTGGAGAACGCGATTCTCGGCGCCGCGTGGGACGTGCTGACCGAGCACGGATACCCCGGCTTCACCTACGAGGCGGTCGCCGCCCGCGCCGCCACGAGCCGCCCCGTGCTCTACCGGCGCTGGCCGCAGCGCGAGGACCTGCTGCTGGCCACGCTCACCAAGTTCTGGCAGCCGATCGCGGTACCCGACACCGGCAGCATCCGCGACGACGCGATCGGGTTCCTGCGCAACACTCACGCCGCCCGCACGCACATGATCACGATGATGAGCGTGCAGCTGGTGGACTACTTCCGCGACACCGGCACCAGCTTCGGCGAGCTGCGCGAAGCCCTCATCCCGCCGGGACTGGCACCCCCCTTCGAGACGATCGTCGCCCGCGCCGTCGAGCGCGGCGAACTGCCCGACGCACCGCGCTCGCCCCGCGTGGTGAACCTCCCCTTCGACCTGCTGCGCCACGACCTGCTGCTGACGATGCGCGAGGTGTCGGACGAGTCGATCACCGAGATCGTGGACGCGGTGTGGCTGCCGCTGCTGGCGGTTCCCGGGACGGCGTGAACGCGGCGTGGTGCGCCACCCCGGGCGGGTTGTGTATCGGGCGGGTATCAGGGAGCGCTTGGTTGTCCGTCGGATCCGCCCGCCGGCCATGGGGCGGTTGCCGCGCCCGGTGTCTGCCCTATCGTTTCTTGCAGGTCACCGTCTGCGCGTGCATACACACGGGGCCTGCGCCTGCCGACCGTCCGCAACAGGAGCCAGCTGCCCGTGTCCCCGTCCGCCCCGGATCCGGCCCCTCCGCAGCCTGTGCGTGTGCTGCTGGTGGAGGACGACGAGCTGATGCGCCGGTCCTTCACCGTCGCCCTTGAGCGCTACGGCTACCGGGTGAAGGCCGCGGCCGACGGTCTCACGGGTCTTGAACTCTTCCGCGACGAAGGCTTCGACCTGCTGATTCTGGACGTGATGCTGCCCGGTCTCGACGGGATCGGCCTGTGCCGCAGAGTCCGGGAGACCAGCCTGGTGCCGGTCTTGATGATGTCCGCCCGCGGCGACGGGCTCGACGTCGTCGCCGGTCTGGAGGCCGGGGCGGACGACTACGTGGTCAAACCCGTGGACACCTACGTGCTCGTGGCCCGGATCCGTTCGCTGCTGCGGCGGGCGACCTACGCGCCCGCCCCGGTGTCCGGGCGCACCGCCGACGTCGACGGGCCGCCGCCACCCGAAGGGGAGCCGCTGGTCTTCGGGGACCTGACCATCGACACCGCAGGTCTGGAGGTGTCCGTCTCCGGAAACCCCGTGGCGCTGACCCCGACCGAGCTGAAGCTGCTGCTGGAGTTCGCCGCCCACCCCGGCACCGTGCTGGAACGGCACACCCTGCTGCGGGACGTGTGGGAGTACGGCTGGGACGGCGACAGCCGGGTCGTGGACCTGTGCGTGCAGCGGCTGCGCAAGAAGCTGGGCCGGGACCGGATCGAGACGGTCCGCGGCTTCGGCTACAAGCTCAGGCGCTGAGGCGGGTGCGCCCGTTCCGCCGGTCGCGGCCCGCCCGCGTGCCCCTGCGCTGGAAGATCGCCGCGCTGGCCGCGGCCACCGCCTGCCTGGTCGCGGCGGCGGTGGGGCTGCTGGTCCATGTGTGGACCGCGCACGACATCAGGCACCGGGCCGAAAGGCAGGCCCTCGCCGGTGTGACCTCGGCCATGGACGTCTACCGGCGCACCGGAACCCTCACGGACAACGCCCGGCTCGATCCGGCCGAGCTGCCCTACGCGCTGCAGAACCCGGACGACGGTGACCGGCACGTGTCCTACGGCGGGAACGTCCCCGGGAGCATGGACCCGACCGTCTGGGGTGCCCAGCGGGTCGGCGGTCCCGGCAGCCCGGTGCTGGCCGTCCGGGTGACCATCTACGCGGAGTTCCACGAGCTGTACCGGCTCGACCTGACCATGGCGGTGGCCTCGCTCATCGCCCTCGCGGCGGCCACCCCCCTGGCGATCTACGGGGCCGGGCTGCTCGGCCGCCGGCTGCGGCGGGTCTCCGAGACCGCGGGCCGGATCTCCGCCGGGGATCTCGACGCCAGGACCGGGCGCACCAAGGGCCGCGACGAGGTGGCCGACATCGCCACCACCGTCGATCTCATGGCCGACAGTCTCAGCCAACGGCTGCGCACCGAGCGGCAGTTCACCGCGGACGTGGCCCACGAGCTGCGCACCCCCGTCGGCGGTCTGCTGGCCGCCGTCGACCTGCTGCCGCCCGGCGAGACGGAGGATCTGCTCCGGGCCCGGGTGCGTGACCTGCGCGGACTGGTCGAGGACCTGCTGGAGATCTCCCGGCTCGACGCCGGCGCCGAACAGCCGGTCCGCGCCCGTGTCCCGCTCGGCGCGGTCGTCCGTGAGGCCGTGACGCGTACCGGCCTCGACACCGAGGTCACCGCCGAGGTCACCGCCGCCGGCACCCGGCACGAAGCGGCCGGGCGGACCGTCGAGACCGACCCGCGCCGCCTCGAACGGATCGTCAGCAACCTCGTCATCAACGCCCACCGGCACGGGGGCGCCCCGGTACAGGTCACCGTCGACGGCCATACCGTCGTCGTGCGCGACCACGGCCCCGGCTTCCCCCCTGACCTGCTGCGGGGTGGCCCGCGCCGCTTCCACACGGGCGCGGCGGAGCGCGGCTCGGGCCACGGCCTCGGCCTGACCATCGCCCTGGGCCAGGCCCGGCTGCTCGGCGCCGAACTGCGCCTGGACAACGCCCCGGACGGCGGGGCCGTCGCCACCCTGCGCCTGCCGGCCTGACCGCCCGGCCGCCACGGAACCGCTACGGGAAATACCGCTACGGGCAGAACTGCTACGCAGCGGAGCGGGCGCCGATACACGACGGCTGCGGTCCTGATACGTCCGCCGGACACCTTGGGTGTGCACCCTTCCGCACCCGAAGAGGAGTCCCCGTGACCGCCGAACCCGTTGCCACGCTCACACCGCACCCGACCACCGGAATCGCGGCCGACGTCACCGACCTGTCGAAGGTCTACGGCAGCGGCGACACCCGCGTCGTCGCCCTGGACGGTGTCAGCATCTCCTTCCGGGAGGGCGAGTTCACCGCGATCATGGGCCCGTCCGGCTGCGGCAAGTCCACCCTGATGCACTGCGCCGCCGGGCTCGACGCGTTCGACTCAGGATCCGTCCGCATCGGCACCACCGAACTGGCCACGCTCAACGACCGGCAGCTCACCCAGCTGCGCCGGGACCGGATCGGCTTCATCTTCCAGGCGTTCAACCTGCTGCCGACGCTGACCGCGCTGGAGAACATCACGCTGCCGCTGACCATCGCGGGACGCCGCCCCGACCAGCGGTGGCTGGACCGCGTGGTCTCCCAGGTCGGCCTCTCCCAGCGCCTGGACCACCGTCCCGGACAGCTGTCGGGCGGGCAGCAGCAGCGCGTCGCGGTGGCTCGCGCCCTGGCCTCCCGCCCCGCGATCATCTTCGGCGACGAGCCCACCGGCAACCTCGACTCCCGGGCCGGGGCCGAGGTACTCGGCTTCCTGCGCGACTCCGTGCGCGAGCTGGGACAGACCGTGGTCATGGTCACCCACGACCCCGTCGCCGCCGGCTACGCCGACCGCGTGGTCTTCCTCGCCGACGGCCGCCTGGTCGACGACATGACGCGTCCCACATCGGACCGGGTCCTGGACCGGATGCTGCACCTCTCCGGCGGCGGTCACACCAGCGGCTCCGCAGCGCGGCACCGGCCCTCCGCGCTCGGCACCCGCTCGCGCACGCGCTGACCCACCCGCACGTCAGCCGTCAGCCCTGAACCAGCCGCCCGCTCGCATCCGCCGAGCCCGCCTCCCAGGATCCGCACCCCCATGTTCCGTACCGCTCTGCGCAACGTGTTCGCGCACAGGACCCGCCTGCTGATGACCGCCTGCGCGGTCCTGCTCGGCGTCACCTTCATCACCGGCAGCCTCGTCTACGGCGACAGCCTGAGCCGGGCCTCAGCCGCCCGTGCGACCGACGGTTACGAGCGCATCGCCGTCGACGTCGCCGCCGATACCGCCCCCGCCAACGGCGGCCGTCCCGGCACCCTCGGCGCCCGCACCGTGGCCACCCTGGCCGAGCTTCCCGGCGTTGCCGCCGCCGCGGGCCGGGTCGACGGCTTCGCCGCCGTCGCCGACCGCGACGGCAAGCCCGTCGGCCACGGCACGTCCGCCCGGGGCGGCAACTTCGCCCCGGGAACGGACGGCAAGGATCCCGCCTACCGCTTCACCCAGGGTTCGGGACCGGCAGGCAACGACACGATCGCCCTCGACGAAGCCACCGCCACCAGCGGCGGCTACCGCACCGGGGACACGGTGCGCGTCGGCACGGGCAAGAGCGCCGCCTCCTACACCCTCAGCGGGATCTTCCGCACCGACGGAACCAAGCTCCCCTCCGGAGGCAGCCTGACGCTGTTCACCAACGCCACCGCCCAGCGCCTCTTCCTCCAGCCCGGCCGCTACCAGCACGTCGAGCTGACGGCCACCCCCGGCACCGACGTGCCCCAGCTCCTCAGCCGCGTCGAAGCGGCGCTGCCCCAGGGCACCAGCGCGGTCACCGGGGCCCGGATCGCCCAGATCAAGGCGAACCTCGCCACCAGCGACAGCGGCACCATGAGCCAGATCCTGCTGGGTTTCTCCGCGGTCGCCCTGTTCGTCGCCACCTTCCTCATCTCCAACACCTTCACCATGCTGGTCGCCCGGCGCACCAGGGAGCTGGCCCTGATGCGGGCCATCGGCGCCACCCGCAAGCAGGTGCGCCGCATCCTGCTGGCCGAGTCCCTCCTCGTCGGCGCGCTCGCCTCCGTGGCCGGCCTCGCCGTCGGCACCGGCGTCGCCGCCCTGCTCCAAACGCTCTTCGCCCCCGCCGACGCCCCGGCCGCCCCGCTGGTCCTCACCCCGGGCACCGTGCTCGTCTCCCTGCTGGTCGGCACGCTCCTGCCCATGGTCGCCGCATGGCTGCCGATCCGCCGGGCCATGGCCATCCCGCCCGTCGCCGCGCTCAGCGCCGCCGAGCACACCGCGCCCGCCCGCGTGGGCTCCCTGCGCACCGGCCTCAGCGCCGCGCTGACGCTCACCGGCACCGCCGCCGTGGTGTACGGGGCGCTCACCACGGGCAAGGACGCCAGGACCGTCATCGGCATCGGCGCCGCCCTCGCCCTGACCGGGACGATCGGCTTCATCCCCCTGCTGTCCCGGCCGTTCACCGCCCTGTTCAGGCCGCTGCTGACCCGCCTCTCCCCGGTGCAGGGCGACCTCGCCGCCCGCAACACCGTGCGCGACCCGCGCCGCACCGGCGCCACCGCCGCCGCGCTCGCCATCGCCCTCACCCTCGCCTCGGGCCTGTCCGTCCTGGGGGCCTCCGCCACCCAGTACCTCGACCGCGCGACCACCCACGCCTTCACCGCCGACTACCAGGTCAAGCCCGCCGAGGGCGGCCCGCAGCTGACTCCCGCCACCGCCGCGCCCCTCAAGAAGCTGTCCGGCGCCGTCTTCAGCCCGCTCAACCAGTCCACCGGCTACCGTCTGGCCGGCACCAACTCCGTCCTGACCGGCGTCGACCCCACCACCATCGGCCGACTGCTGCGCTACGACGTGGTCGACGGCTCCCTCGACCGCCTCGCCGATGGCCAGATCGCCGTGGCCGACTTCAAGGCCGACAAGGAGGGCTGGCACGTCGGCCAGACCCTCCCCCTGGAGCGTCAGAACGGCCGGCGCGGCAGCGTCACCATCGGCGCCGTCTACCAGGCGGACGAGCAGAGCGACCTGATGCCCAGCATCACCGCACCCGACTCCCTCGTCGCCCGCTACGACTCCGCCCCGAGCACCTACGCGGTCCTCGTCGCCACGGACGGCGGGCCCAGCAGGGCAGCGCTCGCAGGTGTCACCCACGCCCTCGGCGACAACCCCGCCCTCGCCGTCCTCGACCAGGCCGGCATCCGCGCCCAGGACAGCGGCGGCATCGGCGACCAACTGAACGTCTTCTACGCCATGTTGAGCATGGCCCTGGCCATCGCCGCGCTGGGCATCGCCAACACCCTCGCGATGTCCGTCCTCGAACGCCGCAAGGAGATCGGCACGCTGCGCGCCCTCGGCCTGGACCGCGCCGGAGTGACCCGGATGATCCGCCTGGAGGCCCTGCTCCTCGGCGCGCTCGGCGCGACCCTCGGCACGGCCATGGGCATCTTCCTGGGCTGGGCGCTCGGCCGCACCCTCCAGGAGAGCGTCGTGGGCTACGAGTTGGTCCTGCCCTGGGGGCGCCTCGCCATCGGCGTGCTCATCGCCCTGGCAGGCGCGCTGGCCGCCTCCCTCTGGCCGGCGCGCAGGGCCGCCCACGTCGACCTTCCCACCGCACTCACGGCCCGGTAACCACCCGCCCGGACCGCCGCACCTGCCCAACCAGCCGACTGCGGCCCGGCCTTCGAGTTCCTCCGGCACCACGCCTGCCCTCACACCATCCGTGTTAGCCGGAAGTTAGGGGAGCGGCAGCCCGCCGATAGCGCCCCCGGCCAAAGTGGGTGACGTACCGAGGAAACAACGACACCAACCGCCCCGGGGGGAACCCGAAATGAGCTCCAGCACCACCGTCCGCACCGCTCGCCGCCGCACCCTGCGCATCGCCGCCGCGGCCCTGACCGCAGTCGCCGGCCTCACCCTGACCGCCTGCTCCGGATCGGACACCGCCGACGCGAAGTCCGCGGGCCACACGAGCACGAACTCGGCAGCCGCCAACTCCAGCGCCTCGGGCTGGTCCGGAATACAGAGCACCGACGACAAGGCGAGCGCCGACGCCAAGGGCGGCAGCAAGCCGGACGCCGCGGACAAGCCGTCGGGCAACGCGCCCGCCGCCGACGGCGGCAAGGAGGCGTCCCCGGTCCGCACCAAGACCCTGGTGGACGGCAGCAAGGCCGAGATCTACGACCTCGGCTCCCAGCGCTACCGCGCCAAGATCATCAGCGACGGCGCGGTCGTGGCCACGATGGAGACGACAGGAGAGAACGCCGACGCCGGGCTCGACGCCAACGGCATGTACGTCGTGCTCACGATGGGCGGCGAGATCCACTCCTGGATGGGCGGCGAGCACCGGGGACCGGGCACCTTCAAGCTCGCGGGCGGCTGGAAGGCCAAGGTCACGAAGATCGGCGAACTGCGGTACCGCGCCCAGATCATCGGCTTCGACGGCGTGGCCGCCACGCTGGAAACAAAGGGCCACGACGTCGGGGTCGACGCCAACGGCGTGTACATCGTGCTCAGCACCGGCGGCGTGATCAGCGCCCACGAGTAACAAGTCATCTCATTTGGTTCGGTAGGCTGTCGGTTGTGGTGGGGATCGTTGAGCGGTTGGTGCCGGAAGAGTTGTGGGAGTTGTTCCAGCGA
>NZ_JBITJM010000034.1:0-52179 GCF_044460025.1 Streptomyces sp. NPDC050161 | reverse complement strand
TTGACCTTCCGGCTTTCGCTTTCCGGCCTTTCCGACTCTATCAGATCCGATTCTCGCCGTTGCCGGTCCGAATTCGTTTCCGATTCCCCGTCGGAAGGGTTTTGCCTTTCGGCTGATCCGACTTTATCAGATTTCTCTGGGCCGGAATTCCGCCCGTTGGTGAGGCTTCTCCGTACGCGCAAGCGTGCGGTGCTTCCCGTTCAGGCGGAGATGTAAACCTACTGGAGCGGGGCGCCCGGATGCAAATCCGGGCGCCCCGCTCCAGGTGCGCAGTGCCTGAGGCTCCGTGCGTCAGACCTCGACGACCACGGGAAGGATCATCGGGCGCCGACGGTAGTTGTCCGACACCCACTTGCCGACCGAGCGGCGGATCAGCTGCTGGAGCTGGTGGGGCTCGACGACGCCGTCCTGGGCCGACTTGGCCAGGGCCTCGTCGATCTTCGGGATCACGGCCGAGAAGGCCGCGTCGTCGATACCGGAGCCGCGGGCCTGCAGATGCGGGCCTCCGACGATCTTGCCGGTGGTGCTGTCCACGACCACGAAGACCGAGATGATGCCTTCGTCGCCCAGGATGCGGCGGTCCTTGAGGTGGGTCTCGGTGACGTCGCCGACCGACAGGCCGTCGACGTAGACGTAGCCCGCCTGGACCTTGCCCACGATCTTGGCGACACCCTTGACCAGGTCGACCACGACGCCGTCCTCGGCGATCACGATCCGGTCCTTCGGTACGCCGGTCAGCGCACCCAGTTCGGCGTTGGCCCGCAAGTGGCGCCATTCGCCGTGCACCGGCATGAGGTTCTTCGGCTTGCAGATGTTGTAGAAGTACAGCAGCTCGCCGGCCGATGCGTGGCCCGAGACGTGGACCTTGGCGTTGCCCTTGTGGACGACGTCGGCGCCCCAGCGGGTCAGGCCGTTGATCACGCGGTAGACCGCGTTCTCGTTGCCCGGGATGAGGGACGAGGCCAGGATGACCGTGTCGCCCGGGACGATCCGGATCTGGTGATCACGGTTCGCCATCCGGGAGAGGGCCGCCATCGGCTCGCCCTGGGATCCCGTGCAGACCAGCACGACCTCGTCGTCGGGCAGGTCGTCGAGGGTCTTGACGTCGACGACCAGGCCGGCGGGCACCTTGAGGTAGCCGAGTTCACGGGCGATGCCCATGTTGCGGACCATCGAGCGGCCGACGAACGCGACGCGGCGGCCGTACTCGTGTGCCGCGTCGAGGATCTGCTGGATGCGGTGCACGTGGCTGGCGAAGCTGGCCACGATGATGCGCTTCTGGGCGTTCGCGAAGACCGTGCGCAGGACGTTGGAGATGTCCCGCTCGGGCGGCACGAAGCCGGGGACCTCGGCGTTGGTCGAGTCGGTGAGGAGAAGGTCGATGCCTTCCTCGCCGAGCCGCGCGAAGGCCGGCAGGTCGGTGAGCCGGCGGTCCAGCGGCAGCTGGTCCATCTTGAAGTCGCCGGTGTGCACCACCATGCCCGCGGGGGTGCGGATGGCGACGGCCAGCGCGTCCGGGATGGAGTGGTTGACCGCGACGAACTCGCAGTCGAAGGAACCGATCCGCTCGGTGTGGCCTTCCTTCACCTCAAGGGTGTAGGGGCGGATCCGGTGCTCCTGGAGCTTGGCCTCGATCAGGGCGAGGGTCAGCTTGGAGCCGATGAGCGGGATGTCCGGCTTCTCGCGCAGGAGATAGGGGACGCCGCCGATGTGGTCTTCGTGGCCGTGCGTGAGCACGATGCCGTCGATGTCGTCGAGCCGGTCCCTGATGGACGTGAAGTCCGGCAGGATCAGGTCGATTCCGGGCTGCTCCTCCTCGGGGAAGAGCACTCCGCAGTCGACGATCAACAGCCGGCCGCCGTACTCGAAGACCGTCATGTTGCGGCCGATTTCACCCAGGCCGCCGAGGGGGGTGACGCGCAGGCCGCCCTTGGGGAGCTTCGGCGGAGCGCCGAGCTCGGGATGCGGATGACTCAAAAGACTCTCCTCACCACGCGCGCCACGCTGCCGTCGAGGCACGTGGCGCGCATGACATTCGTGCACTTGCTGTGTGGCGGTTGTTTGGCCGTGTTCAGTTGTGAAGTCTGTGCCTAGAGCTGTACCCCGCCTGCGGCGAGATCGCGCGTGAGCTGCTCGGTCTCTTCGGGGGCCAGGTCCACCAGCGGCAGGCGCAGCGGGCCCGCGGGCAGGCCCTGGAGGCCGAGTGCCGCCTTGGTGGTGATGACGCCCTGTGTACGGAACATCCCGGTGAAGACCGGCAGCAGCTTCTGGTGGATCTCGGTGGCCTTGCTGACGTCGCCGGCGAGATGGGCGTCCAGCAGGGCGCGCAGCTCGGGGGTGACGACGTGGCCGACGACCGAGACGAAGCCGACAGCACCGACCGAGAGCAGCGGGAGGTTGAGCATGTCGTCGCCGCTGTACCAGGCCAGGCCGGAGCGGGCGATGGCCCAACTGGCGCGTCCGAGGTCGCCCTTGGCGTCCTTGTTCGCGACGATCCGCGGGTGCTCGGCGAGCCGGACGATGGTCTCGGTGTTGATCGGGACGCCGCTGCGGCCGGGGATGTCGTAGAGCATGACGGGCAGCTCGGTGGCGTCGGCGATGGCCGTGAAGTGCCTCAGGAGCCCTTCCTGGGGCGGCTTGCTGTAGTACGGCGTCACCGCGAGCAGGCCGTGGGCGCCGGCGTCCTGGGCCGCGCGGGCCAGTTCGACGCTGTGGCGGGTGTCGTTGGTGCCGGCTCCGGCGACGACAAAGGCGCGGTCTCCGACCGCATCGACCACGGCGCGGACGAGCTGGGCTTTCTCCGCATCGCCTGTGGTCGGGGACTCTCCGGTGGTGCCGTTGACGACGAGTCCGTCGTTGCCGGCGTCCACCAGATGGGCGGCGAGCCGCTGCGCGCCGTCGAGGTCGAGGGCGCCATCCGCCGTGAACGGCGTGATCATGGCGGTCAGCACCCGCCCGAAGGGGGTCTGCGGTGTGGAAGTCGGAGCCATAGGGTCCACGCTACTCGTAGCTCACCGCTCGATGTGTCTCCGGGGAGCAGGGATGTGGACTCCGGCACTGCCTGCTCGGGGGTTCAAGCAGTGCCGGGTCCGTTTCTTCAGCGTAGATGAACTTCGCAAAATGCTGCAATACGGACACTTCGCACGTACGTCCCTGGCGGTGCCGCGCACCGCCGCCCGCCTGGGCTTTACGGCGCGACGCGGCCGTTGGCGTTGAATGCGCCGTACGTGAGCGGCATGAGCTCGGCCCAGTGGGCCTCCATCTGCTCGCCGACCATCTCGATCTCGCGCTGCGGGAAGGACGGCACGGCCGCCTGCTCGTGCTGCGTGCGCAGGCCCAGGAAGTGCATCAGGGAACGGGCGTTGCAGGTCGCGTACATGGAGGAGAACAGGCCGACCGGGAGGACCGCGCGGGCGACCTCGCGGGCGACGCCGGCGGCGAGCATCTCCTGGTACGCGGCGTACGCCTGGCGGTAGCTGTCCTCCATGACGCGGCTGGTGAGTTCGTGCTGCGCGGCGGTGCCGTCGACGAATTCGTACTTGCCGGGGCGGCCCTGCTGGACCAGCTTGCGGGACTCACCGGGGACGTAGAAGACCGGCTCCAGCTGACGGTAGCGGCCGGACTCCTCGTTGTACGACCAGCCGACGCGGTGCCGCATGAACTCGCGGAACACGAAGATCGGGGCGCTGATGAAGAACGTCATGGAGTTGTGCTCGAAGGGACTGCCGTGCCGGTCCCGCATCAGGTAGTTGATCAGGCCCTTGGAGCGCTCCGGGTCCTTCTTCAGCTCCTCGAGGGACTGCTCGCCGGCCGTGGAGACGCGGGCCGCCCACAGCACGTCGCTGTCCGCCGCGCTGTGCTTGACCAGCTCTACCGTCACCTCGCTCCGGAAGCCGGCGGCTGCGCCGTCAGGACTCTCAGGGCTCTGGGTGCTCTCGGCGGGGGTGTGGGACACCGGCGGTTCCTTCCGTTCGATCCTCGTGCGGCGCCCAGCCTACGGCCCGCCACTGACAGCCGGGGGAGCCGGGAAATCCGTCGTGATGCCGCGTACCGCACAGAGCGGACGTCCGGCGCCGTGACGGGGCACGGCAGTAGATATTTTTCACAGAAGTTGCTGGAAACGGGCACCAATCGGACGCCACAGTCGTCTCTCTCTGTGAAAGCGCCCACTTCGAGGTTCCTAGGAGAGCCGCTCATGTTCCGCCGGCGAGAGCCCGTCCCGTTCGCCTTCGTTGCCGAGGCAGACCGGTTCCGCAGCAATGTCACTCCCCCACCGCGCGAGCGCGCGTCCTTCGCCCAGCTCGCCGGCCGATCCCTGATCACTCTGACCGTCGTGGGCGGCCTGGCAGGCTCGCTGCTGTTCGGCCTGCCCGCCCTCCAGCAGGACGGTACGGGCAGCAGCGGCACGCATCACTCCGAGGCCGCGCACCGCTGACCGCGCCGCCTGTTGCGGGCCGCGGAGTGGTTCCGCCCGAGCGCTGCCGATAGCCTCACCGGTCACAGCTTTCATCAGCGTGCCCATGAGTGAGGATCAGCCGTGCCCCTGCCCTTTCTGACGGCCGACCGCGACCTCGATGTCGACGACCGTACGGCGGACCCGACGCCGCTGCCGCATGACGAGCCCGACCGCTGGCGCCGTCCCTACCGCCCGGGACCGTGGCGCGTGGGGACGGCGGCGGTGTTTCTGCTGCTCGCCTCGTTCGTCCTGTTCTCCGCGATGATCATCGCGATGGCCGGTTCGCCGGTCGGCGCCGTGGTCTGCGGGGCCGTGGCGCTGCTCGTGATCGCGGTCGCGTTGCGGTTGCTGCGCGTGGGGGTGTGGGTGAGCGCGGCCGGTCTGCGGCAGGCCGGTCTGCTCGGCACGACGACGGAGCCCTGGAGCGCGGTCACGTCGCTGCGGACGGTCCAGCAGCCGGTGCGCTGGCTGGGGCTGCCGCGGACGGTGCAGGGACAGGCCCTGGTACTCCACCGCGGGCCGGGCGACGGGCGGCGGGTGCTGATCACCGACCACAACGGCGACTTCCTGTCCCGTCCCGAAGCCTTCGAGCGGGCGGCCGACGTCCTGGAGGCGTGGGCCGCGGAGTACCGCTCCTAGAGCGACTTCCGCAGGTACGACGGCGCCGGCCGGGGATCCGCTCCCCGGCCGGCGCCGTCGTTCAGGTCCCGGTGGGCCGCCGGTTCAGGCGTCCGCCGGTGCGCTGTCGTGCAGCGTGATGGCGCGCTGCATGGCCTTGCGGGCCCGCGGGGTGTCCCGGGCGTCGTGGTAGGCGACGGCCAGCCGGAACCAGGCGCGCCAGTCGCCCGGGGCGTCCTCCGTCTCGGCCTGCCGCTCGGCGAAGATCGCGTCGGCCGCGTCCCGGTCGATCCGGCCGCCCGGGATGCGTCGCGGCTCCTCGGTGGCCGGGCCCGCCTCCGCCTCCATCTCGCGGGCGAGCCGGTGGGCGCTGCGGGCGAAGCGGGTGTTGTGCCAGAGGAACCAGGCGCCGATGACCGGCAGCACGAAGGCCACCGCGCCCATGCCCATGGCGGCCGGCTCACCGGTCAGCAGGAGCAGCACGCCCTCCATCGCCACCACGCCGAAGACCAGCACCAGCACGGCCGCGAGGAAGAAGTAAGTGATCTTTCCGCCCATGCCGCTCAGCCCAGATCGAGGAAGTGTTCCAGGCCCACCGTCAGGCCCGGGGTGGACACCACGCGCCGCACACCGAGCAGGATGCCCGGCATGAAGCTGCTGTGGTGCAGGGAGTCGTGGCGGATGGTGAGGGTCTCCCCCACCCCGCCGAGCAGCACCTCCTGGTGCGCCAGCAGACCGCGCAACCGTACGGAGTGGACGGGGATGCCGTCGACGTCCGCGCCGCGGGCGCCGTCCAGCGCGGTGCTGGTGGCGTCCGGCTGATCGGCGCAGCCGGCTTCCGCGCGGGCCGCGGCGATCAGCTGGGCGGTGCGGGTCGCCGTGCCGGACGGTGCGTCGGCCTTGTTGGGGTGGTGCAGCTCGATGACCTCGGCCGACTCGAAGAACCTGGCGGCCTGTCGGGCGAAGGTCATGGTCAGCACCGCGCCGATGGAGAAGTTCGGCGCGATGAGCACGCCGGTCTCCGGGGAAGCGGCGAGCGAGGTGCGCAGCTGCGCGAGGCGTTCGTCGGTCCAGCCGGTCGTGCCGACCACGCCGTGGATGCCGTGGCGCACGCAGAAGTCGAGGTTGCCCATGACGGCGCCGGGGTGGGTCAGCTCGACGGCGACCTGGGCACCGGCCTCGGTCAGCGTCTCCAGCTCGTCCCCGCTGCCGAGTGCGGCGACCAGTTCCATGTCGTCGGCGGCTTCGACGGCTTTGACGGCCTCGGAGCCGATGCGGCCCTTGGCGCCGAGTACGGCCACGCGCAGCTTGCTCATCGTGTCAGCTCTCTCTGTGTGGTGCGGCGGGGCGTGTCTATGCGACGGCTTCGTGCAGCCGGTCCGCCTGCCGGTCCTTCAGCGGGCCGATGACGGACAGCGAGGGACGTCGGCCCAGTACGTCGCGGGCCACCTCGCGTACGTCGTCGGGGGTGACCGCGGCTATCCGTTCGAGCATGTCATCGACCGACAGCTGCGTGCCCCAGCACAGCTCGCTCTTGCCGATGCGGTGCATCAGGGCGCCGGAGTCCTCCAGGCCGAGGACGGTGGAGCCCCGGAGCTGGCCGATCGCGCGGCGGATCTCGTCGTCGGTGAGGCCGTCGGCCGCCACCTGGTCGAGCTGGTCGCGGCAGATCTTGAGGACGTCCTGCACCTGGTTGGGGCGGCAGCCCGCGTAGACGCCGAAAAGACCGCAGTCGGCGAAGCCCGAGGTGTACGAGTACACGCTGTAGGCCAGGCCGCGCTTCTCGCGGACCTCCTGGAAGAGGCGGGAACTCATCCCGCCGCCCAGGGCGGTGTTCAGGACTCCCAGCGCCCAACGCCGGTCGTCGGTCCGGGACATGCCGGGCACGCCGAGGATGACGTGGGCCTGCTCGGACTTGCGGTTGAGGTGGTCGACGCGGCCACCGGCCCGCAGGGTGCGTGCCCCGGCGCGGGGGACGCTCGGGACGGCGTCCGTGCCGCCGAGCGCGCCGGCCTTCTCGAAGGCGCGGCGGACCAGGCGGACGACCTTGGCGTGGTCGACGTTGCCCGCGGCGGTGACGACGAGGTGCGTGGGGTCGTAGTGCTTCTTGTAGAAGCGGCGGATGCGGGCCGGGGTGAGGGCGTTGACGGTGTCGACGGTGCCCAGGACCGGGCGGCCGAGCGGGGTGTCGCCGAGCATGGTGTGCGCGAACAGGTCGTGCACGCAGTCGCCGGCGTCGTCCTCGGTCATCGCGATCTCTTCGAGGATGACCCCGCGCTCGGCTTCGACGTCATCGGGCTCGATCAGCGAGCCGGTGAGCATGTCGCAGACCACGTCGATGGCGAGCGGCAGGTCGGCGTCGAGGACCCGCGCGTAGTAGCAGGTGTATTCCTTCGCGGTGAAGGCGTTCATCTCGCCGCCGACGGCGTCGATCGCGGCGGATATGTCCAGCGCGCTGCGCCGCTCGGTGCCCTTGAAGAGCAGGTGTTCAAGGTAGTGGGTGGCGCCGTTGAGGGCCGGGGTCTCGTCGCGGGAGCCGACGTGGGCCCAGATGCCGAAGCTGACCGAGCGGACGGTGGGCAGGGTCTCGGTGACGACGCGCAGGCCGCCCGGCAGGGTCGTCCTGCGGACCGTGCCGGCGCCGTTCTCGCCCTTGAGGAGGGTTTGGGTACGGGCGACGGCCCGCCCCTCCGAAGAGGTGCGGGCCGTCGTCGTGTGCGTACGGGACGTCACTTGTCGGCGTCGTCCTTCTTGTCGGCGTCGCCGTCCTCGCCCTCGATCACGGGGATCAGGGAGAGCTTGCCGCGCTGGTCGATCTCGGCGATCTCGACCTGCACCTTGGCGCCGACCGCGAGCACGTCCTCGACGTTCTCCACGCGCTTGCCACCGGCGAGCTTGCGGATCTGCGAGATGTGCAGCAGGCCGTCCTTGCCCGGGAGCAGGGACACGAACGCACCGAAGGTCGTCGTCTTCACGACGGTGCCCAGGTAGCGCTCGCCGACCTCCGGCATGGTCGGGTTGGCGATGCCGTTGATCGTGGCGCGGGCGGCCTCGGCGGCCGGGCCGTCGGCGGCACCGATGTAGATGGTGCCGTCGTCCTCGATCGTGATGTCGGCGCCGGTGTCCTCCTGGATCTGGTTGATCATCTTGCCCTTGGGGCCGATGACCTCACCGATCTTGTCCACCGGGATCTTGACGGTGATGATCCGCGGGGCGTTCGGGGACATCTCGTCCGGGACGTCGATGGCCTCGTTCATGACGTCCAGGATGTGCAGACGCGCGTCACGGGCCTGCTTCAGCGCGGCGGCCAGGACCGAGGCGGGGATGCCGTCGAGCTTGGTGTCGAGCTGGAGCGCGGTCACGAACTGCTTGGTGCCGGCGACCTTGAAGTCCATGTCGCCGAAGGCGTCCTCCGCACCGAGGATGTCGGTGAGGGCGACGTAGTGGGTCTGGCCGTCGATCTCCTGGGAGATCAGGCCCATGGCGATACCGGCGACCGGGGCCTTGAGGGGCACACCGGCGTTCAGCAGCGACATGGTGGAGGCGCAGACCGAGCCCATGGACGTCGAGCCGTTGGAGCCCAGCGCCTCGGAGACCTGGCGGATCGCGTAGGGGAACTCCTCGCGGGTCGGCAGCACCGGCACGATGGCGCGCTCGGCGAGCGCGCCGTGGCCGATCTCGCGGCGCTTGGGCGAGCCCACGCGGCCGGTCTCACCGACGGAGTACGGCGGGAAGTTGTAGTTGTGCATGTAGCGCTTGCGGGTCACCGGGGAAAGGGTGTCCAGCTGCTGCTCCATGCGGAGCATGTTGAGGGTGGTGACACCGAGGATCTGGGTCTCGCCACGCTCGAACAGCGCCGAGCCGTGCACCCGCGGGATCGCCTCGACCTCGGCGGCGAGCGTACGGATGTCCGTGACGCCACGGCCGTCGATGCGGACCTTGTCCTTGATGACGCGCTCGCGGACCAGCTTCTTGGTCAGCGCGCGGTAGGCACCGGAGATCTCCTTCTCGCGGCCTTCGAACTGCGGGAGCAGCTTGTCGGCGGCGATCTCCTTGATGCGGTCAAGCTCGGCTTCGCGCTCCTGCTTGCCGGCGATGGTGAGCGCCTTGGCGAGCTCACCCTTGACGGCGGCGGTCAGCGCCTCCAGGACGTCGTCCTGGTAGTCGAGGAAGACCGGGAACTCACCGGTGGGCTTGGCAGCCTTGGCGGCGAGGTCCGACTGGGCCTTGCACAGCACCTTGATGAAGGGCTTGGCGGCTTCCAGACCGGCGGCGACGACCTCTTCGGTCGGGGCCTCGGCGCCGTCCTTGACCAGCTGGATGGTCTTCTCGGTCGCCTCGGCCTCGACCATCATGATCGCGACGTCGCCGTCCGGGAGGACGCGGCCGGCCACGACCATGTCGAAGACGGCGTTCTCCAGCTCGGTGTGGGTCGGGAAGGCGACCCACTGGCCGTTGATCAGCGCGACACGGGTGCCGCCGATCGGGCCGGAGAAGGGCAGGCCGGCCAGCTGCGTGGAGCAGGAGGCGGCGTTGATGGCGACCACGTCGTAGAGGTGATCGGGGTTGAGCGCCATGATCGTCTCGACGATCTGGATCTCGTTGCGCAGGCCCTTCTTGAAGGAGGGGCGCAGCGGCCGGTCGATCAGGCGGCAGGTGAGGATCGCGTCCTCGGAGGGCCGGCCCTCACGACGGAAGAAGGAGCCGGGGATCTTGCCGGCTGCGTACATCCGCTCCTCGACGTCCACCGTGAGGGGGAAGAAGTCGAGCTGGTCCTTGGGCTTCTTCGAAGCGGACGTGGCCGACAGCACCATGGTGTCGTCGTCCAGGTACGCGACGGCGGAGCCGGCGGCCTGCTTGGCCAGGCGGCCCGTCTCGAAGCGGATGGTGCGGGTGCCGAAGGAGCCGTTGTCGATGACGGCTTCGGCGTAGTGGGTCTCGTTCTCCACCAAGAAAATCTCCTCGTCAGCGTCCGCTGCCCGTGTGGCAGGGGACCTTCGTCGGCGGAGCGCCGGTGCGGGCCGGTCTTCGATCGAAGCTCCCGGAATGCTGTCGCACGGTTTCCCGTGGGCATCCGGGGGCCACTACCGAGGACCGGCGGCCAGGGGGCGCTCCACCTCGTTCGCTTTTGCGTTGTGAAACCAGACTACAAAGCTTCCGTCGACCTCGCGGTGACGTCACTGTCCGGTGCATACGGCAAAGGGAGCGGCCCCCCGGTGGGAACCGCTCCCTTCACGGCGTCTTACTTGGCGCCCGCCGCGCCGCGGCGGATGCCGAGGCGCTCGACCAGCGCACGGAAGCGCGTGATGTCCTTCTTCGCCAGGTACTGCAGCAGGCGGCGGCGCTGGCCGACCAGCAGCAGCAGACCACGGCGGGAGTGGTGGTCGTGCTTGTGGGTCTTGAGGTGCTCGGTCAGGTCCGAGATGCGGCGGGAAAGCATCGCCACCTGGACCTCGGGGGAACCGGTGTCACCTTCCTTGGTGGCGAACTCGGTCATGATCTGCTTCTTCGTAGCGGCGTCGAGCGACACGCGGTACTCCTCGGTGTGTGTACGGCCCGTGAGCGTCCCTGGATTTGCTTCACAGGGAATCTTGATGACTCGACAGGACCGTCACACAGCGTACCAGCTGGCGACGGCCCCCCGATCGGGTGACCGGGGGGCCGTCGGCAGGGGTGCGGGCCGCTAGTTTCCGGTGAGGCCGCGCACCGTCGCGTAGATGTCGAGCACCGCCAGGCACAGCGGCACCAGGGACAGCAGGACCAGGCCGTCGAAGATGTCGAAGATCCGGCCCCAGAAGGGGGTGACGCCCTTGCGCGGGACGATCAGGCCCACACCGACGAGCAGGGCGGCGCCGGCCGCGATGCTGCTGGAGAACCAGACGGTGCGGACGTTCAGCGGGCCCGAGTCACCGAAGCGGGCCAGCTCGACGAGGGCGTCGACCGGCGGGTGCAGCGCGACACCCAGGACGAGCAGCACGACGGTGAGGATGCCGGCGATGGTCAGGCAGGCGACCTGCGCGGTGTAGTCGAAGAGCCGGGCGCGGAGCATGATCGTGATGCCCGCGGCCAGCGCCATCAGCTGGGCCCAGCTGTTGTCGGAGAAGCCGAGGACCACTCCGGCCGAGCCGACGACCAGGGCGGAGCAGCCGGCGACGAGGCCGAGCAGCAGTTCGTGGCCGCGGCGGGCCTGGTTGCCGATCTTGACGAAGTCGACCGACTCGTTCTCGGGGCGCTCGCCCTCGTAGGAGCCCTTGGCGATCTGGTCGGGCGACTTGTAGCCGATGGGCAGCCGGGCGAAGCGTGCGGAGAGTCCGGGGAGCCAGGCGACCAGGGCGATGGAGACGGCGGCGGTGACCGCGGCGACCTCTATGGGGGCGGCGTCGGTGAGGATCGCGGCGAAGACGGCGAGGGTGCCGATGGCCGACAGGAAGGCCGCGGCCACGAAGGGGGCGTCGCCGCGCGGCAGCAGCACCACCAGCAGGACGGAGGCGATCAGTACGGTCACGCAGCCGACGAGGAGGTGCAGCCGGCCGGGTCCTGATCCCGCTTCGACGGGGAAGATGCCGGAGCCGGCGAGCAGCAGGTGCGGCAGCGAGGCGAGGCCCAGCGCGATGGAGGAACCGTGGTCGTCGTAGACCCGGGCGCGGACGCCGGATACGGCGACCAGGACGATGCCGACGACACCGGCGATGATGCCGGGCAGGCGGTGCATGTCGCGGTCGACCGGGTTCGAGAACCAGAGCGCGAAGGCCATCATGACGAGCAGCAGCACGCCGGCGGTGAGGCCGACGTAGTGCATGAGGTCGTCGCTCCAGCGGTTGCGGTTCTGCTTGACCGCGGAGGCGACGGCGTCGGACACGTCGTCGAAGACCGGCAGCGGCAGCGACTCGGCGAACGGCTTCAGCAGGAGGAGGTCGCCGTCCAGGATCTGCTGCTGCGCGAGCGACTGACCGGCGTCAAGTACCGTGCCGTCGCGGCGTACGAGGTGGTAGCCGGTCGGGGCGCCCTCCGCCTGGGACTGGCCGGAGAGTCGCAGGATCTCCGGATAGATGTCGACGAGTGCGACGTCCTCGGGCAGTGCCACATCGATCCGTGCGTCCGGCGCGGCGACTGTGACCCGGCAGAAGCCGGTGCCTGTGGTCGTGCTCACCTGGCGGTTCCCCCTATCCGTTGGGCGGTTTGTCGCGGGCGTGGCGTATATATGGAGGCATATACGGAGACGCTTTCGAGCCCGTTTTCACGGCGTCGCGGCACGCTCGCGGTGCGTCAGCGTACCGTCCGATTCGGGGCTTGCCCCACCCACCCCGAAACTTGACGCTTAACAGTAGGATCAACGCCTGCGTCGGGCCAAGGACTTGGCTCGGGGGACCGTCGAATCCAACGGGGGCGGTCCGAGACTGCGAGATGCATGAAGGACTGATGCCTCGGTGAGCGTTGTCATCGTCAAGCGCCCGCCCCGCGCGCTGCCACCTGAAGTCGCCGGTGAGGAGGTGACGCTGGAGGCGCCTCCTGAACTTCCCCGGGAAGGGGAACAGGAGAACATCCTGATGATGTTCATGCCCATGATGGGCATGGGGTCTTCCGCCGCTTTCCTATTCATGGGCGGCCAGCCGTTCATGAAGATCATGGGTGGCGTCATGGTGGTTTCCACTCTGGCCATGGCGATCGTACAGATCGTCAAAGCCAGGCAGGGGCCCTCCGGGCAAATGCTGCAGGAACGCCAGGATTACCTCAAGTACCTCGCGCAGAAACGGAAAGAGGTACGGCGTACCGCACGCAAACAGCGTGACGCACAGCTTTTCACGCACCCCGATCCGGGTCAGCTGTGGTCCGTGGTGGCGGAGGGAAAGCGCGTCTGGGAACGCCGGGCGAGCGACCCGGACTTCGCGCAGGTACGCCTCGGACTCGGTCCGCAGCAGCTGGCCACCCCGCTGAAGGCTCCGGAGACCGCGCCGGTCGACGAGCTGGAGCCGCTGACCGCGCACGCGATGAAGGAATTCCTCGACAAGCACGGGCACTTGGAGAACCTGCCGCTCGCGGTCTCGCTGCGCGCCTTCTACCACCTGACCGTCTCCGGCGACCCGGACACGGTCTACGCCAGTTCCCGCGCGATGGTCGCCCAGCTGTGCACGCTGCACTCCCCCGAGGACCTGGTGGTGGCGGTCGTCGCCTCGCCGGGCGCGCAGGCGGAGTGGGAGTGGACGAAGTGGCTGCCGCACGTCCAGGACAAGACCACCGACGGTGCGGGCAGCCGCCGTCTGGTCGTCGGCGACCTCGGCGAGATCGAGGAGATGCTGGCCGACGAGCTGGACGGCCGCGGGCGCTTCAACCCGCAGGGCACTCCGGTGACCGACACCCCGCACGTGGTGATCGTGCTGGACGCCGGTGACGTACCGATGGACTCGGTCATCGCCGGCGCCGAGGGGCTTCAGGGCGTCACCATCATCGAGGTCGTGCCGGGCGATCTGGACGAGATCCGCGGTGGTCTCGCGGTCCAGGTGTGGCCGGACAAGCTGGTGCTGGAGTCGGCGAGCGGCGCGGTCTACCAGGGGATCTGCGACACCCTGTCGATCCCCGAGGCGGAGGCGCTGGCCCGCCAGCTCGCCCCGCTGCGGGCCGGTTCGGGCGCGGACGGCGAGGAACCGCTGCTGTCCAACCTGGACTTCACCGACCTGATGAACATCGGCGACGCCGGTTCCGTCGACGTGCAGCGCACGTGGCGCCCGCGGACGCTGCACGAGCGCCTGCGGGTGCCGATCGGTGTCGACAAGGACGGCCAGCCCGTCATGCTCGACATCAAGGAGGCGTCGCAGGAGGGCATGGGCCCGCACGGCCTGTGTGTCGGTGCGACCGGTTCGGGTAAGTCCGAGGTGCTGCGCACCCTGGTGCTGGCCCTGGCGGTCACCCACTCGTCCGAGACGCTGAACTTCATCCTCGCGGACTTCAAGGGTGGCGCCACCTTCACCGGTATGTCGGAGATGCCGCACGTCGCCGCGGTCATCACCAACCTCGGTGAGGACGTCAGCCTGATCGACCGCATGCGCGACTCGATCACCGGTGAACTCCAGCGCCGCCAGGAGCTGCTGCGCTCGGCGGGCAACTACGCCAACATCACCGACTACGAGAAGGCGCGTGCCGCGGGCGCCCCGCTGGACCCGCTGCCCTCGCTGGTGATGGTGCTCGACGAGTTCTCCGAGCTGCTGACCGCCAAGCCCGACTTCATCGAGATGTTCATCCAGATCGGCCGGATCGGCCGTTCGATGGGTGTGCACATGCTGCTCGCCTCGCAGCGTCTGGAAGAGGGCAAGCTGCGCGGCCTGGACACCTTCCTGTCCTACCGCCTGGGTCTGCGCACCTTCTCCGCTGCCGAGTCGCGTACCGCGATCGGTGTGCCGGACGCGTACCACCTGCCGAACGTGCCGGGCTCCGGCATCCTCAAGTACGACACCGAGACGATGGTGCAGTTCAAGGCCGCGTACGTGTCGGGTGCCTACCACGGCCCGGGGGCCGGCGGTGGCGGCGGTGGCAGCCGGACGAACCGGCTGCCGGTGCCGTTCACGGCGGCCCCGGTCGTCGAGCAGATCATCGAGGACCCGACTCCGGTGGAGCCGGAGGCCCCGCAGCAGGACGACGCGCTGGCCGACACCGTGCTGGACGTCATCGTGCAGCGGATGCAGGGCCAGGGCCCGCCGGCCCACCAGGTGTGGCTGCCCCCGCTGGAGGAGTCGCCGACGGTCAACCAGCTGCTGCCCGCGCTGGCCACCACACCCGAACGGGGCGTGCACGCGCCGGAGTACACGGCGCTCGGCAAGCTCGTCGTGCCGGTCGCGCTGGTGGACAAGCCGTTCGAGCAGCGGCGTGACGTGATGTACCTGGACTTCTCCGCCGGTGCGGGTCACGGCCTGGTCGTCGGTGGTCCGCAGTCCGGCAAGTCCACGCTGATCCGGTCCGCCATCGCGGCGTTCGCGCTCACCCACACCCCGGTCGAGGTGCAGTTCTACTGCCTGGACTTCGGTGGCGGCGGCATGCTCGCCATGGAGGACCTGCCGCACATCGGCGGCGTCGCCTCGCGTCTGGACGCGGAGAAGGTCCGCCGTACGGTCGCCGAGGTCGTCGGCATCCTCAACGAGCGTGAGGAGTTCTTCCGGCAGAACAACATCGACTCCATCGCGACCTACCGCCAGCGGCGGAACGCGGGCGCCTTCCCCGACCAGAAGTGGGGCGACGTCTTCCTCATCATCGACGGATGGGCGACGTTCAAGACCGACTACGAGCAGCTCGACCCGGTGATCCTGGACATCGCCGGACGGGGTCTCGGATTCGGTATCCACCTCATCATCGGCGGCTCGCGCTACACCGAGGTCCGTCCCGCGCTGCGCGACCAGCTCCTCAACCGCGTCGAGCTGCGCCTGGGTGACCCGATGGAGTCGGAGTTCGACCGCAAGCGCGCGGAGAACGTCCCGATGGGCAAGCCGGGCCGCGGTCTGTCCCCGGAGAAGCTGGACTACCTCGCCGCGCTGCCGCGCCTCGACAACGACAGCGACCCGGAGACGCTCAGCGACGGCATGGCGAATCTGGTGCAGACGGTCAAGGAGCACTGGACGGGCGAGCCCGCCCCGAAGGTGCGGATGCTGCCGACGATGCTGTACGCGAACGAGCTGCCCAAGGGCAGCGACTTCCCGGAGCACGGCATCGCCATCGGCGTCGACGAGACCACGCTCTCGCCGGCCTTCATCGACTTCGAGACCGACCCGCTCCTGGTCATCTACGGCGAGAGCGAGTCCGGCAAGTCGTCGCTGCTGCGCCTGCTGACCAAGCAGATCGCCGAGCGGTACCCGTCGGACAAGGCACTGATGGTGGTCTCCGACTACCGCCGCGCGCTGCTCGGCGAGGTGCCGGAGAGCCACCTGTACAAGTACTGCGCAGCGGGGCCGCAGTTGCAGGAGGTCATCACCGGTCTCGCCGGTTCGCTGGGCCGCCGCATGCCGGGCCCGGACGTCACGCCCGAGCAGCTGCGCAACCGCAGCTGGTACGACCTGCCGGACGCGTTCGTGATCGTGGACGACTACGACCTGGTGGCGACGAGCAGCGGCAACCCGCTGCAGCCGCTCCTGGAGTACCTGCCGTTCGCCCGTGACCTCGGTCTGCGCCTGATCCTGGCGCGCAGCTCGTCGGGCGCAGGGCGGTCCTCGTTCGAGCCGGTCATGCAGCGCACCAAGGAGCTGGGCGCGCAGGGTCTGATCCTGTCCGCCGATCCAGGTGAGGGCCCGCTGATGGGCAACATCAAGGGCCAGAGCCTGACGCCGGGACGAGGCACCTTCGTCACGCGCAAGCGCGGTGCGCAGCTGGTCCAGACGGGCTGGCTGCCGGCCAACAGCCGCTGACGCGGCGGCAGTTCGGTACGGACAACGGCGGTGGGGCGTCCCTCTTGAAGAGGGGCGCCCCACCGCCGTTGTGGTGGGTGGCCCGCGGTTGCGGTGGGTGGCCCGCCGTTGTGGCGCGTGGCTGCGGTGCGCGGGCCCGGCCGTCAGCCGAAGGCGCCGTGCCTGCCGACGTCGGGTGCGGGCCGGCCGTCGGCCGCCGGTGCGGGGGCTTCGGGCTTGCCGTCGCCTGCCCTTCCGTCACCGGTCTCGCCGTCGCCGCGGGCCTTGCCGTCGTCGGCACGCCCGTCGCCGGTCTTTCCGTCACCGGTCTCGCCGTCTCCGGTGGCGGGCTGTCGTTCGAGCCCGTTCTCCGGGCCCCTGGCTTCGGCCGAGGCCGTCTCCTCGCCGGTCCGTACGCCCTTGGCGATGCCCGTGCCGCCGCTCGGCCGCCGCTCGGTGGCGGCGCCGGGTCCGAACGGATCGGGCCCCGTCGGCGCGGTCGATGTGGCCCATTCGCCCTTCGTGGGCGGCCGTTGGCCCTGCCCGCCGCCACCGCCGCGCTTGCCGAACGCCCCGCCCAGGGAGTTGGCGAGCTGGCCGAGCGCCATGAACCCGTAGGCCATGTCACGGCCGGACGACTGCGCGCCACCGGAGTTGTCCACCGGCGGTGCGGCTTGGGCGTCGTCGTGCGGGGCGCCGTCCTGCGGGGTGCCGGTGGACGGCGCCGCCGCGGCGGTCTCCAGGTCGGCGGCGGCCAGCGTGAAGACCGGCAGCGATTCGTCCACCGACCGCTTCAGCCGGTGCCAGTCCGCGGCGAACGCCTCGCCCGCCGGGCCGTGCCAGTCGGCGGCTGCCGCGCTGCCGACGTGCCGGTCGAGCTCCCTGACCAGACCGTCGAGGTGGGCGCCCATGTCCCGCCAGCCCGCCGCCGCTTCGTGCAGGGCCTCCGGATTGCGCCGCCGGGTCACTGGACACCCCGGATCATCTCGGCCAGCTCTTCCTCGACCGTCTGCGTCGACGCGGCGCTCCGCTTGACGCCGACGCCGACCTCGGCCAGCCGCTGCTGCAGCTGGCCCAGGGCGCGCTCGGCCTGCTCGTACAGCTCCACGTGCGGACGGGCCGCCTCCGGGTCGCCGAAGCCGTCGTGCAATGCCCCGGCATCCGACGTCCGGCGGAATGCCGTCAACTGCCGTGCCAGATCGTCCGCGTATTTCTCAAAGATCGAACCGAGCTTGTGCAGCTCCTCGGTACCGACCCGGACTTCATCGGACATCTTTTCTCCCCGAATTGAATGGCAGCGACCTGCCGGACATCGGCACAGGTCTAGCACACCCGCAATGGCCTCAACTCCCGTGCGAAGCAGCCGGACCACGAGGTGCGGAAGGAATGCGGATCAATAGCAGGGAATAGCGACAACCCCGCCTTGACGTCCTGTTCATACCCGTCATTAGACTCGTGACGCCGGTGCCGCACACGCGGTTGCTGTGCCACACGTTCTAGGGGGCAACATGAACAACGAGCGGCAGATCCAGGACGAGGACCTGATGGACGTCGCCCAGGATCCGGAGCAGGCGCACCGGCTGCGCAAGGCGCTGAAGACCCTGGCGGACAACCCCAATGTGGGCGGCAAGCTCCAGGAGATGGCCAAGGAAGTGCTCTCCGGGCGGATCGGCATGAAGGACGCCATCGCGACGCCGACCTACATGGATGCGCTGGGCGACCGCATCGGCGAGATGCGGCGGGCGGCCGAGAACCAGACCCAGGCCGAGCGGGAGTCCTCGCGCGAGCAGTTCGCGACGTGGCAGAAGAAGCAGGAGGAGCAGGAGGACAAGGAGCGCGCCGAGCGCGACGGCCCCTCGGGCAACATCGTCACCACCCCGCGGCACGGCAGGGGCGGCAGCAGCCACCGGCGCTGACCGGCGGCCACGGAACGGGTCCGGCCGACGCACCGGGCCCGAGCCGCAATACGGCGGCCCGGCGGTCCCGGCGCCACGGATCTCCACAGAATCGGCCCCTTTTCTCCGCGCTCTCCCCTTCGCCCGGCTTCCCTTTCCCGAATCCGCGCCGCCTCTTCTCCATTCCCCGGCCCATCGGATACGCGGATCTCCGGGTTGTCCCCGTTCCCGGGGTTGTCCCCGTTCCCCGGGTTCTTCCCGTTCTCCGGGACGGCGATAGCGGGACGCCGATAGCGGCTCGCGTCGCGCTCCGGGCATCCGCTCCATCCCCGATGTCCCGGTTCCGGAACAGCCGGGCCCCGAGGGCTCCAAGATCGCGACCCGGATCATAGGATCGCCGGAGACGCTGGAATGCACGACGGTGGAGGGCGGGATTGATGGGGGACGAGGAAGTCATGAGCGCCTCGGACGAGGGAATCGCCACGGCGGGCGGCTATGCACCGCATCCGTTCATCGGCGGTCGCACCGCCGCGCTGCGCGCACTCGCCGCCTGGCGCATGAGCTGGCCCGGGGCGCCGCGCGTCATCGCGCTGACCGGTGATCCGGGCAGCGGGCGAGGCCGGCTGCTGACCGGATTCCTGATGCTGTGCGACCCGGAGTACCGCAAGCAGCTGCCGCTCGACGACCTGGATCCGGCGACCGTACCGCCCGACCTGCCGGCGCCCGCCGTGCCGGACCCCGAGCGGCTCACCTCGGCACAGCTGCTGTGGACCCTCGCCGATCATTTCGGCCTCCGGGCCACGCGGACCGAGGACATCTTCACCGAACTCGCCGCCCGTGAAGAGCAGGTGACGATCGTGGTGCCGGACATCGCCACCGCAGGTCCGGTGCGGGCCGCGAACGAACCGGCCCGCCTCCTCCAGGACGTGCTCAAGCCACTGGCCGCCACCCCGACCGTCCAGCTGCTGGCCGTCGTGGAGCGCGAGTCGGCCGCCGAGCTGGCCGCGTCGCTGCCGGGCGGCCAGGCGCAGATCATCGACCTCGACGCACCGGAGTGGGCCGACCCCGAAGGTCTTGTCCTGCACGCCGAGACCGCACTCGACACGGCCGCCGGCGCCCCCGAACTCCCCTTCACCACCGACCCTGAGCTGCGCGGGACGCTGGCCGCCGCGCTGGCAGCGCGCGCCGGGGGCAACCGTCTGACCGTGCAACTCGCGGTGCAGTCCCTGCTGATGCAGCCCGAGGGGTTCGACCCGGCGGACACCGAGCGGCTGCCCGGCACCCTCGGCCAGGTACTCGACCTGCACGCCGCCCGGCTGGGCGCCGACCCGCAGACGCTGCGGCTGATGCTGGCGCCGCTGGCCTTCGCCGAGGGCGACGGGCTGCCCGTCCAGCTGTGGGGCCCGCTGGCGAACGCCGTCGCCGAACAGGACCTGAGCCAGGCCATCGCCGATGGCATGCTGCTGGCCGCGCCCTTCGTCCAACTGCCGGATGCCCCGGACGACGACGGGACGAGCGACGGAACGAACGGCGGAGCCCCGGCCGACGACGGCACCGACGGCACCCCCGCCCCCCGCCCCCTCATCCGCCTCGCGCACCCCGCACTCGCCGCGGAGGTCCGCGCCGGGCTGCCGGACCCGCGCGGCGCGCAGACCCGGATCGCCATGGCCCTGCTGGAAGCGGTCCCCGACCAGGACTGGTCGAAGGCCGATCCGTACATCCGTGACCACATCGCCGGACACACCCTCGACGCCGGTCTGCTGCCCCAACTCCTCACCGACCCCGGCCTGTTCGCGCACGCCGACCCGGTGACCCTGCGCGCCGCCGTGGAGGCCGTCCCCCTGGAGGCCCTCGGCGCTCCGGCCCGTACGTATCTGCGTACCGCTCCCCTGCTCACCCGCTCCGAGGCGCCGGTCTCGATGCGCGCGGCGTTCCTGGAGTCCGCCTTCGTCGAGGACGGGCTGCTGCCGTACGCGCAGGCACTGCACGGGCTCGGGCTCGATCTGCCGTGGCGCACCCTGTGGAGCCTGCCGCTGACCGGCGCCACGGGGGTCACCCTCGGCACGCTGGCCCCGGCCGCCGCACCGGGAACCGCGGACGGTCCCGACGGCCCGTCCGGCGACGGCGGCGCGGCCCCTGCCCTCCCGGTGGCGCTCGTCGTCGTCCCCGCGGGCACGCCGGGTTCCCGCCCGGTGCCCGGCGGCGACACCACGGCCCTCCTGGTGCACGAGCTGGCGACGGCCGCTTACCTCGACACCGACCCGGCGCAGGTCGTGAGCCCTTCGGACGAGGAGCGCGCGGCGGGCCGCCACGGACTCAGCCGCAGCGCCGACTACCTGCGCGTCTGGTCCCGGACGGACCGCGAGGTGGTGGCCGCGCTGATCTCCGACACCCCGATCACCGGCGCCGACCTCTCACCGGACGGCATCCTGGTCGTCGCCACCCACCGCGGCGTCACCGCCCGGCAGATCGTCACGGCGCAGCCCGCCCGTCCCACCGTGCCGGCCCAGGCCGCCGGCCCCGCAGACGTTCCCGCTTCTCCCGGCCTCGAAGGAGACCACTCGTGATCACCCAGGAGCAGGCGCACGCGACCGCCGACCGCTGGCTCAACCCCGAGGGGGCACAAGGCCCGCCGCGCGAAGTCGCCCTCCAGGAGTTCGACCTCGGCTGGGTGGTGTGGGCCGTCCCGCCGCCCCCGGAGGTGGACCCGGAGACCGGCGCCCGCCGCCCGCCCGCGGAGATCGGCACCGCCTGCGGCGTCGTCGACCGCGCGTCCGGCGAGCTGACGGTGTGGCCGTCGGTACCGGTCGACGAGGTCGTACGGATGTACCGGCGCAAGCACGGCGCTGACGGCGGCGATGCGGGTGCGGCCACCGAGCAGCCGGCGCCCGGACAGCCGGCCACCGAGCAGCCGCCGGTCACCGGCCCCGGCAACACCGCGGTCGCCACCTTCGACGATCCGGCCACCGGCGCGGAGACCAACCTGGTCCGCGTCTCGGCCCCCGGCCTGCCGCCCGCCGAATACCAACTCGCCGACGAACTGCGGCAGATGGGCGTGGCAGGCGAGAGCGTCCGGGCCGTGCACACCGACCTGCGGCCCGCGCTGCTGCCCGGCGGCTACCCGGGCGACTTCGTCTTCCGCGCCTTCCCGAACGCCCGGTTCTCCTGCACCGAGGGCTACGGCATGCGGCCCGAAGAGCGTGCCGAGGGTGTCGCGGGGCTGGTGCGGCACGTCGAGATGATGCACCGGATGGCGGGCCGGCAGGCGCCGCCGCGGCCACACCGGGTGCCGGTGCCGCGGGAGGTCCCGGCGGCGGAGCCGGTGCGCGACGTGGCGCTCGGCAGGCAGCTGACGGAACTCTTCGGCGAGCAGGGCGTACTGCGTCCGGACGCCGACGACCTGGCGGCGACCCCGTTGCCCGAGCCCGCGAAGGCCACGCTGACCTGGGCCGGACTCCCCGCCACCGTGCCGTACTTCTTCACCGCCGACCGCGCGGACACCCCCCCGGCCGGCGGCCTGTTCACGGACGCAGCCACCCACCTCCGGGAGACCGGCACCGAGGCCGGGAGCGGCACGCTGGAGACCCTCGCGGGTCACGTCAGGATCGGCACCGACGGCGGCTACGCCGTCACGGTCCAGTGCACGGCGCCCGCCGAGAACCAGGGTCTGATCGGCACCGTCTGGGCGGTCCAGCCCTCATCGGGCGGCGGCAGGTTCGTCAACCGCACCCTGTCCGCCTATCTCCGCTCGCTCGCCCTGCTGACGGCCACCCGCACCCGGATGCGCGGCATGGACCCGTACGCGGCCGGCGCCGCGGTCGCCGCCTTCCAACGTGACCTGGTGGCCATCGATTCCTGGTCCCTGGACGACGAGGGCAACTGGTGGTCCCTCATCGTCGAGCAGATGTGGCACGGGCTGTTCTGAGCGGCTGGGGTTGAGGGGCTGAGGGCTGGGAGGGTTGGGGGCGCTGAGCGAGAGGGGATTGGCGGGGCGGGCGGGGGCTGCCCGGGGCGCGGCGAAGAGGCCGGGTTTCATGGCTTCACGAGGACAGACCTCAGAGCTTCACGGGGGCCCACCGGCAGGCGCGGCGCCTCAACTGCCCCTCACTACCCGCCCATACCGCCCGCCCCTCCCCCTCTCAGGGCAGCAGCAACCAGTCCGCCGCCAGCGCCGCCACCAGGCCGACGCCGAGCAGCCAGGTGCCCAGCCGGGTACGCCCGTGCCGGCTCAGTTCGATCACCACGCCACAGAGCACAAGCGCCGCCCCGTACACCCCGACCACCAGCACCGACGTCCGGCTGGCCAGGCGCACCACCAGCACCGCGGCCATCGCGGCCATCACCACCGAGGCCAGGATGATGCGTATCCGCCGCGCCTGACGGGGCGTCAAACCCCCGACATCCTCGGCGATTGACTCTTCACTACCGGCTGCGTCCATGAGCCGAAATGCTACGGGACCACCGACCCGCCCCACCCCCTGGTCCCCGCACCCGGCGCACTTCCCCGCCCTTCCCCCAGGGCCGCCTCACCCCCACCCACGCAGCCATAGCAACCACCCACCCAATTTCCCTGAATTCCCCCTCCGTTGGCCTCGCAAGACGCCCACGGAGCCTCCACATACCCGCCTTGACATGGCTACGGACAGATCACCTAATGTGAGATCGTTAGACGTGAGAATTACAGTTCGGGAAACGGCGCAAACCGGGGGCAGTGGTGGCAGGCAAGGCATTTGACGTTGATCCGGATGTGCTGAAGGCGCAGGGTTCCGCGTTCATCCACATCGGCAACGACTTCTCCAAGGCGTCGAAGAAGCTGCAAGACGATCTGGACGCACTCGGCAGCCCCTGGGAGGAGTGTGACTTCGGCGAGCTCTTCGAGACGATCTACGACCCGATCAAGAAGGGCATGTTCAAGTCCATGGACTCCCTGGGCGAACGCCTCGAAGGCATCGGCGACAAGCTCGAAACCATGGCCCAGTCCTATGCCGAATCCGATGAACAGGGCATCCACACCATCAGCGCGGTCGGCCGCCCGATGATCTGAGGCCCGGCCTCACCAACGGATTCCGCAGGACGCGCCCGCCCCGGGCGGCTCCTGAACCACGCAATCCCCGGTGCCGCTCCGCACTTCACGCTCCACACCATCCAGCACCACCACTCAGCACTGCTCACCACCGCTCAGCACTGCTCAGCCAGTTGCTGATCAACTCAGCACCAATCGCTTACCATCGCACGGGGGACGAACACTGTGTCACTGACGCTGCCAGACGGAGTCGACTGGGTCCTGGATCTCCTCGGATTCGACTGGCCGAACGCCGACGAGGACAAGCTCTTCGAATGCGCCGCGGCCTGGCGCAACTTCGCCACCCAGGTGAATCAGGCGTCGTCCCAGGGATCGTCGGCGGCCAACGAAGTCCTCTCCGCCAATTCGGGCGAAGCCGTCGACGGCTTTTCCCAGGAATGGGGATCCTTCTCCGGCGGCGGGGACAGCGGCGACAACTACCTTCGCGACGCCGCAGCGGCGGCCGAAGTCATCGCGCTCGCCTTCGACGCCGCCGCGCTCGCAGTCATCGAGGGCAAGGTCGCGGTCATCGTCCAGCTCGTCATGCTGGCCGCCGAACTCATCGCCGCCCAGGCTGCCGCTCCGTTCACCCTCGGCCTGTCCGAACTCGGCGCCGCCGGAGCCACCCAGGCGACCCGTTTGATCGTTCGCCAGATCCTGGACAAGATCAAGCGCGAGGTAGTGCAGGCGGCCACCAAGGCGATGGAACACGCCACGATGGACGCCATCAAGAAGATGGCGAAGAACGCCGTGTCCAAGGAATCCCGCAAACTGGCGACGGACTACATCAAGAACACCGTCAAGGAAGAGGTCAAGGACAAGGTCGTCACCGCGGCCAAGGATTCCGCGAAGGAGTTCGTCCAGGAAACCGTCGTCCAAGGCGCCAAGGACAAGGCCAAAGAAGCCGCGACCGGCATGGCGCAGAACGTCGCGGAACAGGGCATCGAAAGCCACTTCGGTGAACGCGACGGCATCCGCTGGGGCGAGACCGCGGACGTCGGCAAGGAAAAGGCCGGCGAATACATCGAGGACGTCAAGAAGGACGCCACCGACAGGGTCCAGGAGTACAAGGACGGCGTCACCAGCCTTGCCGACCCCAACACGTACATCGAGCACGGCAAGAACGACCTCGCGGCCAAACGCGACGAACTCACCGACCGCGGCCTGGACCACGCCCAACGCCGCGTCGACCACCACACCGGCGGCGCCGCCACCCGCCACCAGGAAACCACGGACGCGGCCAGGGACCACGTCCGCTCGGTCTTCGGCTGACCGCCGGCGGGCCGTCTGCCCCGCAGCCGCCCGCGGTGCCGCACAGCAAGGGGCCCGCTGCCACCTCTGACGGTGACAGCGGGCCCCTTGCTTCATTGCTCCAGGCAGCGGGAGCCGCCGTGCGCTACTGGCCGGGAGGCGGCGGGTACTGCCCCGGGGGCGGGGGGTACTGGCCAGGAGATCCGGGCTGCTGCTGGTAGGGGCCCGGCTGCTGCGGCGCGAAACCGGGACCACCGGGGCCACCGAACCCACCCGGACCACCCGGGGGCGGGCCGTTGCGCCGGCCCTTACGTCGCGCCACCAGAACGATGACGAGGATGATCCCCAGGACCACCAGCACCGCCACCACGATCAGACCGATGAACAGCGGGCTCACACCGGGCTTTTCCACCGCCTGCGACGAACCACCCTTGTCGTCCGTCCCCTGCGAACCGGTCGAATCCCCGGCCGACGGCGAGGAGTCCACCTTGGGCATCGTCAACGGCCCGTTCTTGGAACCGGCCGGAATATCCCGCTTGAGCGCGGCGAGGGGCTGGATGTATCCGTAGCCGTACTTCTGGTCGGGGAGCGAGATCCCCTGAGCCGAAGGGGGAAGACCGGCGCTCTTGGTCAGGCGGTTGACGATCTGGCCCGGCGTGAGGTCAGGGAATTTTGCGCGGAGAAGGGCAGCGGCTCCGGAGACGAAGGCTGTTGAATTCGATGTGCCTGAGCTCTTCCGGTACGAAGACGTCCCACGCCCCGTCGAAACAATATCGGTAGCCGGAGCTGTCAGACGAACCCATGGCCCGTAATTTGAATCCGGCCAGACTTTTCCTGTATTTTCCACGCCACCGACGGCAAGGACGCCCGGATACCGAGCCGGGTAAGTGAGCGGCGAAGACGCACCCTCTCCTTCATTCCCGGAGCCAGCAATAACCAACACCCCGTGCTTCACGGCGTACGCAATCGCGGCAGGCTCAGCCGTCCCTTCTGCGGCAGTGCCCACCTGGGAAATATTGATGATTGACGCACCGTGATCAACGGCGTAGCGAATGGATGTGGCGTAGCCCTCCGGCCTTTCCCCAATATCTCGAATGGGGAGAATCTTGGCATCGGGAGCAAGCCCCTTCACCCCGGCGAAACCACCCGCGTGCCCATGGCCAGCAATGATACCGGCCATCTCGGTCCCGTGGGTGTCGCCGTTCTCTTCGTCGGGGCTACCGCCATCCACGAAATCCTTGCCCGCGAGAACATTTCCTCGCAAGTCCTCATGGCTCGAATTGACGCCATCATCAATCACCGCAACCGTTACGCCTTTACCGGTTGAGATGTCCCAAATGTCGTCTGCTTTGAACGCCTTCAGAGGCCACTGTGCATCTCTGATCTGGTCCGCCGACGCAACCGGTGCGGTGCCGAAGAGCAGCGCCCCAGCCACCACCGCGCCGCCCACCACACGCAGCTTCCGCGTGAAGCTCATTCCTTTACACCTCTCCTAACAGGACGGGGCCTTCTGCCCAGAGAGCAACGGGCCCCGTCTTGCTACCACCGATTTGCTGACGACAGGTTCCTATTCGATGACCTTCGGGGCAACGTTACGCTCCGACGCCCAGGTCTCCTCGTCCTCGACAAGGTAGTCGGGGCGCTCGCCGTTGTTCTGCCCCTTCTCCTTGCCCTTGGCACCGTGCATCCCAGGGGCGCCCGCCATGCCCGCGGGGCGACGGCCACCCGCTCCGGCGCCGGCCTGTGCTCCGCCTCGGCTCCGGTGCAGGCCGGATCCGCCCTGCCCGGCGCCGCTGGCCTTCCCGCTTCCGGAGCCGATGACGCCGCCCTTCTGACGGGCCAGAGCACCGCCGCGGCCCGCGCCTGCGCCCTTGCCTCCGGCGCCCTTGCCGGCACCAGCGGCGCCGCCCATTCCGGGCATACCTGAACGGCCTGCGCCGCGAGCACCCGCTCCGGCTCCGCCTCCGGCACCACCGCCGCGGCCCACGCCCATGCCGCCGCCGACACCACCACCGATACCGCCACCGCCGCCGATACCGCCACCAGCGCCGGAACCACCGCCGGCTCCGCCACCGACGCCGCCGTTCAGGCCGCCACCACCACCGATGCCGCCGCCACCGCCGCCGATACCGCCACCGCCTGCGCCGCCACCCTTAGGGGGGTTGAAGCTGTCGAGGCCGGTGTTGACATCGGGAGTGAACGATCCCTTGCCGGGCTGGGGGGAGATCCCGCCACTGATCCCCGGCGTCTTCGGCGACTGGAGACCACCGGGCGAGAAGCCGGGCCCCTTTCCTGTCGGCTTGAGCGACGGACTTTCCACCCGCCCCGGTCCTGTCGGCCCCGTCGGCATCGGCATTGGCACGGCGGAAGGCGGGTCGCCCCCAGGGGGGCCCGGATATTCTTCGCCCTCGCTCACGCGCTTATGCGCCGTCCATGAGCCCATCGACTTGGCCTGGGAAGAATATGCCGCCCCCAGCTGCTCCATCTTGACGGCCATGCGGAGCTGCTGCTCCTTGCCCGCCGAGAGGCTGCCGGTGTTGTTGTCCAGGGCCTGCTGCGTCGTCATGTGAGGGTTGGAAAGGTCGCGCTTGAGGCCGTCGTCGTCGCGACTACCGCCGTCCTGGAGCCAGTTGACCGCCTTGTTGGCCGTGCTTGGCTTCTCCATCGACTCAACCTCGGGCTTGAGCTGCTCAAGCACGTTGGCCGCGTTCTTCATCGCCTTTGAGGTGTAGTCGGCGTACATAGCGCCGTCCGAGATCTTCTTGCTGATCTTCTTCGCTTGCGCCTTGAACTTATCAGCGGAGTCTCCGTGCCAGTGCTGGAGAACTTCTTCGACAGCAGCGTCGAATGCTCCTTGGATTCCACCGCCCCCGCCCCCGACAAGCTGGGTGTGAACGTCCTTCCACCCCTGCGACACATTGTGCACCTCGCTGGGATTGGACGCCTTGACCATCGCCTTCATGGTGTCCATGTCCATCTCGGCGAAGTTGGTCTCATGCTCGGCGGCGTAACACATCGTCGCCGGGATGAACTGGTACTCAGTCGTCTCTTTGCTCACAGCAAGCCTCCCCCTTTGCTTCTCTCCACGCTGACTTCAGATCCGCTGCAATCGGCCGACCGGGACGCCACATCAATCACCGGACATACTCGTGGCGGTCTCGGCTTCCTGGTTCTGGTAGTTCCCATGCACCTTGCGCGTGTTGGTGCCGAACTGATCCGTGACGTCGTGGAGGTGCTGCACAACCTCCTCGATGTGCGCCTTCATCTTCGAATGGGCCTCGGTCAGCTTCCGCGCCTCGAGAAACGAGGCGCCAGGCGCATCCGCTCCCAGTGCGTTCGCCGACAGCGATGTTTTGTATCGAGTGTCTGCGTTCGCATTCCCGAGATCCTTCAAGACGCTGTTGAGCTTCCTGATGGTGTCCTCGAGTGCGCTGAGATCAACTCGATATTGCTCACCCATGGTTTGACTCCCCGTGAGATGTGAATCCGGTCTTGCGGCGCCAGTCGCGCAGTGCGACGGACGCGCCCACTACCGCCGCGACGGCCAGCAGACCGCCTCCCACAATGTAGATGGCGAACCGCGCCTGCCGGTCCTCCGGGCTCTCTCCGATGGTGAGGGCGGCCGGCTGGACCTCGGAGCCGCCGTTGGCGGCGTTGGACGGCTTGTCGGGCTTGGGCGAGGCGGTGGGCTTGGTGGTGTCGTTGAGTGCGGCCACCGGGTCGACGACGCCCCAGCCGATGTTGTGGTCGGGGCCGCGGTCGACGCGTTCGGCGGTCTGCTCCAGATGCCAGACCAGCTCGTGGGCCTTCCAGTCCTTGTGCTGCGCCTTGAGCAGGGCGGCGGCTCCCGAGACGTACGGTGCGGCGAAGCTGGTGCCCTGGTCGACGCAGTTGCCGCCACCGGGGACCGTGGAGACCATGTCGACGCCGGGAGCGGCGATGTTGACGTAGTCGCCGGGCTGGGAGAACGGGGCGCGCTCGTTGTTCCGGTCGGACGCGGCGACGGCCAGGATGTTGTCGAACTCCCGGAAGCCGGCCGGGTACATGGTCTTTTCCTTGCCGCTGGCACCGTCGTTGCCCGCCGAGGCGACGATGAGTATGCCGTGCCTCGCGGCGTTGCCGACGGCCTGCTTCAGGCTCGGGAGGAGGGCCTCGCTCGCGTCCGTGCCCTGGGAGATGTTGATGATGTCGACGTTCTCGGCCACCGCGTCGTTGATGGCCTTGGCGAGACTGTCGGCGGTGCCGGCCTTCTCCTGGTCGGTCTGCTGGAACGGAATGACCTTCGCGTCGGGCGCGAGGCCGTAGAAGCCGGAGGAGGACTGCTGCTTGGCGGCGATGATGCCGGCGACCTTGGTGCCGTGGCCGACGCGGTCCTGGGTCTTCTTGCCGTCCTTGACGTAGCTCTTGCCCCCGGAGCCGATCGAGGGGGCGATCTGGCTGTTGCCGGCGTCGATGCCGGTGTCGATGACGGCGACCTTGACACCCGCGCCCTGGCCGTGCGCCCACAGCTGCTGGGTCAGCAGGCGCTGCAGCGACCAGGGGGTCTCTTTGATGTTGCTGGTGTTGAACTTGCACTCGCCGCTGTTGAGCGGAACGTTCTCGTCCGCGGACGCCGGCGCGGCGCTGACACAGGAAAGGCCGACGGCGCATGCCGCTGTCACCAGTACACCGGCTGCTCGGCGGTGCCCGGAACGGTGACCGATGGCGCGAGATCCCACGGGTTGTCTGCTCTCCATGTGTGGTGGACGGGACGAGAACGAGGGTGTGGAAGCGGTGGAGGAGCGGGAGGGCCTGCGAAAGTGGTGGGGAAGGCGTGCGGGTGCGGCGGACGCCAGAAGGGCGAGCGCACTGATGCAGCGCGCTCGCCCTCATTGACCACTGTGCGAGCCTTCCGGGCTGCTCAGCCGTCGGTCACCCCTGCCTGTACTGATGTCAGGTCAGTGGTTCCAGACGTTGGCGTTCTTGTGCTCGGTGCTGCGGTAGTTCTGCGCCGCGTTGTCCAGCGCCTTGGCGATGGCCTCCAGCGTCGAGTGCAGCGAAGCGGCACGCTTGTCCCACTCGCGCTGACGGGCCTGGTAGCCCTCCTGCGCGGCACCTTCCCAGCTGGCGGCGATCTTCTTGACGCCGGCCTCGAGGTTGTCGAGCTGGGACTTGATGTTGTTCGCCGTGCGGCGCACGTCAGACGCGGCCTGCGAAATCGTCTCGAAATTGACGAGGATGTGCCCCGACATTACGTCTCCTCGGGAGTTGTTGAGCTGGTCGATTCACATACCGCGGCAGGTCGCAGGAACCTTCCCGGACACCGCCGCGGCGATTGGTCACATGCGCCGGCTGAGGCGGCGCGGACCCATCATCCGAAGGGGGAATCCTGGGAGGAGGCGACGTGGTGAATCGACTGAGCCTGCTCGTCTTCCGAAGCCACGTAGTTCTTCGTGGTCGCGTCAATCGCTTCCTTGATCTCGCCAAGGATCTGATTGAGGCGGGTGGCGTCCTCGTTGACCTTCGACTGCAGCTGGTTGTACGAAGTGGCCGCAGCACCCCTCCAACCGGAGGTGATGTTGTCGACGACCGTGTTCAGGTGCTGAATCTCGCCCTGGATCGCGTGATTGACCGAGGAGATCTTGCCGCTGAACGCGACCATCTCCTCCTCGGTGGTTGTGAACTGCTGACCAGCCATAGTCAACGTCCCCCATGAGACTCGTACGTCGTACCGTCCGGCGCCGATGAGGGCGCTTCACGGTTGGCATCTCCTGTTGACGCCAGCGGCCACTTTAACCACTCCATACCCCTGTTCCCAACAGGGGGAGGGCTGTTGTGATGCGATCACAACATGGCCAACTGGCCGTTCCTTGCGTCCTGTTCGGCCAAACGCACAGCCGAATCGGACAGTTGCCATGCTATCGGCTCAGAAAGAATCACATCAAGATTTTCACACGTTCGGTTGCCGCCGAGTTGACACCCGTGGGAGGAAACGGAGGAATCGGAACCGAAAGGGCGGGCCACCCGATTCCCGGTGGCCCGCCCAGAGGTGTCGGCGCGGCAGGAAGGTCCGCCGCCGAGGTGTTCAGGAGGTCTGCGGGTGCCTGGCGCTGTCCACGTCGAGGTTCGGGCCCGCGGAGAGCAGCGACGACCACGACTTGAGGATCGGCGGCGCGTGCACGCCCTTGTAGCCGAGCCGCAGCGCCGCCTTGTTCGTCTCTTCCTGGGCGTTACCCGCCTTGCCCGCGCTGTCGTTGTTCACGCGGACGGAATAGCGCAGTCCGGTGTCGGTGACCAGGAAGAGCGACCCTTCCTTCTGCGCGGCGGTGTTCACCTCCTGGTAGAGCAGTCCACTGCCGGGGGTGACGTACGCGCTGGCGCCGCTCGCGATCTTGGCCGGGTAGTCCTTGCCGACCCAGGTCTGCATGTTCGGGATGCCGTTGGGGTAGCCCAGCGCCTTGTCGGCGCCGCCGGGGAGCTTGGTGGCGGTGCCGTCGTAGACGCTGCAGGAGACGCCGTTATCGGTGGGGGCCGTCAGGGAGCCGGTCTGCGAGCCCTCGAAGTTGTTGGCCATCTCGACGGCCTCGGTCGGCCAGGGGAGGTCGACGTCCGTGCCCGGGACCTTGCCCATGAACTTCGCGGACCGCCCGTCCTCCGTCTGCGGCGTGAAGCTGGAGGTGGAGACGTGCTCGGGCTCCAGCGCCTCGCCGCCGGGGTGCAGGTCCGTGGCGTTCTGGCCCTGCAGCAGCAGCTTCGCGATGAAGTCCGAGACCTGCTGGACGCCTTCGGCGGTCACCACGTACTTCTGTCCGTCGGGGACTTCGAGCACCGTGCCGATCTTGGTGTAGTTCGACGGGAGGCCCTCGGCGTGCGAGGGCTTGCCGACGCCGGGGACCTGCGGCATGTAGATCGGGACAGGGCTCTTGACGAGCGTGTCCATCCACTGCTTGGTGACGTCCTGCGGCTCCGCGTCCCGGAAGATCACCCGGCGCAGGACGCTGTCCGTCGCCTCCTTGCCCTGCGGGGGCTTGATGTGGCCGCCGCCGGATGAGTCGATCTGGAAGGCGAAGCCCTTCTGGTCGACCAGCCACCGCACACCGTCCGGGTCACGGACGTAGAGAGCCTGGTTCAGACCGACCCGGCCCTTGCCCTCGACGAGCTTCTTGTCCTTGCCGCCGAGGACGAACACCGCCTGCTGGGCCTTGCTGTTGGCGCCGCTGCCCGGACGGTCACAGACCGCCCAGACCTTGGCCGCGCCGGCGTCATCCTTGCTGGGCAGCCGGTCCGGGGCGTACGGAATTCCGATGGCGGGGCCGTGCGGAATCTTTCCGTCCAGCTCGGATTCCTTGACCTTGACGACTTTGTACTTGTCCGGATCGAGAAGAAGCTTCGCGGAGGCGAGATTCAGAACGGGATGCAGGAGCTTTTCATTCTTTCCGCTTTCGGGGTTCTTCGAGTTCAGAACCACATAGCGGGTGGTGGATTTGTCCCCGACGATGACGTTCTCCCCGACCGCGTCCCATCCCTTCGGGGCAACCGGCTTGAGGATGCCGCAGGCACCGAAGCCCACCAGGATCAGGACCCCCACCAGCACGCTGGGCAACACTGCTTTCAGCGGACGCGGCGCACTCTCGATCGAGCCGTTCGGCAGCGGCTTCAAGAACGCGGCATTCGTGCGCTTTCGCGCAAAAGAATACGCATTCAGCTCGTCCCGACGTGATGCCATTGTTGCTTTCTCTCCCCGCCTGTCGGATCCACCTTCGACCGCCCCCGGCACGCACGCCGTAGCGCCCTCTACTATGCCGTGTATCGATCGACCCGTACGGTACGGGTGCCACCTTCCAACGCACCAGTCTCAGCGGCGGTTGATACGCCCAGAGCCACCACACCAGTAGAGGAGCAGGCCGGGGGATGTCCAGCGCCACCAGGGCTCGACGCCGCAATGGGCGGCAACAGCAGCAACCACCTTCCGCTGCCCCGCGCAATGCGGGAGATGCTGACCGAAACGGATCGACTCCGGGCAACAGAGGCAGTCGCGGCCGGAGTTCGGCCGACCGCCCGGCGGGCCCGGTCGCCCCGCGCCTGCGCCCGCAGGCCGGAAACATCGGCGGGGTCCGCGTCCAGCAGCTGGCCATCATCGAAATCGCCGCGGCCCTGGTGCTGGTGGGCTGGTCGATCCATCCGGCCGCGCTGACCGCCGCCGTCGTCGTGGCCGCCGTACTCGTCGTCTTCGCGCTCGGCCGCCGCCGCCGGATCCCGCTTCCCGAGTGGATCACGACGGTGCGCGCGATGAAGCGCCGCGGCAAGTCCACGAGCGCATCGGCGACCACGGGCATCGACCCGGCGTTCGCCCCGGTCGTCGAGTGCGACCCGGCGCTGCGCACCTACGAGTACACCGACGCCGAGCAGCGCGCCATCGGCTTCGTCGGCGACGGCACGTTCCTCACCGCCCTCGTCCAGTTGGACGCCCGCGACGAGCCGCTGCGCCCGCAGCGCGGCAGCCACATGATGCCGCTCGACGTGCTGCACAACGCCCTGGACGTCGAGGACATCCACCTCGAATCCGTGCAGTTCGTGCAGTACACCCAGCCCGCGCCGGCGCCGCACCTGCCCGAACAGGCCGTCGCCGCCCGCTCGTACGCGCCGCTCCAGGCCCAGGCCCAGACGCCGGCCGTCCAGCTGACCTGGATCGCGCTCAAGCTCGACCCGGAGCTGTGCGCCGAGGCGATCGAGGCGCGCGGCGGCGGGATGGACGGCGCCAAGCGTTCCCTGCTGCGCGCCGCCGACCAGCTCGTCAGCCGGCTCACGGCGCACGGCGTCAAGGCCAAGGTGCTGGCCGAGCGCGAGGTCGTGGCCGCGATCGGCACCGCGGTCTGCGTCAGCCCGCGGGCTGCCAACGGAGCGATGGGGCGGGACGGCAGGTCGGCCCGCCGCACCCAGGAGTCCACCCGCGCGTGGCGCTGCGACGACCGCTGGCACACGACGTACTGGATCGGTCGGTGGCCCCAACTGGGCAACGGCGGCGCGCCGTTGGCGGCCATCAGCCAGTTGCTGACCAGCACGGCGGCGATGGCGAGCACCTTCGCGCTGACCGCGTCGCACGGCGGCGGCCGGGCCCCCGCGATCTCGGGCTACGTACGCCTGTCGACCCGCAGCGAGAACGAACTCACCTCCGCCCAGAGCGAGTTGGAGCGCCGTTCCGGTTCGGCGAAGGTGGGCCTCGTACGCCTCGACCGCGAGCAGCTGCCCGGCCTCCTGGCCACGCTTCCCCTCGGAGGTACCCGCTGATGGCCACTCCCACCTATCAGCCCCGCACCAACACCAGCGGCAACGGCTGGCGCAATCCGCCGATCGGCGGCCCCGGCGCCGGCGAGGAGCGCCGTCTCTCGCACCAGCCGCGCCCCGACGAGCAGCAGTCGGGCCCGACGGGTCCGAAGCCGCAGCCCGGTTTCGGCCTGCGCGGCCCGCGGCGCAGCCCGCACATCCTGACGGCCGATTCGCTCGCCTCGCTGACCCTGCCGGTCGGCGACGACGGCGTGATCATCGGCATCGACCCGCAGAACCAGCCCGCGGTGCTGAGCCTGCTGCGCCCCGCGCCGCTGGAGATCGCGCTGGTCGGCAGCATGTGGATGGCGCAGGTGCTGGCGCTGCGTACGGTCGCCACCGGCGCCCGGGTCGCCGTCGAGACCGCGCGACCGCCGGCCTGGGGGCAGATGGCGCAGGCGGCGGGCGGCGGTCAGCAGTGCGTTTCGGTGCACGACGTGCGCCAGATCGCGCCGCAGGGCCCTTCGGTTTCCAGCCCCGTTCTGGTCGTCCGCGACATGGGTGCGCGCCCGCCGCGCAATCAGCTCGCGCCCAGCCCCTGGCAGTCGGTGCTGACCGTGCTGCCGTTCCTCGGCCCGCGTTCGCCGCAGCTGCTCGGCCGCGCCGATCTGGTCGGCCTGCAGCGGCTTTCGCCCGAGGAGGCCGAGGTCGTGACGCGCATCATGCGGCTCCCGCAGCAGGTGGGAGCGGTGCTGCCGACGCTCAGCGACAACGCCATGCTCTGGTGCACCCGCGACAGCCACCAGTTCGTCATGACCCAGCCCACCGAAGCGGAGACCAACCTGCTCGGCGGGCCGCGGCGGATGGACTGACGGCACAGTGGCGGGCCGGGTCCTGGCGGTGGCTGCACCGCCCCGGGCCCCCGGACCGCAAGCATTCTTACGGGCGCATCCACGGGTGCGCCCGTAGGTGTGCCGCAGGGTTCGAAGACGACATGACGTCGACTGCCGTTCGGGGCCGACTCTTGATTAGGCTGTATGAAGAGCCGCAGGAGCGCACCTTCCGACGGCAGCCGAAACGGGGACGGAGAAAGTTAGTGTTGGCACAACCCCGGGTGGTGTGTTCCGACTTCCGCTACATCCGATCGATCCGCCTGTATCCGGTCCTGCCGTTCAGGTGCGTTGCAGTACACCAGGAGGCACAGTGAACGAGCAGGAGGCTTTCCGCCGGGACGGGAACGATCCTGACGACGACCAGTCCGAGTTCGATCTGACCGGCGAGTTCAAGATCGACTTTGCCGCTCCGGCCTGGTATGCGAGCAACGACACCAGTGGGGGCGGCATCTCTGCCGCCACTCCCCCTGCCGCCTCCTCCACTCCGCCTCCTGTGACGCCGCCGCCCACCGGTGCGCCGCTGCCCGGTCAGGGCCCCGTTCCGCAGGGCCCGCCCGCCACCGGTCCGCAGGGTGCTCCGGGGCCGGCCGCCGGGCCCGCTCCCGTGCCGCCGCCCGCCGACGCCGCGCCGCCCGGTTTCCCGATGCTGCGCCCGCAGGGCACGGGTGACGCTCCGGCGGCTCCCGCTCCGGCGACCGCCGCTCAGGGCGGACCGACCGAGGCACCGGAGCCCGACGCGGCGCCCGCACCGGACCTTTCGCCGTCGTCCGACGCACCGTCGGATGCCTCACACGTCCGTTCCGGCACGGGTGCCGACCCGTCGGCCTCGCTCTGGGACGACGACCCGGAGCCCGCGGCGCCCGAGCCGGAGGCGGCAGCCGCCCCGCAGGCCGAGACCGAGGCCCCCGCGCCCGCCGCCGAAACCCCGGCGCCCGCACCGCAGTCGGCACCGGAGCAGCCGGTTGCGGACCCGTCCCAGGGTGCGCAGGCGGCACCGCCCGTCCAGGCCGTGCCGGATCAGCAGCTGCCTCCGCAGGCCGTACCGCAGCAGGACGCGCCGCCACAGGCCGTTGCCCAACAGGGCGTTCCGCAGCAGGGAGTTCCGCAGCAGGGCGCTCCCTGGGGCGCCGCGCCCGATGCCGCGCAGCAGGGTGTGCCGGGACAGGGCGCGCTGCCGCCGCTGCCGCCCGAGTACCAGCCGGCCGACCCCCGTTCGGCACAGGCCCAGCAGGCACCGCAGCAGCCCCAGCCGCAGCAGGCTCAGGTCCAGCAGCAGCCCGGCTACCCGCAGCAGCCTCAGCAGACACCCGTGCAGCAGGGCGGCTACCCGCAGCCCTCACAGGGCGGTTACCCGCAGCAGCCCCAGCAGGGCGCGCCCGCGCAGCCGCAGCCGGGCGCCTACGGCTACCCGCAGCCCGCGTACGGCTACCCCCAGCAGGCCCAGCAGCCGCCGCAGCAGAACCCCAACGCGCCCGCGCAGCAGCCCGCTTACGGTTATCCGCAGCAGCCCCAGCAGGCCGCCCAGGGATACCCGCAGCAGGGGTACCCGCAGCAGCAGGGCGGGGGCGGTTACGACCAGCAGCAGGCACACCAGCAGGCGCAGGCCCAGGCTTACGCCCAGCAGCAGGCTGCCCAGCAGGCCCAAGCGGCCCAGCAGGCGCAGCAGGCCCAACAGCAGGCCCAGGCCCAACAGGCCGCCCAGCAGCAGGCGCAGCACCAGCCGCTCCCCGGCCAGCAGGCGGCCGACCCGAACGCCGCGGCGAACTACGCCTCGTACTCCCAGCCGGGCCAGCAGCAGCCGCAGCAGCGGGCCGCACCCGGCGCGCCGCTCGGCTACAGCGCCGCCGTCGAGCTGACCTCCGACCGGCTGCTGCGCAACCAGCCCAAGAGGCGCAAGCCGGGCGCCAACGCGCAGCCGTCCAAGTTCAAGCTGGGCGCGAAGAAGGAGGAGGCGGAGCGGCAGCGCAAGCTGGAGCTGATCCGTACTCCGGTGATGTCCTGCTACCGGATCGCGGTGATCAGCCTCAAGGGCGGTGTCGGCAAGACCACGACCACCACCGCGCTCGGCTCCACCCTCGCGTCCGAGCGGCAGGACAAGATCCTGGCGATCGACGCGAACCCGGACGCCGGCACCCTCGGCCGCCGTGTCCGCCGCGAGACCGGCGCGACCATCCGTGACCTGGTGCACGCGATCCCGCACCTGCACAGCTACATGGACATCCGCAGGTTCACCTCCCAGGCCCCTTCCGGCCTGGAGATCCTCGCCAACGACGTCGACCCCGCGGTGTCCACGACGTTCAACGACGACGACTACCGCCGCGCGATCGACATCCTCGGCAGGCAGTACCCGATCATCCTCACCGACTCGGGCACCGGCCTCCTCTACAGCGCGATGCGCGGAGTCCTCGACCTCGCCGACCAGTTGATCATCATCTCCACACCGTCCGTCGACGGTGCGAGCAGCGCGAGCACCACCCTGGACTGGCTGTCCGCGCACGGCTACGCGGACTTGGTGCAGCGCGGCATCACGGTCATCTCCGGTGTCCGCGAGACCGGCAAGATGATCAAGATCGATGACATCGTGTCGCACTTCGAGACGCGCTGCCGCGGCGTCGTGGTCGTCCCCTTCGACGAGCATCTCGCCGCCGGTGCCGAGGTCGACCTCGACATGATGCGGCCCAAGACCCGCGAGGCGTACTTCAACCTCTCCGCGCTGGTCGCTGAGGACTTCACGCGCGCCCAGCAGGCCCAGGGGATGTACCCGCAACAGGGTGGCCCGCAGATGGGCGGCGACCCCTACGCCCAGCAGCAGTACCCGCAGCAGGGACAGCCACCGCAGCAGGCGCAGCAGCAGCCGCAGGCGCAGCCCCCGGCCGGTTACCCGCCGCAGCAGGGCGGCTGGACCCAGCAGCCGCAGCAGCCGCCCGCCCACTGGCAACAGCAGCAGCCGGCTCCGGACGCACCCCAGCAGCCGGAACAGCCGGGGCTCCAGCCGGGATGGCAGCAGCAGCCGCCTCCGCAGTGATCCGGCGGTAGGACACAGAAGTGGGGCCCGGCAGCTGACTGCCAGGCCCCACTTCCGTACCGTCCTTGCGCCGCGCCGCCGGCCGTTCGTTCCGGCCCGCCACCAGCTCCCTCGTTCGGATGAACGGGGCCGCCGGCGCCGACCGGGGGCGCCGCCGCCTCAGGAAGCCGCGGCGATCAGCCCGCGCGCCTGCTTCACATCGATCGCCATCCGCTCCAGCAGGGCGTCGAGCGTGTCGAACTTCTCCTGCCCGCGGATGTAGGCGAGGAAGTCGACGGCGACGTGCAGCCCGTACAGATCGAGCCCGACGCGGTCGATCGCGTACGCCTCGACCGTGCGGGTCTTCCCGTCGAACTGCGGGTTGGTGCCCACCGAAACCGCCGCCGGCATCGCCTCGCCCTCGACGTGCAAAAGCCCCGCGTACACCCCGTCGGCCGGGATCGCGGTGTGCGGCAGGGTCTCCACGTTCGCGGTGGGGAAGCCCAGTTCGCGACCGCGCTGGGCACCGCGGACGACGATGCCCTCGACGCGGTGCGGGCGGCCCAGCACCTCGGCGGCGCCCGTCACGTCGCCGTCGGCGACCAGCTTCCGGGTGAGCGTGGAGGAGAACGGCACGCCGCCGCCCGCCGTACCGCGCGCGACGAGGTCGATGACCTCGACGGCGTAGTCGTAGGTCCTGCCCAGCTCCGCGAGGGTGGCCACGGTGCCCGTCGCCTTGTGCCCGAAGCGGAAGTTGGGGCCCTCGACGACGACCTGCGCGTGCAGCTTGTCGCACAGCACCTTGACCACGAAGTCGGCCGGTGCCAGCTTCGAGAACTCCTTGGTGAACGGCAGGATCAGCACCGCGTCCACCCCCAGCTCGGCCATCAGCTCGGCACGCCGGTGGTGCGGGGCGAGCAGCGGCGGGTGGGTGCCGGGGCGCACGACCTCGCTCGGGTGCGGGTCGAAGGTGACGACCACCGCGGGAATGCCCAGCTCACGGGCGCGTGCGACGGTCTCACCGATGATCAATTGGTGGCCGCGGTGCACTCCGTCGTACGAGCCGATGGTGACGACGCTGCGCCCCCAGCCCTCGGGGATGTCCTCCAAGCCACGCCAGCGCTGCACTCTGCCCGCTCCTCGCCCGAACTCGTGTCCGTCCAATGCGCCAATTCGGCATGACGCAGGTCTAAGACTGCCATGCCGGGGATGCCGCCTCGCGCGAAGGGTGGCCTCGCCTTGCCGGGCGGCCCGTCCTGACCCGCAGCGTCGCCCTGATCAGCCGCGGCAGCCGGCGAGCGCGGCGCGGGCGCCCGGCCCCACCAGCGCCTCCCACTCCCCCGGCTCGGCCGCCACCCACTCCCGCATCCGCCGCGCGAACCCCGGCACCAGCCGCCCGGACCCGGCCAGCCACCGGTCGAAGCAGGCCGCACCCTCGGGCGTGCCGGACAGCAGCAGCCCGATCCGGCGCACCCACTCCCGCGTACGGCCGTCGGGGCGCTCCTCGGCTCCGTCGGCCACCGCCCGCAGCAGCGCCTCCAGCACCCGGGTGTCCGGCATCCCCTGTGAGGCGCGGCCGACGGACCCGGCCTCGTGCGCCAGCAGCACCTCCAGCAGCTCACGGCGCAGCGCCACGGCGTCCCCGCTGCCCTCCGCGACCAGCACGGACGCCAGCGCGCACCGCACCGGGACGGCGTGCCGGGTCAGCAGCTCCACCACGAGCGGGCGCAGCGCGGCACGGGCCGCGGCCCCACCGTCGAGCCGCCGCCCGACGAACGCCGCCACCCCGCCCGCGGCACGCTCCGGATGCCGCTCCGCGTATTCCCGTACGAGAGCGGCGACGCACTGCGCCAGGCCGGGCGGTACGGGTGCCCCGGGCGGACGCGCAGGCGGTACGGCAGCGGCCGGTTCCGGGGCCCCGGCGGACATCGGAAGGCCGCACTCCGCGAGGGTGTCGAGCACCGCACCTGGCGAGCCTCCCGAGCCCGCCGCCGGACCGGCCGGTTCACCGGTCAGCAGCCGGGTGCGGAAGGCCGCGAGCACCGGCCCCGGGTGGGTGGCCAGCGCGTCCGTGAACACCGCGGCGGGCAGCTGCGGATCCCCGTCGGCGAACCGCAGCAGCGCCCGGTCCAGGAACTGCGCCCGGGTGGCGCCGTCCGCCATCAGGAGGGCGAGCGCGGCGCCGTGGTGCGCGCTGTCGCCCGGCCTGGTCAGCAGGGCGAGCGCGGCCTGGCGCAGCCGGATGCGGTCGGTGTCGGCGGTGGCACCCGGAGCGAGGCGGGGCGCGTACGCCGCGGCGGCGCGCCGGCGCTCGGGGCACTCGTCCTGGGACCAGCGCGCCACGGCCCGGCACATCGCCGACGGCTCGTCCTCGGCCAGGGTGGCGAGCAGCTCGTCCGCCCGGGGGTGTGTGCTGTCGGCCAGCGTGTCGGCGAGCGCGTCGAGCGCGCGCCGCCGGTGGGCGTACAGCAGCGCCTGCGCCGCCGCGGAGACGGTGATCTCACCCGTCGGGCCGCTGGGCACCACGTGCGGCGACTGCTGCAAGGGGCTCACATCGTCGAACCATTCGCACAACAGCGGCTGCATCCGCTCCGGCTCCGCCCGCAGCAACGCTGCCGCCACATCGAGAAACCGCAAGGGGCGCGCGACATGCGCACGCACCCGCGCGGCGTACGGACCGCCCACGCCCCCCGCTCCGGCACCGGCCGCGGCATGCGAGGCACCACCGGGCGGCCCGGCACCCGCGGCCTCTCCACCGGAGCAGGTTTCGGCCGCGCCTGCTGGATGCCCTGCGTCGCTGTAACTCCCTTCAGCGGGACGCGAGTTGGAGTCCGGGGCGGCACCAGGCGAATCCAGGGAATCTGCCACGCTTCGGGATCCCGTGACATCCGCCTCATCCGCACCGAACTCGGCTGTGTGTGCCGGGAGTTGCGGGTGTACCGATCGGGCACCCAGCGGCTCGGGGACCACCTCCGCGACGGAAGCGACCCCCGCCCCCGCAACGGCCTCCGAGGCCGCCCCTCGAACCGGCTCGGCAACGGGCTCGGCGGCAGACGCCTGGCTCCCGGCGCCGCGCCCCGCCTCGTCGTCCAGCGGGCCGTACGCGTCCGGCGTCGGCACGGCGTCCGCCCAGCCGAAGCCGTCCGGTGTGCCCGGCGCATCGGCGAGGTGCACCCGCACCCGCGGCGGTCGCGCGAACGGGCGGGCCCGCCGCCAGGAACGCGACGCGGACCACTCATCGGCCATCGGCCGCCCGCCGCCGGACGCCCCGGCGTGCGCCGCCCCGCCACCCGGCTCACCGCGCGGCGCGGCACCGTCGTCGGCGGTGTCCCGGACAGCGGCGCCGACAACGGCAACCGCGACACCGACATCGCTGACGGTGGGACCGACCGGCCTCTCCGTATCCGCCCCCGCATCCCTCGCCGCCTCCCTCTCCGCGTCCGTCTCCACCTCCGGAGCGGACCGCTGCCGATGCACCCGCCCGGACGCTCCAGCCGCAGCCCCCTCAGGAGCCGCGGGAGCCGCCCCGGCCTCACGCCCCACCGCCGCGCCCGTGCCCGCACCCGCGCCCCCGTCCGCCGGCCGTCGCACCGCCCCGGCCGCCAGCGCCGCACCCGCCGCCGCGCCCGGCCGCGGCGGTCCGTCGGCCGGCAGCAGGCGTCGCAGCAGATCCATCCGGTCCGCGTCGGGCAGGTCGATGCGGTGCCAGAACCACGGCCCGAGTGCGTCGAGTCCGGTCCGCCCGAAACCGCCGAGACGTACGGACCGGTCGGTGAGCCGGTCGGCGAGCAGCCGGAGCACACCGGCGTACGGTGCCACGTCAGGCGCCCGCAGCAGCACCTCGCTGAGCAGGTGCGAGGCCCACCACCTGGCGTCCGCGTGCCGTCCTGCGGGGCCGCCGTCGGCCACCGCGACGGACACCAAATGCGCCAGCCTGCGCGTCAGTTGCGGCGTTCCCTCACGGCGCGCGAGCAGCAGCAGGGCCTGCACGACGGGGCCGATGCGGCAGCCGGGCACCTGGAACGCCCGCGCCGCCCGCCCGGCCGCCGCGTCGGGCGAGGCGCCGTCACCGAAGCCGCCCCGCTCCCGGCCACTCCACGACGGCAGCCGCGCGGACCGCTCCGCCTCGCCCGACGCCCCCCGCGCACGGTGCACCAGCACGTACAGGGCGGCGTCCACGTCGAGGTGGGCGCCCTGAAGCCACTCCGCGAACTCCTCGTGGACGAAGCGGTACCCGGCGCCCGCCGGCACCAGCAGGCCCTCGGTGAGCACCGCTGACGCCCACCCCGGCCCCCAGGGGAAGACCTCGTCGAAGGACGCGCCGTCCAACTCCCCCTGCCCGGGGCCCAGACACCGCCGTGCCGCCTCGTGCACCTGGCCCGCCACCTGGGCGGCCAGCCTGCGTACGGCCCCGCCGCGCGGCACCGGGCGGCGGCCGGCCGCGATCCGGACGGCGATGCGCAGGCACAACAGGTCGAGATAGGCGCCGAAAACGGCGTGCCGGTCCGGCACTCCCCCGGCCTCGGGCTCCGGCCCTCCGGCCTCCGGCACCACCATGCCCATGCCGTCCGCGCCGCCCGCGTCGCACTCGCAGACGCCGTCCCCCTTCGGCAGCGCGGCCCGCACCTCGGCGAGCAGCCGCAGCGTCAGCGGATGCCCGGCGTCCGCGGCGGCCTGCGCACCCTCCGCCAGGCCGTAGCGCCTGCGGGCGTGTGCCGCCTCGCACGCCGGGAGATCACCGAGCCGTACGCAGGCGGGCAGCGGGCCGCCCGGAGCGCCGGGCGGCAGCGGGTAGGCGCGGCCGGTGCGGTGCAGCAGCGCGGGCGGGAAGAGGGCGCCCGCGGCTTCCCAGTACTCGGGGCGGCAGGCGATGACCAGCCGCGTTCCTGAGGCACGCAGCCAACCTGCGGTCGCCGCCGCCCAGTCGGCCGACCACGAGCCCAGCGCGGGCGGCATCTCCTCCGGCCCGTCCAGGAGCAGCAGCAGGGGACGGCCCGCGGCGCCCGCCAGCCGTGCCACGCCGTCCGGGGTGGCCTCGCCGGGGTCGCCGGCCGTGCGGCCCGAGGCCCCGATGATCCGGCCCGCCGCGTGCAGCGCACGCCGTACCGCCGTCCGTACCCCGTCGTCACCTGCGTGCAGATCGGCGCCGCGCAGCCAGACGGTCGGCGCGGGAGCCGCCCCCTGCGCCCGCCGGGCGGCGAGCGCGGCCAGTTCCGTCGTACGCCCGGATCCCGGCTGCCCCACCAAGGCCAGCACCAGCGGCCCGGCCCCGTCCGCCCGCTCCGCATCAGGCACCCCGTCCGCACCGTCCGCCTCGGGCGTCCCCGCTGCCGGCAACGCCCCGAACGCCTCGAACTCGCGCACCACATCGGGCCGTTCCACCGGTTCCCGCCACAGCCGGGGCCGCCCGGCCGAACCCACGGATGTGGCGGTCAGCTGGAGCCCGCCCGCCAGGTTCAGTTCGCTGCCGTAGGCCGGGACCGTCGCCGCGTTCCGTGCCAGCAGCGCGGCCAGCGGCCCGCCCGGTTCGGTGGCCGCCGCCGCCCGCAGCAGCACGGCGAATCCGTCCGCCGGCCGCCCGGCCTGCAACGCGGTGCCCAGCACGCCCAGCAGCGCGCCCGTCCGCGCGTCGAGCACCGGGCCACCCGCCGCCGCGCCACCGAGCCGCAGCGCTTCCCGCCCGCCGACGCACAGCTCCAACTCCCCCACGGTGTCCAGGAGATGGAACCGGTCCGTCGCGATGTACGTCACCTCGCAGCCGACCGCGGTCACCAGCCCGTCGAACCAGCCACCGGCCCACAGCCGCACCCTGGTTCCCACGGCGGCCGGCCCGGAGGACACCGGCAACGGCGTCATCGGCGGCAGCCCGAAGCCCCTGCTGCGCACCAGGGCCAGGTCGCTGCCGGGAAGCGGGGTGACATCGGCGGCGTCCACCGTGCAACCGCCGTCGAATCCCCGGCCGCCGAGCCCGCCTTCCCGCAACGGCTGCACCACGATGCGGGCCAGCCCGTCGACCGCTTCGTGGCTGGTGAGGATCGTGCCGTGCTGGTCGGCGAGGAAGCCCGTGCCGCGCGGCCGTCCCGCGAGATCCCGGATGCGCACCAGCGCCCTGTCCGCATCGGCGTCCAGCAACGCCATCGCCGTACCTCCCCGCCTGACCGCCTCCCCGACCCGCGCGCCGGTCCCCGACGTCCGACGGTAAGCGGCCGGTGATCGCCCCGACGCCGAACAGGACGAACACGCCCCTACAGCGCCCGCCGTTCACTCCGAGCGCCCGACCACACGGGTGAATCCACGGATCCGGCGGAACAAGGGGACACCAGGCATCACGGAGCGCCACCGGTCCCGCCCGCGCACCCGCCGCACGGCAAAGGGCCGGGCCCGGGAAACGCCATCGCGCTCCCGGGCCCGGCCCCGCACAGCCTGCCTGCGGCTCCTAGGCGAACACCGCCAGGCTCTTCGCCTTCCCGCCCTGGTTCTCGACCAGCGCCAGGAAGGTGCCGTCAGGACCGAACGCCGCGACCGGGCCGTCCGTCTCGAACAGCGGCATCGCGATCCGCGCGCCGTTGAGCAGCAGCCTGGCCTGCGGTTCGGTCACGTCCCAGCGGGTGAAGGCCGCCGTGGCCGCCTCACCGATCGGCATCACAGGAAGCCCCGCGCCCTCGGTGTCGTCCACCGCGGCCTGCAGCTGTTCGAGCGTGCGCGCCCGGTCCAGCTTGTACGGGCCGACCCGGGTGCGCCGCAGCGCCGTCAGATGCCCGCCGACACCCAGCCCGGCGCCCAGGTCACGGGCCAGGGCGCGGATGTACGTACCGGACGAACACGTGACGGAGACCAGCAGGTCGGTCACCGGGGTGCCGTCGTCGGCCTCGCTCTCGTGCACCGAGTGCACCAGGAACGAGGACACGGTGACCGGCCGGGCCGGGATCTCCACGTCCTCGCCGTCCCGCACCCGCGAGTACGACCGCTTGCCGTCGATCTTGATGGCACTGACCTTCGACGGCACCTGCATGATCGCGCCGGACAGCTCCGCCACACCGGCGTCGATGTCGCCGCGCGCGAGGCCCTGCGCCGCCTTCGACGCGGTGATCTCGCCCTCCGCGTCGTCGGTCACCGTCGTCTGGCCCAGCCGGATCGTGCCGACGTATTCCTTCTCCGTCAGCGCGAGGTGGCCGAGGAGCTTGGTGGCCCGCTCGATGCCCAGGACGAGCACACCGGTCGCCATCGGGTCGAGGGTGCCGGCGTGCCCGACCCGGCGGGTGCGGGCCATGCCGCGCATCTTCGCCACGACGTCGTGCGAAGTGAAGCCGGCCGGCTTGTCGACGATGACCAGACCGCCCGGCTTGTTGCTCTCACGCTTCATTCTGCCGCTGTGCCCTCGTCGTCCTCGTCGTCTCCCGGCTTGCGGTACGGGTCCGCCTCCCCGGCGTACTGGGCGCCCGACGACACCTCCCGCACCTTGGCGTCGGAAGCCCGCGCCTTGTCGAGGAGGTTCTCGATCGTCTTGGCGTTCTCCGGCAGGGCGTCCGCGACGAACGCCAGGGTGGGCGTGAACTTCGTGCCCGCCGCCGCACCGACCGCCGAGCGCAGGATGCCCTTGGCGCTCTCCAGTCCTGCTGCCGCGCTGGCACGGTCCTCGTCGTCGCCGTAGACCGTGTAGAAGACCGTCGCCTCCCGCAGGTCGCCGGTGACCCGGGTGTCCGTGATGGTCACGTGCGTACCGAGCCGCGGGTCCTTGATTCCGCGCTGCAGCTTCTGGGCGACCACCTCCCGGATGAGGTCCGCCAGCTTCTTCGCCCGCGCATTGTCGGCCACTGGTCCGTCTCCTTCTTGTCTTCCACAATTGTGCTTCCACCGGCGAGCGCCCGCCCGGTCGTCATGACCAGTCGTCGTCGCCGTGCAGCCGTCGGCGTACCGACAGCAGCTCCACTTCGGGCCGTGCGGCGACCAGGCGCTCGCAGCGGTCCAACACTTCGGTGAGATGCCCCGTGTCCCCGGAGACCACCGCCAGGCCGATGGTGGCCCTGCGGTGCAGATCCTGGTCGCCGACCTCCGCGACGCTGACCGCGTATTTGCGGTGCAGCTCGGCGACGATCGGGCGGACGACGGAGCGCTTCTCCTTCAGCGACCGTACGTCGCCGAGAAGCAGGTCGAAGGACAGCGTCCCTACATACATGCTGGGGGGGCACCTCCCAGGCCCCTGAGGCCTGGGGGAGGGTTCAGCCACCCGTGGGGCCTAGACGTTCGATTCCTCGCACCGTACACGGAACGGCCGGGGCCGATCGACGGAAATAACTCCGCCGACCGGCCCCGGTCGCCTGCCCGCCGCCCGGCCCACCAGGACTGGTGGACCGGGCCACGCACGGGCTCTCGTCCGCGTGATCAGCCGCGCGGCTTCTCGCGCATCTCGTACGTCGCGATGACGTCGTCGATCTTGATGTCGTTGAAGTTTCCGAGGTTGATACCGCCCTCGAAGCCTTCGCGGATCTCGGTGACGTCGTCCTTGAAGCGGCGCAGACCCTGGATGTTGAGGTCCTCCGCGATGACCTTGCCGTCGCGGACCAGGCGAGCCTTGGTGTTGCGCTTGACCTCGCCGGAACGGATGAGGACACCCGCGATGTTGCCGAGCTTGGACGAGCGGAAGATCTCGCGGATCTCCGCGGTACCGAGCTCGACCTCCTCGTACTCCGGCTTGAGCATGCCCTTGAGGGCCGCCTCGATCTCCTCGATCGCCTGGTAGATGACCGAGTAGTACCGGACGTCGACACCCTCGCGGTCGGCCATCTGCGTGGCACGGCCTTCGGCGCGCACGTTGAAGCCGATGACGATCGCGTCGGAGCCGGACGCCAGGTTGATGTCGGACTCGGTGACCGCACCCACGCCACGGTGCAGCACGCGAATGTCGACCTCCTCGCCCACATCGAGCTGGAGCAGCGAGGACTCGAGAGCCTCCACCGAACCGGACGCGTCACCCTTGATGATGAGGTTGAGCTGCTGCACCTCGCCGGCCTTGAGCACCTTGTCGAGGTCCTCGAGGGACACCCGGCGGGTGCGCTTGGCGAAGGCCGCGTTGCGCTCGCGCGCCGCACGCTTCTCGGCGATCTGACGGGCCGTACGGTCCTCGTCGACGACCAGGAAGTTGTCGCCGGCACCCGGGACGTTGGTCAGACCCAGGACCAGGACGGGGGTCGAAGGACCGGCTTCCTCGACGTTGTTGCCCTTGTCGTCGAGCATCGCCCGGACACGGCCGTACGCATCGCCGACGACCATCGTCTCGCCGACGCGCAGCGTGCCGCGCTGGACCAGGACGGTCGCCACGGCGCCGCGGCCACGGTCGAGGTGCGCCTCGATCGCGATGCCCTGCGCGTCCTGCTCCGCGTTGGCGCGCAGGTCGAGCGAGGCGTCCGCGGTCAGGACCACGGCTTCGAGCAGCTGCTCGATGTTCAGGCCCTCACGAGCGGAGATGTCGACGAACATGGTGTCGCCGCCGTACTCCTCGGCCACCAGACCGAACTCGGTGAGCTGGCCGCGCACCTTGGTCGGGTCGGCGCCCTCGACGTCGATCTTGTTGACCGCGACCACGATCGGCACCTCGGCCGCCTTGGCGTGGTTCAGCGCCTCGATCGTCTGCGGCATGACGCCGTCGTTGGCCGCCACCACGAGGATCGCGATGTCGGTCGACTTGGCACCACGGGCACGCATGGCGGTGAACGCCTCGTGACCAGGGGTGTCGATGAAGGTGATCCGACGCTCTTCGTCGTTGACCTCGGTCGCGACCTGGTAGGCACCGATGTGCTGGGTGATGCCGCCGGCCTCGCCCGCGATGACGTTCGTCTTGCGGATCGCGTCGAGCAGTCGCGTCTTACCGTGGTCGACGTGACCCATGACGGTCACCACCGGCGGACGCGCGACGAGCATTTCCTCGCCGCCCTCGTTCTCACCGAAGTCGATGTCGAAGGACTCGAGAAGCTCGCGGTCCTCCTCCTCCGGGCTGACGATCTCGACGACGTAGTTCATCTCGTCGGCGAGCAGCTGCAGCGTCTCGTCGGAGACCGACTGGGTCGCGGTGACCATCTCACCCAGGTTCAGCATGACCTGGACGAGCGACGCCGGGTTGGCGTTGATCTTCTCGGCGAAGTCCGTCAGCGAGGCACCACGCGACAGGCGAACCGTCGCGCCGTTGCCGCGCGGCAGCATGATGCCGCCCACCGACGGGGCCTGCATGGCCTCGTACTCCTGGCGCCTCTGCCGCTTCGACTTACGGCCACGACGCGCGGGACCGCCGGGACGGCCGAACGCACCCTGTGTGCCACCACGGCCACCGGGGCCGCCGGGACGGCCACCGAAACCGGGACGACCGCCGAAGCCGCCGCCGCCACCGGGACGACCGGGAGCGCCACCGCCACCACCGGGACGGCCGGCGAAGCCGCCGCCACCGCCACCACCGGGACGACCGGCGAAGCCGCCGCCACCACCGGGACGACCGCCGCCGCCACCGGGACGACCGCCGCCACCGGGACCGCGACCGCCGCCGCCACCGGGGCCCGGACGCGGGCCGGCAGCCGGACGCTGCGGCATCATGCCCGGGTTCGGACGGTTACCGCCGCCGGGACGCGGGGCGCCACCGGGAGCTGCGCCCTGCGGACGGGGCATGCCACCGGGGGTCGGACGCGCGCCGCCCTGGCCCTGTCCCTGGGGACGGGGGCCACCCTGGCCGCCGCCCTGCGGACGCGGGCCGCCGGGGCCGCCTTGGCCACCGGGGCGCGGGGCGCCACCGGGACGGGGGGCCTGCGGACGGGCCATGCCCGTGGAGCCACCGGAGGTGAAGGGGTTGTTACCCGGACGCGGGCCGGACGGACGACGGTCGCCGCCGGGACGCGGGGCGCGCTCGCCACCGGGACGCGGGGCGTTGCCGCGGCCCTGGCCGCCGCCCTGACCACCCTGGCCGCCCTGCGGCGCGGGACGCGCCGGACGCGGGCCGGGGGTGGCACCCGGACGGGGAGCCGGCTTCTCGGCGGGAGCCGCCGGCGGAGCCTGGAACTCGGGCTGCGCGGGGGCGGCCGGAGCGGGCTTGGGCGCCGGACGCGCCGGAGTCGGACGCGGACCCGGGGTCGGGGCCGCGGGGGTGCTGCTCTTGGGCGCCGCGGGGGCCGGGGCTTCCGGGGCCGCCGGGGCCTCGGGGGCCGGCGGAGCCGCGGGGCCCGGCTTGGGGGCGCCCGGCTTCGGGGCAGCCGGACGGGCCGCCTGCGCCGGGGAGGGCGCGGACGGCTTTGCGGGCGCAGCCTTGCGCGGCGCCGCGGGCTTGCCAGAGGCGCGGCCACTGCCGCCGCCTGCCTGGAAAGCGTCGGTCAACTTGCGAACAACCGGCGCCTCGATCGTCGAGGATGCCGATCGGACGAATTCACCAAGTTCTTGGAGCTTGGCCATGACAGCCTTGCTCTCCACGCCGAACTCCTTGGCGAGTTCGTATACCCGGACCTTAGCCACTTCGCTCCTTCTAGGTCCGGGTTGTCCACCGGACCGTCGCTACTTCATGGGCGTACTCATCGCGTACTCATCGAGTGCTCATCGCAATCTCGACCTACTTCCGACTCGCGAGGTACCTGACCGCACGGTTTTCCGTGCGCTGTGCATTCGTGCTGTGCGTTATTGCAAGGGCGGCTGCTCGATGTGTTCGACGTACTGGCGCAACGCCGTCGTGTCGAACGGTCCCGGACCCCGGAAGGCCCGGTTGAACGCCCGGCGGCGGACCGCCAGGTCGAGACAGACCCGTGTCGGGTGCATGTGAGCACCCCGGCCGGGCAGCGTACCGCGAGGATCGGGGGCGCACTCACCCTCGATCGCCACGATGCGCAGCAAATCGCCCTTGGCCGCTCGCTCCCGGCATCCCACACAGGTTCGCTCAGGGCATGCGCGGGCATGCGTCCGGCCAGACACTGCTTAAGTCTACCTCCCCGCGCCGCCCTCACCCTGATGGGGTAAAGACCGGACGGCTGCTCAGAATTCCCGGTGGACCACCGCGGCACCACTCATTTTTTCCGGGCCGCGGCGGCCACCGCGCGATCAGTCCTGCGGCGCCTGCTCGGTGTCCGGCCGGATGTCGATCCGCCAGCCGGTCAGCCGGGCCGCGAGCCGGGCGTTCTGCCCTTCCTTGCCGATGGCGAGGGAGAGCTGGTAGTCGGGCACGATGACCCGCGCCGACCGGGCCGCGAGGTCGACGACCTCGACCTTGCTGACCCGGGCCGGCGACAGCGCGTGCGCCACCAGCTCGGCCGGGTCGTCGGACCAGTCCACGATGTCGATCTTCTCGCCGTGCAGCTCGGCCATGACCGCGCGCACCCGGCCGCCCATCGGGCCGATGCAGGCGCCCTTGGCGTTCAGCCCGGACCGCGTCGACCGCACCGCGATCTTGGTGCGGTGTCCGGCCTCGCGCGCGATGGCCGAAATCTCCACCGACCCGTCCGCGATTTCCGGCACCTCCATGGCGAACAGCTTCTTCACCAGGTTCGGGTGCGTACGCGAAAGGGTCACGGACGGGCCGCGGACACCCTTCGCCACTCGGACGACGTACGAACGCAGCCGGGTGCCGTGCGTGTAGTCCTCGCCCGGGACCTGCTCCTGCACCGGCAGCATGGCCTCCATCGGGCCGATGTCCACCAGGACGTTCTTGGGGTCCTTGCCCTGCTGGACGACGCCGGTGATGACGTCGCCCTCACGCCCGGCGAACTCGCCGAAGGTGATCTCCTCCTCGGCGTCCCGCAGCCGCTGCAGGATGACCTGCTTGGCGGTGGTGGCCGCGATCCGGCCGAAACCGGACGGGGTGTCGTCGAACTCGCGGGGCTCCTCGCCCGGCTCCAGGTCCGACGCGTCTTCCTTCGCCCACACCGTCACGTGGCCGGTGCTGCGGTCCAGCTGCACCCGCGCCTGCCGACGGCTGCCGTCGGTGCGGTGGTAAGCGATCAGGAGGGCCGACTCGATCGCCTCGACCAACAGGTCGAACGAGATCTCCTTCTCCCGCACCAAACCCCGCAGGGCACTCATGTCGATGTCCACGGCTACGCCTCCTCCTGGTTCTCGTCGAACTTCTCTGCGTCCTGCACACTGCCCTTATCGGACATCCCGCTCTTGCGGTTGAACTCCAGCTCGACCCGCGCCTTGGCGATCGCGTCGAACGCGACCCGTCGCTGGGTCGGCTTGCGTCCCTTGACACCCGGCACTTCGAGGTCGAGCCCGTCCTCGTCCACCGCCTGGATCCGGGCCACCAGCTCCCCGCCCTCGTGCAGCTGCGCCTTGATGAGGCGGCCGACGGCGCGGCGGTAGTGCCGCAGCTCGGTCAACGGCCGGTCGGCGCCGGGCGAGGTCACCTCAAGGGTGTACGGGGCGCCGCCCATCACGTCGGCATCGTCCAGGCTCTGCGAGATCTCGCGGCTCAGCTCGGCACACTCGTCCAGCTGAACGCCTTCGTCGGAATCCACCACGACTCGCAGCACCCGCCGCTTGCCCGCGGGGGTCACATCGATCTCTTCCAGATCCAGCTCTCGCGCGGCCACGAGCGGTTCAAGCAGCCCGCGCAGCCTTTCGCTCTGGGTGGTGCTCATCCGGGTGACTCCTCGGCCGCGTGTGCTGTTGTGGGTAGGTCGCGTGTCGGGTCAAAGCCTATCTGTTCCGGCGGGGTACTGACGATTCGGTGACCGGTCACGGATACGCTCGCCTGCGGTGATCACTACGGAAGACCCCGGGAAGTGGAACGTGCCGAACCTGCCGCTCACGCGCAGAACGACCCTGCTGGCCGGCGCCGCCCTAGGGGCCGCCCCCCTCTTGACCGGCTGCTCCGACGCCCCCGGGACGCCGCCTCCCGACCGCACCGCATCCGCCGACCGCCTGCGCACCACCGCGGCCCGCGACAGCACCGCCTTGCTGGCCCACTACGACGCGACCCTGGCCGCCCACCCCGCCCTCCAGGACCGCCTGCACCCCCTCCGCGACGAAGTGGCCCGCCACGCCGAGGCGTTCGGCGCCAAGAGCACCCCCACCACCCCGTCCGCCCCCTCGGGCAAGAACCACCCCCCGGTCCCCGAGAACGAGAAGGCCGCCCGCACCACCCTGGCCGACGCAGAACGCCACCTGGCCGACACCCGCACCAAAACCCTCCGAACCGCACCCCCCGACCTGGCCCGCCTCCTGGCCTCGGTAGCCGCAGCAGGCACCGCCCACGCCTACCTGCTGACCCGATGACCGCACCACTCAGGTAACCCCCGAGGCCCCGAGCCAACGATGCCCGAAGGGCGAGGCGCAAGGGCCATCCACCGGCGGTCAGCCGCGTACGAGGCCCGGGTGGGTCGGAGGGGCCGCACCGGGTCGCTCCCCGCAGCGACAGGTGCCAACACCGGCAGC
>NZ_JBITJM010000033.1:0-52641 GCF_044460025.1 Streptomyces sp. NPDC050161 | reverse complement strand
CAGATCCCGCCACTGCACCCCCGTCCGGACGCGGTACAGCACCCCGTTGATCACCCGTCGGTGATCACTCCACCGGCCCCCACGCGCACCACCACGAGGCAAGAACGACTCCAGCCGATCCCACTCCGCATTCGTCAAATCCCCACGGCCCATACAGCCAGCCTGACCCCAACACCCCGTCCACGCCAGGAGATCCGAGAAACAGTGCCTAGACCACGTGGACGCCAGAAGACGCTTCCGACAACCTGTGCCAGGTGGGACCGCACCGCCGCCCGCCTCAAGAGCGATGACAACGCGCTCCGACACGAAGCTGGGCACCGACCGCGGCAACGCGACTCTGCGCCGGCCGCAGTGCCCAACTCCTGCAGCCCGCCCCGAGATCCGGACCATGCACGGAGCAACTCGACGCCCATCTGCGCTATTTCCCCTGTCTCTCCTGGTCAGCAGGGCCGTGAGCCGTGTACCGCCAGCAGACGAAGAATCCGCTGGCGAACTCACCCCGCAGCCTGCCTGCCGCAGTCACTCAGCGTGCCTACAGCAGCTCGCCGGATAGGCGGCTGCCGCGTAACCCTCATCTGCGAGGCGGGCTCCTCCCGGGGAGAATCTGGGGAGTATGGACGTCGCTGGGGAGCGTGTGGGGAGAATCGGCCGCGTAAAGCGACACGATCCTGAAAGACGCCGAAAGACACATCTACACAGGTCAAAAACCTGCATCGCCACATCTCCGCAGGTCAGAGCGACCCGATAGACAACTTCATCTTCCACCTCACCCGCGTCCCTGCGACCACACCCGAGCCATCCGGCAACGACGGGTAGCCCGCCCGCGAGTCGAGCCCGGTGGCTGAGCGCGGGCGCTGCCCTCGGCGCCGAAGGAGCGCCGGATCGTGTCGGTCACGGCTGGTCGGGCAGGCTGGGGACGCTCATGATCCGGTGATAGAGGGCCGTGGAGGGGGGTTCGCCGACGGGTTGGCCGTCGGCTTCCACCCAGGCGTGGGCGCGGAAGGGGTCGCTGCGGACTCCGGTGCACCAGGTCGGCCACACCCCGCGGATCCGGCACAGCAGTGTGGTGGCCAGGGAGCGTTGTACGCAGCCCTCTCCGGCGCAGCGTGCGCTCACGGCGATGACGGCCTGCCGGGCGGCCAGGGCTTGTTCGCCGGTCGCGGGCCGGGTACGGCTGCGCAGGATGTGGAGTACGCCGCGGATACGGCGGGGTGGCAGGTGGGCGAGAGCACGGGCCAGGGCGACGGCGAGCAGGGGGGCCACGCGGTGGAGCGGGGACAGTGACGGGCGGTCTTCGGGAGCGAAGGGCACGCTCATGGCCGCGTCACCAGCCCTGCGGTGCGCAGCGACTCCAGCAGTGCGGCGGCGTCGTGGCCGGCTTGCTCCGGGGTGAGTGCGGGATAGCGGTCGGCGAGTTCCGCCGCGGCGTGCTGGAGGATGCCGCCGTTGAGCAGGGTGCGCAGGATCAGTGCGCCGGTGGGATTGAGTTGCCAGTACCGGCCGGAGCGTTCGTCGAGCAGCACCATGCCGGCATCGGTGTCCGTGGTGCTGATGTCAGGGCCGAGTGCGAGCCTCATGGTGTTCCTTAAGTGGCCATGGCGGTGGGGGTGTTGGTGGCGGTCGGTGGTTCGGTTGACGGTCGGGGCTGTGAGCGAAGCCAGACTTCGCAGCTCAGGGTCGGCGTCAGGGAGCGGTGCAGATGGTGGTCGGGGTAGCCGCGGAGCGCGTTGCGCAGCTTGTCGGTGTCGATGAGGCCGATGCGGGACAACTGGGAGTCGTCGAACAGTTCCAGCAGTTCGTCCCGGTGGCGGCGTAGCGCGGTGAAGGAGTCGGCGCTGTACTCGCCCTTGGTGGTGCGGGTCAGGATGCGGCCCGGGACGATGTCGCGCATCGCCTCCTTGAGAAGGGGTTTGTACCGGGTGGGTGTCGTGCGCTCGTGCGGTGTGACGGCCAGTGCCGCCGTAATGACGGCGTCATCGTGGTAGGGCGTGGTGTAGCCGATGCCCAGGGTGTCGGTCGTGAACTGGTCGATCTGCCGGATGGCGTTCCCGCCGGTCCGTACGTATTGCAGCGCGCGGTGCAGCGCGCGGTGTGGCGAGAGGGGGGCCGGTGCCTGCGCGGCTGCTCGGCGCAGTGCCGCCGCCACCGTTTCCACAGCCGTCGGGGTGGCCCACGGCGGCATCCGCACCTCGGTGTCCCACCCCATTGGGGGCGCGTGGGACGCCGCGGGTGCCAAGGCGAGGCGTTCGGCGCTACGGGCCAGTTGGGTCGGGTAGCTGGAGCGTTCGCACAGGGCGCGCAGCACGGGAAGCAGTGGGGACCGACGGAACAGACGGCGCGCGTGGAGGGTGCCGAGTGCGGTCAGCGGATGAGCACGGGCCAGATCGTGCAGGTGGGACGGCATAGGGGTGAACAGCTCATCGGCGCCACCGCCCATCAGGTGCAGGCGTGAGCCCCGGGCGGCCATCCGTCCGAGTGTCCCGAGGAACTTTTTGTGATCACACACCCATCCGCCGGGCTCCTCGGTCGCCAGACGTGCTTCCAACATGTTTGCGTACCAGGTGGGTTGGTCGTCGTGGCCGGTGACCACGTGGTCGGCGTCGGGGAGTTCGGCGGCGGCTCGGCGTGCCCACAGGCCGTCGTCGTTCGCTTCGTCCCTCCCCTGCCAGCCGTTGGTGACCAACCGTGCGGGGCCCCGGGCGGCCAGGAAGCACAGGCTGGTGGAGTCCAGCCCGCCCGAAAGGTCCGCGCTGATCGTGCCGCCACCCGCGATGCACGCCTCCACCGCGGCACCCAGCGCCTGACGTACCGCACTCGCGCCCTCGTCGAAGGGCATCACGGGCTCCGGGAGGCTCCACCACCGCTCGGTGCGGGCGTCACCGTCCGGCTGAAGGACCAGGGCGTCGTCGGGCCGCACGCCGGAAACGCCCTTCCACACGCAGCGGTCCTCCAGCGGGTAGGCCAGGTTCACCGTCGCCAGGCGCAGCGCCAGGACCTCGTCGTCGATGCCTGCTCCGGTGAGTTCGGCGAGTACGTCCGCCCGGCCGGCGGCCACCGTCACTCCGGCCACCCGGGCGTGGAAAACCCTCCGCACACCCGCCGCGCCGCCCCGCATCCGCACCCGGCCGCCGATCGACGCCACCAGGTGGAAACTGCCTGCCAGCCCGACGGCCACCTGCTCCGCACCGGAGATCTGCGATACCCGGCTCAGCCGGGACGACAACGTCGCCGCGTCCACCGGGCAGCGGCCGATCACCGCCAGGCGCGCCAACCCCGCCTGCCCGAGCACCACTTGTCCCTGCGGCCAGCTACCCAGCAGCCACGGCCGTCCCGAAGCGTGATCGACGGCGTTCCTCGCGAAGGGCCGCAGCACACGCGCCGCGGCAACACCGGCATCACCATCGGGCAACACCGCGAACCACATCCCACCCGGCATCGACCACTCCTGTTCCCGAGCGAAGAGAAGGTGGTACGACGGCACGCCGCCGCACCACCTTGGTTCCGCCGATCGGAAAACCGCCGTCGCAAGAGGCCGCACCAGCGGACGGAACCGGAAAGGCCGGCATCAATTCCGCCGGTCATTCAACACCTCGACCAACGGAAACGATCGGGCCCTGTGAACCGGGCCCGGTCGCGGCACAACCATTCATGGCCAACCGAACCCACCAGCCGAAAACGCCTATTCGTCGTAATAGTTGAACGGTGGCGGTACAGGCTCGGTCGCACCCCCCTCCACATAGCCGCGCGTCAAGTCGGCATAGGAGCCGGCTTCCATCAGCGTCGGCACTTCGTACGTCTCCCCCAGTTGGTCCACGGATTCCATCGCACATCAACCCTTTCGCTCTCGCAGGTGCGGGCCACCTGCCCGCCGCAAGCATTTCCCGGAGTTCTGGAGCCAACACAACTGCCGATCAAGTGATATTGCCACATTGGCGTATTGACCGAGGTCAGGCTGCGGAAATGCGAAAGGGGGATCAAACATGGCTGAGCCCCTGCGGCGGGCGTCAGCCGGTGGTGCGGGCCCCGGAGCCGCCGTGCCCCGTGCCCTTGAAGACGCCGGCTTCCTCGGCGGTTTCCTTGATGTCGTCGGGGCCGTTGAACAGGCGCTCACCCCACGGGGTCAGCCGGCCCGCGTCGAAGCCGGTGACCAGGTCGAGGCACTCGACGCCGCTGCCGTTCCCGCTCCGGGGCCATCCCAGGTACCCCACCCCGAGGGACCTGGTGGTGACCATGATCGCGTCCTCGTCGGGGTCGCCGTCGGAATACCGGTCGCCGAATTCGCCTACCACGAGGGGGAGTTTGGCTTCCGTGAACCGGTTGATGTAGTCACTGACTTCACGCTTCGCGTCGTACACGCCGTACATATGGATCGAGAAGACGGTGTTCTTGTCCGGGTCCGCGGCGAATACCTCCTTCGCACCGTCGCGCATGGTGAAGGACCAGTCCTGGCCCCAGTTGGGCGCGTCGGCCGTGAGGGTGTTGGCGACTCCGGCGGCGCGCATCCGCGTGATGGCGGACCTGGTGTCGTCACCCCAGGATTCGTAACCGGTGTTTCCTGCCGCAGTCACTCAACGTGCCTACAGCATCTCGTCGGACAGGCCGACGGCCACGTACCCCTCGTCTGCAAGGCGGGCTCCTCCTGGGGAGAATCCGGGGAATCGACTTCACCCACGAGCCGTATGACCGGGACGCCGACATCACCCCCTTGCAAGACCATCTGGGGGTGCTCCCATACGGGTAGTTGAGGGAGTTGTTCACCTGTGGCGCAGGGCGGGCAGCAGCGTCAGTGCGTTGCGGTGCCCGATGGCCTCGCGGGCGCCCTCCGTCAGGTGGGAGGAGGATGCCAGGCCGGTGATGTTGTCTTGCACCACGGATTCCGGGGCGAAGGGGTAGTCGCTGCCGAACAGTATCCGTGCCGGGTCGGCGACGGTACGCAGGGCCGCGAGCGCATGCTGGTTGGCGCTGAGTGCCACGTCGTAGTAGAGCGCGTGGAGCTGTGCCATGACGGCGGTGGCGGTGCGGGTGTCCTGTTTGCCGGGGAGGGGGAGGGCATCGGCGAAGTGGGCGATGCGCCAGGCGAGGGCGGGGACGGCGGCGCCGGCGTGGGGGACGACGATGCGCAGGTTCGGGTAGCGCTGGAGGGTGCCGGTGTAGAGGAGGTTGACGACGGCGCGGGTGGTGTCGAGGGGGAACTCGATGACTGGTGCGGGGCGCCCCAGCCGGGTCTGTTCGGCGCAGACCGGGGAGGTGGGGTGTAGCAGGATGAGAGCGTGCCGGTCGTTGAGGGCGGCGAAGACCGGCTCGTAGAGCGGGTCTCCGAGGTAGTGGCCCTGGTAGTGGGTGAAGAGGGTGGCTCCACACATGCCCAGCGCGTCGAAGCAGTGGCCGATCGTCTTCAGCGTCGCGGTCACATCGGGCAGGGGCAGCACCGCCGTGGCCGTGAACCTGTCGGGGTGCAGGGTGACGATCTCGGCGATTTCCTCGTTCGTCCGGGCCGCGAGTGCCGCCGCCCCGTCTGCTCCCGCCAGCACGTGGACCGGCGGTGAGGTCACCGAGAGGACCTGGGCGGTGATGCGGTGGCTGTCCATGAAGTCCAGGGCGGCCTCAATACTCCAGGACGGGATGGGGAAGCCGCCGTCGAAGCTGGTCAGACCCGCGTCGTGCGCGGCCTGCCGGTAGGCCCGTGGGAGGCAGTGGGCGTGGACGTCGACCAGCTTCGGCATGCCCACAGTGCTCACGCGCCCCGCACGGCGATGGCGGAGTTGTTGCCGCCCATGCCGACCGAGGTGGACACAGCCGCGGGCACTGCGTGGCTGTCGCCCTGGCCGACGACGTGGTTGAGGTCGCACTCGGGAGCGGGGGTGACCAGCCCGTGAGTGGGCGGGACCTGGTCGTTGCGGCTGGCCAGCAGCGCCACGATCACCTCCACCGCACCGGAGCCGCCGAGCATGTGCCCGGTCGCTCCCTTGATGCCGCTGACCCGCAGCTCCTCGATGTGCTCGCCGAAGGTCTTGCGCAGTGCCACCGTCTCGGCAGGGTCGTTCGACTTGGTGCCCGTGCCGTGGACGTTGACGTAGCCGACGTCCTCCGGTCGCAGCTCTGCATCCGCCAGTGCCTCCTCCAATGAGGCTCGCATGCCGGGGGCGTCGTCGGGCGGGATGTCGCTCATGTCGTAGGCGTCGCCGCGCTGTCCGTACCCGAGCATCTCTCCGTGGATACGGGCGCCTCGGCGGGCGGCGTGCTCGGCCGCCTCCAGGACCAGGATGCCGGCGCCTTCACCCAGCACGGTGCCGTCACGGTCCACGTCGAAGGGGCGGCAGGCGCCCTGGGTGGAGCCGGTGTGGTTGGCCGCGAACCCGGCCACGATGATTTCGGTGATCGCCGACTCCGCTCCGCCGGCCAGCATGATCTCGGCACGGCCGTGCCGCACCCGGTCATAGGCCGCGATGATCGAGTCGTGGCCTGATGCGGAGGCACCGGAGACGGTCACCAGCGGCCCGCGCAGCCCGAACCGTACTGACAGCACCGAGGTGGCCGCGTTCGGCAGCGTCTGGTTGAACAGGCGCGGCGTGATGTGGCGCGCCCCTTTCCCTTCCAGGACCCTGAGCTGACGCCCCAGTACTTCCGTGGACGAGAACGCGACCCCGACCGCCGCCCCGTAGCGGTCGAACGTGCGGCCGTTCTTCTTGCGAGAGGTGATCTCCCGCGGAGGTATGTCCAATTCGGCGTCCGCCAGGGCTTCTTGTGCCGCCGCGATCACGTATTGCTGGTAGCGGTCCAGCGTGCGAAGGTCGCGCGGCGAGATGCCGTACGCCGACGGTTCAAAGCCGGAGACCTCTCCGGATCGTTTGATCGGGCAGTGCGTGGGGTCGAAGCGAGTGGTGTCGACGACTCCGCTCCGCCCTGCCGTGAGGCCGGTGAAGGTGTCGGGGGCGGTCAGGCCCACGGGGGTGATGGCTCCGATGCCGGTGATGACAACGCGTCTGTCTGCCATGACGGTGTACTCCTTCGCCGTGAGGGGGTGGGGTTACTTCGTGGCGATGACGGCGCCGTTGGCTCCCGCCGCGTCGAACCGCAGGATGCGGGGCTGGGTGAATCCGGCATCCGAGAGCCAGGAGAGGTACTCGGTTTCCGAGTAGTTCCTGCCCCCTTCCAGCTCGACGATCATGTTCATGCCCATCAAGGCGGCGGGGGCGGGGCCGGTGCGCTCGGGATTGAGCAGCAGCTCGCAGATCACGATCGTCCCGCCGGGCTCCAGGGCGTCCCTGCACTTACGCAGGAGATCCCGTCCGGTGGCCTCGTCCCAGTCATGAAGGATCATGCTGAGCAGGATCACGTCGTAACCCCGCGGCAGGGCGGCATCGGCGCGGAAGTCCCCGCCGACGGTGTCGATGACCTCGTCCAGCCCTGCGGCGGCGATCCTCTCCTGCGTGAGCTCGCAGACGTGGGGCAGGTCGAGCACGGTGGCCGACAGATGTGTGTAGCGCGTGCACAGTTCGATGGGGAAGGCGCCTGAGCCGCCGCCGACATCGAGAAGCCTCACGTGGGCCTTGAAGTCGTACGCATCGGCCAGAGCGGCGGCGGTGAAGGACGAGATGGAGTGCATGGCCTCCCAGAACAGCTCCATCATCTCCGGGTCCTCGGCAGCGAAGACCGAGTCCTGCGTCGCCGGATCCCACGTCAGCGGCCGGTTGGTCCGCATGGCGTCGACGACCCGGTGCCACGCCGGGTACTCCCGGTGGTCACAGAAGCGCACGAATCCGCCGAAATAGTGCGGGCGACCCTCGACGAGGAACTCCTCCGCCAAGGGCGAGTTGCGGTACCGGCCCCCGTCCTTCTCCAGCAGGCCCAGCGAGGCGCAGGCGGCCAGGAACATGTCAGCCGCCCGCGGGTGGATGTCCAGATCCGCTGCCGCCTCATCCAAGGTGACCGCGCGCCCGTCGGCCAACCTGGTGAACAGGCCCAACTCGACAGCCGCAGCAAAGGTCTTGAACGACCAGAACCCACTGGTCAACTGCATCAGAGGAACAGGAGTGGACCTGTCCGCGGAACCGTGCACGGCAACCTCCACCATCAGAGAAAGGGCCGTCGGGACGGCCTCTCAGCAGATATGAAGCACCCGGAAACCACCCCGCCGGAAGACGCGGGCCACGGTGCTCCTGTTGAACGTGTTGCACGCACGTGCCCTTGCGCATGCACGAGGGGTCCAAGCGGCCCGCTCCGCCCGGTACGTCGGCAGCGCGCCCTCCGGTAGGTCAGCCGCGCGCCCGGGTTCACCCGCACTGTGCTGGACGACGGCACTCCCCCAACTGTCGGCGGAGCAGGTGGGATCCGCTGCCCACCGTCACCGCTTCCCGCCGGGCTCGTCCGGCACCGGACCATGCCTGCCGCTACGGCCGGTGCGGGACGGGAAGGCCGCCCCGGCAGGGCGGTTTTCGGGCAGCCGGCACGGGCGGCGGGGCACATTTTCCATAACGCGTGTTGTGTAAATTCGTCCGGCTCGATACGGTGCCGCCATCTTCTGAACTCACGACAGGAAGCCGGTATCAACATGTACGACGTTGCAGTGAGCGGGGCCGGCTTCGCCGGCGTGACGTACTCGGCGTTCAGCGGCTGGGCCGACCGGCCCACCAACTTCGCGCCGATGCTGGAAGAGGAGCTCACGTGCGACATCGCCGTTGTCGGGGGCGGTTACGCCGGCATGGCGGCGGCGCTGCGGCTGGCCGAGCGAGGCGCCGATGTCGTCCTGCTGGAGTCCGGGTTCTGCGGATGGGGCGGCAGCTCGCGCAACGCCGGGTATCTGTCGAACGCGCTGGCAGGCGACCCGCAGCTGTTGAAAACGCTGTACGCACGCCGCCTGCCGCACCTCATCCGTTACGCGGACAAGGCGGCCCATTTCACCGAGGACCTGATCGGACAGCTCGCCATTGACTGCGAGTACGAGCCGACCGGCAACGTCATCGCCGCCGTCTCCCCGGGACAACTCAGGCGCACCCGGCGGAATGCCGAGATCCTCCGGAGCGCGGGGGCGGACGTCGAGTTCGTCGAGGGCCGCGACTTCGGCCTGCCGGAGTCATTCCTCGGCGGTGTCTTCGAGCGGGCCGGCGGGCTGCTGAACCCCGGGAAGTTCGCGCTCGGCCTGCGCGAGGCGCTTCTCGCATCGGACGTGCGGGTGTACGAGCGGACCGCCGTGCGCGCGGTCGAGCCCCATGCCTCGGGAGCCGTCGTCAGCGTGCCCGGCGGCAGCGTCCGCGCCGAGCGTGTGGTTCTGGCCACCAACGCCTACTCCCGCGATCTCGCGATCGCCCCGAAGCGGATGGTCACACCGATCTGGACCAGCCTGGTCGAGACCGAACCGGTCGACCCCGAACGCCTGGCGGCGACCGGCTGGACGAGGCGCGTAGGCATCATCACCCCGCACACGATCCTGGAGAACTACCGGCCCACGCCACGCGGCACGGTCATGTTCGGAACCCGACGGCTGCGGACGGCGCCGGGAGCGCTGGGCACCCGTGAGCCGGACGACACGGTCGTGGCGGACCTCGTCCGCGGCTTCCATGAACGGTTCCCGTCGCTCAGCGACGTCGCACCGCGACGCGCCTGGGGCGGGTGGATCGCGATGACGTCGTCGCTGCTGCCGGTCGCCGGCGAGGCGACGAAGAACGTTTTCTACGCCATCGGCTGTAACGGCCACGGCCTCGCCCAGTCCCCTTACCTCGGCACGCTGCTCGCCGACCGGCTCTCCGGCGACCGGATGCACGAAGACCTCGCCGCCGTATGGCGTGCGCGACCGCGGTTCGCTCCGTCCCTCCTCAGCACGCCGACGCTGCACGCCGCCTGGACGGCCGACCGCATCTCGGACCGCTTGCACCGCCGCAGGGCCTGAAGCCCGGCTGCGCCACGTCCGTGCGCCGCACCCGGCACTTCAGACCGGCCAGACCGGTCAGACCGGCGAAAGTGAAGGGCCTCGAACGGGGGCGCGTACAAGGCGGCGGCGAGACCCCGGCTCGCCGCCGCCGCTGGCCGAGGATCATCCGGTCATTGCCCGCCTGCGCCGCGACAACGGCTGGGTCACGTCTGCTGAGCAGCGGGAACAAGCGCGGGCATGCCGTGTGGCACCGCATCGTTTTCGCCGGTGGGCTAACGGCGGTCCAGCGCGGCTACCAGGCTTGCGACCGTGACGGTGTTGAAGACGAAGGCGATGACCGTATTCGCCGCCACGGTCCGTCGCATGTCCCGTGAGGTCACGTTGACGTCGGTGGTGCCGAACGTCGTCATCGCGGCCAAGGCGAAGTAGACGTAGTCGGCCCAGGCCGGGACCTGCTCTCCGGGGAAGTCGAGTGCCCGCTCGTTCTCCACGAGGTTGTCGGCCTGGAAGGTGACGGCGAAGGCCACGACCACGCAGATCCAGGCGACGACGACCAGAGCGAGAGCCACCAGCGTGCGCGGGAGGACGGAGAACGTGGTGCTGAGGTGGCCGGGAAGCCACAACACCGCCACCACCAGCGCGGCAGCCGCGATGAAGAGCGACGCCCCGGGCCCGGGTGCGGTCCCGAAGATGTAGCGCTGGAGGAACGTGCCGCGAGCTTCGCGATGCGCCCACGAACGGACCTGCTCCGGAACCACGCACAAGAAGGCGGTCAAGGTGAGGGCGAGGTAGGGAAGCAGGTAGGCGAAGAGAACGAGTACGCCGACATCTGCTGCCGAAAGCTGCACCACGCTGTCGTTGGGAAGGACGGCTGCCGCGCACACCGCGATGACCAGGCTCACCGCCGATCGGCGCCGTTCGGAAAGCCAGTGGTGCACGGACGAGCCTCTCCGGACGGTCGGTCATCGTGGTGACGGGCGACGCTGGACGGGCGGATCCCGGCCGATGTTACGAGCACTCCGGCTCGTCGTCGTGGTGGCGGGACCGCGGCGCGTCCGGCGCGCGTGCTACGTCGCGCGGAACCGTCCGGGCTCGACCTCCGTGACCAGACCTCTGCCGGTCAACCGGGCCAGGTGTTGCGCCGCCGTCCGCCGCTCGACCGGCTCCACGTGCGCACCTTCGACGTGCGGCCGGTAAACGAGCCGGTGCTCGCCGATCTCCGCGACGGTCCGCGGCTCGCCAAGGAGCGCCAGGAGCGCCGCGTCCCGCTTCTCCATCACCCCGGCGAAGTCGTCGAGCCGCCTGCGGAATTCCGTGGCGCCCTCGATCACACCCTTCTGATGGGACGTGCCGTACCAACGGGCGTCGGTCTCCCGGCACCGGCGCAAGGACGCCTCGAAGTCCATGAGATCGCTGCCGACGTCCCCGTAGTAGGGGCCGAATGACGTCAGGTCGATGTCCGCCACGAACAGGAAACCGTCCGGCTCGATCAGGAAGCCGCAGTGGCCCGCGGTATGGCCGGGGAGGTGCACGACGGTCACGGTGCGCCCGCCGAGGTCGAACACGGCGCCGTCGGTGAACCCCTTCGCATCCGGACGGCTTTGGACATGGAACCGTTCCCGCAGCATCCGCTCGGCGCGGTCGGCGGCGTCGGGCGGGAGGCCGAACCCGGCGACCATGACGTCGCGGGACCGCAGTGCGGCGAGGTCACCCTCGTGGACATGGACGGGCACCTCGTAGCTGCCGAGTCCGGCGATGTGGTCCTCGTGTGCGTGGCTCACCAGGACCACGTCCGCGGGTGGCGCCGATGCGACGAGCGACAGCGACGGATCGACGACCAGCGTGGCGTCGGTGCCGCGCACGAGCAGGGAATTACCGAACGGGTAGGCGCCCCGCTCGCCGCCGACGAGCACGGTGACCCCGCCGTACTCCGCTTCCGTGTATCCCGTGGTGGTCATGGTCCTCACTCCTTCGTCCGCGGCCTGCGGTGTACGGGTCAACCTGCGGTGTACGGGTCAAACGGGTGCGCGTCGCGCAGAGCCGGGTAACGGTCAGGAATGCACTCGTCCTTGACTCCTTGACCCGGGCGAACTCCTTCATGCCGTCCCGGAGACGGTATGGAACGTGGTCAGCTTCGCCATCTCCTCGACGAAGAGAACGCCGTTGCGGGCGAGTTCGGCGTCGATGTCCGGCAGGCGCGGCAGTACGCCACCGCCGTGGAGGGGTTCGGCCGGGTCGCCGGGGTTGGCGAAGGTGGTGCCGTCGTACTGGGTGCCGTGGCGGGAACCGCGGATGGTCTGCGACGAGTTCACTTTCGGGAGTGCCTGGAAGCTGATCCCTCACTGACTCCTGCATGGGCGTTCCTCCCGTAGGGCAGGTGGTGGCAGCACCGTAACGAGCCCTCAGCATTTTCCACAACAGTAGTTACGATAATTATGTGGCAGAATCGCAGGGTGTCCGACAACCCGACGCGACAAGCGAACGACGATGGTGGAACCGGGCCGGCCGTGCGGCGAGGCCGCCCGACGGGCGACCGTGCGGCGAAACGGGCCGAGCTGCTGAAGGCGGCGGCCTCGGTGATCGCGCAGGAGGGCTACGCCAACACCTCACTGCGCAAGGTGGCCCACCGCGCGGGATGCACGACCGGGGCGGTGACGTACTACTTCGCGAACAAGGAGGAACTGGTCACCGCGTTGGCCGAGAACCGGTTCGACGGCTTCGACGCCATGCTCACGGCCGGCCGGGGCCAACCCGACGTCAGGGCGATCCTGGAGCGGTGGCTGTTGCGGACCACGGACGATCCCGAGTTCTGGCCCGTGATGTCCCAACTGCTCGTCCACGCACGGTACGAACCGGCCTTCGCCGCCGTCATCGAGCAGCGCTACGCCCGCCACCGCGACGCGCTCGCCTCACTCCTCACAACCGGGCAGGCGCAGGGGACCATCCGCGACGACATCCCCGCCGACCTGCTCGCCGACCAACTCGGCGCCATCGGCGACGGCTGGATGATGATGTTCCCCATCGAGCCGGAGAGGTTCACACCGACCCGGGTCCAGGCCCTCCTCGACGCCGCCATCACCTTGATCGCTCCACCTCCGGGCGCCCGCCATGCGTCCGGCTCGTAAGTGACGGGCCCGCTGCCCGCCATCTGCCCCACGGGCGGCGGATGACGGGCGCCAGTCGGCCGCGATCCTTCGACGGCCTGCCTCTCGTCGCGTGAACGACTGCGGTCAGACGCCGTCGCCGGCCAGGGCGCGAGCGATACCCCGGGCCGCCTCAGCTCCGGTCTCGATGGCGGCATCGATGCCGACTTGGCCCGTTGGGGACTCTTGGTCCGTTTGGGACTCTTGGAATTCCACCACGGCCGCGCCGTGCTCGTGAGCCCACTCGGTCAGCACGGCAATCGGCTTCACCAGCGTCCGGCCCAGGTCTGTCAGCACGTACTCGACCTTCCCGGCCTCGGCGTGGCGGTCGACCAGGCCGTACCCCTGCAACCGCCGCAGCGTCTGGGTCAGCACTTTCCGCGAGATTCCGCCGATCACGTCGACCAGTTCGCCGTGCCTGCACGGTTCCCGGCTCAACGCGAACAGCACGACCACCGCCCACTTGTCGGAGATGATCTCAATCGCCAGCCGAGCCGGGCAGTCGGCGAGGAAGACGCTGCCGGAGTACTCACGCATGCCCCGACGGTAGCCCGCCGCCAGGAACCTGGAGGTACCTACCGCCTGACTAGCGTCCACGGCGGAAGCTACTGAGCATGGGAGCCGAATGCGGGCAGAGACCGAATGGCCGGGCGGGCGGAAGGTCGTCGCGCTGGTCACCGTCGCGTTGGAGCTGTGGCCACCAGGGCACACCCTGAGACCGTCATGACCGTGCACGAGGCGGGGCACGAGATCGCCGCACACTCCTGGGCCCAGGACGTGGTGCCCGCGCTGCTCGATGTCGATGCCGAGCGGACCAATATCCGTCATTGCACTGACATCCTCCGCCGCGTCACCGGCATGCGCCCGACGGGATGGATGAGCCCACGCGCCACCGGTTCGACGCGCACTGACGACCTGCTCGCCGAGGCCGGCTACCGCTGGACCGGCGACCACGGCGACCACGACCTCCCGCAGGTCCTGTCCACCACTCACGGCCCTCTGGTCTCCCTCATGCACAGCGACCACTCCGACGTCCGCGACGCTGCGGCCGGCCCGTACGCCTACCGCGACCTGCACCGTGAGCTACTGGACCAGATGCTCGCCGCCCCGGGCCCAGGCGTCTTCCGCCTGACCGTCCACGCCCATGCCGGAGGCCGACCGCTCCTCGCGGGCATGGTCGGCCCAACACCTGTTGGCCACCGCCGACGCCACCGTCACCGTCCCCACCCGCCACCCGGAGTCCGCCCACGCCACCGAACTCGCCGCCACCGCGCCCGACCACGTGCGACTGGTCCGCTACGGCTCGGCGGCCCTCGACGCCCTGATCGGGCAGGCCGACCGCGTGTTCGCCAACACCGACTTCTTCGCGACGGGCAGCGCCGTGGGCGAGTATCAGCAAGGGCTGCACCTGCTGGCCGCCGCGGAGCGGGCCGGCGTCGAGCGTTTCATCTGGTCCGCGTTGGACAGCGCGGTGTCCCTGACCGGCCAACCCGTCCCGCACTTCGACAGCAAAGCCGCCGTCGCCGCCCACATCGACCTGATGCGGTCGGAGGAAATGCTCCGCAAGGAGACCGACGGCTGGTACACGGACCACGTCTCGGTACTGACCACGGCGCCGTACTTCGAGAACCTGCGGGACCGGCTCACCCCCCGACCGGACAGCCGGGGCGGCCTGACCTTCAGGCTCCCCCTCGGCGCCGCCCCCTACCCGCTCGTCGCTCTCGACGACACCGGCACCGGGGACGCCGAGCCGTCGAGTGACCATCACCAGCTCCACGGTAGGCGTCGCCTACTCCAACGGGCCGGGGGAAGGATGGGCGGGGCCGGCTCTACGTCCCGGCGCACGTCGGCTTCAGCGTGATCATTGCCGCGTACTGGGGCAGCGGCCGACTGGACTGGACAGCCGGAGCGACCTGGATCGGTCCCCCGCTCGTCGTGGTGATGGACGTGCGCATGGGCGTGCGGTTCAACGATGCCTGGCCGCTGCCGAGTTACTTCCCTCCGGCGTGGCTGGTGTGACTCGTATTCTGCGTCCTCGGTCTGGCGTCCCTCCCCTTCACCTACCGCATCTGGTTCAGCCAGCTCCAGGAGCGAGCGGATGCTTGTCGGATACCGCAGCTTCCCCTGCCGAAGGGACGTCTTGATGTTCCCAGGCCGGCGGTTGCACGAGCGGTCGCGCCCGCCGCTTCGGTGGGACGGCTATCCGGTTCAGCCTCACCCAAACGGGTTCCAGGAGGGCGACGACCTCAGCGGCCACCTTCATCCTTACGGGTGAATTCCCGCTCCCAGGAGCATGGAGCAAGGTCGCCGACGGGTAAGGCCGCAGCAGCATCAGTGGCGATGGCGGATGACCCGACTGATGCCCCTTCGGCTCTGTGGAGGCGTGCGGTGAGCGTGAGGGAGATGCGCCGGTTCCGGCGTGATCCGCTGGCGTACATCGAGGACCGCGCCCGGCGGAGCCCGGCGGAGGTGTTCCGGCTCCCTTGGGGCGCCTGGTGTGTGAGGGACACCGAACTGGCGCTCACGGTGCTGCACGACCCGGTCTTTCACACCGGCGTCTCCACGTTCTTCGGGGACATGCTGCCCTCACGGCCCGCCCAGATCGCCCTCGGCCGCGCCGTCCGGAACGTGATGCGGGCGCACCTGCCCGTCTACCGTCAGTGCCTGGCCGAGGCGGTGGCCGGACTGGGCCCGGTCAGCCAGTGGCCCGATGCGGGACCGTCGCTGGTCTACCGGTGCACGGCGGATGCGTTGCTGCACCCCGACGCGCCGACGGCGTTGCGGCAGCTGATGGCGAAGGCCGTAGCGGGCGGACTGACCGCCCGCCAGCGGTACATGTGGCAGCGGGCACGGGTGGAGATGCTGCGCCCCGGGCTGCTGGCCTCGATCACCGAACATGTGCGGAACCGCCGGGCGGAGGGCTCCGGAGCGGGCGAGCCGCGGGATGTTCTGGACGCGGTGGTCGGAGCCTGCCCCGAGGGGACCACCGACCGGACCGTGACGGACCTGTACGTGCTGCTGTTCCAGTCGATCGTGGGCAACATCGGCTACGCGGTGGCGTGGTCGCTCCTGCTGGCCTGCCTGCACCACCCGCCCGGCCCGCCATGGCCCTGGGCCACGGAGTCGCTGGTGCGCGAGGCCGGACGCCACCGTCCGTTCGTCTGGATGGTCGGCCGGCCTGTCCCCCATGCTCTCGAATTCGGCGGCCAGTCGTTCGCGCCGGGCACGATTCTGTCGGTCAGCCCCTACCTGCTGCACCACGACACGCGCCGCTGGGACCGGCCCGAGCTGTTCCGGCCCGAGCGCTGGAACGAGCCAGGTGGGCAAGGCCCCTACCTGCCCTTCAGTACTGGTCCGTTCACCTGCGCCGGCGCGGCCGTCGCCCACAGCCTGATCACCGAGGCGGTCACCGCCCTGGCACAGGACGCCCACCTGACCATCAGCGGCGGCGATGCCCGGCCCCTGGTGTCCGGCTCCGTCCACCCTCGCCCCTTCGTCCTTCGGCGCACCCACAAGCCCCCCCGTCACCCCACGCTCATGAAGGGAGGTGAATGACATGATCGCTGCCATCCGACGCATCCTCAGGAACAAGCCCGCCAGTTACTGGGATCCGCCCGTCTGGCTCTAGTGGTCCCGATCGTCCACGCCGGTCCGCACTCCGTGGCCAACGGCGTGCGGGCCGTCTCCCCAACTCCGTGAGGCCCGACCCCGCTACTGGCGAGGCGGCCCAACGCCGGTACGCGGACGAACTCAGCGACATGGCGCTCGCCTACCTCCTCACTCCCGACCATGGCCGCACCGCTCACTGTTGAGGCGTCGAGGGAGCCAAGGGCGCTCTGTACCGTCGACGGGCCCGTGCCGTGCTCTTTCTGTTTCCGTTGCGCCCGCCCGTTTCCGATGCGCCCGACTCAGGTCACCGTGGGAGCCGGGCGGTCTTCATCCACTGTCGGAGATCGCCTACCGGTGCGGCTACAGCAGTCAGGCCCACCTCAATCGCGGCTTCCGCGCGCCGGCCGACTGCCCCGCCCGCTTCCTCGCCCGCCACGCGCTCGGCCGGCAGGACGCCAGGCCGCACTCCCACCAGCGTCCCGTCAAGACGATCGCCGTCACCGATGGCGCGTGGTCACGACCGCGGTACGCATGGCTGCTCGATGCAACTTCCCGCATCCTGGCCAGTGAGCACGGCGCACCGGCAGGACCTTGTCCGGGGTGGCGAAGCGCTTGGCGTCGGCTATCCCCACAGTTCGCGCAGGGCGGCGTTGACGGTGGCGGGCTGCTGGGTGTGCGGGTAGTAGCCGGGTACGCGTAGGAGTTGGGCGCCGGCTGTGTCGGCGACGGCCACGGCGCAGGCGATCAGTGGTTCGCCCGCGTAGGTGCGGTACGGCTCCGGCGCGTCCTGCCAGGTCCCGCAGATCACCAGCGTGGGCCACGGAGCGGTCCGCAACGGTGTCAGCGGCACGGTCGCCTCCCATACCGGGCGTTCGCGCATCGAGGTGGCCACGGCGCGCAGGCGCTGAGGGGTGGGGTCGGGCATGGCCATCCCGAGGCCCTGTGTGGAGGCGCGCAGGTACTGCTCCGGCGTCACCGAATCCGGCACACTCGCGTTGCCTCGCACCCGGTGCAACATGGCCTCGACCACAGGGTGTTCGGCAGCTGCGGAGAACGCGGCGGGCTGGATCAGCGTGAGGGAGCGCACGAGGTCGGGACGGCGCCCGGCCGCGAGCATGGCGGCCAGACCGCCGTTGCCGTGGCCCACCAGGTGCGCGCCGCTGTCCAGCCGTGCCAGCAGTTCCACCAGGTCGTCGGCGTCGGTGTCGAAGTCGCTGCGGCCGGTGTCGGGGCTGTGGCCGTAGCCGCGACGGTCCACCAGCAGCAGGCGGTTGCGGTCGGCCAACGGCCGCTGGGCCGCGAAGCCGTACGCCTCGTCGCTGCCCCACGTAAAGATGTTGTGCACGAAGACCGCGGGAACTCCCTGCCCGCCGGTCTCGTCCCACACCGTCATGTGCAGCGCGGTCATCAGGGGTCTCCCCTTCCCGTTCCGGTGTGCCGTTCCGGCGTCCTGCTCCTGGATACGGGCCCGTCGTGGGTGGTCGCTCGGCGTCGGCCTCGCGCGTGATTCGCAGGCCGTCGGGGAGCGTGTGGACACGTGTGGACAGCGGTGACGATGCGATCACATCACGCGGGCAATCCGTCAGCCAAGGCACCCGGCCTGGCCAACTCTCACGGACGATGAACCAGCTCTCCGCGGCCGAAGGCGTTGTCAAGTGCAGGTGTTGTGCTGCTCGTTGATGCGATCGGTCCGTGAGAGATCCGTGAGAGGTCCGTGGGTAGGGACGATCCGGCCGGCCGTCCAGTTCGTCGCCTGTCCGGCCGGCTCCGGGGCGTGGCCGCGTGCGTGGCTGATCCTGATGGGGGCAGCTCTGGAGGGAGGGGAAGGAGCGGGGGTTGCTGTTCTCTGAAGGTGGTGGCGGCCGAGGGGCTGGTCGTCGCCGAATGGTCTGCCGATGCCTGCTGAGGGGAAGGAAGTGGCATGTCCGAACAGCCACGGGTGTGTACTGCGGAGGGTGTGGTCGAGGGGCGCCGGCGGCGGGGGCATGCGGTGTTCCGGGGCATTCCCTACGCCCAACCGCCAGTAGGCGCGCTCCGCTTCGCGGCACCCGCCCGACCTCGGCGCTGGGAGGGGACACGGCAGGCGGTGGAGTTCGGGCCCGCGGCGCCGCAGTCCGTGCCGGTTCACGCGAGTCCGGCGGAGGGCACGGATTGGCTGACGCTCAACGTCTGCACTCCGGATCCGGGCGCGGCGGGGCTGCCGGTGCTGGTGTGGATCCCCGGCGGCGGCTACATGGCGGCGGCGTCGAGCGACCCGATGTACGACCCGACGGCGCTGGCCGGGGCGGGGATCGTCGTGGTGAGCATCAACTACCGGGTGGGCGCGGAGGGTTTCGCCCTCTTCGAAGGCGCTCCACCCAACCGCGGCTTCCTTGACCAGATCGCGGCGTTGCACTGGGTGCGGCGGAACATCGCCTTCTTCGGAGGAGACCCCGATCTGGTCACCGTGGCCGGGCAGTCCGCGGGGGCGGGGTCGATCGCCGCCTTGCTGACGATGAAGCCGGTGCGCGGCCTGTTCCGACGGGCCATCACGCACTCGGTGCCGGGATTCCACTGCACCCGCGCCCTGGCAGAGCAGGTCGCCACCGTGCTCGCGGAACGGCTCGGCACGGCCCCCACCGTCGCGGCCCTCTCCGAGGTCACCCCCCAACGCCTGGCTGAAGAGGTCACCTCCCTGTGCGTCGACCTCCCTCAGTACCAGCAGCGCTGGGGACGGCTCGCCCAGCTCGGTATCGCCGTCTGCCCCGTGGTCGACGGCGAGGTCCTCTCCGAAACGCCCTGGACCGCGCTGACCAGTGGCCGCGCGAGCGGAATCGACCTCCTCGCCGGCCATACCCGCGATGAATTCCGGCTGTTCAGCGTCATGACCGGACGGCGTGGCACGTTCACCGAACAGGACACCCGCACCGCCCTGGACCTGTTCGCCCCGGCACCGGACGGTCCGGACGCCTACCGTGCCGCCCACCCGCGGGCCACCCCGGAAGAACTGCTGGAAACGGTGTACTCCGACAGCACCTTCCGGATGCCGTCACTGCTGCTGGCGGAGGCGAACGCGGCGGCCGGCGGCAGCTCGTTCCTCTTCGAGTTGCATCTGCCCGCCCCGGCGCTCGGAGGGATCATGGGCGCCTGCCACAGCCTCGACGTCCCCCTGGCGTTCGGCACGATGGACAGCCCCTCCGGCAAGCAGCTCTTCGGCGACCAGCCCGCTCCCGAGGCCGTAGCGGTGTCGCGTGAACTCCAGCAGGCATGGGCCCGGTTCGTCACCAGCGGCGCCCCCGGATGGGCCGCCTACCATCCCGGCCGGCAGCTCACCCGCGTCCTGGACGCCGAATCAAAGACCCTGCCGTACACCGGGCACACCTCCCGCCGGATCTGGCAGGGCCGCCCTCCCACCCCCTTCGACGTCACGTAGAACCGTCGGGAGCAGGTTCGCAGCGGCTGCTCGCGGAGTGACGTCTTTGAGGCCCGGCCCGGCCCGGCCGGTCCTGCCCCACTCAACCGATGGCGTCACCGACGGCGTCGAACAGCAGGTTCGCGGCCACCGCCGCTCCATCGGTGTGGATCTTGGTGCCCAGAGCCTTTGCCCGCTCCCGGGTCTCGGGCGCCAGGGCCGTCTTGAACGCGACGCTCAGGGACTCGACGGTCGGAGCCGGACCGTCGAGTGCCGCACCGATGTCCAGGTCCGCCACCCGGCCGGCCCAGTACGGGTTGTCCGAGATCTGGGCAGGCAGCACCACTTGCGGCACGCCCGCCCGTGCGGCCGTCACCGTCGTGCCCGCGCCGCCGTGGTGCACCACGGCGGCCACCTTGCCGAACAGACGCTGTTGGTTGACCTCGCTGATGGCGAAGCAGTCGTCTCGATCGTCGATCAGGCCCAGATCCGCCCAGCCGCGGGAGACGAGTGCGCGGTGGCCCTGTGCGCGGAGCGCCTCGATGGCCCCGCGGGCGATGTCCTGCGACAGGCTCATGCTGCCGAAACCCACGTAGACCGGCGGCGCGCCCACCTCCAGGAACGTCACCAAGTCGGCCGGGAGCGGGCGTTCGTCCGCCAGGCTCCACGCGCCCGTCTGGATCACGTCGAGGCCCGGGGTCTCCCGCCACGGTGCCAGGGCCGGGTCCGCCGCCAGCCACGGCTGGTCGGTGAAGACGTGGTCGCGGACGTTGTCCACCGGTGGCAGGCCGAGTGACGCCCGGTGGCCGTTGAGCGTCTCGCCGAATTGCGCGTTCACGTTGTGGACGTCCAGCTCCCACAGCGTCCGGTTGTCGCTCACCTCCGGCTCCGGCCAGCCCGGCCGTGGCGGCGGCGCATGGTGCGGCGACGGCAGGTGTACCGCCGCATAGCTCGCGTATACGTAGCGGATGCCCGCGGCCTCGGCCACGGACCGCGCGGCTATCTGTGCCAGACCGGCCGCCACCAGCGCGTCACATCCGTCGGCCGCCGCGGGGAAGATCTCGAACTGTGCGTCAACCAGCTCGGTCCGGTACCGGGCCAGGTCCGCCGCCGGCGGCAGCGTCGCCCCGCGCATCAACGCCCGCACCGGTGGCCCGACCGGCACCAACTGCACGCCGATACCCGCCAGCCGCTCCACGAACTCCTCGTCCGGCGGGGCGCACATCCGCACCTCCGCGCCGAGCTCCCGTAGCCGCACCGCGAGTGCCACCAGCGGTTCGACATCGCCACGCGTCCCGTATGTCGACAACAGCACCCGCATTCCGCGCCCTCTTTCGTTCCGTCGTCCCATGAGCCCCGGTCCGTGCCGGCTCAGCCTTCGAACGGTCCCCCATCGGCGGCGATGCGTCTGCCGTGGGATATGCGGGCAGCAGTGTACGTCGCGGGCCCATGGACGCCTTGCGGATGAACGTCGTCGGCCCGGAAACGGACGTGGGCCGACGGCAGGACCGCCGGTACGCGCTCAGTGGCAGCCGACCCCGTCCTCCTAAGGGTCAACTCAGCGCCACATACGCCGACTTCTTCCCCCGGAGACAAGACAGCGGCCAGCGTCCGCCGGGCCTCCTCGCGGACAATCTCGTCGATCAACGCGCCGCTCTCGCGTGCAGCCGTCCTCGGTGATTACGGTGAGCGCCCAGCGCGCTTTCCGGCCAACGTTGCAGCGTCGGCCTCGGGCCGCCGTAGCCGACGAGGCGCGCAGGGTTCCCGATCGTCCGCACAACCGGAGAGCCACTCGATGCCCAGATCGTCCGCGCCCGTCCCTGATGTTTCGATCGTCTTGCCCTGCGCCGGATTCGGAACCCGCTTCAGCGCGCCCTACTCGAAGGAACTGCACTCTCTGGCTCCTGGGGTAACTGTGCTCGACCGCAGCCTGGAAGCCGTTGTCGAACTCGCCAAAAGCGGGCTCAACGTGCGGCTGGTCGTGGTGTTCAGGGCACACAAGCTCGACACGGTGAGTTATCTCGCGCGCTACGCTGAATTCTTTCAAATGGTCTTTGTCTACCAAGACGATTCGTTTGAATCGGGCCTCGACGGCGCGATCCGGTCCGCCTTGCCGATGACGCAAGGACCGGTGGCCCTTGTCCTGCCTGACATCGTCATGACCGGCGCGGACAGTACCGGCAGTCTTCTCGCCGCATTCCGACGAATAGGGACGACAGGCTGGAGCGTAGTGGCCACCGAGGAACGGGATCCCGGCACGCTGCAGCAGGTGGGCGCGCTGGCCGTGGTCGAGGAAAACGGCGTAATGACGGTCAGTTCGGCCGTCGAAAAGCCGTCAGATCCTTCGGGCTTCAACGCATTCTGGGGCATGGTGACAGCCACCGAGGAAGAGGCACACCGGTTGCCCGACGTGGTGAGCAAAGGAGCAGACAATCCACTGGCCGGGGCGACCGCTCTCATGGTGGAGGGAATCGTCAACTACAACACCGCCGTTGGATGACTCCAGGCGCCAACGAGCCCATGTTTGAGGGGACTTCCCGCAGCGACAATCGGCTCGTGGGCCTTTGACCCCCGTCGTCCCGTCGTCCCGGCGTAATCGAAGTCGGCGTACAGCAGACGCGTCAGCTCGAAACCGGATCAGCATCGCTACGGGCGAGCGACCGGGCGAGGGGTCGTCTCACGCCCCTGCCCCATGAGCCATCGGGCCGCGCCGGCGGTCTCGGGCCGTACGCCGAAACCGGGCGGCCGGGGTGACGTGACCGCCGGAGCGCGGGCGGCTCAGCGGCTGGAAAAGCCTCCGATGTGGCGCCTTTTGCTGTCAACCGCGGCGACTCATGACCGCGTCATGACAGGCAGGGCGGGGAAGGGAGAAACGGTCGTGCCCGGCGGCGGGCTTTGCCGTACATCGGACCAGAAGCACGTAACAAGGTGGCGTTCCGCGACATCAGCGGTGACGGAAAGGCCGACTACGTCGTCGTCTACGGCGGCGGATCCGTCCGGGCCTGGCTCAACCGGGGCGGCAATATGTAGCGCCCGCACCCGATGAACCCTCCCGGCCGGGGCCTGGCACATACAACTGCCAGACCCCGGCCGGGGCCGTCCTGCCCCCTCTCCCGTGCGAAACGCCACGTCCGTCCTTCACCCGGGCGCGACGACGGCCGCCGCCCCAGCAGATCTGTGCGACCGGATCTTCCAGCCAGGCAAGGGACTTGTCCCGGGCGATGTCATGACACAGCTCCAACACCCGGCGGGATGGCGCCCTCCGTCCTCGGGGCGGGCCGCGGAGCCGTGCCAAACGTCGTCACACCTGGCCCTGCGAGCAGCCGCGCGGCAGAGCTTCACTTGCCGCACGGCCACCGGCAACTGACCTGGAAAGTCAGGCGCACGCCCCTAGGAAACCCTGGGCGGTCAGCCCTTGCTGAGTGCGTCAGTGAAGGCAAACGGCGACTGGGAGACGCCGCTGCACACCGGCGAGGCCGCCGCCTTGGTGGTCCGCGCGGCGTCCATGCCGCGCTTGGCCGCCGCCTTCGCAGCCGAGCCGCACGCCTGGTCGCGGCTGACGGACCAGTGGGACATCCGGCCGACCCCGTTGCTCGCCGCCCAGCTCGCCACCGAGGCGGCGTCGGCCAGGCTGAAGGTGGAGCCGTCGTCGTTCACGCCGATCATCGGGGTAATGCCGAGGTTGGCGTAGGTGTAGCTGGAGTCCACGGACTGCATCTGCGCCAGGGTGGCCTTGCCCGCGCTGATCGCCGCCGCGCCCATGTCGGTGCCGGTGCCCTGCCCGTAGTCCATCGTCATGATGTTGACGTTGTCCAGCTTCACGCCGGCCGTCTTGGCAGCCTTCAGTACGTTGACGCCGTCGGCGGTCAGGCCCGTGGGCAGCACCGGCAACGTCACCGAGGCGGTCAGCCCGGAGTTGTTCGCCTTCAGGTGCTTGATCGCGGTCATCTGCCGGGCCACGCCCGCGGTGTCCGCGACGGCCGCGCCCTCAATGTCGAAGTCCAGGGATGTGGTGCCGTAGGCGGTGATCTCCTTCTGGTAGCCCGCGTCGATCTTGCTCTGATCGGTACAGGTGAAGGCCAGCGGCTCACCGCTTGCTCCACCGGAGGAGATGATCACGCTGGCGCCCTCGGCCTTGGCCTTGGCGATCTTCGGATCGGTGTAGGGGTCATCACCGACAGGGAGCGTGTCACCCCAGATGTTGTTGCAACCGGCGCCGATGGTGAAGGCGGCGGTGTAGATCTTCACACCGTGGCCGGTGATGGCTGTGTCGAGCATGTCCGCGGCGGAGTTGCTCATGTCCACGTACGGGGCGAACTGCCCCGCCGCGTCGAGGCGGGCGGCCGGGCGGATCGTCTGCGGGTACGCGGTACTCGCGCCGGCGGCGGTGATTCCGACGACGGACAAGGCTCCGGCGGCTGCCGTGGCCAGGACTATACGGGTCGGCTTCCTCATCAAGTGTCCGGTCCTTCCGAGGGGGAGGAAGAGAGAAGAGCATGACCGTTCACCGACAAAAAATGGACTAGACCAAAGCTGCCGTCAAGAGCCCGCAGGCCCCAACTACCCATTCTTTGACACTGCTTGGGCATCCATGGAGCACGGGTTGACGGCTCTCCGGGCGGACGTGCCGTCTTCGTGCCTGGTCATCGAGGTGTGTGTGGCCGACGGTGAGTTGGCCGGCCGACTGGCTGGCTGGCTGGTGGCCTCAGGCAACCCCTGGCCGAGCGCTGCCAGGGCGTGACCGTGCTCGGTGACGGGGCCTCCATCAATACCGGCCTCCTCGCCCCGCACCGCAAACGCCCCGGACGTCCCCTGCCGGCAGGCGAGGAAGCGGACAACGCCGAGCACCGACGGGTACGCGCCCGCGTCGAGCACGCCTTCGCCCGCATGAAGAACTGCAAGATCCTCCATGACTGCCGCCAGCGCGGCACCGGCCTCCACCACGCCGTCCAGGCCGTCGCCCACATGCACAACCTCGCCCTGACCGCATGACCAGACCGGACACGAACCCGGCCCTGACCCGACCAGTCACACCCTCCTGCAACACGCTTTAGAGTCCCTCCCTTTGACCGGTGAATGCCTCGTGGTGGGGGCTGGCTAGCCTGCTGCAATGACGAATAGTGAGCTGATCGTTGACCTGCGCGGTCGGCCGATCGAGACACTCGACGACTTCTGGGATGCGGTTGCCGAGCCGTGCGGGCTGCCCGAGTGGTTCGGCCGGAACCTGGACGCGTGGTCGGACACGATCCAGACCCGGGGCATCTCTGAGGTGATCGACAGCCACGACATCCTGATCGTGCACGTCGACCAGAGGGGTCTCTTTGGTGGGGACCGGAGGGAGGCCGGCGTCCTGGCCGGCGTCTTTGACGGTGAGCAGAACCGGCTCGTGATCCATGGGCTGACCTAAGGTGCTGCCCGCAGTGCGTGGCTTCCTCGCGCATGGGGGTTGGGCGCAAGGCGGTAGCGGCCTGGGTACTGGATCAGCTCTATGAGCGGGGCAGCGAGGCAGAATTGTCGCCAGCCGCGCGAGGCGAGAGCGATGCCATGCGCGTTCGCCTGCGGGCTCGGCACCGGCTGGATGAGCCGGAGAGCGAGATCGACCGCGCGATCGATGACCGGCCTTGGCGCTCCGGCCGACATCGACCGGCTTCAACGCCGCATTGTCGCGCTGGAACACGAACTCGCTGACGCGGCCAACGAGTTGGAGGAGCCAGCCGAGGAACTCGAAGCAGCCCGAGCAGCCAACCGCGAAATGAGCCGCGCCCTGAACGTCGGACGAGCTGTCGGACCTCTCAGCGGGCTGGAGTCGGCACGGTCGACGGTTGCCATTCTCGCCTGATCAACCCGAACACCCACGAGTCGGATACCTCGCCGTTCACGACGCAGTCTTCCCGCAACGTCCCTTCACGCACGAATCCGACCTTCTCCAGTACCCGGGCGGATGCCTTGTTGCGCGTATCGGCCTCGGCCTGGACTCGATTCAGGTCCAGTGTGTCGAATGCCCACTGCAGCAAGGCGTGCGCGGCCTCTGTCGCGAAGCCGTGGCCCCACATCGCATCGCCGAGGCAGTAGCCCAACGACGCACTGCGGTAGTCCGGGTTCCATCCGGTCAGACCGCACCAGCCGACGAAGGCACCGTCAGAAGCACGGTCGATGGCCACCCGTGCCCCGGTGCCTTCGTCCGCGATCTTCCGGCACATCGCGATGAAGCGGTCGGCGCGGGCATGTTCGGTCCACGGTGGGGAGTCCCAGTAGCGCATCACGTAGGTGCTGCTGTGCAGCGCGAAGAGGGAGTCCGCGTCGGCTTCGGTGAAGGGCCGCAGTCGCAGGCGAGCGGTGTGCAGTATGGGGGTGGCCAAAGTCATGCGCACCATCTTGTGTCCTCATGGGCGGGCAGAACACCGAATATCCAATCCCGGTCCGGTCACTGATCCTCTGCTCGAACGGATCTCGCCGGACCGCTTGGGGAAAGGGATGAGAGTGGTCACGAACGCCGTGGTCTTCTGGGCACCCTCATCAACACCGGCCTGGAAGGCCGGCGCCACCGGCTCAGGACGGCTGTACAGCTCTGGTTCGGGATTCCTGGAGGGTGGCGCCATGTGGGCGTCGGTCCAGGTAGTAGCGCAGCCGGATGCCGGGGTGGTCCATCTCCCTGATGGTGAGGTCGGCGGTGGCCGTCTTCCAGCAGGCCGCGATCGCTTCCTTGAAGGCGGAGGCGGACTCGTCGTCCACGGCCGCGATTTCGACGAGAACGCGATCCGGCTCCTGCGCGTACGCCTGGGGACGGTCATCCGCGTGAAGATCGAGTGGGGGGCGGTTGGGCAGGGCCGTGGCCGACGGCTCCCTTGGACGGGAGGACCCCGGGGCGGACAAGGTGGTGGCAAGGATGATCTCGATGTGTTCGGCGAAGTGCGGTCCTGGCAGGGGGATTTCGTAGCCGGGGTTACGGGCGTAGCCCGCGGTGACGGCGGCGACGACGTAGTTCATGACGGCGTCGGCCGCCTCGGTGCGTCCGCGGCCCGTGGCAGGGGTGAGGTGGCTGAGGATGCGTAGGGCGGTGGGAATGTCGATGTTGAGGCTGTAGGCCGGGGCGTCGTTGCCGGCAGGGGTGGTGCTGTCGGTGTTCGGCTGGGTGCCGATGCCGGTCTGTTCGCGCCAGAAGGCGGCTGCGTGGCTGTCGCCGAGCGCGAGGTGGTGCAGGTAGAGGCAGTAGGAGGCGGCGGGTTCGCCGGCGCCGGCGGCGTACTGCCACCAAAAGCGTGCGCCGTCTTCGGCGGCGGCGAGTTGGAGGAGGCATCCGAGGATCCAGGCGCCGTGGGGAGCCGGCAGTTGTTCGGTGATGAAGTCGGCGATCTGGCCGGGGGTGGAGTGGCTGACGGCCGCCTCGCACAGGGCGTGGAGGTTCTTCGCGGCGGTGTCGTCGGTCAGATCACGGCCGCAGCTGTCCCACAGTGGTGTCCCGTCGGGTGTGAGGGCGGGGTAGGCGGTGTCTTCGTAGGGGACGGCGTCCGCGGGAATCTGCGGATCGTTCACGAGGAGAGCGCGGGCGAGGAGGCGGTCGATGGCGATCATTACGGGGTGATCACTCCCGGGTTGTCGTGGCGGTAGATGCGTTCCAAGGCCCCTCGGGCGTGGTGGTCCATGGCGTGGGTGATGACCGGGGACAGTCCGACGACGACGGGGATGCTGTCCTGGCTGAAGCCGCACAGGTAGCGCAGGACGGTGACGTCGAGCTGGTCTTCGGGCAGGCGGCCGATGACGTCGAACAGGTCCGCCAGCTCGCCGATCGCTGCGAACCGGTCGGCGAGGTCGTCGCTGTGGGTCTGGGCGACGGTGGTGAACGCCGCGGCGCGCAGGTCGGGGTGCCCGTCGTGGTGGTGGGCGCGCAGCATGACGCGGGAGCGCAGCAGGCGCCAGGCGTGGCGGCGTACGTCGGGGCTGGTGGTGGCTTCGTCCCAGCCGAGCCAGAGGATGTCGAAGACCTCCGCGATGACCCACCGGGCGCGCCGGTCGCTCTGGAGGAAGGCGTGGGCGTAGGCCGTGTAGGGCCGGCGCATGTCCTCGGTGAAGCCCTGATGGGGCAGTGGCGGTTCTTCCGGTTGCAACGGCTGGACCTCGTGTATGCGGTTTTCGATCCAGGTGGTGTCCTTGTCCGCTTCTCGGGCGGCAGCGGTCCACAGCCGGCGTAGCGGCCAGATGGGGATGTCCAGGGCACGGACGACGCTGTAGGTGATCTCCCAGCCCGGGTAGTAGCCCTTGCCGCGCAGGAGTTCGGAGATGCGGGTCTTGGAGTACCCGGAGCGGTTGACGAGGTCGTCGAGGGTGAGGCCGCTGGCGCGGAGCCGGTTGCGGACCGGTTCCAGCCACGCGCGGTGGGAGGCGCCGGCCTTCTTCGAGATCGACTCCGGTTTACGGCCGCGCCTGCTCGGCGGCTCTCCGCTGGGCTGCTGCGGCACGGAGGACGGTGTCATCGATGCGACTCCTCACGCCCGGCGGCGCCGACTGCGGCAGCGGGCGAGCGGCCCGCCGCGACGTCGCGTCGAGTCTCCGTGCCGTTGAGCGCGGCGGCGATCTGCTGCACCAGCATCCCGAGCGAGGGCAGCAGCGCGGCCATGGCCGTGAGCTGCCCCAGTGCGGTCATCACCGTGCTCCACGCGAAGACCGTCACCAGCACGGCGGCGGTCCATATCTGCTTTCCGGACATCGCACCATTTCCCTCAAGTAGACGTGTCTGTAAGGCCCTTCCCGGCGGTGCTGAAGCGCCTGGGAAGAGTGGGATCAGCATGGTCCGCCTGCCGGACGCGACTCAACGTGATCATGGGATTACGGAACAATGGTGTGGCGGCCAACTGCACGGCAGGGCATACGCGTTAGGCACCTCAAGCATCAACGAGGGCCAAATCATGGCCCGATGAAGGCTTTTGATGGCAAAAACGTGCTTCTCCTTGCGGCACTGCGGGCAAGGAGCACCATGGAACGCAGACGCCTCCGAGCGTCGCACCTTCCCGTCTGGAAGGCTTCGCCGTCCCCTCGTGCTGAAGAACGATGGAGGGGACCGCACTGCTCCCGCCCAGTCCTGTGCTGGGCGGGAGCCGCAGCCGTACCTCCGGAAACGGGCAGCAGCACAGCTGGGATCGGGCCTACCTCGGCCAGGCGAAGGGCGAGTTGGGTGTGGTGCGGTGTCCGGGGTGTCGGGAATGGTTGACGACCGGCTCGTGCTCAGGAGCCGGGCCTGTGAAACGGGCGGTCAGGTCGTCGATGTCACGCTGGTCCACGAAGCGGAAGCCGCGGTGTTCGAGGGTGAGGGCTTCGTCGGGGGTCAGTTCCTTGCAATAGCGACGTCCTGCTGAATCCTGCGGCCTGGCGATCGGCCGGCGGCCCGCCGCCAGGTCCGCGAGCGTCTCCAGGAACATCTCGGCCCCCAGCATGTACAGCGTCGGCAGGTGCCACAGGATGGACCGGTCCCGGTCGAAGGTGAGCGCCCGGCTCGCGATCACCGGGCCGCTGTCGATGTCGGCGTCCACCACGTGGAGGGTGCACGTCAGGTCCGGCTCGCCGGCGAGCAGTGTGTGCGCGTACGCGGACAGCCCGGGATAGGCGGGCAGGGCGCCGGAGTGGGTGTTGAAGATGCCCAGCGGCGGCAGCGAGAGCGTCGGCTCCCTGAACAGCCGGCCGAACCGCAGGGAGAGGATCACATCGGGCCGGAAGGCAGCGGCCGTCCGGTGCAGGTCTGCCGCATCGGTCCGGTCGAGCGTGTGGAACGGCACGCCGTACCGACGCGCGAGATGCCCGAACGACAGGAGTTCACCCGGTGGAGCGGGGAGCCCGTCCAGCGGCGCGAGGACCTGCTGCGGCAGCATCTCCCGCTCGAACCAGTCGCTGAGCCGCAAGGGCGAACCCGACGACAGGTCCACCGGCCCCTGGTCGAGCAACGCCACCATGACGGTGTGCTCGTCGAGTCCTTGCAGCAGCCGGTTCAGCGCCACACACGTCACGAGGTCCTTCTCGGCGCACACCATGATTCGCATCGCGACCGTCCTCTCCGTTCAGGCATGGGACGGTCGCTGATTCTCCCTCGTTCCGCCCCGCAACGCCGTGGGTGCCGGTGGTTCCGAGCCCCCCCCCGTGGGCAGACCGATCGCAAGGCGGTTGGGGCAGTTGAGGCAGTTGGAAGCGGAGTGAAGAACGGGACCTGACGAGCCAGGACCTTCCTGGCAGCAACAGCGACGCTGAGCCGTGCTGCGTGCCGCGGCCGAACCAGGGTGAAATCCCCGGGAGTTGACGGTGCGAGAGCGGCCGATTGGTGACTTGTAGAGGCCGTTGTCTGCGTGGTGGCCTTATCGCTTGCGGGGCAACTGATGCTCAAGGAGGCGCACGAGTCTCATGATCAAGCGAATAGCCGCCGTGGCGGCCCTGATACCGGCCATGCTGGGTACTACGGCCGGAAGTGTTTCAGCGCACTCCGCGCCGAAGGCGACCGCAGCGGTGGTCACCCTGACCTACGACGCCAGTCAAGCAGGGCAGTGGGCGGACGCGATCAAACAGGCAGCGCAGAACTGGAACGACGCGGTGCAGAACGTGCACCTGCAGCCGGCAAGTTCGCCCGGATCGGCCGACTACGTCTACAAGGCGACCGACGGCTGGCCCCAGTCGACGGTGGGGCCGGTGTTCCCGGGCGGTAGCGGTGAGGTGCAGCTGGGCCAGGAGGCGGTGAACGAGGGCTACGACCTGACCCGGGTCGCGACGCACGAGACCGGGCACATCCTCGGGCTGCCCGACGACTACGACGGCCCGTGCTCGGAGATCATGTCCGGACACGGCCCCGGACCGTCGTGCAAGAACACCAAGCCGGACGCGGCCGAGGCAGCGCAAGTTGACCAGAACTACGCCGCCGGCCCGTCGGCAACGCGCCCGAAGACCCATCAGGTCGTGATCGACATCTGGCACAACCCGGCCCTCACCCCTTCACACTGACCAGCCGACAGACCGCGCAGGCGGAGACAGTGTGCCGGTCATCCGGGTGAGCAGAATCGGCCCGAGCCGGGAAACGTGCGGAACCCGCGGCAGGCGATCAGCCCCGACTGCCGCGGGCACCGGCCCCCGGAGACACCTCACCGCTTCCCAAAGGGCTGCGCGGATCGTGATCGGCGGGCCCGCAGGGACGCTTGCGTCCGTCGGCAAGGACGATCCCGGTGTAATTCGCCGCGAGTTCCGCAGCCGCGTGCTGTGAGGAGGCGATGCGGTCCAGTTGGGAGAGTTGGAGGCGGGTGTCGAAGGAGGACTGGTCCGGTGCGGTGTGGAGCGTCGTGGTCATGAAGTACGAGAAGTGCTCGGCTCGCCATACGCGCCGCAGGCAGGTGTCGGAGTAGGTGTCGAGCAGTTCCGCTGAGCCCGAGCCGTAGAGGTGGGTGAAGGCTTCGGCGAGTAGCGTGACGTCGGATGCGGCAAGGTTGAGGCCCTTGGCCCCGGTGGGCGGGACGATGTGGGCGGCGTCGCCGGCCAGCAGGATACGGCCGTGACGCATCGGCTCGGTGACCGAACTGCGCATGGGGAGAACGGACTTGGCGGTGATGGGGCCGCGGTTGAGCCGCCAAGAGGTGTCGGCTCCGATGCGGAAGTCGAGTTCGTCCCAGATCCGGCCCTCGCTCCAGGTGGCGGGGTCCTCCCCGTTGGGGACCTGGAGGTAGAGGCGGCTCACCGATGGGGAGCGCATGCTCGCCAGGGCGAATCCGTGCTCGGAGTGGGCATAGATCAGCTCGTCGTAGGCGGGTGGGGCATCGGCGAGGATGCCGAGCCAGGAGTAGGGGTACGTACGCTCGTGGACCTGGGTCGCTCCTGCGGGGACGGCGCTGCGGACCACGCCGTGGAAACCGTCGCAGCCGACGACGTAGTCGCAGGTGAGAGCGCGATCCTGCCCGTTGTGGGTGTAGTGGACGAGGCAGCTGTCCGAGTCCGCGCCCGTCACGGCGTGGACTGGCGCGTCGAAGTACAACGGTGCGCCGTCCTTGAGCTGAAGGGCGATGAGGTCCTTCACGACCTCGGTCTGGGCGTACACCCACACCCGGCGGCCATCGGTCAGGGAGGGGAATTCGATGCGGTGGCGCCTTCCGCCGAAGCGGAGTTCGATGCCGTCGTGGGGCATGCCCTCCCGGTCGAGCCGGGTGGCCGCGCCCGCGCGGCGGAGGGTGTCGACCGTGCCCTGCTCAAGGATTCCGGCGCGCTGACGCTGTTCGACGTAGGCGCGATCACGGCTCTCCAGTACCACGCAGTCGATGCCGCTCCGATGAAGCAACCGGGCGAGCAGCAGCCCGGCGGGGCCGGCCCCGACGACGGCGACGCGGGTACGGACGGGGTGGTTGTTCATGACGGGGTGGTTGTTCATGGGGTCACTCCTTGGAGAGTGCGGTTTCGCCACCAGGATTCCCCGCCCTCGTGCAGTTGATGGCCTGTCAGATGGCCGTCGGCCGCTATCGCCTGGGCTCGTCGGCATGGCGCCGCGCCGCTCCCCTGGTTTCGGCCGACGAAGCGCTGCCACCGCCGGCCCACAGGGAGCGGACATGGCCCAGGTGCTTGGCCATGCACTTCTCGGCCATCTTCGCGTCACCCGCGAGCATCAGCTCCAACAGCTCCAGGTGCTCATCGGCCGAGGGGATCAGCGCACCCCGTTCGTCCAGGGCGGTGAGCCCGTACAGGCGGGAACGCTTGCGCAGGTCGCCGACGGTCTCGACGAGGCGGTCGTTGCCGCAGAGCGCGAGGAGCGAGAGATGGAACTGCCGGTCGGCCTCCAGGTAACCGATGAGGTCGTGGTCACGCGCCGCCCGCACGATCTCCTCGGCGACCGGGCGCAGCGACTCCAGCTCCTCCCGCCTGGCACTGCGGGTGACCCGGCCGACCATGGGGATCTCGATCAGCGCGCGGACCTCGGCGTACTGATCGAGATCACGCTCACTGACCTCGGTGACCCTGAAGCCCTTGTTCCTGACGGGCTCGACCAGGCCCTCGCGGACCAGGTCGAGCATCGCCTCGCGTACCGGGGTGGCGGAGATGCCGAAGTCCTCGGCGAGCGTGGGCGCCGAATACACCACGCCCGGACGCAGTTCGCCGGAGATCAGGGCGGCCCGCAGGGCGTTGCTCACCTGGTCGCGCAGCCGCTCCCGGCCGACGTTGAGATCGCGGTGTTTCAGGTGCCCCATAGAGGTTCGTGATCCCTTCGGTCCGGCCTGGAACCACCACCGTACAATGTCACGTTGCTCCAGCGGGCGACAGAGGTGGGCCCGGAGGCCCGGCCCGAGATGCGGAACTCCCTTGCCAACCAGCCCTGTTCGGTGCGGACCGTGACTGGATACGTTCAGGCCGTGCCCGGCGGCGTGCGCGCGAAGGCGCGATCCATTGCCGTCAACGGCCCTCAGCAGTCGAGGAGTTCTCCCATCCACGCCTCGACCGCGTCGGGTGTACGCGGCAGCGCGCCCGACAGCATCCGTGCGCCATCCGCCGTGATGATCAGGTCGTCCTCGATACGCACACCGATGCCGCGCAGCTCGGCGGGGAGCGTCTCGTCGTCGGGCTGGAGGTAGAGACCGGGTTCGACGGTGAGCACCTGCCCCTCTTCCAGCACCCCGTCGAGATACGCCGCCGCGCGCGCCTGGGCACAGTCATGGACGTCCAGGCCCAGCATGTGCCCGCTGCTGCAGAGGGTGTAGCGGCGGTGGAGGTCGCCGTCGGCGCTCTTCAGTACGCCCCAGTCGGCGAGCCCTTCGGCGATCACCCGCATGCCCGCCTGGTGGAAGTCACGGAAGCGGGCGCCGGGCTTCAGCGCGGCGATGCACGCTTCCTGTGCGGCGAGTACGAGTTCGTACACGTCCCGCTGGACGGGCGAGAAGCGGCCGGAGAGCGGCAGCGTGCGGGTGATGTCCGCCGTGTGGAGCGTGTCGGTCTCCACCCCGGCGTCGAGCAGCAGCAGTTGGCCGGGGTCCAGGGGGCCGTCGTTGCGGATCCAGTGGAGCACGCATGCGTGGGCGCCGGAGGCGGCGATCGTCTCGTAGCCGGTGCCGTTGCCCTCGGCGCGGGCGCGCAGGTTGAAGATCCCCTCGATCCAGCGCTCGCCGCGCGGATGGGCGAGGGCCCGCGGCAGCGCCCGTACCACGTCCTCGAAGCCCGACGTGGTGTGGTCGACGGCCAATTGCAGCTGCGCGACCTCCCAGGCGTCCTTGATCAGCCTCAACTCGCTGAGGGTGGAGGCGAGTTCGGGGTCGGACGAGGCACAGCGCCCCGGTGGCACCGCGCGGTACGCGTCCAGGTGTACGCACCGGATGCCGGTCATCCGCTCGGCCTCGGCGAGGTCGGGGCGGCGTCCGACCCAGAACTCCCCGTAGCGGCGGTCCCGATAGAACTCGTCGCCGTCGTCGCGCGGCGCACGGGGGCGCACGTACAGCACCGGCTCGTGCCACTGCGGCCCGTCCGGCTCCAGGACCAGCACATGGCCGGCCTGGTCCTCGCCGGTCAGTCCGGTCAGCCATGCGTAGGCGCTGTGCGGCCGGAAGCGGTGGTCGCAGTCGTTGGAGCGGACCTTGAGCTCGCCCGCGGGGATGATCAGCCGCTCGCCCGGGAAGCGGGCGGAGAGGCGCGCACGGCGGGCGGGGGTCAGCTCGGCGACCGGGTTCAGGATGTCGTCCGGTGGCGGCGTCGCGGCCCAGTGGCCGGACAGGAACGCGGCGAGTTCCGTCGAGACCGGCAGGTCGTGACTCGCCGTACGGATTCCGGACGTTGCGGTGTTTCGGGTGGCGATGGAGTCGTCCATGGCAGCGGTCTCCTCTGGCACGGGTGGGCAACGACGTCACTTCACCTTGTCAGTGCCATTTCACATTACATGTCACCGGTCACCTTCTCGCGTGGGCCGCAAAGTGCACAACGGTCAGCATCGGCAGGGCAGTTGGCGGCACCCGCGAAAGGGCGGCACTCGCACCGTCCCGTCCAACCGGGACTCCCACCCTGACGGGCCATCAGTTTTCGCCTGCCGCCCGTGGCCCTCTTTCACTGCCATGTGAACTGTGAAATTGTACGGTCGCACTTTTCGCGAGCATGACAGCTCCGGGAGTGCGCAACTTCTGTGCCATCACGGTCCGTATCCCCACCGCCGTGCCCCACGCACGGCTTCCGACCGGCCTGGAGGCCATAGCCATGCATAGACCCCCCACCTGCAAGAGACTCACCCGCCTGCTGATACCAACCGTGGCCGCCGCCTGCCTGGGGCTCACCATGCTCGCCCCCGCCAGCGGCGCGGCACCGGTCGGCGCCGAGGCGCCCAAGCCCGCACCGAGGTCGGGCCCCGGCCCGCAGCCCGCCTCCGCCACCGTGCTCGCCGCTGATCTCGCACCCGGACACGCCGCCGCCCCCGCGCGATCGGGCACGCATACCGCGAACTCCGCGCAACGTCCGCCGCTCCCCGCGGCCCAATCCCCCGCAGAGCGCAAGCGGGCCCACTCCGCGGCGAAGGCCGCGGCGGACTGCAACGTCAGCGACTTCACGTCGAAGAGCGGCGCTGCCCTGGTCGAACAGATCAAGCAGTCGGAGACCGCCTGCATCAACACGCTGTTCAGCGTGGACGGTGCGGACTCCAAGGCCCTGTTCCGCGAGGAACAGATGGTCACGGTGGCGAACGCGCTCAAGGATGTCGCGGCCAACTACCCCGGGGACAACAGCACTTCCGCAGCCCAGGAGGTGCTGTACCTGCGCGCCGGCTACTACGTCCAGTACTACCAGCCGGAGAACGTCGGCGAATACGGTCCGACGCTGAAGAGCGCCATCGAGGGTGCCCTGGACAGCTTCTTCGGCTCGTCCCACGCCTTCGACGTCACCGAGGCCAACGGAGAGACCCTGGCCGAGGCGGTCATCCTGATCGACAGCTCCGAAGAGAACGCCCGCTACCTCGACGTGGTCAAGCGTCTGCAGAAGGACTACAACGCGTCGTACGACGCGTTCTACGGGATGCTCGCGGCGGTCAACAACACCTACACCGTGCTGTTCCGCGGCCACCAGCTGCCGGAGTTCGTGGATGCCGTGCAGGCCGACCCGAGCGTCCTCACCGGACTGCGGGACTTCGCCGTCGCCCACGACGATCTGCTCGGCACCGACAAGTCCTACCTGGCCGCCAACGCCGGACGCGAACTCGGCCGCTTCCTGCAGCACGCCGACCTCAAGGACACCGTCAAGCCGCTGGTCACAGAGCTGCTCGGCCGCAGCGATATCACCGGGCGCACCGCCTCGCTCTGGGTCGGCCTCGCCGAGATGACGGACGCGTACGACAAGACGAACTGCGCCGATTACGACACCTGTGACCTGCAGAACCGCGTGCGCGACGCGGTGCTGACGGTCAAGCACAGCTGCGGTCCGAGCGCGAAGATCCTCGCGCAGGAGCTGACCGCGGCCGAACTCTCGGCCACCTGCGACAGCATCCTCAAGCAGGACACGGTCTTCCACGGCATCGTCAAGGACAACGGCCCGGTCAAGGACGACAACAACACCAACATCGAGATCGTCGCCTTCAACTCCAGTACCGACTACCAGACGTACGCCGGCATCGTCTTCGGCATCGACACCAACAACGGCGGCATGTACCTGGAGGGCGACCCGGCCGCTGAGGGCAACCAGCCCCGCTTCATCGCCTACGAGCAGCCGGACCAGGACGGCGCCTTCCAGATCTGGAACCTCAACCACGAGTACACCCACTACCTCGACGGCCGCTTCGACATGTACGGCGACTTCGCAGCCGGGCAGACCACACCGACCGTGATGTGGGTCGAGGGTTTCGCCGAGTACGTCTCCTACTCGTACCGCGGCGTCACCTACGACCAGGCGATCGAGGAGGCGGGCAAGGGCACTTACCAGCTCAGCCAGCTCTTCGCGACCACCTACGACAACGCCGACACCACCCGCATCTACCAGTGGGGCTACCTGGGCGTCCGCTACCTGCTCCAGTCGCACCCCGATGACGTGACCGCCCTGCTCGGCCACTACCGCGCAGGCGACTACGACGCCGCCTACAGCCTGCTCCACGACACCATCGGCACCAAGTACGACGCGGACTTCGCCGACTGGCTGAACAAGTGCTCCGGCGGCGACTGCGGCCAGCTGCCGGCCCGAAGCGGCCGGTGACCTGGGCCTCGGCCACCGGCAAGAACGGCAAGAACGGCAAGAACGGAACCAGGAGAGCCTGGTGTCCCGCGCATCGTTCGTGAGCGACCTGCGCAAGGAGGCCGGCCGCACCGGGAAGGAACGCGCCGCCCGGTGCGGCCGGCACTCCGACGCACCCCGCGCGCTTGAGCGCGGCGGAGTGGCAGCCACCCCCTGGGGAACGGGGTGCACAGCCCTTCCGTGGGATCGTGTTCCGCGGGCCTGGATAGGGTTTTGCGGGGTGGGGCCGTCTCCGGGCGGTGCAGCCAGCGAGGAGTGGGACATGGGAGAGGGACGCCGCGGCGCGCAGTCCGCTGCCCAGCGCGCGTATGTGGAGATCGCCGAGCGTATGGCCGCGGGCGACCTGGAGCCGGGCGCCTGGCTGCGGGAGGAGTCCTTGGCCGCGTCGATCGGGATCAGCAGGACCCCGGTGCGGGAGGCGTTGCGCAGGCTTGCCTCGGAAGGTCTGGTCCGTTTCGAGGCGAACCGCGGTGCCCAGGTGGTGGCGTGGAACCGCAGCAAGATCGCCGAGATCTACGGTCTTCGCGCGGCGGTCGAAGGGTACGTGGCCGCGGTGGCCGCACAGAACATCAGCGACGAAGCCCTGGGAAGGCTTGAGGCCAACCTCGACGAGTACATCCGTGTCATCGCCGATGAGCGGCCGGACGCCAGGCAGTGCGCGGCCGAGCTGAACAACGAGTTCCACGCCCTGGTACTGGCCTCGACCGCGAACGAGAGCCTCGTCTCTCTGCTCCATGGCGTGCTCGGGCTGCCGCTCGTGCGCCGTACCTTCCTGCGGTACTCCGAACGTGATCTCGCGCGCAGCGTCGAGCATCACCGTGAACTCATCGAGGCCCTGCGCCGCCGGGACGCGCCCCTCGCGGAAATGATCATGAAGGTGCACATCCGGGCCGCCGAGCACTCCGTGCTGGAGGCGCAGGACCTCGACAGGGTCAACGACGACGGGTGAGCAGCCAGACGAACAGAGCGCCCGCCGCGAACGCTCCGGCCACGGGCGCGCCCCGCCGGACCACGGGCGGCACCAGAGCCAGCGCGTTCAGCTCGGGCTCCGCCTGCGGGGCGGGGGGCCTGGCGTCGGCCGCACCGCTCGCGGACGGGGCCGCGGCGTCCTGGGATGCGCCCACCACGGCCTCCAGGTTGGCGGCGAACTGACCGATCAGACGGGCGCCGACGTCCGCCATGGCGCTGCGGCCGAACTGGGCGATCTTGCCGGTGATCTGTAGCTCGGTGCTCACCACCACGCGTGTCTTGTCCGGGCCCTCACCGGCCAGTTGCACGGTGACCAGTGCTGTGGCGGAGCCTTTGCCGCTGCGCTCCTGGCCGCCGGCGTCCAGCACCATGCGGTGCGCCGACGCGTCGAGTTCGGTGAAGGTCGCCGTTCCCGAGTAACTGACCTTGATGGGGCCGACCTTGACCGTGACCGCGCCTTCGTAGGTGCCGTCTCCCGCGGGAGTGACCGACGCGCCCGGCAGGCACGGCGCCACGCGCGGCACATCCGTCAGCAGCGTCCAGGCGTCGTCCGGCGCCGTCGGCACGAGGAACTCGTGGGTGAACTCCATGTCTCATCTCCTCCGTTGAGTCTGCGCTGTCACCGCTGCGACGCAGAACCGGCCGACCGCCGTCCCGTCCACGGGTGACCTCACCGGCCTTCAGCGCTGATCCGTGCGTCGACGGTCTTCTCGATGGCGCGGACGATGCCGTTGTAGCCGGTGCAGCGGCAGATGTTTCCGGCCATCGCCTCCTGTATCTCCTCGCGGGCCAGCGGCTCGCGCCGACGGACAAGGTCGCAGGCGGTGATCAGCATTCCCGGCGTGCAGAAGCCGCACTGCAAAGCGCCTTCACGGGCGAAATCGGCGCGGAGGGCTTCCACGTCCGGCCCCTCCAGTGCCTCCACGGTGACGACCTCCGCGCCCTCGCAGGCGGCGGCCAGGGTGAGGCAGGCGCGCACCGGCAGGTCGTCGACGAACACCGTGCAGGCTCCGCAGACGCCCTGCTCGCAGCCGAGGTGCGTCCCGGTGAGGCCGAGCCGGTCCCGTAAGAGATCGGCGAGAGTGGTCCGAGCGGGGAACGTGGCTTCGGTCTTCCGTCCGTTGACACGCAGGGCGATCGTCAGGTCATGCGGCATGCGGTGCCTTTCCCACTGCCGTCAGCGCGCGGTGCACCGTGACGGCGTGCAGTTGCAGAGCGTGGCGGTCGTGCGGCGACGCGGTGGCCGTGTCCGCCCCGATGTCAGCCGCGAGCGGCCCGCTCAGGTCGGCCGGGAGCAGGCCGCCATCCGGCCGATCGGAGAGCGCCTCCTCGACATGCTCCAGGCGCAGCGGGACGTCCTTGGCGGCCCCCAGCCACACGGAGACCGCGGGTGTCGAGGCACCGGTGTCGCGGACCTGCACGACGGCGAGGGACTCGGCGAACTCCCCCGGTTTGCGGGCCATCTTGTACATGCCCCACTGCGTGCCGGGGGCGATCCGGGGCACCGAAACCGCGGTGATCAGCTCGTCGTCCTCCAGCGCCGTGCTGAAGAAGCCGCGCAGGAACTCCGTTACGGGGATGTGCCGTTCACCCCGGACCGACAAGACGTGGACGGTGGCGCCGAGCGCCGACATCACGGTGGGCCATTCCGCCGACGAGTCGCTGTGCGCGAGGCTTCCGCCGACCGTGCCGCGGTTGCGGATGGCACGGTAGCCGATGCCGCGAGCCGCGTGGCTCAGCAGCCCGTCCGCCACATCGGGCACCAGTTGGTGCTCGAACATCATGTGCGTCGTCGCCGCCCCGTACGTCGCGCCGTCGGCGGTCAGGTCCGTACGCCGCAGTTCCGGTACGGCGGAGACGTCGACGAGGTGCGCGGGCTCGGCGAGGCGCATGTTCATGAGGGGCAGCAGGCTCTGGCCGCCGGCGATCACCTTGACGTCCTCGCGCAGCCGGTACAGCAGATCGGCTGCCTCGGCGCTCGTCCCCGGGCGGTGGTACGCGAAGTCCGCCGGCTTCACCGGTCCGTTCCCGTCATGGCGGCGCCGCGCACCGGAGATGCCTGGGCGTCCTGCAGTGCCGTCCAGATCCGGACCGGCGTCATCGGGGTTTCGTTCGCCTCGGCGCCGAAAGCCCGCAGGGCGTCGGTGACCGCGTTGGCGATGGCCGCCGGAGGGGCGATGGCGCCGCCTTCGCCCGCGCCCTTCACCCCGAACACCGTGTGCGGGGACGGGGTCTGCAGATGACCGATTTTGATCATCGGCACCTCGGTCGCCCCGGGGAGCAGATAGTCCAGGAAGGACGTCGACTTGGGCTGTCCATCGGCGTCGTACACGAGTTCCTCCAGCAGCGCGGTGCCGATGCCCTGGGCGATACCGCCGGTGATCTGACCGTCGACGATCAGCGGGTTCACCACCGTCCCGCAGTCCTCCACGACCGCGTAGTCGAGAAGCGCCACCGCTCCGGTGTCCAGGTCGACGCTGACCACCGCGGCGTGGGTGGCGTAGGTGAAGGCGCCGGTCTGGGTGTCGGGCCGGTAGTAGTAGGAGACCTCAAGACCGGCCTCGACCCCGGGCACATGGTCCGGGGTGAACAGGAACTCCTTGGCCAGCTCGCGGTAGGTGACGGAGCCGGTGCGCCCCACGACGGCCCCGTCCATGAGCTGGAGCTTCTCCGGGTCCTCGCCGAGCAGCACGCCGCCGATCCGCAGTACCTTCCCGGCGAGTTGCTGTGCCGCGCCATGCGTGGCCCCGCCGGCCATCACCATGGAGCGGGAGGCGAACGTGCCGTCACCACGAGGGGTGAGGGCCGTGTCGCCGTGCACGACCGTGACCAGCGCGGGGTCGACGTCGAAGACCTCGCTGACCACTTGGCCCAGTGTGGTTTCCGCACCCTGGCCGTGGCTCTTGATCCCGACGCTCAGGGTCAGGCCCCCGGAGGAGTCCATCTCCAGGCGTGCCCCCTCGGTGCCGATGGTGATGGCGAGTCCGCGAGAGGCCCATTCGATGCATCCGTGCGCGGTCTGCTCGGTGAACGAGCCGTATCCGATGCCGATGCGGTGCCGGGCGCCGTCGGAAACGTCCTGCTGCTGCTTGCGCCAGGCGTCGTGTCCGATGAGTGCCGCCACACGACGCACCGCTTCGGGGTAATCACCGCTGTCGTAGACCTTCTTGGCGACGGAGGTGTACGGCATGTCATCCGGCCGCACCATGTTGCGGATACGCATCTCATACGGCTCGATGCCCAGTGCGTGGGCAAGCTCGTCGACGGTGCGCTCGATCGCCAGGCACGCGCCCGGCCGCGCCACCCCGCGGTACGGCCCCAGCGGTGTCTTGTTGGTGGCCACGCTGCGGGTACGGAAGCGGTAGTTGCCGAGCCGGTAGGGGCCGGGGATCATCGCCGCCGACATGGTGGCGTCCATCGTGGCCGTCCACGGGTGTACCGAGTAGGCCCCCGCGTTGACCAGGATGTCGGCCTCGACTCCCAGCAGGGTGCCGTCCGCGGCTGCGTGCGCGGTGATCCGGTAGTGGTGGTCGCGGGCCTGGGTGGAGGAGACCATCGCCTCCCAGCGGTCCTCGACCCAGCGGATCGGGTGGGGAAGCCGCATGGCGACCGCGGCGAGGGCGATCTCCTCCGGGTAGACGGAGCACTTGGTCCCGAATCCACCGCCCATGTCGGGTGCGATCACCCGCACTTGACGTGCCTCGATGCCCAGCAGGATCGCGATCATGTCGCGGATCATGTGCGGAGTCTGGGTGGAGGAGTGGACGACGAGCTGTCCGCTGGTCCGGTCGTGCTGGGCCATCACGCCACGGGTCTCCAGCGGGACGACCGCCTGGCGGTTCATGGTGTACTCGCGGGTCACGGTCACCGCGGCATCGCGAGCGACGGCGTCCACGTCCCCGACGTCACCCGAGGTGGTGGCGTACACGTTGTCCGGCCAGTCGTCGTGGACCAGTGGCGCGTCCTGAGCCAGGGCCCCGGTGAAGTCCACGGCTGCGGGTAACGGCTCGATGTCCACCGTGATCCGAGCTGCCAGGTCCTCCGCCTCCGCGCGCGTGCCGGCGATCGCCATGGCGATGGGCTCGCCGACGTATCGCACCTTCTCCACGGCGAGATGGGGTAACGGGGCCGCGCGGAAACCCTTCAGCGTCGAGGTCGCGGTCAACGGCTCGGCGATCGGGGCGAGATCCGTACCGGTCCAGACCGACCCGGGTTCGACGTCCGCGGGTACCGCGACACCGCGGATACGCCCATGCGGCACCTGACTGCGCACGAAGGCGACCTCCCGAAGCCCCGGAGGCTTCATGTCCGCTACGAACTGCCCTCGACCTGACAGGTGCCGGGCGTCCTCGCGGCGCGGTGTTCGTGCCCCGATCCCGTTACGTCGTGCGGGATTGCTGCCTGTAGCGCTCATGCATCGCCTCCTTGGTGTGCACGTCGCCTTCCGAAACCGGACGGCGTGCACCTCGGCGGGGCCGGTGACACCGGTACAGCGACCGGATCACCAAGACCGTAATTGTATGCAACTTACGTCGAGGGTCCAGCTCACATCCTCCGCGCGGCCATCACTCTGCGGCCCCGCGACCGCAGCTCGATTCTTCCGCTCGGGCCAATCTGCACCAACCACCAGGCCCAGTGCAATACCGCCCGATCAGGCATCTGTAGAGAAGATCTGTCGCCCGCTCAGCGACGCCGAGCATCCGGTCGCGCCACAGCGAACCCATCGGCGCGCATCTGTCGAGCATCGCCACTTCGAGAATAGTTGTACACAATAAATCTCGGACGCGGCGAGCGACCTCACGCGAGGGACGTACGCGCGCACCCGCTGCGGGGCCAGATGCCCGACAACAGGGCCGAAGCCGACGACGGCCACGTCATACGCACACCGCGTGTCCTGCTCCGTCGGGTTACCGCCCCGCGCTGTGACTGCCGGTCATGAGGGCGGCGAGGTCCTCGGGGTGCAGGAAGGACGGGGGTGGCGGCGGCCCCCAGCTGAAGAGCGCCTTGGCGCCCTCCAGGACCTCCGGCGTCCACAGTTGGTCGTCGACGACGCAGTCCATGTCGCTGTAGTACTCGGAGAAGTTGCCTGCCGGGTCCTTCAGGTACCAGAAGAAGTTGGACCCGGCATGATGGCGGCCCAGGCCCCACACATGCCGCTCGGGGTGGTCCTCCAGCATCGCGGTGGCGCCGCGGCCCACGTCGTCGACGTCGTCGACCTGCCAGGAGGTGTGGTGCAGGAAGGCGACCGGGGCCTTGAGGACGAGGACGTTGTGGTGGTCGGTCGAGCAGCGCAGGAAGGCTCCGACGCCCTTGACGTAGTCGCTGGCCCGGAAGCCGAGTCCGTCGCGGAAGAAGGCGGTGGTGGCGGCGAATTCGGTGGTGCCGATGACGGCGTGGCCAAGCTTGCGCGGCCGGACCGGGGCGGTGCGTTCGACGCCGGGGGCGCGGGCGCCGGTCCGCTCGCTGCGGCCTGGCCCGTTGTACGGCGTCGCCGGTACGGGCTGCTGGGTGAGGCGCGGGGCGATGTCGAGTACGGCGCGTACGCCGGTGGCGGTGTCGTATGCCGTCAGGGAGGTGGCGGCCCGGTCGCTCGCGATGCCCAGGCGCTCCAGCCGGGAGGCAGCCGCGCCCAGGTCATCGGGGTCGTCCACGCCGATCCGGACCTCGATCAGACGACGGGCGGGCGCGCGCACGATGCGCAGCTGGCGGCCCGCGTCGCGCGTGGTGAACCAGCCCTCGCCGTCCGGGGTGAGGCCGAAGTCGGTGTAGTACGCGGCGGTTTCGGCGACGTCGGGAACTCCCATGGTGACGGAGGTCAGACGGTGCAGTGCCATGTCGGGGACTCCTTTGTCCAGCGGGTCGTGGCGGTGGCTCAGATCTCCCGGGCCAGGCCAGTGGCATCGGCTCCCCCGCCCGGTCGGCCGCTACCGGTGCACAACGGGTAGCGCGGTGTTCGATATGAGGTTCCACATCGCCTGCGCGGCGTCGGTGGCGACGCCGTGGGCCGGGGTCGCCACCGCGACGGTACAGACCAGCGACGCGTTGTCGAGCGGTACCAGCGCGGTGGGGACGCGGGTCGCGATCGCCAAGGGGCGGGGGACGATCGCGATGCCGAGGCCGTGTGCGACGAGTTCCAGCAGCGAACCGATCTCGTTGCAGGTGACCCGGACGTTACGGCTGATGCCGGCCGCCTGGAACGCCTGGTCGGTGACCTGCCGGGCGACGAGGTCGGCGGGGAAGTCGACGAAGGTCTCGTCCCGCAAGGCCGCCAGCTCGACGGACCTGCGGCCGGCCAGACGATGCCCCAGCGGGCAGGCCAGAACCATGGGGTAGGTGGACAGCGGGGTGAGCCGGATCCCCGGCGGGGCCTGCGGCGGCATGGTGACGAAGGCGAGCTCGATCGTCCGGTCCGTGAGCTTCGCGAAGAGGTCGAGCGGCATACCCCCGGTCACATCGACGTCGACGTGCGGGTTCTCGGCGGTGAACCGGCTGATCAGCGCGGCGAGATCGAGGCCGGCGAAGGACGGGATCGCCCCGACCGGCAGCGTGCTCTTGGTGACCCCCGGCCCGCAGCGGATCTGGGACTCGGTGGCTTCGAGCGCGGCCAGCGCCCGGCGCGCACCGACGTACAACTCACGGCCCGCTTCGGTCAGTTCGACCCGTTTCCTGCCACGCACCAACAGGGCCGTGCCGAGCCGGTGCTCCAGGGCGCGGATCGACGCCGACAGGCCGGGCTGGGAGATCCGGAGGCGTTCGGCCGCGGCGGTGAAGGTGCCTGCGTCGGCGATGGCCAGGAAGTACCGGAGCTGACGTATCTCCATGCATAGATCCTTCTTATGGAAGTGCCAGATTTTCAGTATTGGACATCCACGAGCTATGTCAACAGGCTCTCTGTGGAGGGCGGATCGGAGCGGAGCGGCGTCGATACCGCCCGCCATGACACGTGAGCCCGACACCCCCGCCCGGCACCCTCCACCACAACCGTCCATGAAGGGAGCGGCACGACGATGACCCAGCCCGTACCGATCAGCGAGGACGACGTCGATCCTCAACAGCAGGAACTGCGATACGAGTTGGCGACCCTGTCCTTCCGTCTGCTCGACGCCGAGAAGGCCGCTGCCGGGGTCCTTCCCTGGGTCGGCGACCCCGCCGCACGGGGCAGGCTACTGGGCTGCTGGCAGACGGAGAACGGCCCGCTGGGGCGGCTGCTGGTGCTGCGCGGCTTCACCGGCGACGCGGAACTGGCGCACGAGCGGATGCGGGCACGGAGCAGCAGCCAGCCGTTCGGTGCGGACGAGCACCTGACCGATCTGACGATGCAGAGCTTCGCCCCGTTTCCGTTCGTCCCTCAGGTGCGCACCGGCCGGTTCGGTCCCGTGTATGAGATCCGGGACTACCACCTCCGCCCGGGAGGTCTGCCCGCGACCATCGCCGGCTGGCGGCAGGCGTTGCCCGCCCGGCACCGTATCGACCCGCTGACGGTGGTGATGTACGCGCTCGACGGCCCCGACCGGATCACCCAGATCTGGCCGTTCCACAGCCTGGACGAGCGGGTCGGCATCCGCAGGGACCTCTACGCGTCCGGACTGTGGCCACCGCCCGGCGGCCCGGAACAGATCCTCGACGCCACCTCGATCATCGCCTGGCCGACCGAGTTCTCCCCGCTCACCTGACGGCGAGGGGGGCCGACCGTACGAGCGGGGTGGCGGAGCGGTGGATGCCGGAGGGACACCGCGCGTTCGTTCCGTTCGGTGCCGGTCGGTTCGGTGCCAGTCGATTCGGTGCCAGTCGATTCGGTGCCAGTCGATTCTGAGGGCTCGCGGGCGGAATACGCCGCTCCGTAAGGGAGTTCAGGAGGGGTACCCCGTACGGGCGGTGTCCTCTCCTGACGCCGGCCGGCCATTCTCGCGGGGTGAGCGAAGGACAGGTGAAAGATGAAGTCCGTCATCCGGACGGCTGCCGGTGGCCCCGAGGTCCTGCGGCTCGTCGAGCGTCCGGTTCCCGAGCCCGGACCCGGCGAGGTACGGGTTCGGGTGCACGTCTCGGGCGTCAACCCGACCGACTGGCGCAGCCGCAGACGCGCGCTGCCGCCGGGCATCAGCGAGCAGGTGCCCCACCAGGACGGTGCCGGGGTGATCGACGCCGTCGGCCCGCAGGTCGATCCGGCGCGGGTCGGGCAGCGGGTGTGGATCTGGGAGGCCGCGTGGGAGCGGCCCTGGGGAACAGCGCAGCAGTACACGCTCGTCCCCGAACGGCACGCCGTCGCCCTGCCCGACCACGCCCCGTTCGCACTCGGCGCTGCCCTCGGCGTCCCGGCCCTGACCGCCCACCGCGCGCTGACCGTTCACGACGGCGGACCGGGGCGTATCGCGCCCGGCACCCTGCGGGGCGCCACGGTGCTGGTGGCAGGCGGCGCCGGCGCGGTCGGCAACGCGGCCGTCCAGCTCGCCCGTTGGGCCGGGGCGCGTGTGGTCACCACGGTCAGCAGCCCCGCCAAGGCCGCGCTGGCGCACGCGGCCGGTGCCCACCGGGTGGTCGACTACCGCACACAGGACGCGGCCACGGAGGTCCGGGCCTTCGCCCCCGAGGGTGTCGACATCGTCGTGGAGGTCGCACCCGGCGCCAACGCCGCTCTGGACATCGCGGTGGCCGCCCAGGGCGCCGTGGTGGCCTACTACTCGGGCGGCAAGGACGAGCGGCTGTCCGTCCCCGTGCTCTCCTCGCTGTCGGCCAACCTGCGCTGGCAGAGCGTCTTCGTCTACACCGTGCCGCCCGCGGCGAAGCAGCAGGCACTCACCGACGTCGCGGCTGCCGTGGACGCGGGCGCGCTGCGCGTGGGCGAGGAGGCCGGACTGCCGCTGCACCGCTTCGCGTTGGAGCGCACCGCCGACGCCCACGCCGCGCTGGAGCGGGGCGTCGTGGGGAGGGTACTGATCGACGTCGCCTGATAGGTGCCTGATAGGTCCGTACGCTCACCGGCGGCCTCGCGACCGGGACGGCCGTCGGCACGCACGGCAGCCTTCCGGTCCGCGCGCCCCTCACTCCCGATCGGGGCTGGGGCGCCGGGCCAGCGCGGTGTCGGCGGCGTCGAGGATATTGCCGAAGGTGCGGGTGATGATCGGCCGCGCGAGGCGCCGGGTAAGGAAGGGCCCGAGCACGGGTACGGGGATCTCGGCGCGCGTGGTCCAGCGCACCCGGGTGCCGCCGTCGGCCTCGGCGAACGTCATGCGGCCGAGTTCGTGCCGGGCCGGCGGCAGGCTGCGCTCGACGACGTAATCGGTCGCGTACGGCGGCTCGTACAGCGTGATGCGTTCCCGGAACCAGCCGATCAGCCAGAGGTGGCTGCGGACCGCGCCGACTCCGTAGGGCGCGGACGCGCCCCGCCGGGTCAGGCGGCAGCGCACCACCAGGGGCGAGCACGTGTAGTTGGTGGTCGTGGTGAGCCAGGAGAAGACGTCATCGATCGGGGCGTCGATGACACGTTCCACCGTCATGGTTTCCACGGCTCATGACCTCCTCTGTCGAGTGGGAGCACCGTTTCGGCGCTGTGCAGTTTGTCCGGGTTGCGTATGCCGTAGAGGCCGGTGATCCGGCCGTCGTGGATCTCGAACGCGACCAGCGAGTCGAGTGCGCCGTCGATGACGAGCCGCACCGCGGGCATGCCGTTGCAGGCGACGTGCTCGATGCGGGTCGCCGCGGTGGTGGTACGGAGCACACCGAGGACGAACCGGGCGATGTCGGCCTTGCCGGTGATCGGGCGGCGGGCGGCGACGGCCTTCCCGCCGCCGTCGGAGATCTGCACGGCGTCGGGTGCCAGCAGATCCATCAACGTCTGGACCTCGCCGGTCGTCGCGGCGTGCAGGAACCGCTGGACGATCTCCCGGGCGGCCTCGGAGTCGGGCTCGAAGCGGCGGCGCCGCGCACGCACGTGCCGACGTGCGCGGTGGGCGATCTGCCGGACGGTGACCTCGGCCCTGCCGATCGAGGCGGCGATCTCGCCGTGGGTGTACCCGAACACGTCGTGCAGCACGAAGACCGCGCGTTCGGTCGGGTTGAGCGTCTCCAGGACCAGCATCATGGCCATCGACACCGACTCGGCCAGGATGACGTCGTCGCTCACCTCCGGCGCGGTACGGACCGGTTCGGGCAGCCACGGGCCGACGTACTCCTCGCGCCGCGCCGTGACCGCGCGCAGGTGGTTGAGTGCCTGCCGGGTCACCGTGCGGACCAGGTAGGCGCGCGGGTGCTCGACCGTGGCCGGATCGACCGCGCTCCACCGCAGGTAGCTCTCCTGCACCACGTCCTCGGCGTCGGTGACGCTGCCCAGCATCTCGTAGGCGATGGTGAACAGCAGCGGCCGGTGCCGGGAGAAGGCGTCCTCAACCATGCCCCACCACCGTCCCGCTCCCCCTCCGGTACCCCGGCATCACACGCGGCCCCTTCCCTTCGACTCTCCGACTCATCGGTTCTCCGACTCTTCGGCTGCCCATCGAGACACCCCGTACCAGCGGAACGTGACAGTTCTCCACCGTGATCCGCTTCACGGCACGGAACCGCGTGGAGTGCGGCGCATACTGACGCTGCGTCACATACGGGCCGGACACGCACGGACCGGCCACATACGGACCGGACACATGCGGGCCGGACACATGCGGACCGGACACATGCGGACCGGACCGTCGACGACACATGGCGATACCGCGCACACAGCAGTGACGCGACTCCTCCCGCAGTACGCGGGGGTCTGCGCCCTACCTCTGAGGTGCCGTGACCGGCCGTGCAGGCTAGGGCCATCGCGGTACGGGCGGCTCCTGCTCCGGAGCGATGCCGTGGTGTCGGTGCCGGTGGAAGGCTGACGCACATGTGTGGGGACGGCGGGCTCCCGGCCGGGCACGACGTCCCAACACCCCCGCCGAACGCCCCCCTCGGCACCTCCGCGCCCGTCACGGCTACCACCCCTCTGCCGTCACGGCCGTACTTCTCACCTCAGGAGACCGTGTGACCACCCTCAGAGCCACCGCGCGCCGAGCCTCGGCTGTTGGCCTCGCCCTCACCGCCTGCCTCACGGCGACCCCCGTCACCACAGCGGTGGCCGCCGGTCGCGACAGCGGCGCGGCGGCGACCAGCGCCGGGCTCGACCGCTACCGGAACCAGCGTCTCGACTGGCGCAGTTGTGTCCTGGGCGCGGACGACGAACAGGGCCGCGCCCTGGAGAAAGCGAGCGCGCGCTGCGCGAACGTGACCGTACCCCTGGACTACGCCGACCCCGGGGGCCGCACCATCACCGTCGCGATATCCCGGATGAAGGCCGCCGACACCCGCCACCGCATAGGCACGATGCTCGTCAACCCCGGCGGTCCTGGCGGCGAGGGCCTCGGCCTCCCCGCGCTGCTCCGCCCGGCGATGGGACAGGCCGGGACGCGCTACGACTTGATCGGCATGGATCCGCGTTTCGTCGGCCGCAGCACCCCGCTGGACTGCGGTTGGCCCATCGGCCCTCCGATGCGCTGGACAGGACCGAGCCGGACGGACTTCGACCGTCAGGTCGCCGTGCAGAAGGACCTGGCCGACAAGTGCCGCGCCACCAACGCACCGGTGCTGCCGCACATCAGCACCCGCAACACGGCTCGCGACATGGACGTCATCAGGGAAGCGCTCGGCGAGCGGAAGATCTCCTACCTGGGCTATTCGTACGGGACCTACCTGGGCACGGTCTACACCCAGATGTTCCCGGGGCGTTACGACCGGGTGGTGCTCGACGGGGCACTCGACCCGCGCCGCTACAACCCTCGCGTGGTCCGGGGCTCCGAAGCCGCGAACGACCGGGCGCTCGCCGACTGGGCCGGATGGGCAGCGAAACGTCACGGCACCTACGGCCTGGGCCGCACCCGCGATCAGGTGCTCGCCACCGTCGACCGCGTCGTCGAGACGTCCGCGCGACGGCCGCTGACCGTCGGCACCGCCCCCGACGTCTTCCGCCTCGATGCCACCGTGGTGCCCCTGGTGATCTTCGCGGGGACCAGCAGCGACGCCGACGCGGCACGGGCGGAACTCGGCGAGCACCTGTCCGTGCTGGCCAAGGCCACCGACGGTCAACCGACCGAACTCTCGGGCGAGTTCGCCGGACTTCTGCGGTCGCAGGTCACCAGCCAGGGATCGCGCTCCGGCAGCGTACAAACAGCGATCCTGTGCGGGGACGTGCCCGCTTCACGCGACCCCGGACAGTACTGGAAGGACATCGAGCGCAGCCGCGCCGCCCACCCGCTGTTCGGCCCGCTGACCAACAACATCGTGCCGTGCGCCTTCTGGGACCGCCCCCGTGAGAAGCCCACGCAGGTGCGTCACGACACCCCCGCGCTGATCGTGGCCGCCACCGGCGACCCGCGCGTCCCCTATTCCAGCAGCGTCTCCCTGCGCGGCCTGCTGCCGAGCGCCAGACTGATCACCCTCAAGGGCGCCGACCAGCACACGCTCTACGCGACGTACCACAACGCCTGCGTGGACGCGAAGGTCAACGCCTACCTGATCACGGGCAAGTTGCCCACCGAGGACCGGACCTGCGTCAAACCGGACGGCCACTGATACGGGCCCGGCTCAGGTCGCACCGGTAGGGGGGCGCGCGCTGAGAGCGGGTCTTCATGAAGCGGGACTCCATGAGGCGGGCCTTCAAGAGCGCGAGGGTGCGCGCCCCCATCGGCGATGCGAGACCGACCCGTTTTCTCATCCCGATGACCTGACGCCCCTTCCCCGGGCTGCGCGCCTGGCGGACCGAACCGTTCGACCGTTTGAAAGAAGAGCCACGATGCCGGCCACCCTCATCACCGGAGCCAACCGCGGAATCGGCCTGGAGGCCGCCCGCCTGCTCGTCGAGGCCGGGCACACCGTCTACCTCGGCGCACGCGACCTTGCACGCGGCCAGGAAAAGGCGCCGAGATCATCGTCCGCATGGCCACCATCGGCCCCGACGGCCCCACCGGCGGCTTCTTCGCAGCGGACGGCCCCGTCCCCTGGTGACACGCCTCGTAGCAACCCGCCACCGCCCCACCCGAGAAGCCTCCGCCGCTTGAGCGCGGAATGCAGGGCCTCCGCCGGGCCCGGACCGTGTCCCGCAGCCGCGGAAAAGTACCTGCGAGCGCCCAGGCAAGCATGCTGCAATGCAGCATCGTGAACGAAATGGAACGCCCCTTTACCAACGACCCCGACCTTCTGCTCGCAATGGAGCAGAACCTCGCCGAGCACGCCTGCCACCTGCACCAGTACCTGGAAGGCGCCTCCGTCACCCGGACCAACGATCTGCTGATCGCCGACAGCGGCCTGGACGACGACACCTTCAACATCGTCGCGGCGGCCCGCTTCACCCCGGAAACCGCCCCGGTCCGCACCGCGGAGACGGCCCGCACCCTGACCGCCACCGGACGCCCCTTCTCCTGGTGGGTCGGACCCGCCTCGGCACCGACCGACCTCGCCGAGCACCTCCAGGCCGCCGGTCTGGAGGCATCGGAGACGGAAACCGGTATGTGGAAGGACACACGCACAGCCCTCCCCGAAGCGCCTGCCGACGGCTTGGACATCCAGCCGGCGACCACCCCGGAACAGCTCGCCGACTACGCCACGGTCCTCGCCGCGAACTGGAACCCGCCCGCCGCCACCGTGCGCCGCTTCTTCGCCGACACCGCCGCATGGGCCCTCGCCGCCGACTGCCCCGCCCGCTACCTGGTCGGCTACGTTGACGACCGCCCCGTCTGCTCGGCCGAGGTCTTCCTGCACGCGGGTGTCGTCGGCATCTACAACATCGCCACCCTCGCCACCGACCGCCGCCGCGGATACGGCGGTGCCATCACCCTGGCCACCCTGCGCACAGCCCGCGATGCGGGATACGAGACCGCGGTCCTGCAGGCATCCGCCGACGGCGAACCCGTCTACCGCCGCCTCGGTTTCACCGCCTGCGGCCACTTCACCGAGTACGCCATCGCCCCCTGACCAGCCACTATCCCTTCCGTTCCTTCCATCCCTTCCATCGGCCCCATCGCGCCCTCGCCCGGACGAAACCCGCCGGGCGGGGACCGGCTGTAGGCCGGGCCGGGGCTGCCGTTAATGCAAAAGACGAGTGCTGGGGTACGTGGTACGTTCGATGAGTTCGTGTTGATCCAGGTTGAGGATGAAAGGGAGGTGGGGCTGATGACCGCGTTCAAGGCCACTGCGGTGCGCAGCGCCCGGACCGCCCTCACGTCCCGGGCGACGGTCTGACCCGGTCACCCCTGCCCGCTGAGAGCGTGAGCTCGCGCGGCATCCCTGCACGAACCTGAACCTCACCATGAAACGGATTCATCCCGTCATGCGTACCCACAGCAACTGGATCACCCGCGCCGAGACCGGCGCCGACATCCCCGCCATCCGCGACATCAACCTCGCCGCCTTCGACACCCCGGCCGAGGCCGACCTCGTCGACGCGCTGCGCGCCGACCCCTCCT
>NZ_JBITJM010000032.1:0-54021 GCF_044460025.1 Streptomyces sp. NPDC050161 | reverse complement strand
CCCCGCGGAGCGGGTACCCCATCGCTTCGCGATGGGCAAGCGAACCCCCGCGCTGCGCGCGGGGGTTGCGCTCACGCTCCGCGTGAGCGGAGCGGGATGCTGCGCATCCCGCTCACCCCCTCGACTGCGTCGAGGGGGTGACGCTTCGTCCGCTGCGCTCCCGAAGCGGGCGGCCCTCCGCTTCGCTCCGTACCTTGAGGCGGGGTCCGCTGCGCTTCCCCCGCCTGACGGTCCCTCCGGCTGCGCCTCCAGAACCGTTGGGGCCCGCTGACGCGGGCCAAGCTGGCTGGGAGGGTGGGGGGCGCTCGTTCCTGTGGGCTCGGGTGTACATGCTGCATCAGATTGATGCAGCATGTACTGTTGGCGGAAACACAGGACACCCCACAACTACCCGGAAACCTCCCTAGAATTCCGAGAGGAACGGCCGCAGATGACCGGTCGTCATGAATCTACCGGACCCGGTCTCGCGCTGAGCAGCGATTCTGTGCAGCGGGTGGGCCAGTGTCAGACGGTGGGCGTCAATGCTCGGTTGAGGCTGTTCGCCTCCTGGCCACCAGGGTGTGCCCGCAAGCGAGACGGACGACCCGGTGGCCGCGCTGGGGCCGGAGCCATCGCTGGGGCGCAGAGCGAGGTGGTCGAGCTGGACGGCATGGCGCCGGCCTCTCGGGGCGCGGTGTTCGCGGACGGGTGGGATGGCGGAGTGACGGCCGTGAGCGAGGCCCTGGTGGACATCGCGGACCGGGACTGGACGCGGCGCGGTGGCGGGTCGGCCGGTGCCACCGAACTGGCCGTAAATTTGGCGAACTTGAGGGAGCGTGAGCGGACGGACCTGGTGCGGCTGGAGAGGTTCGTCCGGGCGGCCGTGCTGCCGCGCACGTACCCGCACACCACGCAGCGGCGCTGGGCGAGGCCGGCGGTCTGTGCATCGTGCGAACGGTGAACAGCGACGGGGACGTCATCGTCTGCATGCTCGGTGCCGGGCACTGCGCCCCGGACGGCAAGCTGCCCTTCAAGGACGGAAAGCCTGGCGGCTGGCACAGGGCAGATGCGTCGGTCTGGAACGGCCTTGGTGCGGCCTGTATTCCGCACGCGGCTATCTGAAAGGCCACGGGAATTCAGGCTTAGGAGAGGCATGGAAATGTCAGCGATTCAGCTCAGGGAACACCAGGTAGATCAGCGGTCGGCGTTTCGTAGGTGGGTGGGATTCCCTGCAAGGTCATCTGTGCCCGCGCAGGGTGCCCGGGGCACGATCGTGTCCGCGACCGGATCGGGCAAGACGATCACGGCCGCTGCGTGCGCGCTGGAGTCGTTCGCGGACGGCCGGATCCTCGTCACGGTCCCGACCCTGGACCTGCTGGCGCAGACCGCCCAGGCGTGGCGTCTGGTGGGCCATCGGGCGCCGATGGTCGCGGTGTGCTCGCTGGAGAACGATGCGGTGCTCAACTCGCTGGGGGTGCGCACCACCACCAACCCGGTCCGGCTCGCGCTGTGGGCAGGGGCCGGGCCGGTCGTCGTGTTCGCCACGTACGCCTCGCTTGTGGACCGTGAGGACCCGGAGGACCTGACGGGTCGGCGGAAGGTCCGCGGGCCGCTGGAAGCTGCTCTGGCGGGCGGGGAGCGGCTGTACGGGCAGCGCATGGCCGGCTTCGACCTCGCGATTGTGGATGAGGCACACGGCACCGCCGGTGATCTCGGCCGGCCGTGGGCAGCGGTCCACGACAACCAGCGGATCCCGGCGGACTTCCGGCTCTACCTCACCGCGACCCCGCGCATCCTCGCGGCGGCCCGGCCGCGGAACGGCACGGACGGCCAGGAGCTGGAAATCGCGACCATGACCGACGACCCGGACGGCACGTACGGCTCGTGGCTCGCCGAACTGGGGCTCTCGGAGGCGATCGAGCGCGGGATCCTCGCCGGCTTCGAGATCGACGTCCTGGAGATCCGCGACCCCTCCCCTGAACTCGGGGAGTCGGAGGAAGCGCGGCGCGGCCGGCGCCTGGCGCTTCTGCAGACGGCGCTCCTGGAGCACGCCGCCGCATACAACCTGCGCACCGTGATGACGTTCCATCAGAAGGTGGAGGAAGCCGCGGCGTTCGCGGAGAAGATGCCTCAGACCGCAGCCGAGCTGTACGCCAACGACGCCTGCGACGGCAGCCTGGCGTCCGCGGACCGGCTGCCGGAGTCGTCGATCGGCGCGGAGTTCTACGAGTTGGAGGCCGGCCGCCACGTACCCCCGGACCGGGTCTGGTCGGCGTGGCTGTGCGGCGACCACCTCGTGGCCGAACGGCGGGAGGTCCTGCGGCAGTTCGCCCATGGCATCGACGCGGCCGGGCGCCGGGTGCACCGGGCGTTCCTCGCGAGCTGCCGCGTACTGGGTGAGGGCGTCGACATCACCGGCGAGCGGGGAGTGGAGGCCGTGTGCTTCGCCGATACCCGCGGCTCCCAGGTGGAGGTCGTGCAGAACATCGGCCGGGCGCTGCGGCCCCATCGCGACGGCAGCACGAAGGTCGCGCGCATCATCGTGCCGGTGTTCCTGGAGGCTGGGGAGGACCCGGCCGGCATGGTTGCCTCCGCGAGCTTCAAGCCTCTCGCGGCCGTGCTCCAGGGCCTGCGCTCGCATGATGAGCGCCTGGTCGAGCAGCTCGCCTCCCGCGCGCTCACCAGCGGGAAGCGTAAGGTCCACGTCCGGCGGGACGAGGACGGGCGAATCGTCGGGGCCGGCGACGAGGGTGACGGCGAGGGGCAGGAGGAGGACGGCACGCAGGCCGGTGCCAAGGCGGCGCTGCTGCACTTCTCCTCTCCGAGAGACACGGCGACGATCGCGGCGTTCCTGCGCACCCGGGTGTACCGGCCGGAGTCCCTGGTGTGGCTGGAGGGCTACCAGGCCCTGCTGCGGTGGCGGGCGGAGAACGAGATCACCGGCCTGCACGCCGTCCCCTATGACGTTGAGGTCACCGTCGGCGTGACGAAGGACTTCCCCCTCGGGCGGTGGGTCCACCAGCAGCGCAAAGCCCTGCGGGTCGGCGAGCTGGAGCCGCGGCGCAAGACCCTGCTGGACGCGCCGGAAGCCGGGATGGTCTGGGAGCCGGGCGAGGAAGCGTGGGAGAACAAGCTCGCCACGTTCCGGTCCTACCGAAGGGCCACCGGGCACCTCGCGCCGCGTCAGGACGCGGTATGGGGCGAAGGAGAGGCGATGGCGCGCGTAGGGCAGGACATGGCCAACCTCCGACGCAAGGACGGCCTCGGCAAGGACCCGCAGCGGGCCGCCGCCCGCGCGCAGCAGCTGACGGAGATCGACCCGGACTGGAACTGCCCCTGGCCGCTGGACTGGCAACGCCACTACCGGGTGCTCGCCGACCTCGTCGACGCCGACGGCCACCTGCCAGCCATCGGCCCTGGGGTGCTGTTCGAGGGAGACGACTTGGGCAAGTGGCTGGAGCGGCAGAAGAATCCGGGCACCTGGGCGCAGCTCTCCGCCGAACAACAGGAACGACTGACCGCGCTGGGAGTACAACCCGGTGGGGCACCGGCACCCGCCCCGGCAGCCGCTCGTACGACGAAGGGGAAGGGTCCGGGCAAGGCGCAGCAGGCCTTCCAACGCGGCCTGGCCGCCCTCACGCAATGGGTAGAACGGGAAGGCATCAACCGGCCGGTGCCACGCGGCCACAGCGAAACGGTCACCGTCGACCACGAGACCGAACCAGTAGCCGTAAAGCTGGGCGTATGGATCTCCAACACCAAAACCAGACGCGACAAACTCACTCAGGAACAGCTGGATGCCCTACGGGAACTCGGCATGCACTGGGCAGGCCCGGCCCCGGGCGTCGAGGCCACCCCAGGCAGCCGCTGACCGCCTCCTGCACCATGACCGCGAGTCCCTCACGATCACCGGCCGGCCCATCGCTTCGCACCGTGTCCGGAGACACCGACAACGCCAGCAGTCATGCGGCGCCCCCTCGATCGGCATCGTGGTGGGGGTTGCAGGTCGAGTAGACCGGTCGTATAGTTCTGAGTGTCGGAACGCGGCAGGCACCGGATTCCCGGAAAGGGGAAGGCATCATGGGGCGTATCAAGGTCGGCACGGAGAACAGCACCGACATCGAGCTGCATTACGAGGACAAGGGGGCCGGGCAGCCGGTCGTCCTCATCCACGGCTACCCGCTGGACGGCAACTCCTGGGAGGGGCAGGTTCCGGCGTTGCTGGCCGCGGGTCACCGGGTGATCACCTACGACCGGCGGGGCTTCGGCAAGTCCAGTCAGCCGGCCACCGGTTACGACTACGACACGTTCGCCGCCGACCTGAACACCGTGATGGAGACCCTCGACCTGCGTGACGCGGTCCTGGTCGGCTTCTCGATGGGCACCGGTGAGGTCGCCCGCTACCTGTCCGCCTACGGCTCCGGCCGGGTCGCCAAGGCCGTGTTCCTCGCATCACTGGAACCGTACCTGGCGATCACCGACGACAATCCCGATGGCGCCGCCCCGCTCTCCTTCTTCGAAGGCGTCTCCGAGGCGGTAAAGAAGGACCGCTACGCCTTCTTCACCGGCTTCTACACCGACTTCTTCAACCTCGACGAGAACCTGGGCACCCGGGTGAGCGAGGAAGCCGTGCGCAACGCCTGGAACGTGGCGGCCGGCGCGGGCCCGATCGCCTCGGCCGCCGCCCCGCTGACCTGGCCCACCGACTTCCGGGCAGACATCCCCCGGATCGACGTCCCCGCCCTGATCGTGCACGGCACGGGCGACCGCACCCTGCCCGTCGACGCCACCGGACGCCGCTTCGCCAAAGCCCTGCCCGCCGCCAAGTACGTCGAGATCGACGGCGCACCCCACGGCCTGCTCACCACCCACACCACCGAGGTCAACGAGATCCTCCTGGACTTCCTCGCCCGCTGACGCGCCACGCCATGCGGCACTTGCCACCAACCAGACGACCGGTCTAATGGGTGATACAGTGGGAAACATGCCTACCATCCAGGGCGACACCCGCCGCAGCATCCTCGACACCGCCCAGCGGATCATGGCCCGCAAGGGATTCTCCGCAGTGGGCATCAACGAAGTCCTCACCGCGGCCGGAGTGCCGAAGGGCTCGTTCTACCACTTCTTCGGCTCCAAGGACGCCTTCGGCGAGGCCATGATAAGGGCCTACTTCACCGACTACCTCGCCGACATGGACCGCATCCTCGCCGAGCCCGGCCTGACCTCGGCGCAGCGGCTGATGAACTACTGGCAGAACTGGCGCGAGACGCAGAGCGTCGACGAATGCCAGGGCAAGTGCCTGGCCGTTAAACTCGGCGCGGAGGTCTCCGACCTGTCGGAGGCGATGCGGATCGCCCTGAAGGAAGGCACCACCGCCGTCATCGACCGCCTGGAACGGACGATCACGGCCGGCCTCAAGGACGGATCACTCACGACCGACGTCTCCGCCCGCGACATCGCCCAGTCCCTCTACGACATGTGGCTCGGAGCAAGCGTCATGGTCAAGATCCACCGCCACCTCGGCCCCCTGGACACCACGATGACGGTCACCCGTCAGCTGCTGCACCTGTAGAACCAAGAGCACAGAACCCGGTCACACCGGTGCTCTTCCGTACCTCGCCGGAGTCGACCGGTCTACTCAAAGGAAGTGCACTCCATGAAGATCCTCATTGTTCTCACCTCGCACGACGAGCTCGGCACCACGGGCCGCAAGACCGGCTTCTGGCTGGAGGAACTCGCCGCCCCCTACTACCGCTTCAAGGATGCCGGCGCCGAAGTCGTACTCGCCTCCCCCAGGGGCGGCCGGCCGCCCCTGGACCCCAAGAGCAACGAACCCGCGTTCCAGACCGACGAGACCCGCCGCTTCGAGGCCGACCCCGACGCCATGGCCGACCTCGCCCACACCGTCCGGCTCGACACCGTCTCCGCCGACGACTTCGACACCGTCTTCTACCCCGGCGGCCACGGCCCCCTGTGGGACCTGGCCGAAGACCCCACCTCCGTCCGCCTCATCGAAACCACCCTGCGCGCCGGCAAGCCCCTCGCCCTGGTCTGCCACGCCCCCGGCACCCTGCGCCACGCCACCAACCCCGACGGCACCCCCCTCGTCCGCGGCCGCAAGGTCACCGGCTTCACCAACGGCGAGGAAGCCGACGCCGGCCTCACCGACATCGTCCCCTTCCTCGTCGAGGACGAACTCAACAAGCTCGGCGCCGACTACACCAAGACCGACAACTGGCAGCCCTACGTCGTCATCGACGGCCTCCTCATCACCGGCCAGAGCCCCGCCTCCTCCGGCCCCGCCGCCGACGCCCTCCTCACCCTCGTCAACCAGGTCGACGAAGCCCGCGCATAACCCACACCCCGACCAACACCACCACACAGACCGCTGACCCCGCGGACCCACCGGCACAAGCCCACGGGCCCGCGGGGCACACCGTCAACACCCGCGGCACCAGCGGCAGCAGCCCCGTCACTCCCACCATGCAGGATCTCTCGCCTGTAACGCCGCCGTTGAGGGGCTTGGCCGCGGACTGGCGGTCGAGCTGGCGCCGGTCAGGGTCAACGTGGTCTCCCCCGGCATGGTCGACGGCAATCTCTGGAACGAGCGGCCGGCCGAGGTGCGTGAACCGGCCGCCGAGCAGTGGCGCGAGGCGAGCTGGCTGCACCGCGCGGGATCCGAGTCCGATTTCGCTGATGCTGTCCTCTTTCTGTTCACCAACGCCTGTATGACGGGCTCCACGGTCTACCCGGACGGTGGCTATTCACTGCGCTGACCGCTCCGCCGGGTCAACAACGAATCCCCAGGCCGACGCCCCGGACAGGGGTGCCGGCGTTGTCATACCGGGATGTGCTGCAGGTCGTGGCCGACGATGATCTGCCCGTCGAAGGTGCGGGCTGCTTGGGCGGCGTATTCCTGGTCGGGGAGTTGCCAGGGGATGAGGTGCCACAGGACGAGGGTTCTCACCCCGGCTGCGGTGGCGACGCGTCCGGCGTCCTCGGCGCTGGTGTGGGCCTGGGCGAAGTGCTGCTGCAGCCGCTCGATCCTGGTGTTCGAGCCGGACATGAACTCCGCCAGGTGGTCCGGGGAGTACGCCTCGTGGACGAGGATGTCCGCGCCGCGTGAGAGTTCGGCGACCTCGTCGCACCGGGCGGTGTCGCCGGAGACGACGACGGAGCGTCCGTGTGCGTCCACGCGGTAGGAGTACGAAGGCATCGGCGGGTGCGTGGCGGTGCCCGCGGAGATCCGTACACCGTCGGTGTCGTGCACGGTGCCGGGGCCGGAGACTTCATGGGGCCGGAAGAGGCCGGAGAGTGCGGGGCGGCCGAGCGCTTCGCGGTGGTCGATGTCCGGGGTGTTCAGCTCCAGGTACTGCTTCACCATCGACGTCAGTGGGGCCGGTCCGTAGAGGTCGACCGGTTCGCAGCGGGCGGCGGTCCATGCCAGGTGTACCAAGGTGCCGAGGTCGGCGTTGTGGTCGACGTGGTGGTGGGTGAGCGACACCGAGCGCAGGTCTTTCAGTGCGAGGCCCGCTGCGACTATCTGGCGGCCGACGCCGTTGCCGCAGTCGATGACGTGGATGTCGCCGTCGACGACGACGGCGGTGGCGGGGGCTGCCTTGCCGGGGTGCGGTTGCGGGCCGCCGGCGCTGCCGAGAATGACGAGTTCCATGAGGGCTCCTTTCAAGCCTCTGACCGCCCGGGGGTGCGGGCGCCCGGGGGTGTGGTCAGTGTTCCGTGGGGGCGAGTTCCTGCTCGGCCCGGTCGATGCCCTCGCCGACGGTCCCGCGCGCGAGGGAGCGGGTGGCGGCCAGGCTCAGCAGGCCGACAGCGAGGATGTAGAGGGTGATGCTGGTCGAGGTTCCGGTGGCTTTGAGCAGGGCGGCTGCGATGAGCGGGGTGATGCCGCCGCCGAGGAGCGAGCCGAGTTGGTAGGCGGCCGAGGAACCTGTGTACCGGACGCGCAGCGGGAACATGCTCGACGTCATGACGCCGACCGATGCGTTCGTCATCGACAGCACGACGCCCATCGACAGCATGTAGACGAGCAGCAGCGGCTTGTTGCCGAGGTCGATGACCGGCAGGAAGAACAGTGCCCACACCACCCGGGTCACGCCGCCGACGAGGAACAGTTTGCGCAGTCCCCACCGGTCGCCGAGGCCGCCCCAGTACGGGGTCGTCACCAGCCAGGTCACGGCGCCGGCTATCACTGACAGCAGCAGGAAGCCGGAGTCCATCCGGCCGGTTTCCTTGCCGTAGGACAGGACGTAGACCATGAATACGTAGGCGACGCTGGAGTTGCCGACGATGACGAGGCAGGCGGTCAGTACCGTGCGCCGGTGGTGCGTGAGCACTTCCGCCACCGGGGGCTTCTGCTTTTTCTTGGGGGGCTCGGCGAGTTCGCTGTAGACCTGGCTTTCCTCGATGGCGAGCCGGAGGTAGAGGCCGACGCCGACGAGCAGGAGGCTGAGGAGGAAGGGGATGCGCCAGCCCCAGGAGTGGAAGGCGTCCTCGCCGAGTGCTGCGGTGAAGCCGAGGACGGCGAGGTTGGCGGCGATGAGGCCGGCGGGCACGCCCATCTGCGGTGCGGCGCCGTAGAGGCCGCGGCGGTTGTCCGGTGCGGCTTCCAGAGTCATGACGACCGCGCCGCCCCACTCGCCGCCGAGGCCGATGCCCTGGATCACGCGCAGGAGCGTCAGCAGGAGCGGGGCGGCCACGCCGATGCTGCCGTAGTTCGGCACCAGGCCGATGGCGACGGTGCACAGGCCCATGATGAGCAGTGAGGCGACCAGGGTGTTCTTACGGCCGTACTTGTCGCCGAAGTGGCCCATGACCAGTCCGCCGAGCGGCCGGGAGACGAAGCCGGCGGCGAGGGTGCCGAAGGCGGCGATGGAACCGACGGCGGGGTCGGCGGAGGGGAAGAACTGGGCGTTGAACACCAGGGCGGCGGCGGTGGCGTAGAGGAAGAAGTCGTACCACTCGATGGTGCTGCCGATGAAGGCGGCCCAGGCGACACGTCGTGCCTGGTCGGTTCCTGTGGTGCGGTCGGTGGTTGGGGTCATGCGCGTGCACCTCGGGGGACGGACTGCTCGGGGTGAGCGGTCGCGGGGTGGGAGAGGACTCCGGCCGGTGCGGCAGGCTTTCCGGTGTGAGGCCGGGAGCGATGCCGGCGGTCATGGCTTCCTGGCCGTTGGCCTGCCGCGGTGTCCGCCTCGGCGAGGACGCAGCCGGCGACGCCGAGGTCGTGGTTGTGGTGCGTGTGGGCGCCTGTCTCGGTGGTGGCGTCGGGCACGTCTCGGTAGGCGCGGAGCCGTTCGCGGACACCGTCCGTGGTGAGCCGGCCGCCCAAGGCCGTGGCGTGGACGCAGTTCGCGCCGTACGGCTCCATGAGCCGGGCGGAGGCGGCCAGTTCGGTGGGCGTGGCCAGGTGCGGCATCGTCAGGAACCCGGCGGCGTCCTTGCCGGGTGCGCGGGCGGGTGCGATGTGCTGCGTACAGACGTCCGCCGCCGTGCAGCGGGCCGTCCCGTGCACCGGGCGGATGCCCAGTGCGTGGGCCTGCTTGAGGTCTCGGGCGGTGCCGATGCCGGGGAGCAGGAACATCGTGGGTTTCGCTCCCTCGGCGCTGTGGGCGACGGCGATGGTCCACGCCTGGTCGTGGCGTCGGCCTGCGGGGCGGGGCCGGTCACCCTGCTGTCGGGGGGATTGGCGAGGGGGAGGTGTCGCCTGAAGTGTCGGGCTGTCCGCCGTTGTCGTGCGAGGGGTGCCGAGCGCTGGTCGTCGTGGGCTGTACGTCGTTCATGTCGCCATGCCTCCAAGCTTTCGCTGTTGGCAGCGCCTGCCGGGTGAACGGAATCTTTCCTATCGGAGACATGCCTGGATAATGCCTAATCGGCTCAGCGGTATTCTCGTGCGGCATAGCTACAGCTCAGGTGCGGATCGGGGGCTCTCGTGCACGCGGACCATCTCCTCAAGGGCCGTCTCAAGACGCGGCACCTCGTCCTGGTCATCGCGATCGATGAGCAGGGCAGCCTGCTGAGGGCCGCGGAGCATCTGCACGTCAGCCAGCCGGTATTGACCCGCAGTCTGCGCGAGCTTGAGTCGCTGCTGGGAGTGGAGCTCTTTGAACGTGGTCCCCGCGGCATGTCAGCGACCCGGCACGGCCAGGCGTTCCTTGAGCACGCCCGGACCGTGGTGGCCGAACTCCGCCAGGCCGGCCGGCACATGACGGAACTGTCCGCGGGCACGGCAGGCACGGTCACGATTGGCACTCACCTGGCGGGAGCCAACGTCCTGCTCCCCCAGGCCATCGCCGCCCTCAAAGCGGAGCGCCCCCGCGTGACCGTCGTCGTCCGCGAGGCCACACCTGATCTGCTGGCCGCCTCGCTCCTGGCCGGTGACCTCGATTTCGTCCTCGGCCGGATGGTGCCGGCCGAGGGCACACGCCTGCGGCAGCACGCGCTCTACCAGGAACCGATCCGGCTGGTGACCCGCGCAGGCCACCCCGCCTGCGGGCTGGCGGACCCGACGCTGGAGGACCTTCTGGCCCACCCCTGGGTCGTGCCCGTGGAGCAGACCGCCCTGCGGCACGAACTTGAGGACGCGCTCTGGCGCAAGGGGCTCTCCCTGCCGGAGAACCGAGTCGAGTGCACCTCGATCCTGACCCTGCGCGCGCTGCTGCTGGAAACCGACATGGTGGCAGCGCTTCCGCAGCTGGTCGCCCAGCAGGACGGCCAGTTGACGATCCTGCCGACTGCTCTGGAAATGGTCGGCCAGCGCGTCGGCGTGACCGTACCCACACAACGCACCCTGTCCCTCACGGCGAAATTCGCCCTGGACCACCTGCACGCCGCGGCAGCCGGCGTCCAGAAGACCATCGATTCGGCGGCATGAAGCGGACACCACTCCCCGACCGCCGGCCGCCCTGCACCACAGACGCCTCACACCAATAAACCGAGCCGCGGCCCGGAGGACCGGCCGTGGTTGTTCAGCCGGCGCGGGGCCTGCGGCGTTGGCCGGGCTCGTGTGTGCGTGGTCGGTGTCGCCCGTGAAGGGGGATGCCAGGCCCGGACAGGCCGCAGCCCGGGTGCGCAGGGTGCGTATCCGGGCTGGGGTGGGGTGCCGTGATGATCGTGGTGTCAGGTGGAGAGGGTCTTGTGGAGGGCGTCGAGGCCGTCGCGGTATATCCCGGTGAAGAGGTCGATGACCTCGTCGTCGGTGGTGTTGTCGGGGTGGAAGCGGCCGGACCATTGGACCTCGGTGACGTCGTCGCGGCCGGGGACCGTGTGGACTTGGAGGGTGGAGACGTAGCCGTTGACGGGGAACGGGGCCTGGAGGATGGCGTAGCTGTAGTGGCGCTCGGTCTCGTTGAAGTCCACGAGGCGTTCGGTGATGACGTCGCCGTCGGGGTTCTTCAGCCGGCGGACGCGTCCGCCTTCGAGCGGGGTGCTCTCGGGGATGTAGGGGAGCCAGTCGGGCAGGGCGTCGAAGCCTCCGATGAGGCTCCATACCTTGTCGGGTGAGGCGGGGACGATGCGGCTGACGGATGTCGAGGCCATGGTCGTTCTCCTGATTCCGGTGCTGGTGTGGGGGGGTGGGTCAGGCGTTGTCGGGGAGGGGGGCGGCGGGGCTGACCAGGCCGGCGGCGCGCAGGTCGGTCCAGAATGCGGCCGGGATGTTCTCGTTGAGGGCGGCGGTGTCCTCGGCGATGCGGCTGGGGCGGGTGGCGCCGGGGACGGCGGCGGCGGCGGTCGGGTGGGCGAGGGAGAACTGGAGGGCGGCGGCCTTGATGGAGACGCCGTGCTCGGCGGTCAGGGCCTTCAGGCGGGAGACCTTCTCGACGATCTCGGGCGGGGCCTGCTGGTACTCGAAGTGGGCGCCGCCGGCGAGGATGCCGGAGCTGTAGGGGCCGCCGACGACCATGTCGACGTTCTGTTCCTGGGCCATGGGCAGCAGGCGCTGAAGGGCGTGTTCGTGGTCGAGGAGGGTGTAGCGGCCGGCGAGGAGGAAGCCGTCGGGCCGGGGCTCGTCGAGGGTGAGGGTCAGTTCGATGGGTTCGGTCTTGTTGACGCCCAGGCCCCATGCCGTGATGACGCCCTCGTCGCGCAGGCGGGACAGGACGCGGAAGGCGCCGGTGCGGGCTTCCTCGAACTTCTGCAGCCACAGGTCGCCGTGGAAGTCCTGGGCGATGTCGTGGACCCAGACGATATCGAGCCGGTCGGTGCCCAGGCGCTTGAGGCTGTCCTCGATGGAGCGCTCGGTGGCCTCAGCGGTCCACTCGTGGACGATCTTGTTCGGGTTGCCGTGCTCGAAGATGCCGCCCTTCTCGCCGAGGTCGCGGGCGCCTTCCTCGACCTCGTCGAGGATGACGCGGCCGACCTTGGTGGACAGGACGTAGGCGTCGCGGGGCTTGGTGGACAGGACCTCGCCCAGGCGGGACTCGGAGAGGCCGGCGCCGTAGAACGGTGCGGTGTCGTAGTAGCGGACGCCCTGGGCCCAGGCGGCCTCGACGGTGGCGGCGGCCTCCTCGTCGGGGATCGCGCGGAACATGTTGCCGAGCGGGGCGGTGCCGAAGCCGAGCTTGCCGGGAAGGATTTTCTTGAGTGACATGACAGTGCCTTTTCGTCAGCGGTGCCGGGGCGTGACGGCATCCCCGGCACGGGGATGAGGCATGAGCAGACGGATGCCTCTGCGGGTGGCGGCTCCGTCGACGGGGCCGTGGCGGTGGACACACGGCGGCATCTCGTCGGAGCCGGGTGTACGGCGCAGGTAGATGCAGGAGCGCCTTACATGTGAAGAGAATAGTTGCAGACGCGGGTAAATGCAAGAGGTTGCTGCTTCAGCCCGGCCGGTCGGCGGGAGGCGGGAGGCGCCGCGTTGGCGGGGTCCGCATCCCGCCACCACCGCCCACGAGAACCGCCCCTGCCCTGTTTCCAGGTCAGGGGCGGTTCTTGTGTCGTGGCCAACCGTCGCGGCACGCGGCAACAGGTCATGCCGGCCGGGCGGCGCCCTGCAATTGCTCGACGGCCTGGACCAGGGGTGCGAGCACGGGCTCGGTGGCCGCCTCGTCCAGGGCCTCCCGCAGAGCGGTGTTGTGCGTGGGGCGGGCCTCCTCCAGCAGGCGCAGGCCGTCCTCGCTGACGTCGGTGTAGATGCCGCGCCGATCGGTGGGGCACAGGTAGCGCGAGAGCAGCCCGCGGTCCTCCAGCCGGGTCACCAGGCGCGTGGTGGCGCTCTGGCTGAGGACGACGGAGTCGGCGACCTGCCGCATCTGCAAGTGGCCGCCCTCGCCGTCGTGCTGACGGCTGAGCACGTCCAGCAGTGAGTATTCGCGCGCGCTCAGCCGGTGTCCGGCCTGCAGCGCGCGTTCGACGCGGGTCTCGATGCGTCCGTGCAGCAGCGAGAGCGCCGACCAGCTGTGCGCCAGTGCGGTCATCGCCGGGTCGGTGGCGGTCATGTGCAGCTCCCTCGGTCGGGTCGTACGAGCACGGGCGCCGGCAGGGTCCGCCGCCGTATCACTGGCTTCACTATACCCGCGTTTACCGTTAGCCATCGTGTGCAATTATTGTCGAAGCCCGTAAGGCGCTCCCGCATCTTCCCTCCCGTACGTCGAAGGACCCTCGTCATGCCGCTCGCACTCCTGGCCCTGGCCATAGGGGCCTTCGGAATCGGCACCACGGAATTCGTCATCATGGGGCTGCTGCCCCAGGTCGGCACGGACCTCGGCGTATCCGTACCGACAGCCGGCTTCCTGGTCACCGGCTACGCCCTCGGCGTCATGGCCGGCGCACCGGTCATGACCGTCCTCGGCACCCGGATCTCCCGCAAGAACATGCCTGGCCGCCTGGCTCGGCGGCCTGGTGATCTCCGCCCGCCTCGGCTACGCCGCGCCCAACGCCGTCGGGGCCGTCCTGGCCGCCGCCGCGCTGGTGCTGGCCGTCCTCTCCCGCCAGCTGGAGCTGCGCCCGTCCCCCGCCGCGGCAACGCCCACCGGCCGCGAACCCACCGGCCTCGGCCGCGACCCCGCACCCGCGGACCTCACCGCCGCCCCGGCCACCGGCTCCGGCGCCGTTCCGGCCGCGGCGAGCGCCGTCCGCTCCTGACCGCCGCGACACGCGGACACCCGTCCCCCACCGTAGGAAGCAGCCCATGAGCACCACAGTGACCCCGCTGACCACAGCCGACGCCGAGACCCTCATCGCCGCGGCACGCCGCGCCGCCGACGAGGCGGGCGTCCCCGTCAGCATCACCGTCCTCGACGCCGGCGGACACCTGCTGGCCTTCCGCCGCGATGAGCGCGCCGTCCTGATCTCCGGCGAGACCAGCACCGCCAAGGCCTACACCGCCCTCCAGCTGAACGCACCGACCGCCGACCTGGCCGGCCTGGTCACACCGGACGGCCCCTTCCACTCCCTGCCCACCGCGCTGAACAAGCCCCTGCTGTTCATCGCCGGCGGCGTGCCGGTCCACCGCGACGGCCGGCTCATCGGCGCCCTCGGCCTCGGCGGCGGCGCCCCCGAGCAGGACCACGGCTTCGCCTCCACCGCCCTCCAGGCCCTCTGACCACCCGCCCGCGAAGCGGCAGCGGCCCGCACCCGAGGACCGCTCCCGCCCCGCTCCCCCCGCGCCCACCCCGGCGCCGCAACGAAAGGCCCCCGATGACCTCCGTACCGAACCTGACGCTCAACAACGGCGTGACCATGCCGCAGCTGGGCTTCGGCGTCTTCCAGGTCCCCGACGAAGAGACCTGCGCCGCCGTCTCCAGCGCCCTGGAGGCCGGCTACCGCAGCATCGACACCGCCGCGATCTACGGCAACGAGCGCGGCACCGGCAAGGCCATCGCCGCCTGTGGCATCCCCCGCGACGAGCTGTTCGTGACCACCAAGCTGTGGAACGAGGACCAGGGCCACGACAAGACCCTGGCCGCATTCGACGCCTCCCTGGACAAGCTCGGCCTCGACCACGTCGACCTCTACCTCATCCACTGGCCCACCCCGGCCCGTGACCTGTACGTGGAGACCTACAAGGCGCTGGAGAAGATCCTCGCCGACGGCCGCGCCCGCGCCATCGGCGTCTCGAACTTCCAGGTCCCCCACCTGCAGCGGCTCCTGGAGCACACCGGCATCACCCCGGCGGTCAACCAGGTGGAGCTGCACCCCGGCCTCCAGCAGGCCGAACTGCGCGCCTTCCACGCCGAGCACAACATCGCCACGGAGGCGTGGAGCCCGCTCGCCCAGGGCGCGGTCCTCGGGGACGAGGCGGTCGTGCGCATCGCCGCGGCACACGGCGTGACCCCGGCGCAGGCCGTACTGCGCTGGCACCTCCAGCTCGGCAACATCGTCATCCCCAAGTCCGTCACCCCGGGCCGGATCCGCCAGAACCTCGACGTCTTCGGCTTCACGCTCACCGACGCCGACATGACCGCCCTCGCCGGGCTCGACCGGGGCCTGCGCACCGGCCCGGACCCCGACACCCTCAACTGACCCGCGCCGCCCCGCGGTGCCCGTCCCCGCGGACCGGCACCGCGGGGCGGCCCTCCGGTCCCAGCAGCTCACCGCCTCGACGAGGGGAACGCCCCATGCAGATCGATCTGTCCGGCCGCACCGCGCTGGTCACCGGCTCCACCCAGGGCATCGGCCATGCCATCGCCACCGGCCTCGCCCGCGCGGGAGCCCGCGTCATCGTCAACGGCCGCGACGAGAAGCGCGTCGCGGAAGCCGTCCGCACCGTACGCGCCGCCGCCGGCAGCGACGACGTCACCGGCGCCGTGGGCGACCTGGCCACGGATGAGGGCACCGCCGCCGTCCTGAAGACCGCGCCCGGCGTCGACATTCTCGTCAACAACCTCGGCATCTTCGGCTCCGCCGATCCGCTGGAGATCGACGACGCCGAGTGGCGCCGCTACTTCGAGGTCAACGTCCTGTCCGCCGTCCGGCTCATCCGCGCCTACCTGCCCGGCATGAAGGAACGCGGCTGGGGACGCGTCCTCAACCTCGCCAGCGACTCGGCCGTGGTCATCCCCGCCGAAATGATCCACTACGGCATGACGAAGACCTCGCTGCTCGCCGTCAGCCGCGGCTTCGCCAAGGACGCCGCCGGCACCGGTGTCACCGTCAACTCCGTCATCGCCGGCCCGACCCGCACCGGCGGCGTCGAGGACTTCGTCCGCGAGCTCGTCGGCGACGAACTGCCCTGGGACCAGGCGCAGCACGAGTTCATGGTCAAGTACCGTCCGCAGTCCCTGATCCAGCGGCTCATCGAGCCCGAGGAGATCGCCCACCTGGTCGTCTACCTCGCCTCGCCCTTCGCCTCCGCCACCACCGGCGGCGCCCTGCGCGCCGACGGCGGCTACGTCGACTCCATCCTGCCCTGAGCCGGCACGCCTCGCCGTGCCCGCCTGACCCACGGTCCGGCGGCGGGCGAGGACGGCGAAAGCCCCGCCCTCACACTGAGGACGGGGCTTCATCGAGCGCTGGGCAGGCCTTGCACCTGCATCTCCCCGCAGGAAGCGGGGCGTCTTTCCTTGGACCACCAACGCCGGGCGCAGTGACCGGAGTTCCGGCCCGCGCTCAAGATCAACTATACGGCATGCCGGGGTCTGGTCGTCTCCACAGGAAGGGTGCGGCCCGGCCGTACGTTCCGTATGTTCCGTCATGGGCTGCCTGTCCGGTCCGGCCCCGCCGCTTACGACGCCGGCATGGCCCGGCGGCCGGGCCGCCGCGTCACGGCCCCGATACGCCGGGCCCGTCCTACAGGATGAGGAGGGCCGCGGCGGTCGCGGCGCCGAGCGTCGCGCCCGCCGCGGTCTGTGCGACTGTGTGGTACTTCAGCGCGACACGGGACCAGCACACTGCGGCGGTGACGGCGTAGGAGATCAGCCACCACGGCGAGTGGACGACGGCGAGCAGCGCGACGACGGCGCTCGCGACCGCGGAGTCGACGCTGATCTTCCAGGCGGTGTTGACCGCCAGGAGGACGACCGTCATTGCCCACAGCGCGAGCATCGCGACCAGGATGCCGCGGGGGGCCTGGCCCAGGATCATCACGACCGATCCGGCGCCTATGGATCCCAGGATGACAAAGAAGATCGGCGCGCGTTTCTTGCGGTCGACGACGTGCCGGTCGCCCCACGTGCCCCGTTTGCGCTCCCACTCGATGTAGGCGGCCGGGACGATCCCGGCGCACAGTGCGCCGAGCAGGCCCCAGAGGATGCCGGTCCAGTTCCCGGCAGCCGCGAAGCCGATGCCGAGCATCCCGGCGAGCAGCACGTTGCGGGGCTGGAGAACGTCGGTAACGGTGCGCGCGACGGTGGTGCTTGCGGTCACGCTCCCACCGCCACGGCCGCCTCGGGGAGGGCCTGTGCCTGTCCGGGGACCGGGTTCGCACCGAACGCGGCCGTCCGCGACCCACCGCGCCGGGCCGGCATCGCGTAGGCGAACCGGCTCGTCCAGCCGCCCGTGGCCGCACTGGCGGGGACACCCGACGCCGTGCCCCACCACACGCCGCGCTCGTCCTCGCCGGGCCGGGTGGCAGTCCGCTGCGTGCCCGAGCTGCCGTCGTACTTGCGGAGGTCTGTCAGCACAGAAGTGCTCATGGCGATCACCCCAAGACGCTAACCCGGCCACGGCGCGGCACTGGCCGGGAGTCCGGCCCGCCGGCTTCCCGCCGCCGGCCGGCCGGTGAGGCCCTTCGTCGACGCGGCGCGCGGCCGTCTCCTCCTGGAGGCGTCCGCTCCACCCGAGAACTGCTCGGCGGAGCTGCCCCGGATCCTGCTCTCCGCGCTCATTGCCCGGGTGCGGCCACCCCGCTCCGAAGCACGGTTTTGCCACCCGCTGTTCCTGTTGTTCCGCTCCAGCGTCGAAGCGCACTTCCGAGAACACCACGACGCCGGCTACTACGCCCGTGCTCTGGGATACGCGCCCCGCACCCTCTCACGAGCGGTGCAGCAGGCCACCGGCCGCACCGCGAAGGCGTACATCGTCGACCGGATCGTCCTGGAAGCCGAACGGCTCCTCGCGCACGACCGCCAAAACCCTGCGCTCGCCCCGCTGCTTCGGCGCCGTCGTGCCTGTCTGCGCGACCTTTAGCGTCTTCGGGGAATCCCGCAGCAGCCCGGTGCTCTGGCCGGTTCCTCCCGCAGCAAGGAGCAGCAGTTGACCCCGTACTCGCTGGCGTTCTACGTGGACGTCATCGCCACAGGCACCGTGCTCGGCGTGCGCCCCACGAGCTCTCCCGACCATGTCACCGAAGCCCTCGGGCCCGGCTTCGCCGAGAACAGCTTCGACGACCTCACCATGTGCCGTGACTACGGCCTGGCCGAGTTCTTCTGGGACCGTGCCTGCGCCGACCAGCCCTGGTCCGGCCACCACTTCACCCTGCAGGTACACAGACTCGCGGAAGGGAACCGCGCCCTCGCGGGCGAGACGCTCCGCGCCCGGTACGGGCGGTTCGCACCCAGGCTGCGGTTCGGCAAGCTGCAACACCTCCTGCAGCGGCGCGGCATCCCCCTGCTGGAGATCCCGGAACTCCCGGCGAACGCCCCGTACTACCGGACGTTCTGGCAGCCCGGCTCCCAAGCGGCTGTCTCCGTCGTAGGCACCTACGGCGAATACACCACGCCGGACAAGCTGCGGGTCGGCGACGTCTACAGCATCCAGGCCCCGATGACCGCCGAGGAAGTCGAACGGCGGACTTGGGCACCCGGTGCACCGTAATCACAACCACGCGGACGACGAACGCGAGACCCGCCATCTCGGCGCCGTCCGTCTGGAGCGTCACCGGCTGGGCAGCGCCGGGGTGAAGAACACCTACGACGCCGTGGCCGCCGTTGTGGCCAGCCTGGCCTGACGCTCTCACATCACTTCGGTGCCGGTGCAGGTCCGCGGATTCGTGAGCGCCGTCAGCCGGTCACGAGCACTGTCCGAGCGATGTGGGGTGATCATGAGCAGCTGTGACGTCCCAGAGGTGATTCTCAGCGCGATGCCCGCAAGGAAGCGTCCAAGGTGCTCATGAGGTGGGCAACGCGGCCCCTGCCTGTTGGCGCGAGCGGATACCGGCCAAGAACATCGATCAGGACCGGCGTGGCGCGTCGCCGGGCCTGCTCGATGAGCTTGTCTCCGACGTCGGGATCGTCGCCTGCGCTCAACTCGGCCACGCGCGCTGCACATGCGGCCCCGCGCAGGATGTGACCTACCTGGGTGGCCTTCGCGATGGGGTGCAGGTACGCGGCAGCCGCGGCGTCGCCAGCAGCGCGCGCAGCAAGGCGTGTGGTCTCGGCGGGTGCTTCCTTCGCTGCCCGGTGCGCGTCCAGCGCGGTGACGCGCTGCAACGTGGTCCTCCTCGCGCCGTTCACGAACTCCCAGGCAGCATCAACGGCTGCGCAAGGCCGGGGATCACCGGGAACAGCCTCCTCGAACACCGGGAGGACTTCCTGAGCACTCTCCACCACGTAGCGCGCTACAACGCGCAGCTCTTCCATGGTCAGTTCGAAATCACCGGCTCCGGTCGTCATGACCCGATTCTCCCATCGGCGCGGTGTTGACGACGGTGCGGAGTTGGCGCGGGCGTCGCTCCGGGGAGGTGGCGGTGGTAGTGGTCGGTGGATGCGCAGGTACGTTTCGGTCCGGGCCGGACGGGTGTGGCATTCCACGGTGGTGGATCCGGCGGCTTCCTCAGCTGCCTCGGCGCGGTTGTGGGCGTTTTGAAGTGCGTCGGTGGGGACGGCCGCCGGGGTGCTCGCGCGGGGAAGCCCGGTGGTGGTCAGGTCGTTCACCACGAGGGACGCCTTGCCTTTCGTCGCGTATGGGGTGGCCTGTTGCCGGGCTTGGCCGCCGCGACGGGTGTGAAGTCGACGCCGATCAGGTCGGCGTGCGCTGCGCGGGCCGGCCGCAGGCCGGGGCCGCGAGTGTGCGACCGCGTCGGTACCGTCGCGCCGGTCAGGGCTTGGTCGTTCTCAGCGCCGACGGGTCGCAGCTGCCCTGGCCGGGTGATGGTGCCGGGTCAGCGGGGAGGGGCGTCGTGGGCGAGGAGGGCCAGTTGGACGCGGTTGTCCAGGTTCAGCTTGGCCAGCGCGCTGGACAGGTGTGCTTTGACGGTGCCGACCGACAGGTGCATCCGGGCCGCGATCTCGGAGTTGTTCAGCCCTTCTGCCACCGTGCGGGCGATGTCCTGTTCCCGGTCGGTGAGATGGGCCAGGCGGTCGGCCGCCTGCTGGCGGCGGGTGCTGTCGCCGGTGTCGGCGGCGTGGTCGATCAGGGTGCGCATGGCGGCCGGGGACAGGGAGGGTTCGCCGCGGCCGGCCCGCCGTACCGCTTCGATGATCTCTTCCGGTTCGGTGTGCTTGAGCAGGTAGCCGGCGGCGCCGGCGCGGATGGCGGCCAGCACCGTGTCGTCCGCGCCGAATGTGGTCAGCACGATCACCGTGGGGGCCTGGGCGCGGCAGGTCAGGGCGCGGGTGGCGGTGATCCCGTCCAGGACGGGCATCCGGATGTCCATCAGCACCACGTCGGGGTGGTGCTCGCGGACCGCAGCGGGTACGTCGGTGCCGTCGGCGGCTTCGCCGACGATCTCGATGCCGTCGGCGCCGCGCAGCATCATCTTCAGGCCGGCCCGTACCAGGGCGTCGTCGTCCACCAGCAAGACCCGGATCACGCTGTCCCCTCGGTGTCGTGTGGCGGCCAGGGTAGTTGGGCGCGCAGCACGAACCGGCCGCCGGTCCGGTGGTGGGTGAGTGTGCCGCCGTCCAGGGCGACGCGTTCGCCGAGTCCGGTCAGGCCGACCTGGGCGCCGGGGATCTGCGCGGGGAAGCGGCCGGCGGGCAGCGCGTTGGTCACTTCGAGGGTCAGCCCGCGGCCGGGGCTGCCGGCCAGGCGGACGGACACCGTGGCGCCGGGGGCGTGTTTGCGGGCGTTGGTCAGTCCTTCCTGGACCACCCGGTAGGCGGTGCGCTGCACTCTGGGGTTGAGGTCCTGCCCGGCGCGGTCGTCCGGTTCGCGGTGCAGTTCGACGGTCTGGCCCGCTGTCCGTGCCTCCGTCACCAGGGCGGGGATGTCGTCCAGGTGGGGCTGCGGCGGTGCCGTGTCCGGCGCTGCCGGCGTCGTGCCCGGCCCTGTCGGCATCGTGCCCGGCGCTGTCGGTGTCGTGTCGGTGGTGCGCAGCAGTTGCAGTACCTCCTGCAGTTCTTCCAGGGCCTGGTGTGCGTTGTCGCGGATGATCCGGGTGCTTGTGGCGACTTCGTGGGCGGTGAGTGCGGTCCCGCCCGCGGTGGCGGACTGCCGGCTGCGGAAGTCCAGCGCGCCGGCGTGCACCGACAGCAGCGAGATGCGGTGGGCGAGCACATCGTGCATCTCCCTTGCGATGGCCTGCCGTTCGCCGCGGCGCACTTCCGCCAGCCGCCGGGCGTGTCCGGCCCGCTCCCGTGCCACGTCCTGGCGCAGCCTGGCCAGCAGCAGCCGCCTTGCGCGCAGGGCCCGTCCCCAGGCGAAGAACACCAGGTGGTACGCGAGAACGAAGGCCATCTGCCACCCTCGCTCGTCGCCCGGCACCACGAGCCATACGTTGGTCTGCGACGCCGTCACGAACACCCCCAGGACGGCGGCTGCCTGCGCTCCGGGGGCCCGCAGCGCCAGGTTCAGCGTGATCACGGTGCCGGCGCCGAAGGCGCTGGCGGAGAGCAGCATGGACGGCACCGCGAGCAGGGCCACCCCCAGCGGGTGCGTCCGCCGCCACCACAGTGAGCAGCACGCCAGCATCCCCAGCGGCAGGTCGGCCGCCTCCGCCCAGGCGGGCGGATGCTCCTGGAGGTGGGCCGGGCCGTACACCGCCAGCCCCACCATCAGCGCGCCGGCGAAGACCGATGCGCCGACCGCCCGGTCCCGCCCTGTGCGCCGTGAGCCCGGTGCGGTCTCCGGTGCCGGTGGGGCGGGCAGCAGCAGCCGCTGTATGCGGGCGGCGGCGTGGCGGGTACGGGTCATGGCCTGAGGATAGGAGTCCGTCCGGGTGCGCGCGTCGGCCAACTGGCCGTGGTGCATGGCCACTCGGCCTTCTGCGGGCCGCCTGGGCGGCGGTGTGCCCGTCACGGTCGGCGTGGTGCGCGGCCGTAGGCCCGCGCCAGGGCGTGGAATGCCTGCTTGGGTTCCCAGTGCCAGTCGGATGCCGGGTCGTCGGGCCGGTCCTTGATGGTCTTGACGATGCTGTAGCTGGCCATGTCGAGGTCGTAGCGCGGTTCGGGGCGGTGCGGGGCGTCGGGGGTGAGGAATTCGAATGCCATGGCCGAGTAGAGGCCCATCGACTCGAAGACATCGAGGAGTTCGATGAGGTATGCGGCCTGGGTCGGCTCGCTGCGGACCAGATCTCCGATGATCTCTTCCGGCACTTTGGTGTGGTCGACGACGTTCCAGCCCATGTCGGCCTGCTGGGGGGCGCCCAGATACGTGCAGCTGCCGAATTCGCAGATCGCCAGCGGTTTGCCCCAGCGCAGGAACTTCGTCAGCTCCCGGATGTAGTCGTCCGGGCGGGGGAATTGGGAGTAGTAGTCGATGCCGACGATGTCGAACAGGTTCCAGTCGACGGTCTCGTCCTGGGCCGCGGCATAGCTCACCTGGCCGCGGAAGACCGATCTGCTCAGGGCCGCGGCCCGTGTGGTGAAGCGGTGCAGCCTGCGCTGCATCTGCTGCCAGTCGACGTGGCCCTTCTGCATGTTCTCGATCCGCTCCAAGGCGTCGTCGCCGGGCACGATGCCCGGCACGAACAGCCAGACCTCGCAGCCGATGCTGAGGACGACCCGGGTGCCGTGCCGCCGCAGCCGCTCGGCGTGCATGCCGGTCTCTGCCAGGTGCTCCAGGATCTCCCGCTCCGGGCGGTCCCCCAGGGTGGGCTGGAGCCAGATGTGCAGGCCCTGCTCGGCTGCCTCCGATGCGGTGGCCGTGAGCCGGTCGACGCCGTCCCCCGTGACCTGGACCGAGTCGGCGTGCAGGTCGTTCTTGATCGCCTGGATGTCCTTGCGCATCCTCGCGGCGCTCCATGCCGTCCCCGGCGTCTCCCCTGCGCCGAGCGTGTAGCACACGCCGCGGTGCTTGAGCCCGCGCCCGGGTGGGGGCCCCTCGGTGACCTGTGCGGCCGTACCGGCGGCTGCGGCTGCGGCTGCGGCCCGGCCCGCCGCCAGGAGCGGGCCTGTCGCCGCCGCGGCTCCGACGGCCCCCGCCCCGGCCAGAAACTGCGCCCTGCTGATCGCTCCGTTGCGCATGCGTCTTCCCCTCCGTCTTTCGCCGGTTCATGGCATGGCCGGCGGCCTGTTCCACTCTGGTGAGCGGCGGCGTCCCCGTCATCAGCCGGTCGTCCCTGCGCCTGCGACCACCGGCCTGTTCCGGCAGGCGTTTTCCGCGCCACCCGGCCGATGGACAAGGGGGGTTGCCCCGGCTTCAGGACCTCGTGGCGGCGGTACGACGGCGCGCCGGGAGTTCCGTGCGGCACTCGGGCCGGGGCAGCGTGGACAGCCTGCGCGCCGCCTTCGCTCCTCTTCGCTGCTTCTCGGCAACGGGCCGTGCACCGCGCAGGTTTGACGGGTCGACCGGGGCCGGCCCTGGGTGACCACTCGGTCCTGCTCAGCGATGAGGACGAACACCGCAGGGCGCGGCGGCTGTTGATGCCCGCCTTCACCGGCGCCGCGCTCCGCGGATACCAGGAGATGGTCACGACGCTGACCAGGGCCGAGGTGGAGCGCTGGCCTCAAGGGCAGGTGATCGGTGCCCACCGGCGGATGCAGGCGCTGACGCTGGAGGTGATCCTCCAAGTGGTGTTCGGTGTCACCGGCGAGGACCGCCTCACCGAGATGCGGCCCCTGGTGCGCGGTGTTGCGGACATCGGGCCCGTCACGCTGCTGGGGCTGCCGTACCCGGTGCTGCGCCGGGTCGGGCCGTGGCGCGGGCGTGCCTGTCTCCAGCGGCGTCTGGATGCTCTTCTCCACGCGGAGATCGCCGATCGGCGGCGGGCCGGGGATCTCGGGCGGCGGACGCGGGGCGGGCCCGGCGCCAGCGCGCAGGGATAGGGCCTGCGGAGGCACCTCCGCTCCCAACTCCGCGCTGTTTCAGGGCTGTTGGGGTTCTTCCCCGTTCTCCGGGTGTGCCGGCCGGGTGTTCTAGCGGGTCTGTTCGGCCAGTACCGTCAGCCGGCCGGCGAAGTAGCGCTCCGCGCACCGGCGCCGCTGGACCTTGCCGGATGAGGTGCGCGGGATCGAGCCCGCTTCCAGCACCACGACCTTGTCCGGGGCGTGGCCGAGGTGTTCCCGCAGCAGTGCCATCACCCTCGCGGCCAGTTCCGCGTGGTCCTGTGTGCCGCGCTCCGGCTCCACTGCGGTGACCATCCGCTCGGTGTCCGGCACCACGAAGGCCGCGCAGGCCTGCCGGGCGCCGTCGGCCCGTGCCGCGACATGCTCGTAGTCCTCCGGGTAGAGGTTCCGGCCGCAGACGGCCAGTCCGCCGGGTGTGCGGTATCCGAGGTCACCGGTGCGCAGCCATCCGTCGCGCAGCACCTGCGCGGTCGCCTCGGGGTCCTGCCAGTAGCCCGTCATCCGGGCGGGGCTACGGACGCAGATCTTCCCCACCGTCCGTTCGGCCAGCGGTCGTCCCGATGGGTCCGTGACTTCCGCGTGCACCCCGGGGACGGGGTGCGCGCACACGGCCAGGGCTCTGGCTCCGGGGGTGTCCGGGGGGACCGGCCGTGCGGTTGCGCCGGGCTGGCGGGAGTCGCGGGAGACGTGGTCCCAGGTGAGCGGTTCGCTCACCTCTCCCCTCGCCACGGCGGGGCCGGCCCGCCGCCGCGGGTGGAACGCGGTGGGCGGCGCCGGGAGTTCGCCCGCGCGGGCGGACGCGGCGACGGGGCGGGGCGGGGCGGTCGCCGCCATGGTCAGATGCGTGCCGTGGTGAGAGAGTCGTTTCGGGACGAGCCGGCTCGGCTGGGGGGACACGATGCGGACCAAGGACCTGGCGCAGGTCGCGCTGTTCGCCGCGCTGACGGCGGCACTCGCTCTGGTGCCGCCCCTCGACGTGGGGTTCGTCCCCACACCCGTCACCGCCCAGACGCTGGGCGTGATGCTCGCCGGCGCCGTCCTGGGTGCCCGCAGGGCGGGGCTCGCGCTGCTGGTGTTCGTGGTGCTGGTGGCGGTGGGTCTGCCGGTGCTGGCGGGCGGGCGTGGCGGGCTCGGTGCGTTGCTCGGCCCGAGCGGCGGGTTCGTCCTGTCCTGGCCCGTCGGCGCGTTCGTCACCGGCCTGCTGACCGAGCGTGCCTGGCGCCGCTACCAGGTCCTTGTCGGCGTCGCGTGCAACCTGGTGGGCGGCGTGTTGGTCGTCTGTCTCATCGGCATTCCGTACATGGCTCTCGTCGGCCGTCTCCCCCTGCGTTCCGCGTTCGTCGGGTCGCCGGCCTTCGTGCCGGGTGACCTGGTGAAGGCCGTCGTCGCGGCGATGGCCGCGGTCACGGTCCGCGGCGCCTGTCCCCTGGTCAAGGGCGCGGCGGCATGACCGTCGCCGGCGGGTTCCTCGCCCGTGCCGCCGCGCACCCCGAGCGCACCGCGCTCGTTCTCGGCGGCGCCCCGGACCAGCGGTGCGGCTATGCGCAGTTGCTCGGCGGTGCGCTCGCCGTGGCCCGCGCGCTGCGTGCCACGCTGGGCGCCTGTCCGGGGCCCGGCGTACGGGTAGCCGTCCTGCTGGGCAGTTGCCGGGAGTTGCTGGAGATCTTTTACGGGGGCGCGCTCGCGGGTGTGCCGGTCATGGTCTTCGACCCGGCGTGGAGCGCCGCCGAACTGGCCGCGATCGAGCAGGACACGCCGCCTGCGCTGCTGTTCAGGGCGGGCCCGGCGGCCGGGTCCTGCGGTGCGCGCTCCAGCACGGTCATCGAGGTCGGCGGGCCCGGCTACGAGGACTGGCTGCGCCGCGCCGGCGGCAGGGGTGCGGACGGCGTGGAGGGGCTGCCCGAGGTCTCCGGCGGCGCCCCGTTCTATGTGGCGTTCACCTCGGGGAGCACCGGCCGGCCCAAGGGAGCGGTGCGCTCCCACCGTTCATGGCTGCGCAGCTTCGAGCGGACCACGGCCGAGTTCGCCATCGACGCCACCGACCGCGTCCTGCTGCCCGGTTCGCTCGGACACTCGCACTTCCTGTACGGGGCGGTGCACGGCCTGCACTGCGGTGCGCAGATCCACCTCCTGCCGGGGTTCGGGGCCGGCGCGGTCTTCGACGCCCTGGACCGCCATATGATCACCCGGCTCTATCTCGTACCCACCATGTTCGAAGCGCTGCTCGACCACGCGCAGCAGAACCCGGGGCGCTCCTTCCCCGCTGTGCGCTCACTGCTCTCGGTGGGAGCGAAGTGGTCGCCCGCCCGCCGCGCGCAGGCGGGCGTGCTCTTTCCGAACGCGGACGCGGCCGAGTTCTACGGTGCGACGGAGCTGAGCCTGGTTTCCCTTCTGCACGGCGACGGTGACGGGCCCCGGGACTCGGTGGGGCGGCCGGTGGCCGGTGTCGAACTGTCGCTGCGGTCGCCCTCGGGCGAGGAGGTCGCGCCCGGCGGGACGGGGCGGGTGTACGTGCGCAGCGACATGCTGTTCAGCGGGTACCTCTCCGACCAGGACAGCGGGGCGCCCGACGGGGACGGGTGGTTCAGCGTCGGCGACGTCGGCCGCGTGGACGAGGACGGCTACCTCTACCTCGTCGGGCGGGACAAGGGCATGCTCATCAGCGGCGGCCTCAACATCTACCCCGAAGAGGTCGAAGCGGCGTTGCAGCGCCTGGACGAGATCGCCGAGGCCGCGGTGATCGCACTGCCCGACGAGCGGTGGGGAGACCTGGTGTGTGCGGTGGTGCGGTGGCGCGAGGGCGCCGGGCTGAGCCGGGCGGAGGTGCGCGATGGCGCCGCGGCGCACCTGTCGCGGCAGAAGTGCCCGCGGCGGGTGTTCGCGACGGACCGGATGCCGTACACGTCCAGCGGGAAGATCGACCGCAGGGAGCTGCGCGGCATCCTGCTGGACGGCCGGCGGCACGGCCTTCAGGAGGTTGTGTGAATCCTCCCCCGGTCAGCTACAGGGAGGTTCCCGGTTCGCGCCGCCTGCGGGCCGGCGGCCCGGCGGGTCTTCCGCGGTCAACGCCCGGCCGGGGTGGACCGGCCCGGTTCGGTACAGCAACACGTGGAGGTGCAGGTGCTGTCCTGGTTGTCGATCGGCACGGTGTGCGCGCTGGGTTCTCGCTCCGCACGCCAGGCGGCCTGCGCGGCCGTGGGGGCGGTCTTGCGCCCCGGGGGTGAAGCCCCGTTCTGTGCCCTGCTCCGCAGGGGTCCGGTTCCGGCTCTGCCTGGAGGCCGGGGCACTCCCGGAGGGGTCCGGTGAACGCCGTGCGTCCCCTCGTCGTGGCGGCCCGGCGCACGCCCATCGGCCGGGTCGGCGGTGCCTTCGCCACGACGACGATCGATGGCCTGCTCGTGCCCGTACTGGCCGCCCTCGTGGCCGAATTGGGCATCACCGGCGACGATGTCGACGACGTGATCGTGGGGAACGCGGGCGGGTCGGGCGGCAATCCGGCCCGGTACGCCGCGCTCGCCGCGGGCCTCGGCACCGGCGTACCGGGCCTGACCATCGACCGGCAGTGCGGCAGTGGCCTGGAGGCGGTCAGCCTCGCCTCCCGCATGGTGGCGGCCGGTGCCGCGGACCTCGTCCTCGCCGGAGGCGCGGAGAGCGCCAGCACCGCGCCGTGGCGGGTGGAGCGCCCCGCCGCCCTGCACGGCATCCCCGCCTTCCAGTACCGTCCGCACTTCGTTCCCGCCGAGTTCGGGGATCTGGACATGGGGGTCGCCGGGGAGAACGTCGCCCGCAAGGGCGGGATCAGCCGGGAGCGGCAGGACCGGTACGCGCTGGACAGTCACCGCAAGGCGCTGGCCGCTGCCGGCGCCGGCCGGTTCGACGGTGAACTGGTGCCCGTCGAGGTGCGGGTGGGCAGGGCGGGTGCGCTCACGGTGACGGCCGACGAGTGCCCGCGGCCGGACACCGGCCTGGACAGGCTCGCCCGGCTGCGCCCGGCGTTCGTCGAGGGCGGCACGGTGACGGCCGGCAACTGCTGTCCGGTCAATGACGGGGCGGCGATGGTCGCGGTGGTCTCCGACCGGAAGTTCCGGGAGCTCGGGTTGTCCCGGGGGCTGCGGGTCGTCGACTCCACGACGACCGGGGTGGATCCCGAAATCCTCGGCTGGGGACCGGTACCGGCCGTCCGTGCGCTGCTCGGGCGCAATCCGGGTATCGGCCTCGGTGACATCCCCGTGGTGGAGTTCACCGAGGCGTTCGCCGGGCAGGTGCTGGCGTGTCTGGACGAGCTCGGCATCCCCGAGGAGCGGGTCAACCGCGGCGGCGGCGCGATCGCCCTGGGGCACCCGTGGGGTGCGTCGGGTGCCGTGCTGGTGACCCGCCTGTTCGCCGACATGTTCGGGACCGTGGACCCGGCGGCGGCGACCGCCCGGTACGGCCTGGCCACCCTGGGCGCGGCGGGCGGCCAGGGTATCGCCGCCCTCTTCGAGCGGGTCACGGCATGAGGGCGGCACCGTGCTGAGCCTCCATCACGAGGCGCGTACGCCGGTCCATGCCCTGCCTGCCGGTGTGAAGCTGCTGCTCCTCTTCGCCGTGGGCACGGTGGTCTTCTTCGTCCGCTCGCCGGGCGTTCTCGGGTGGGCGCTGGCCGTGGTCTGCCTGTGTTTCGCGCTGGCCAGGATCCCGTGGCGGACCGCCGTCCGGCAGCTGCTCACGGTGCTGCCGTTCGCCGCGCTGCTGGTGGCCGCCCAGCTGGTCCTCGCCGGCGGGCGGACCGCTGTCCTGGTCGGCGAGCGCATCGTGCTCCTGGTGATGCTGGCCCATCTGGTGACGCTGACGACCCGTACGTCGGCGATGATCGCGGCGGTCGAGGGCCTGGTGCGTCCGCTGGCGCCCTGGGGGGTCAGGCCGGAGCGGATCGGTCTCGTGGTGGCGATGACGATCCGGTTCATTCCCGTGATCAAGGAGCAGGCCGACCAGGTGCGTGCCGCGCAGCGTGCGCGGGGCGTGGAGCGCAGCGCGGCCTTCTTGACCCCGTTGCTGGTCAAGACGCTGCGGCTGGCGGACGGGCTGGGCGAGGCGCTGGATGCCCGGGGGCTTGACCCGGACGAGCGGTCTTCCTCCCGGCGCGGGAAGCGCCGGCGCAAGGCCGCTGCCGGTTCCGGCACCTGACGTACGGCGGGTTTCCCCGGGTGCCTCTTCCCGCCGGGTGAGGTCTTGGGGCCTTGCGGTCGCGGGGTCGTGGGGCACGCCTCGTCGCGGCCCAAGGAGGCCCGGGGCGGGCTGCGCCTTACGATGGCCCGCCGGAACACACACTGTTCGACCCAGGGGGTTCATGTGCGCAACAAAGACATCGCTCAGATCGCGTTATTCGCCGCGATCATGGTCGTGCTGGGGCTGTTCCCTCTCATCGAACTGCCCCTCGTGCCCGCTCCGATCACGTCGCAGACGCTGGGCGTCGTCCTGGCCGGGTCGGTCATCGGGGCCCGCCGGGGCGGCCTGGCGATCTTGTTGTTCGTGGTCCTGGTCGTGGTCGGGCTGCCGGTGCTGCCGGGCGGTCGCGGGGGCCTCGGTGTGATCCTCGGGCCGACGGGCGGTTTCGTCCTCGCCTATCCCCTGGGGGCGTTCGTCATCGGCTGGCTGACCGAGCGCCTGTGGGACCGCTACACCTTGTGGACCGCGCTGGCCTGCAACTTCCTCGGTGGTGCGCTGGTGCTGTATGTGATCGGCATCCCGTGGATGGCCGTTGCCGGGCACCTGGCGTTCGGCAAGGCGGTCACCGGTTCGGTGGTCTTCCTTCCCGGTGACATCGCCAAGGTCGTGATCGGTTCGCTGGCCGCCGTCGCCGTGCGCCGGGCCTATCCGATGATCGAGCGTCAGGACCGGGTCCAGGACGTGCAGGCGTGATCGAGATCGAGGCGGTGAGCCAGCGGTTCGGGGACCGTCAGGTGCTGCGGGACATCAATCTGACGCTCGGTGAGGACCGTGTCGCCGTCATCGGTTCGAACGGCTCGGGCAAGAGCACCTTCGCGCGGCTGCTGAACGGTCTGCAGGTGCCCACGGCCGGGCAGGTCAGGGTGGAGGGTCTCGACACCCGGAAGAAGGGGCGGGCCGTACGCCGCCTGGTCGGTTTCGTCTTCCAGGACCCGGACATCCAGATCGTCATGCCGACCGTCGCCGAGGACCTCGCCTTCGGGCTCAAGCGGCACGGCCTGGGCAAGGAGGAGACGGACAAAAGGGTGGCTGACGCCCTGGATGCGTACGGTCTGAGCGGCTTGCGTGACCACCCGGCGCACCTGCTCAGCGGTGGCCAGAAGCAGATGCTGGCGATCGCGGCTGTCATGGTCATCGGCCCGCGCTACGTCGTGTTCGACGAGCCGACCACGATGCTGGACCTGCGCAACAAGCGCCGGGTGTCCAAGCTCATCGGTGAACTCGACCAGAAGGTCGTGGTGGTGTCGCACGACCTGGAACTGCTGGAGTCCTTCGACCGGGTACTCGTCTTCGACGAGGGCCGGGTCGTGGCCGACGGCAGGCCCGAGGACAGCATCGCCGCCTATCTCGCCATGCATCCGCCGCTGTAGCCGGGCACTGGCCGTGGGCGGCCGTCCGGCCCGGGTGCGGTGCACCGGCCGGACGGCTGTCCGGTGCGGTGCGGCGGGCGCGCGGTCAGTTCTGCGCGGCCTCGAAGGGGTCGGCGGACGTGGCGCCCATCTGACGGGCCTTCGCGACGGCGGCGGCCGAGGGCTTGTCCTTCGTGAACTCGTCGTGCCCGACCAGCGTCGATTTCCACGCGTCGGCCGTGGTGGTGCCGGAGGTGAGCAGCCACTGCGTGGTGATCTGCTCGTGGGTGCCGCCGGCGTACTGCCCGCTCCAGGTGGTGGCCGAGGGGGATGCGGGGCTCGTCGCCATGTACGAGGCGGCCGGTATGCGTTTCAGCGGCATCGCGGTCGACCCCGATCCGGTCGCGCTGCGGGGTCTCGTCGCACTCGTCGAACAGGGCAAGCTCCGTGTCCACGTGCAGGAGACGTTCCCGTTCGAGCGCGTCGCCGACGCGCACCGGCTGCTCGACGGCGGTCACCTCCAGGGCAAGCTCGTCCTCACCGTCTGACCCGTCGTGGGGCCCCGCGTGGGCGAGGCCCCGGTGAGACCCGCAGCGCTCATCGTTCTCCGCCGCGCGGTGGGCCCTGCCGGGGGTTTCCGTCCGGTCGGGCTGCGCGGTACCGGGGGGCGAATTCTTCCTCGATGAACCGTTCGATGGAGGTGGGGGTGGATGTGCGGGCGGTGCGCGGCTGTTCCGTGCGTGCGCAGCGGGAGTTAACGGCTTCGGCGACCTCGGCCATCATGTCCGCGACGTTGGCGGACACTCCTTTGCTGCGGAGTTCCGCGTGGAAGCCGGCGAGGCTGGTCTGCTGGTAGGTGAAGTCGTCTGCACGCACGGCGTTCGCGATCACGCCTGCGGCTTCCCGCATGCTCACGTCGCGTTGCCCCTGGAGTTCCAGGACCTGCGTGCCGTGCCAGGTCCCGGTGGCGAGTTCCTCCCCGGCGCGGGCCCCGACGTCGGCGGTGGTGACGAAGGGCAGGGGGATGTCGGGGTCGAAGGGGGCGCTGATGCGGTGATGGGCTCTGGCGGTGCCGATGTGGTCCAGCAGGTTTTCCATGAAGTAGCCGGCCCGCAGCCACAGCGTGTCGACTCCGGGGACGGTCGAGAGGCGCTGTTCGAAGCGGTGGAGTCCGGTGACCGGTCCGGTGCCTTGGGGGTGCCGGGCTCCCCAGCTGCTGAGCCCGACGACGCGGGTCACGCCGGAGGCGGTGACTGCCGTCGTCAGGGAGGCTGCCACCTGGTCCTGGAAGGCGCCGAAGTCGGGGTGGTCGGGGATGTAGTTGGGCTGGATCACCGCGTAGATGCCCTCCGCGCCACGGAAGGCTTCCGTCAGTGCGGCCGGGTCGGCCGGGTCGGCTTCCCGCACGTCGGCGCCTTGTGCGGCAAGGCCGGTGAGCCGCTGGGCCGACCGGCCGACGGCGCGGACGCGGTGTCCGGCTGCGAGCAGGTGCATGGCGGCGGCACGTCCGGTGCGGCCGCCGGCACCGGTGATGACGAACATCGGCGTATCTCTCTTTCCTTGGTGTTCTGTACTGGTGCCGGAAGCCAGCCGCCCGCACGTGGTGCCTGACGTCGCTCCCGGGGCGGGCAGGGGAATCGGGGCCGTGGCTCGGCTGGGCCCGGGCCTTTGGGCAGGTGTTCGGCACGCTAGCCACGCGGCGGACCGGGCGGGTAGGAGCGGTGCACCCACCCCGGGAACCGGCCGTGCCCGTCGGCGCCGGCCGGGCCTCTTGGCTGCGGAGGGGGCGGCCCGTTTCGTTCCGGCGGGGTGGTGCGGTCACCGGCGGGCCGGCGGTTTGGGGCGGCATCGGTGCGCTGCGCGTCCTGGTCTCCGCGGCGTTGTGCGGAGGGCTGAGCGGCGGTGGTGACGCACGGCCGCTCAGCCCGCCTCCGGTGAACGCCTCGTCCTTACACTGGTGGCATGACGGTTTCGAGGGGGCACAGCAGCGGCGGACCACTGGCGGCTTTCCTGCGTGCCCGACGGAATCGGGTGCAGCCTGAACATCACCGGCTGGCTCCGGGGGCACAGCGCCAGGTGCCCGGACTGCGGCGGGACGAAGTGGCGTTCCTGGCCGGGATCAGCACCGACTACTACGTGCGCCTGGAACAGGGGAGGGAGCGCCGGCCGTCCCGCGCGGTGGTGAAGGGCCTGTGCCAGGCGTTGCTGCTGGACGACGTGGCAGCGCGTTACCTGCGCGAACTGTCCGGTGCCGGGGCTGCCGTCGGCGGGGAGGTGCGCTGCATGGACACGGATCGTCTGGATGCCGTGCGCCGGCTGCTCGGCTCCATGGCGGTGCCTGCCCTGCTGGTGAACCGGTGGCTCGACATCGTGGACAGCAACACACCCGGCGCTCTTCTGCACGAAGGGCTGGTCCCCCGGGACAATTACGCCCGCCTGGTCTTCCTCGCTCCCGGAGCGCAGGCGTTCTTCACCGAGTGGCCCGAACTCGCCCGCTGCGTGGTGGCGGCCCTGCGCGCGCAGGCCGGCTCCTCCGGAGCGAGGCCGGCCCGTCTGGCGCAGCTGGTGAAGGAACTGGCCGCGCACAGCGATGTCTTCAGAGCCGCCTGGGGCGGGCACCACCTCTACGAGAAGACGATCGACCGCAAACTGTTCCGGCATCCAAGGGCCGGATCGCTCGCACTCGACCAGCACGTCCTGGAACTGCCGGGAAGCGAAGGCCACAGGATCTGGGCCTTCCATCCAGCGGACGACGCGACCTCGGACGCCCTGCTCCGCCTGGCGTCCCCGGCGCTGCCGTCCGGCGGTCGTGGCCCCGTGTGAACGCCGTCTGGCGTTCCAACTCGTCCTGGTATCAGGGGTTTTGACGCTGAAGGGGTGTGCTGTGTTCATCGCGTCGGGGCCGGGTGGGACGGGTGCCGCCGGGCCGGGCTCCTCGCTCGCGCCGGGCGCGGCGGTGCCGGCTCCGCACACTTTTTGACTGCCTGTTCCATAACGGGTACGTTCCCTGTCATGGCGAGGCCGAGGAAGTTCGAAGAGGACCGCGTGGTGGCTGCCGCGATGGAGGTGTTCTGGGACCGGGGTTACCGGGAGACCTCGGCCGAAGACCTCTGCGCGGGTACCGGTCTGGGCCGGGGCAGTCTCTACAACACCTTCGGCAGCAAGCACGAGCTGTTCCTGCGTGCCCTGCGGGCGTACTACGAGACGGGCACCGCCGTGCAGCAGGAGTTCCTGGAGGGGCCGGGGCCCGTGAAGGGCCGGTTGCGTGCGCTCATGATGTGGGCGGTCGACGAGGACCTGACCGGGCACCGGCGCCGTGGCTGCTTCGCCATCAACTCCGCCATGGAGATGGCGGCTTCGGACAGCGAGGTGAAGGCGGTCGTGCGGCGGCACTTCGCCCGCGTCGAGGACATGCTGGAGGCCGTGATCGCCGAAGGGCAGCGCTCCGGTGAACTCGGCACGGCGCGGTCGCCGCGCAGCGCGGCGCGCCATCTGATGAGTGCGTACTACGGTCTGCGTGTCCTGAGCAGGGCGTATGAGGACCGGCAGGTGCTGGTGGACATCGCGGAAGGGGCGCTGTCCGCTCTCTGAGGCGTCCGGGCCGGATGCCGGCGCGGCGGCGACATGGCGTCGCGCTTTTTCGGGCCCAGTTTTTTAACGACCATTCCATTACTTGCGTTCTTCGTTCTTCCGCACGTTCCGTTCCTGACACCACAGAAGGGGAGGCTGATCTCCCATGCCTTTCGCCGTCTTCGTCCTCGGGCTCGGGGTGTTCTGCCTGAACACCACCGAAGTCATGGTCGCCGGGCTGCTCCCGGCGCTCTCCCAGGACCTCGATGTCTCCATCACGGCCGCGGGCAACCTGGTCACCGTCTTCGCGCTCGGCATGGTCATCGGCGGGCCGCTGCTCACCGTGGCCCTGATGCGCACCCCGCCCAAGAGTGCCCTGACCGGCCTGATGGTGCTCTTCCTCGCCGGGCAGACCCTCGGCGCGCTCGCCACCACCTACGGGGTGATGGTCCTCGCCCGGATCGTCACGGCGCTCGCCACGGCGGCCTTCTTCGGCATCGCCGCGTCCGCCGGAGCCGGTCTCGTCGGCCCCGACCGCGCCGGGCGCGCCCTGTCCGTGATCTTCGGCGGGTTCATGATCGCCAACGTGGCCGGGCTGCCGCTCGCCACCCTCGTCGACCAGCACCTGGGCTGGCGGGCCAGCTTCTGGGCCGTGGACGCCCTCGTCGCCCTGTGCCTGGTGCTCGTCATCGCCCTGGTGCGGCACATGCCCGCCCCCCAGGGCGTCAGCCTGCGCTCCGAACTCGCCGTGTTCCGCAGCGGCAGGCTCTGGACGGCGTACGGGACCAACGCCCTGCTCATCGGCGCGGTGTTCGCCGCCTTCGCCTACCTCTCCCCCATCCTCACCGAGCTGGGCGGCTTCTCCCCGGGCACCGTCCCCCTGCTCTTCGTCCTGTACGGCGTGGGCACCGTCATCGGCAACATCATCAGCGGACGGCTCGCCGACTCCCACACCATGGGGGTCCTGTGGGGCGGCGGCGCCCTTTTGACCGTGCTGCTCGCGGTCTACGGCCTCACGGCCGGAAACCAGGCGGCCTCGCTCGTCCTGCTCTTCCTGCTCGGCCTGGTCGGGCTGCCGCTGAACCCGGCCATGGCCGCCCGCGTGATGCGGCATGCCAACAGCGGCTCGCTGGTCAACACCATGAACACCGCGACGATCTGCACCGGCGTCACCGTGGGCACCTCCCTCGCCGGCTGGGGCGTCGACGCCGGCGGCTACCGCGCTCCCCTGTGGACCGGCGCCCTCCTCGCGCTCGGCGCCCTCCTCGCCCTGCTGCTCGCCGCCGTCACCGGCCGCCGCCGGACGGCCGGAGCCGCCGGAGCCGCCGGACCGGTGCGGGACGCCGCCGCACAGCGGGAGAAAGCCACTGCCTGCCTCTGACGCACGGGGCGGCTGCCGCGGTGGCGCCGTGGGGCGCCGGGTGCGGCAGCCGTGCCCGGACTGTGCGGCTCAGTCCGGTGTGTGACGGAGGGTCTGGGGCCCGGTGCTCTTTTCCGTGCCCGGAGCGCCAGCACGACCGGAGCCGGCTCGCCGGCCTCTGCGAACCTCTCGCATGCCAGGCCCGCGTCGAGGAACGCGTGCAGCAGCTCCGGCAGCGGACGGTGGGTGGCGCCGACCTTGTCACGCACCCCCTTATCCGTCCAGGACGCCTTCGTCCAGTGACCGTCGAGGTAGCCGGGACGGATCACCACCGCGCGGGGATCGCGGCGGTCGGCGAAGCCGCCGCAGAAGCAGGGGTGGACACCGACGTGCACGAACACCCCGCCAGGACGCAGCACCCGGGCCGCCTCCCGCAGCACCGCCGGGTATGCGGGCACGTCGGTGTGGACCATCATGGCGATGACAGCGGGAACGCAGCGTCCCGGAAGGGCAGTTGCCCGGCATCGTCCAGGGCGAGGGGCAGGCGGCCCCGGGCGTGCCGCAGCATCCCTGCGGACAGGTCCACGCCGACGGGGGTCCACCCCAGTTCCCTGACACCGGCGGCGTGAACGCCGGTGCCGCAGCCGATCTCCAGACAGGTGCCGCTGCCTTCACCGAGGAGGTCGCGCAGGACGCGGCCGAGGCTGAGGGGGTTGCCGTCCGCTTCCGCCGCCTCCGCCTCCGCCTCCGGCTCCGCGGCCTTTGACCGCTGCCCGCCGAGGAACTCCTGCTCGTACCAGTCTGCGCTCTCGTCGTATGCCGCTCCCGGCGCCACGGGCTGCTCCTCGCTGCGAAGCACCGGCTCTCGGTGCCTGCTGCCGAGCCTTCCCCGTGAGGGCCGCGGCGCCCACGGGTTCACGGTCGGGGAAGATGCTGCTGGAGTTGGTGCCGCCGTTGCCGCCGGTGAGGGTGAGGGTGAGGGTGTCGTCGTGCGGGCCGGCGGGTGCGGTGTCACCCGTACTTGTGCCGTTTCCGTCGATCCGGTGGTTTTGTGCGGGAGGGCGTGACCTGACGGCCGTGCCCGCGCAGCATGAGCGGTCCAGCTCTGTCTGCCGGAGGAGCGCGCTGTCCGAAGCCGTCTGCGGGGCATGCTGTCCGGGCTCCGCAGGCCCGGCTCTGCGAGATCAGCCGCATCACAGGCGCGGAGCGGCGGGACGGGCCGCTTCCCGGTCCGGCGGGGCGTGTGTGGCGAGAGGGCGGGTGAGGGTGCGGATGAACAGGCGGGCGAGGGCGGCGCGGGTCGTGGGACGGGTGCTGGCGGTGGGTCTGGTGGGGCTGTCGCCGCTGCTGTGGGCGGGGGTGGCGCACGCGGCGCTGCCGCCGGGCTGCACGGGGGCGGCGACGGCCGGGCCTGACGTGATCACCTGCAGTGACGGGGTTGCGGCGGGGCAGGTGATCGACAGTCTGGGCGGCGACGACCGGATCACCGTGCACGGGAAGGTGGCCGGCCAGATCGACGCCGGCGGCGGCGACGACACCGTCACGGTCACCGGCAGGTCCGCGGACGTGGTGGTGGAGAGGGACGGGGTGTCGGGAGCCGTGCGCGGTGGTGCGGGTGATGACACCCTCACCGTCACCGGCGGCGCCGGCACGGGCACCGTCAACATCTCAGGAGGCCAGGCTGTGGCCGAGGGCGGCCTGGTCCACGGCGGCGACGGCGACGACACCCTCACGCTGGCCGGCGGGAGCGGCAGCCCGGACGTCGGAGCCGCGACTGCGGCCGGGGACGGCGTCTGGGGAGAGGTCCGGGGCGGGGCAGGGGCGGACGGCGTCACCGTCCGCGGCGGCAACGGCGGCCCCGGCGCGGACGGCGGGGACGGCGTGGTCGGCGCGGACGGTGTCTTCACCGGCGCGGTGCACGGCGGGGATCCAGGTCTGGACACCCCGCTGGACGCCGGGGACGGGGCGGACACCATCGAGGTCTTCGGCGGCGACGGCGGCGTCGGGGCCAGCGGTGGCGAAACCGGCAGCAGCGGCAGCAGCGGCAGCGCCGTGGCCGGGATGGTGTCCGGCGGCGCACGCGGGGACACCATCACCGCCACCGGCGGCAACGGCGCCGCCAACTCCGGCATCGGCAACGCGGGATTCGCAGGATCCGCGGTCGCGCCTGCGGGTGTCGTGGCGGGCGGGGATCCGGTGCCGGGACTGCTGGACTTCGAGGCGGGCGACACCCTCACCCTCACCGGCGGCAACGGCGGCACCAACGCCAGCAGCATCTTCCCCGACCGGCCCGGCGGCATCGCACTGGCGGGAACGGTGCGCGGGGACGGGGGCGACGACCGCCTCTTTGTCACCGGCGGCAACGGCTCCTCCTCAAGTGAGGCCGGACCAGCGGCTGTCGGCTTCTCCGACATCCCGTCCGACATCCCGGACACGGTGGAAGGCGGTGCGGGCGCCGACAGGATCGCCCTCAGCCTGGGAGAGGGCACGACCGACAACGTCTACGCGGTGCAGGGGGCCGGCATCCGGGGCGGTGGGCAGATGCTCGACGGCGACGACACCGTCACCGTCGGGACCGCAGGCCAACCCGACCGCGGCACGTCCCTGAACGCCCGTTTCGCGGGCGACGCCGGCGACGACACCCTCACCCTCCACGGCAGGGCAGTCATGGTCGGCGTCGACGGCGGCGACGGCGACGACACCTGCGGCAGGGCAAGCAGCGGCGCCGACTTCGGCGACTGCGAAACCGTCACCGACTAGGACCGCCGCACCGGGCGCACCGGGTGCGCCGGGTGCCGTGCCGCCGGGGCCCATGCCGGTGCCGGTGGCGTCCGCCGGCCCGTCCGTGGTGGCCGGAGCCGACCTGACCTGGCCGAGCCGGGCCGGGCCGGACCGTCCGGTGAGCCGGTGCGTCCGCACAGCTCAGCCCGGGTCTTCTTCCCGCCGCGCGTTCCGTGCGGTGCGGGAAGAAGACCCGGGCCTGGGGCTACGGGGGCCAGGGGGTGCTCAAAGGGCCTGTCCGGCTCCGGTGCCCTGGGTTTCCTCCTGTGCCTGGCGCGTGTCCGCCTTCTCGGGCCGGGGGCTCGCGCCGGCGAGGGGGCGGCGCCTGTCGGTCGACCAGACGATCAGTGCGCAGGCCGCGAATCCGGCGCCGAGGATGCTGGAGCCCACCCAGCCGTGGCTGGTGAAGAGGGCGGTGGTTGCGGCGGCGCCGAGGGCGGAGCCGAGTGAGTAGAAGACCATGTAGCTGCCGATGACGCTGCTGAGGCGTTCGGGGAAGGCGGAGGTGAGCACGTGCTGGTTGCTCACGTGCACGGCCTGGACCGCGAAGTCGAGCACCACGATTCCGACGATGAGGAACCACAGGGTCCACGGCAGCTGCGCGATCCCCGCCCACGAGAGGATGAGCAGGACGAGTGCGATGCCGCTGACCAGCCTCGCCCGTCCCGCGTCCGCCCAGCGTCCGGCGCGTGCCGCGCCGAGTGCGCCGGCGAGCCCGACGATGCCGAACAGTCCGATCTGGCTCTCGTTCAGGTGCCAGGGCGAGCCCGCCAGCGGCAGGGACAAGCCGCTCCACAGGGTTCCGAACGAGGCGAACAGGAAGAACGCGATGAGCCCGCGCGTCAGGAAGGTGCGCTGCCCGAAGAGGTAGCCGATGGAGGCGACGGCCTGCCGGTATCCCGAAGGCTGGCTGGTGCGCTCCTCCGATGGCAGTCCGACCAGGACGAGGGCCGCGAGGCCGATGGACAGGACCGCGAGCACGATGTAGATGCTCCGCCAGCCCCACACCTCGGCGAGCGAGCCGGTCACGACGCGTGCGCCGAGGATGCCGACCACGACGCCCGAGGTCACGACGCCGATGTTCCGTCCGCGTTCGGCCGGTGGCGAGACCGACGCGGCGTAGGCCACGGTGGTCTGCACCACGACCGCGAACACCCCGGCCGCCGCGAGGCCCACGAACGCCATCCATGCGGCGGACGCCGCGGCCGTCAGGATCATGCCCACCGCGGTGACCGCCAGGTGCACGGCGATGAGCCGGCGCCTGTCGGCGACCACGTCGCCGAGCGGGACCAGCAGCAGCAGTCCTGCGAGATAGCCGAACTGGCCGGTCGAGACGATCCATCCGCTGAGTTGTGCCGGTAAGCCGAGGTCGCGCCCCATCACCTCCAGAACCGGCTGAGCGGCATAGATACTCGCCACCGCGACACCGCACACCACCGCGAGCAGCAACCGCCGCCACACGTTCATCGAACTCCCCAATCAGTAGCAGATTGCAACCGCTTTGACGTTACGGCATGATGGTTTCAATCCGCAACTCAACTGGGAGGTGTCATGCCGCGCACCACCATGCGCGCCCCGAACCCCGACTGGACCGACCCCGACTGCCCCGTCGCCCGCACCCTCGACCTCGTCGGCGACAGGTGGAGCCTGCTCGTCATCCGCGACGCGATGGACGGGACGCGCTCGTTCACCGAGTTCCAGCGCCGCACCGGCATCGCCCGCAACATCCTCACCGACCGGCTGCGCAAGCTCACCGCCCACGGGCTCCTCGCCCAGCGCACCGCACCCTCGGGCCGCCGCCAGGAATACGTGCTCACCGACGCCGGCCGCGACCTCTTCCCCGTCGTCCTCACCCTGCGGCAGTGGGGAGAACGCCATGCCTTCGCCCCCGGCGAGATGCACTCCACCCTGGTCGACGAGCACGGCACCCCCGTACCGGACATCGCCCCGACCGGCGCCGACGGCACCCCCCTCGGCGCCGACACCACCCACGTGCACAGGACCCGGTAGACCTCAGCAGGACCCGGCGCCGTGGCGGCGGGTCTGCGCAGCGGGACGGTGCGGGCCGTCCGAGGGAGGAGCGGGGGGCTCTCGCCGCCGGCCCCGGTGTGTGCACAGGGCGGGCGGCGGACGCCGCCGGGCGCGCGGACGCCGCCGGGCCGGCCGGGCTCCCGGCGCCCGGCTCCCGGTGTGCTGACGGCTCAGGGCGACGCGGGGCGTGCCCGGCGGGCTGCCGTGGCGTCGCGGCAGCCCGCCGGACCGGCCCTCCCCGGACCGGCCCTCCCCGGGCACGCCCGGCGGGTCAGTGCGTGCGGCCCAGTTCGGCGCGCAGCAGGTCCAGGCCCATCGGTCCCAGGTCCAGGGCGTGGTGGTGGAACTTCTTGAGGTCGAATGCGGCGCCGTCGCGGCGGCGGGCCTCGTCCCGTGCCTGGAGCCAGACCTTCTCGCCCAGTTTGTAGGCGATGGCCTGCCCGGGGCGTCCCAGGTACCGGTCGATCTCGAAGTCGACGAACCCCGGCGGGCCCAGCCCGCAGTGCCCGGTGAGGAATTCGCGGGCCAGCAGCGGCGTCCACCGCTCCCCCTCGTGGAACCCGGTGCCCGCAGGGATCGGGAGCTGCAGGTGCAGCCCGATGTCCAGCACGATGCGCGCGGCGCGCATCTGCTGCCCGCCGGCCAGCATCCCCAGCCGGTGTGCCGGGTCGGCGAGGTAGCCCAGTTCGTCCATCAGCCGCTCGGCGTACAGGCCCCACCCTTCGACGTGTCCGGGGTGCAGTTCGGACGACAGCCGCTGGAACCGGTTGAGGGTGGTGGTGTTGAGGGTCGTCACGCCCAGCTGGAGGTGATGGCCCGGGACGCCTTCGTGGAACATCGTGCTCGGCACCGTCCACGTGGAGATCGGCGCGTCGGGGTCGGTCAGCGGCCACCAGACCGTCCCGGGGCGGGAGAGGTCCTCGCTGGGCGCCAGGTAGTAGGCGGGCCCGTTGGCGGCGGGGGCGATGCGGCAGTCGATGCGCCGCAGCGGTGCGGGGATCGCGAAGTGCGTCCCGTCGAGGTCGGCGATGGCGCTGTCGGCGAGTTCCTGGATCCAGTCGCGGAACGCCGCCGCCCCCTTCGCCTGGTGGCGCGGGTCGCTGTCGAGCGCGGCCAGTACCGCGGGCACCGGCTCGCCGGGCGCGATCTGCGCCGCCGCGGCGGCCATGTCCCGCTGCACGCGGGCCAGTTCGTCCCAGCCCCACGCGTAGGTCTGCGCCAGGTCCAGGTGGGTGCCGAGGAACTCCCGCACGCCCAGCTGGTAGCGGTCCCCTCCCAGCGCGTCCAACTGGGGTGCGTGCGGGGCCAGTTCCTGGGACAGGTAGGCCGCGAACCCGGTCAGGGCCTGGTTGGCCGCCGCGGCGGCCTCCTCCAGGGCGGCCCGCAGGGCGCCGTCGCCGTGCCCGGCGGGCAGCCCCGCCAGGTACTGCCGCATGTCCCGGCAGTCCTGGGCGTTGCGGATCACCTGGCGGCGCGGCGCGATGCGGCCGGCGCGGCGGGCGGCCTGGAGGCTTTCGCGCAGTCCTGCCAGCGTTGCGGCCACGGCCCGCAGCCGCGCCAGCAGTGCCTCCCATGCGGTGTCGGCGCCCTGGTCCAGCAGTCCCAGCGTCTGCCGTATCCGCTGGACGGGCCCGTCGAGGGTGTCCAGCAGCGTGGCGTAGGCGCCGGCGTCGGCCAGGGCCACCTCGGTGGCCAGGCGCTCGCGCAGCACGGCCGCCGCGATCCGCTCCGCGTCGCCGGTGACCGGTGCGGCCTCGAGTGCTTTGAGCGTGCGGCGTGCCAGTTCGGTGCGTGCCTGCGCCGCCTGCGGGCCGAAGTCGGTCAGCCGCTGCTCCTGCCCGGCGATGCCGATCATCGAGGCCAGGCAGGGGTCGAGGACGGCCATCTCGTCCATGTAGCGGTCGGCGAGTGCGTTCAGGGCGCTCATCAGCGGCTCACGGACGGGAGGCGGGTGGCGAGCTGGGACTCGGTGAGGCGTTTGCCGTACAGGCCGATGACCAGGCCGATGACCATCAGTGCTCCGGCGACCAGTTTGAGCGGGGGCAGCGCCTCGTTGAAGATCACTACCGAGCCCAGTACGCCGAAGACGGGGACGAGCAGGGAGAGCGGGGCGACGGTGGAGACCGGGTATTCGCGCAGCAGCCAGTTCCACACGGCGTAGCCCAGCACGGTGTTCGGGTAGGCCTGGAAGAGGAGGGAGGCGATGGCCGCCCAGCCGATCTGGTGGGGCAGTTCGACGAAGCCCCTGGTGCCGTTGACGGCGAGGTCCAGCAGGAACAGCGGGAGGGGGGAGAACAGGCTCGACCACACCAGGAACGCCAGCATTTCCTTGGGTGCGGCCTTCTTGAGGATGACGTTGGCGACGCTCCACGCGATGGCGCCGAACAGCACCAGGGCGACGCCGGCGATCGTGACGGTGCCGTCGGTGACGAAGGTGATCGAGACCAGGCCGGCCAGGGCGACCGCGATGCCCAGGTACTGGAAGCGCGACAGCGACTCGCGGAAGACCACGGCCCCGAGCACGATCGTCAAGAACGCGCTGAACTGCAGCACCAGCGACGCGATCCCCGACGACACCCCGGCCTTGATGCCCAGGTTCACCACGCCCCACAGGCCGACGCCGAAGACCAGCCCGTAGCCGATGGTGTACCGCCACGGCACCTGGGGCCGCTTGAGGAAGAACACCGCGGGCAGTGCGCTGAGCGCGAACCTGATCCCGGCCAGGATGAGCGGGTCGACGCTTTCGAGCCCGATCTTGATGACCGAGAAGTTGAGGCCCCAGATCGCGGTGACGAGCACCGCGAGCAGGATGTGCTGTTTCTTCATGCAGAGACCTGTTCCGGAGATGGAGATATGGAGGCGGCCGGGCGGGTGCGGACCGAGAGGGAGCCGAACAGGCCGGTGATCCAGTCCCGGGTGTCCTCGGGGGTGTCGCAGGCGACGATCCCGGCGAGGACCGTCTCCCCGGCCTGGTAGGTGATGTGGTCGGGCAGCGGTGCGCCGGGGGGCAGTTCGTTCCAGGTGACCACGCGGGGGCCGGCGCGGAATGCCGCGGCGCCCTCCAGGGCCTGGAACTCCTGCCCGGCCAGGTGGTGGCCGGGGTGGACGAACCAGCCGTAGCGGCGCCGGTCGGCGGGCGGGGCGGGCAGTGTCCCGGCGACGGGCTCGCCCAGCAGGATGCGCAGTTCGTAGGAGGGCAGGTGGACGCCGGTGGCCAGCTCCACGGTGGCCACCACGTCGGCTCCCCCGACCCGGTTGCCGACCTCCAGGAAGACCAACTCCCCTTCGTGGACGATCGCTTCGAGGTGGAAGCTGCCGTCCTCGATGCGGACGGCGGCCAGGGCGCGTGAGACCCAGGCGCGTGTCCGGTCGTCCAGGGCGATCTGGAAGGAGCCCATCGGCGAGCCCTGCGCGTACTGCAGGCAGGTGCCCACGTACTCGCTCGCGCTCAGGAGAAGGACCTCGCCCCTTTGCACCAGGCCGTCGTAGTGCCGGATCGGGCCGGAGACGAACTCCTCGGCCTCGAAGTCGTCCAGGCCGCGGCCGGCGTCGAGGCCGGCGACGCCGGTGCGGCGTGTGGTGAGCGCGGCGGCGGCCTGCTGCGGGGTGCCGAAGACGAGCACGTCCTCGCTGGAGGCGCCGCGGTGCGGCTTGAGGACGGTCGGGCCGTGCCAGGGGACCTGGCCGCCCTGTGCGAGGAAGCGGGGCAGCGGCAGGAAGCGCGGCACCCGCAGGCCGGCGTCCTGGACCGCCTGCTTCATCAGGACCTTGTCGCGGGCGAGCGCGACCTGGTCCACCGGTGCGCCCGCCACGCCCAGGTGCTTGCGCAGCCGGGCGGCGTCGAGCAGTTCGTACTCCGAGACCGAGATGACCCGGTCGAAGTGGCGGGGCTGCTGTGCCAGCCAGTCCAGGGCCTCGTCGAAGGCCGGGCGGGTGCCGGGCCGGCTGACCCTCTCGCAGCGCAGGTCGGGCGGCAGGGTGGCTAACGCCCGGTCGGTTCCGAAGTACGTGACCTCGTGCCGGTCGTGGGACATCCCGCGATGGTATTCGATCTTGAAGTAGGGCACACGGTGCAGGACGAGGATCTTCATCGGGCCTTCCTGAGGGGTGCGGGGAGGGCGAGGGCCCGGTCCAGGGCGTGTGACCAGGCGTCGCGCAGCGCGTGGACGACGGTGCGGATGTCGGCGCGGTCGCCGCGCAGGACGATGCAGCCCTGGGCGGCGAAGTCCGCGTTGTCGCGGGCGACGGCGTGCAGGTCGCGGCGCTCGGGCGAGAGCCAGGAGAACTCCGTGACGGTCAGCTCGCCCTCGGCCAGGCCGAAGCGTTCGGCGGTGGCGTGCACGGCGTCGGCGAACGGGTCCGTGCCGGGTGCGACGTCGCGGGGGCAGAAGGAGCGGTCGCTGCCGACGCCGAGCATCACCGTCGCCGCCGAGCAGCCGGGCACCAGCCGTCCCGCGTCGGCGGCCGTGCCGAAGGCCGCGTCCACCCAGCGGTGGTGCAGGTCGATGCCGTAGACCCAGCGGGCCAGTGACCAGATCTTCATCCCGCCCGGCCGCCGGTTGGGCTCCACGACCCCGGCGCGCAGTCCGTCGTCGCTGAGCTTGATCTCGTTGTGGAACGGCCCGTCGCACTGGCCGACCAGCCAGTTCGCCTGCCGCCCCGCGCGCTCCAGCGTGGCGCGTTCGTGCTCGTCGACGCCGGCGGGCAGCACCTGTGCGATCTCGACGGGGTACCGGCCGCGTGCGCTGATCTTCTCGGTGAGGAACGCCAGCGGGCCCAGCCCGTCGAAGGAGTACTCGCGCCGGTAGGGGATGAGTTCCTCGCAGATGACGCCGCCCTCCAGGTAGGGCAGGACCTCGGCGAACGCCGCGGTGAGGTCGTCGCCGTGGCGGACGACGACGACGCCCCGGTTGTTGCCCTCCGCCGCGGGTTTGACGACGAAGCCCTCGCGGTGGTCGCGGGCGAAGTCCCGCAGCTGGTCGAGCGAGGCGATCTCGGCGAAGGCCGGCACCATGATCCGCTGTGCGGCCAGCAGGTCGGCGACGCGTGCCTCGCCCAGGCGGTGGCGGTACTTGGAGAACGCGCCCTCGGCCAGCTGCGGTGAGTCGACCGGGACGCCCAGGCGCTCCAGCAGGGCGGCGCCGCTGCGTACGGCGTTGTCGGAGAAGACGATGCCCGCCCGGATCTGCCCGCGCCGGTCGCCGAGCAGTTTCTCGCCCATCTCGGCGAAGTCGTCGCGCAGCGGGTCGAGGTCGATGACCTCGTCGGCCATGGCGTGGTCGGCGTCGGTGGGGTCGGCGCGGATGAGGATCACCGTCGCGCCGTGGCGTGCGCGGGCGTGGTCGCGCAGGTGGCGGACCTCGTCGATCCGGCTGAGGTTGTAGTCGACGATGAGGAGTATCGGCCTGGTCATCCGTGCTCCGTCTCGTACTCGATCTCGATCGCGTGCTCGGATGCGGGCAGCAGGCCGGCGAGGACCCTCTCGCGGCCGGCGAGGTCCATGTGCCACAGGACCTGGCCCAAGAACACCTCGCGTGAGGAGGACTCCACCACGTCGCCGGGCCCCAGGATGACGTGGGAGAGGGCCGGCTTGAGCGGGAGGTCGTCGTTGAGTGCCGTCCGGCGGATGGTGCCGGGGTCGGCGAAGAAGACGCGGAAGAACGTCGCCTCGGGGCTGGGGGTGGTGCCGTCCGCCGCGAACGACAGGTCCTTCAGTCTCTGGCGGAATGCGCCGGGCCGGCCGGCGGTGAGCTGGGAGTCCAGCCACAGGTCGAGCAGGCCGGTGCCGCCGGTCAGGGCGGCCACGCTGGGCGAGATCAGGCTGCCGCCGACGCGCGGGTTGATCTCGATCAGGTCCCAGCCGTCGGGGGTGTGGCGTGCCTCGATGTGGAAGCAGCCCCAGTGCAGGCCGAGGGTTTCCAGTGCGTTCGCCACCCAGCGCAGGCCGGCGGCAGTCTCTTGCCGGGACAGGCTGGTGGGCGGGCTGACGCAGGCGTTCTCCAGGACGGTGCCCGCCGTCTCGGTCACCTCGCACTTCTCGTGCACGGCGACCACGTGCGGCGTGCCGTCGGCGACGATGACCTCGAAGCTGAACTCCTGCCCGGGGACGTAGTCCTCGATGAGGAACTCCATCCCGAAACCCGCGTTCTGGGCTGTGGGCTGGGCTGTGTTCCGGGCTGCGCCGTGGTCTGCGTTCCGGGCTGTGTTCCGGGCTGCGCCCGTGTCCGGCCGTGCGGCGTTGCCCGCGGCTGCGGCCGTGTCCGCGGCCGTGCCGGAGTGCGGGCCCGCGGGGCCGGCGGGGCCGGTGGGGTCCGGGTCGGTGGTGAAGGCGCTGGCGTAGACCGTGTCGGAGCGGGCCTCGGCGGCGATGCGTTCCAGGTCGGCCCAGGTCGTGTGGGGGGTGAGCGGGAACGCGCCGAACGAGGCGATGCCGCTGACCGGCTTGATGAAGTACCGCCCGCCCTCGCGCCGGCAGGCGGCGAGCGTTGCGGGGGTGAGGGCTGAGGCCCGGCCCCGGCTGAGGCCGGCGTCGGCCAGACGGTTGCGCAGGGTCAGCTTGTCGCGCAGTTCAAGGACCTGCTTCTCCTCCAGGTCCGGCACTCCCAGGCGGGCGTTGGCCAGCGCCATCAGGTGCCGGTAGCCCTCCCAGACGGTCAGGCAGCCCAGCACCTGCGTGCCGGCGGTCTTGAGATGGCCGAGGTAGTCCTCGACGTCGTGCGGGCCCAGCACGTGCCCGGCACTGACCCGGACGTCGTCGGCGAGGTCCGCCAGCGCGCCGGGCCTGGACTGCTGGTGCTGCGGCTCGGGCAGCGAGCTGAGCACGTAGACGTTCAGCCCCCGCGCCCTGACCACGGCGGCGAGGTCCTCCATGAACGAGAACCCGACATGGCTGAGCAGCAGCACTCCCCTGGCGTTTTCCATGCTCATCCGGCCTCCTCACCGGCGGGCGGGGGCGCGGCGGTTCGCGCCGCGCCCCCGCTGTCAGGACAGGACTCAGGCCGGCTGCTTCTCGGCCTTGGCGATGGTGTCCAGGTAGAGCTCCTCGAAGTACTGCGCCAGGATCGACTGGTGCTCGCGGAGGTAGCGCTTGAACGCGGCGACGTCGTCGTCGCTCTGGAGCAGGTGGCGCACGGCCGCCCAGACCTCGCCGGGGTGGTCGTCGTTGATGTCGGTGTGCGAGTGGTTGATCTGGCCGCCGATGTTGCTCTCGCCGACCGAGCCCTTGAGCGCCTCCAGCTTCTTGGGCTCCAGCTTCACGTTCACGTACTCCACCAGGTAGGAGTACGCGACGACGCCGAGCGGGCCCTCGTGGTCCAGGAGGTAGGAGAAGTACCCGGTCAGCAGCTTCGTCGACAGGTAGGGCTCGGTGGCCAGGAACTGCTCACGCGTCACCCCCACCTTCGCCAGGTCGGTGATGAACAGCTCGTCGTGGAGCATTTCCTCCTGCTCGTAGTTGGCCCAGACCTGCGCCGCCTCCGGGCTGCGCTTGGCGATCTCCACCAGCGCCTTGGCCTCGGAGACCCGCAGCAGCCGGATGCGCCAGGCGGTCTCGATCAGGTTGCGCTTGTAGTACTCGGAGTCGACGTCCTTGCCCTCGAGGTGTGCGGCCTCGGGGACGTTGGCGTACCACTCCAGGACCTGCTGGTCGAGGACCTCGTCGATCTCGGCGCGCAGCTTGGCCGAGGCAGAGGCGTTGAGGAACGGAGTGCGGTCCCCGTAGCCGGCGTTGGTCACGCGGTTCGGCATGGTGTCACCTTTCTCGTGTTTCTCGTGTGGTGTGATTTGTGCGGGTTTTTCATGGGTGCTCGGCGTTCGGTGCGAGCGTGGCTCGGACGTCCGGGCGAGCGGGTCAGATGTCGTCGGCGACGCGGACGGTCGCGTCGCCCCGCAGCCGGCACTGGCAGGCCAGGCGGTGGCCTCCGCCGGTCCGGCCGAGGTCTTCGAGGAAGTCGAGTTCGTCGTCGTCGGGCTCGCCGAGGGCCTCGAAGCCCTCCAGCACCTCGACGACGCACGCGCCGCACGAGCCGGAACGGCATCCGAACGGGATGAGCCGCTGCGTGCTCTCGTACTCGACTTCGGTGAGGGGGGAATCCGCGGGCAGCAGGATCTCGGCTCCCGCCGGGAGGATGACCAGCTTCTTGAAGGTCATGACAGCGGGGCGGTGTCGGGGTCGGTGGAGTGCGCCGGCGCGAGGCGGGAGCCGGGACGCAGTTCGAGGGCGGCGTGGTTGGCGGCGGTCGCCGCCTCGCCGAAGCCCACCGAGATGAGCGGGACGCGGCCGGGGTAGGTACAGATGTCGCCGACGGCGTAGACCCGCGGCAGGTTCGTGCGCATCGCCCGGTCGACCGTGATCTGGCGGTTTTCCACCCCAAGGCCCCAGTCGGCGAGCGGGCCGAGGCTGGTGATGAAACCCAGCGCCGCGACCAGCGCCTGCGCGGGCAGCACCAGCTCCTCCCCGCCGCTGGACACGCGGACCGCCTCCAGGCGGCCGGCGCCCGTGCAGGCCGTCACCTGCGCCTCGGTCAGCACGCGGATACCGGCCGCGTACATCTGCTTGACGCTGTGCTCGTGGGCGCGGAAGGCCGCGCGCCGGTGGACGACGGTCACCGACCGGGCCAGCGGGGCAAGGGCCAGGGCCCAGTCGACGGCGCTGTCGCCGCCGCCGACGATCACCACGTCACGGCCCTGGTGCTCCTCCAGGCGCGGCACGTGGTAGGCCACGCCCCGCCCCTCGTAGGGCCGCAGGCCGGGCAGGGTACGCGGGACGGAGCGGCCCAGCCCGGCAGCGATCACAACGGCCCGGGCACGCACCCGCCCGCCGTCCTCCAGGGCGACCGTCCAGCCCGCCCCCCGGCCCCGGCCCCGGCCCCGGCCCTGGCCCTGGCCCTGGTCCTGGTCGGGGGTCAGGGAGGCCGCCGTCCTGCCGAGCAGGTAGCGCGGATGGAACGGCGCGGCCTGGGCGACCTGCTGGTCGATCAGCTCCCGGCCCCGCACGCCCGCATGGCCGGCGACGTCATAGATTTTCTTTTCCGGATAGAGGGCCGCTATCTGGCCGCCCGGCTGGGGAAGTGCGTCGACTATTGCGCTGGAAAGCCCCCGGAATCCCGCACAGTAAGCGGCGTACAGGCCGGCCGGCCCCGCACCGACGACGGCCACGTCCACGCTCGTCTCCGCGCCGACTACGGTCGTCTCCACTTGAGCCCCCCTTGATTCATTCTGAACTCCAGGCCCTTTGACGTTCGGTCGAATTCCATGTCCGGTCGAACAGTTCACTGCCTCGCTCCCGCAGCCGTCCGGCCGGTTATCACGAGGAGTCTTTTCGGGGTCCATGCCCGGCCGGAGGAAATATACCGCCGAGTGCGATTTCATCATTCAGCGTTCTGATCATGCCGTCAAGAAAAGGATCCGGAACTCCGCCCGTCCATATACATGGACGGAATTACGAGCCCCATTCCGGAACGAGGCGGACCAGGACGGGGCCTTACCGGCGCCGGCAGGTCCTTGCCATCGCAGGCAGGCCAATGCCGGCACAGGCGGATTCTTGTCGGCACAGGCGGGCCATTGCCGGCGCTGACGGGGCCTTGCCGTCGCCGACGGGGCCTTGCCGTCGCCGACGGGTCTCGTCGGCGCTGACGGATCCTTACCGTTGCCGGAAGGTCCTTGCCGTTGCCGACAGGTCCTCGCCGCCGCTGACGGATCCTCACCGTTACCGGAGGGGCCCTGCCATCGCCGACGGGTCTCGTCAGCACAGGTGGGGCCTTGCCGTTACCGGAAGGTCCTTGCCGCGCCGACAGGCCCTCGCCGTCGGCGGAAGTCCCTTGCCATTGCTGACGATCCTTGCCCGTCGCCGGAGCGCCCTTGCCGCCGCCGACAGGTCCTCGCCGTCGCCGGAGGGTCCTCACCGTCGCTGACGGATTCTCGTCATAGCCGGAGGATCCTTCCCTCGCCGGAGCGCCCTTGCCGTTGCCGACGGGTCCTCACAGTCGCTGACAGATCCTTGCCGTTACCGGAAGATCCTTGCCACCGCCGACAGGTCCTCGCCGGCGGAGGTGCCTTGCCGTCGCTGACCGGTCCTTGTCGTTACCGGAGGGGCCTTGCCGTCGCCGACGGGTCCTCGTCGTCGCCGACGGGTCCTCGTCGTCGCCGACGGGTCCTCGTCGTCGCCGACGGGTCCTCGTCGTCGCCGACGGATTCTCGTCATAGCCGGAGGATCCTTCCCTCGCCGACGGGTCTCGTCAGCGCAGGTGGGGCCTTGCCGTTACCAGAAGGTCCTTGCCATCGCCGACAGGTCCTCACCGTCGCTGACGGATCCTTGCCGTTACCGGAAGGGTCTTGCCATCGCCGACGGGTCTCGTCGGCGCAGGTGGGTCCTTGCCGTCGCCGACAGATCCTCGTCGCTGACGGGTTCTTGTCGTTGCCGAAGCGCCCTTGCCATCGCCGACAGGCCCTCGCCGTCGGGGGAAGTCCCTTGCCATTGCTGACGGGTCCTTGCCCGTCGCCGGAGCGCCCTTGCCGTTGCCGGCGGATCCTCGTCATCGCCGGAGGATCCTTCCCTCGCCGGAGCGCCCTTGCCGTCGCCGGAGGTCCCTTGCCACCGCTGAGGGGTTCTTGTCGTTACCGAAGCGCCCTTGCCGGTGCCGACGGGTCCTCACCGTCGCTGACAGATCCTTGTCGTTACCGGAAGGTCCTTGCCCGTCGCCGACGGGTCCTCGCCGGCGGAGGTGCCTTGCCATTGCTGACGGGTCCTCGCCCGTCGCCGGAGGATCCTTGCCTCGCCGGAGCGCCCTTGTCGTCGTCGGCGGGTCCTTGCCGTTACCGGGGGCTGGCGGTCGCCGGCGGTGTATCCCGGCCCCGGCGGTGCGCTGGACGTCGTCCCGCTCCGGCGCGTCTATCCCTCGACCGCGTCGCCGACGGCCTGGTCCAGGGCGCTGGCGAAGCGCTGCCACTCCCGGGCGTAGGAGTTGGCCACATCCGCGACGGCGACCGCGCAGTGCAGCGGCACCGCGGCCATCAGCTGCCGGCCCGCCTCCAGATCCGGCGCGCGCTCGTTGAGCCAGCGCAGCAGTGCGCGCCCGGACTCGGTGAACCGGAGCGAGGGGTCCTTGGCCAGGGTCTCGATGCGCTGCGCCCGGCTGCACTCCCGGCCCTGGCTGTCCGCGGGCGCCGCGGTGCCCTCCGGCCGGCTCCAGTCCCGGCCCTCGCGGGCGACCCGCAGGCGCGGCGGCGCGGGGGCCTGCGTGTCGCGCCGCATCCGCTGCCGGATCTCGCACGCGGTGCTGACCGACACCCCCGCGCTGGCGGCGATCTCGTGGAGCGTGGCGCCGGGATGCTCGGCCAGGAAAGCGCGTGCCGCCTCCCGGCGCCGCGCCGCATCGAGCGGGCGGGAGCGGCCGTCCGCCCCGACCCGGACCTTCGACTGAGGAACTTCCTCAGTCGAAGAACGGCGCACCGCACTGACGGTCTTGGGGGACAGCTCCGTGATCCGCGCGACGGCGCGGTCCGACAGGTCCGGGTGCGAGGCCAGGATCCGCCCGGCCGCGGCCTTCCTGTCCTTGAGCGTCAGCGGCAGGCCATGGGTGACATTGGCCGCCACCGAGTGAAGGAAAACCTCACTGACCGGCCCGTCCAGATACCGGACCGGAATCACCCGCTCCCCCCTCAGGCGGGCGGCCTGGAGGCGGTGCATCCCGTCGACCACACGCTGGGTGTCCCGGTGCACCAGGATCGGCGCGATATCCCGCTGGGCGAGCACCTCGACATGCTCCCGGCTCAGCCCGCCCAGACGCGGCGAATCCGCAGCCACCAGGGAAGCGACCGGCACCAGATGGACCTCGGCGCACCCGCCCCCCACCGACGCCCCGATGTCCAGAGCGGTTGTCTCTAATAAGTATGCCAACGCCCCCACCACTCCCCCTCTTGTCATATGACAGATAGATAGGAAATAGTTAACGATCGAAGTTAACGATCAATGATCGTGATCCGTCAAGCCCACCCGGGCCCCTTCACCACCACCCCGGAGCACCAGCCGGCGGTTTCCCCGCCGCCCGCCCCGCCATTGAGCATCCGGACCCGGTTCACACGATCCCGGCAACCGTCCGGATCCAGCCGCCCGCCACGGCGATCCGCACCCCGCACACACTCCTGACTTCCCGGACAGTTCCCGCACAAGACGCTGCCGGTTCAGCCCGCGGACACGCCGCCGAATCTTCACGAACACGCAACATTTCACGTCCGGGGTTTCGGATAACGCCCTTGACAGGCGGAATGGGATCCTTCGATAGTGAACCCCGGAAAAAGCGGCTTCGACACACCACACCTGTCTTCATCCGGCGATACGCAGTCACTGCGTAACCCTTCATAGAGGAGTAATCGTGCCTCTTTCACGTCGCAAAATCCTGGCCGGCTCCGGCATCGCGGCTTCCTCACTGGCCTTAGGGTCCGTAGGAAACATCGCCACCGCCGCACAGAAGGCCGCACCCCAGCCCTTCATACCGCACGACTGGAAGTCCGTCCGCGCCCAGTTCCTGCTCGACCCCGACCTCGCACACCTGTCGAACTTCTTCTTCGCCTCGAACCCGGCCCCCGTCCGCGAGGCCATCGCCAAATACCGCAAGGGCTTCGACGAAAACCCGTACAACTTCCTCGACGACAACATGTTCGAACGCGACGAGGACATGAAGTGGCGCGACGTCTGCGCCGCCGCCGCCGAATACGTCGGCGGACAGCCCGACGAAATCGCCCTCACCAGCAGCACCACGATGGGACTCGCCCTCATCTACAACGGCCTGCGCCTCACAGCAGGCCAGGAAATCCTCACCACCACCCACGAATTCTACCCGCACCACGAATCCATGCGCCTGGCCGCCGACAAATGGGGCGCCAGCGTACGCAAAATACCCCTCTACGAATCCTCACTGAACTTCTCCCCCGACACAGCCATCGCCCGGATACGCGCCGCCATACGCCCCCACACCCGCGTCGTCGGCGTCACCTGGGTCCACTCCAACACCGGCGTACGCCTCCCCATAGCCCGCATCGCCGACACCATCGCCGACCTCAACCGCCACCGCACCGAAAAAAACCGCATCCTCCTCGTCGTCGACGGAGTCCACGGCTTCGGCGTCATCGACGAAGACGTCGCCACCATGGGCTGCGACTTCTTCTCCGCCGGCACCCACAAATGGATCCTCGGCCCCCACGGCACCGGAATCATCTGGGCAAAACCCGAAAACTGGGCACTCCTCCAACCCACCATCCCCAGCATCATGGCCAAAGAACCCGAAGACGCCTGGCGAGAAGAACGACCCCCCACCGGCCCCACCCAAGCCTCATGGATCAGCCCCGGCGGCTTCTTCGCCTACGAACACCAATGGGCCACCATCGAAGCATTCCACTTCCACCAACAAATCGGACGCACACGCATCCACAACCGCATCCTCGAACTCAACGGCCAACTCAAAGAAGGCCTCGCCCGCATGAAACACATCACCCTCCACACCCCCCTCAACCCCCACCACTCCGCCGGCTTCGTCTGCTTCGACGTCCACGGCCACACCCCCAAAACCGTCGTCCAAACCCTCCGCAACCACCACGTCATCGCCAGCACCACCCCCTACCACACCCCCCACACACGCTTCTCCGCCGGAATCATCAACACCCCCCACGACATCAACAAAGCACT